>JAPOQK010000015.1 GCA_026710795.1 Candidatus Poribacteria bacterium
GGTAGGGCATACCGAGACAGAAAACGCTTGTGGAGTCCAAGTAAGACCTCACACTGAGGCACGAGAGACGGAAGCAGGAAAAGCCGTTTGGAAGCAACAAGTGCTGCCAATATAAGAGCTAAGAATCCCCCATGCTTTAGCGAGGGAGTATGTCAAATTGATGTACTGTAGGACACAAACTAACAGATTGTGCTACAAAAAGAGACATCGTATGTTAGAAATGGTATAATATGGTAGAATACATCTATATAACAGACATGGTACACCTCTACTCTATACATCCGATACTACCCTATAAAGTTCAATTTGAGTGTCTCTTTTTTAGGTAAATATAACCGTCAATTGAATGGAACTAAAATGTCATACTTTAGAGTTTTTAGAGTCAATTGTAATTTTGTCTTTTTTCGTATATGGCTATAATCTCTTTATAGCACTGGGTTTACGGCTTATATATGACAAATTTAGTCATAATTGACTCTAAAACTTTTAGAGTATTGTTGTAGATTGGTTAGATAGGTTAAAAAATCCCTTAAACAACAATTAGAATTCAATGTCGGAGGTTGCTATACTCGATTCAACCAACGGACTCAGGGTTATACCATTTCTATTAATAATTGTCTCATTTTAGTTGTTAGGATAGTAATACTGTAGGACACAAACTAACAGTTTGTGCTACAAAAAGGACATTATGTCTATTCATAGACCTGAAAAGTCATTTTGGCAAAAATACTGGACATATTTTGTTATCTGTGCTGTCCTGATTTCTATAACGGGATTTCTTGCCGTGTATAATTCACACTTACGACTTTTAGCACGCAAAGAATTCGGTAATAGACTCACAATGTTTAAAAGACCGCCAAAAAATGCTATTGAAGGAGGACACTGGCATGCAAATGGAACTTGGCACAATGAGGCACACCCAATAAGGAATATACTTGAGAAACCACCAACACATAAACAACCCAGTGCGTCAAAACCACACCCGCATGATCTACTATCCGAAGATGAACACGAGGAAATCCATCGTCGTGAACTTGAAAAGAGTCGGAAAGATATTGAAGATTTATGGTCAGTAATGGATGAGAATCGCAGGGCTAATATGGAACAACAGGAATTTGAAAGACTAATTCCAAACTTTCAAAGACAAATTCTCCACTACGAAGATTACGACTTTATATTAACCTATCCGACACCTGAAGACATTTTGAGGCAGTATTCAGACCCTAAATCACTTACAGCATTTTGCAAGCGTCTTACAGAGTTTCAATTCCTGTTAAAAGAGATTTTAGATGAAATAGACAAACGTCCAGCATTCGCAAAAAGAATAGTCATGTATTTTCCTGAATTTATGGAGAAGCTTGACAAAGTTTCCAAATTAGAGGTTCCGCAAATCAACGTTGGGGTGACAAATGACAACGAAGACAGCGGTCCCAATGATGATGAAGGGGGACCGAATACGAATGATGACTAAAAACCAGTTATGGTACAAACAAGTAAATATCCGTTAGGTGTTGTTTATATCTTTGCACACCCATAACCGACAATTTAAGTTCTTCGTAGGTCGGAGCGAGCTTGCGACCTACGACATCTTACATTCTGTAGGAGCGACCTCCTGGTCGCGATATAAGCACCTTTATCGCGACCAGGAGGTCGCTCCTACAAAGAAACTACCTCTACTACTTACAATTTGAGTTCAGGTAAATCAATCCCTTAAATTGACACCTATTGTTTAAATTTCTGCACATCCGATAGTTGTATGCTTGCATTTCACTCTACAACCGATCAACAGTATACGCCTCCAACAAAGCCTCATCAATCTCAACACCAAAACCTGGTGCATCATTGAGCGTGAAAAATCCATCACGAGTAGTAGGACGCAAGCGACTATAAAGTTCATTTTCAACATCATTTCGGGAAGGACCAAACGTCTCCGCCATACACGGCATCGGTAGACAGGCAGTGAGATGCAATCCCCACGGTGTGCCTGCTTGGTGTAACCATGTCGGGATACCGAGTTCCGCAGCTTCGCGTGCGATACGAAGGCATTCTGTAAATCCACCTGCCCAACTCACATCAGGTTGGATCATATCTGCTGCTTTCCATCGTAAAAGTTCTCGGAATCCGTATCGGGTGAATTCGTGCTCACCTGAGACTATCCATGTTGGATCTATCTTTTGGACTAACTGTGCCATTCCCGCATAATCGTCAAGAGGTATCGGCTCCTCAATCCATTTGAGGTTAACATCCTTTGCTGCATCAGCAAAACGAAGTGTATAATCCACATCCCAACGAAGATAGATGTCTGTCATAAGTTCCACTTCTGGTCCGATAGCATCGCGTGCGGTGTGTATCATATCAAGGTTTTGGGCAAAACCTTCCTCACCTTCCGCGAGTCCGTTTCTGAGGGGGAGTTTGCAAGCAGTGAACCCGTTCTCCGCATAATAACCGATATCAGCACCGGTTGCATACGCAGGAATCTGAAGAGTAGGTGAATCACTGAAAAGGCTATAGACAGGGGCATCCAGAATCTTACCACATAAATCAACGAGAGCAAGTTCTATCCCGCTTAACGCATAAATGACAAGTCCCCGTCGTCCATAGATAGAGGTAATGTGATACAGGTGTTCCCAAATCTCCTCTACATCAAGCGGGTCACGTCCGAGGACAAAGTGTTGAAGATGTTTGTCAATAATCATCGCACCAGCAAGTCCACCACCGCCAAGACCGTATCCTTTTAATCCTTTATCGGTCGTAATTTCAACGATTAATGCACCAGCCTGTGCTGCGAAAGGTCCACGCCAATCAACATGCACATTATTAGATTTCGTCTGTCCCGGTATATCACCTTTTGCAAAACCGAGTGTTGGCATTGCACGCGGATTTAGATTAACGTGCCATGTCCGTATAGCTGCTACAGTATGGCGCGTTTTAGCGCGTGTTTTCCATTGTGTACTGAGTGAACTTTCGTTTGCCTGCATAATTCAATTCCTTGTTCAGACGATATTAACGCGGGAGTGCGTGATAACCAATCCCACTAAAGAATCCTACGACCATCCAGATTCCTACCATGACATATTCACCAAAGATTAATCCGAATGCGACTGGACGAAGCCTCCGATACATCAATGGTCCACCAAACTTGAGTATAATGTATTTTAGCATCCAACCAAAGAAAATTGATGACCACAAGTGAAACGAAGGATAGGTTGCACCTAAAAGGTATCCTATCGGATGTAATGACCACCAGACAAAACTTTGACGCATCCATAGCATAAAACCTGTAAATCCTGCACCAGCAATCATACTATAGACTTCAAGCCAATTTGTTTCAATTGGAAATTGGATGACTTTATTCATACGATTAAAATATCCGCGTGGAGCACCGACATAGGACCAACTCTGAAGGAACAACGCGCCTCTATCATAAACAAGTGTCAAGGATGCATATACAGAAACGAGAATGGCGACAATAATTGAAACTCCGAGTATTGGAACAATACGACGGCGGACAAGATGGACTTCATCTGCTGCCTTAAAGCTGTGCAGGAAATTCGGCATCATAAATTCTCCCCAATCCCGTAGAAAACCGCGTTGGAAACTGAGAACAGCAAGACTCTTTTGCCCTATTGCACTTGTGCCGATTGTATAGTTCATGTAATCTGATGGAAAGAAGGGTGCTTGCACAAGCAGCAATCCACCGTTTACCACCATCCACGATAATACAACAGAGGTAATGAAGATCGAAAGAAGTGTGACAACAGCGACCCAACCTGTTACTCCAGCAATCATAAAAAATGCAACGAGTGTAACAAATCCGAAAATAAAACCGAGTAGTGCCAAACGATAAGAGATAGGTTCATCTGAGTCGTCTATCAATCGTCTTTCTCCTGAAGCATTTACTTGTTGACTGGACATACCGAACGTTTTCCTTAGAATAGATTTGATATGCTCCCGTCCACCCCAGAAAACAGCAGGCACAAAGATTAGATACCCTCCCATAACTTGTCGACTACAACTCACCCACGGTCCTATTCCGACACCAGTTGCATTCATGATAATATATTGAAGTTTGAAAAAGAGGAAGAAAAACCATAGACTAAATGATACTTCAAGTGTTAACAACGCTGCTACACCGATAACCGAGAAGTAAATAGCAACGTTCATCGCGGGCCACATACCGAGTGTATGCCACGGTTTTTCAGTAAAAGCACGATGTATATTAAATAGTAATGGGATTTCCGGTACATTGGGATAGTGGGCATGCATTCCATTCAGAAAATGGATTAGCACAGGGAGGGTCATACCTACCCATAGTAGTTTGTTCTTGAAAAATGCATTGAGAAGGTTACCCTGTTCAGGTTCTGCTGCCAGTTGTACAGGAATCTGAACTAACGGAAATGAAAACCTTTCACGCTCTATCCACTGTTTGCGTAGGATTGTGCATAGGCATATCGTTGTGAAATAGAATACGAGGATAAAAAGACCCCAGATAAGTAAGGGCTTGATCCAAGGTGCCCACGGAACGTTACCTCCCGGTGAAAGTCCTTCATAGAAATCTGTTACGGCTTGCGTGTCTGTAACTATCAACCAATCGGGGATATGGGGTTGAAGTGTCTCCGCCCAATCGTTTTCAGGAGTTGTAAAATAACGTAGTGCTACGAGACAGGGAATCAGAAACTGCAGCAACCCCATTGAAGGGATACCGACAGCAACTATGATCATCATCCAGATCACAGTTAATTCAAGTGCAGAAAAAGAAAATCGGTTGTTTCGTGTGAGAAAACGTAAGGGAAGATTGACAAAGAAGACAAGAAGTAGCAATCCGAAGATTGAACCGACAGGTAGGTGGTTCCCTGCTATCCTTGAATTTTCTAAGAAATAGTTATTGTAGGGGGTGATTGCACACATAATCCCTACTAAAAGCAGTCCAACAAGGATAGCAGAGAATCGTATTTTTGGGTGGCGTGGCATAATAAGTTTCCTACGATATATAATGGTTCATACATCTTAGACGTAATGAACTGTAGGGCACGGTGTTAAGCCGTTTTTTCTTGTTGCCACGCTATACACCTGTCACCTGATATTTCCTTTCTTATTCACCTGTAGGTTCATCACGAAGGACTGGTTGATACAGACAAAGTTCTGCATCTACAATTCTACCATCGGGTAAAGTATACGCGTTTGGTGTACCTCTTCCCCACGGTGCTGTCCACTCTTTACTGCGTTCTTTATCTATTTCTTTCTGTTTCTGGACATCTTCCCACGAGAAACCATCCATGAGTTGTTCGTGTAAAGATGCTTCCAGTTCTTTAACTTCAGATTTACCCGTTAGATTTTCAAATTCATCAGGGTCATTTTCCAGATCAAATAAGATGGATTCGTCCTCAGGAAAAGCGACATATTTATGTTGAGGTGTTCTCAACATACGCATTGGTCCAGTTGTCTGCGTTGCCCAATATTCACTGATTGCTGTATTTCGCCAACCATTAGCATTCCCAGACATTAGGTTTGACAGATCCGATCCGTCTAAGCCATCAGGAATAGGTATGCCTGCCCTTGCACATAAAGTGGGGAAGAGATCGTTCAATTCAACAGGAGCATCGATACGTCTACCGTGTGTATCTTTTGAACGAGTATCGTAAATAATTAGCGGAACTCTTGCTGCCGCTTCATAATAACTTGATTTCCACCACTGTCCATGCTCACCAGCCATCTCACCGTGGTCAGTGGTATAAACGATAATTGTATTCTCCAACAGACCGTCGCGTTCCAAGATAGTTAGCAAATCACCGACACATTCATCAAGATATTCGCAACAGGCATAGTATGCAGCACGTGCTTTTCGCGTCTCTTCCTCTGAAATAGCTGCGGTGTTGAAGCACTTGCGAAGTCCCTCTGCAAAACGATGTGTCTGTTCCAAATGTCCTGGTGGAATATTGGGCATGTCCACATTGTCAGGATAGTATTTGTCAAGAAGTCTTTTGGGAGCAGTCAACGGAAAGTGTGGTCGACTGTAACTTGCGAGCAAAAACCACGGTTGGTCATCTGGATGAGACCTTAAGTATTCGATTGTTTCTTCGTTAATCACACGTTCTTGCAAAAGACTTGCTGGAATTTCTGTTACTCCCGCATCCTTCGTGCGATTACGGTTCCCACTCAGTGGGTCGCGTTGATGTCCAGCATTCCCTCGCAGGTCACCGTATGGACGATTTTGAAATCCGTTGTTCTGTTCTTTACCACCAAAGTGCATTTTGCCAACAAGTGTTGTTGAATAACCGTGTTCTGCGAAATGTGATGGCATCGTCAAGTGTTCTGGAAACAAGATAGAACCGTTATTCCAAGCGGAGCACTTGCGCGCATATTTTCCTGTCAACATACACATCCGTGAAGGAGTACAGAGTGGGAATTGGCAGTATGCCGCATCAAAATAGTTGCCAGATTCGGCAAGCCGATCAAGGTGTGGTGTTTGGACAATATCGTTTCCTTCACATCCGATAGCATGTGGACTATGTTCGTCACTTTGAAGAAATAGGATATTCGGTTGTTGCGCCATTATATTATCTCCTTTTTCTGTTAGTTTTAGTTCAGATTGGACAACTCACCATACAGGTGGAAATCAACCCCGAAGGGTAACGCGATATCTGAATCCTTCTTGTCGAAGTGTTGTGAAAAATCAACCAATGTAAATCCGATGAGTTGTTTCGTCTCTGGGTGAAATCGCAAAATCACATCATCAGTATATTCCACGTAATCGGTATGTTCTGGTCGACCCCGTGTTACATAAAGCACGTCAGCTTCGCGATCATAGACTATTTTTAGTTCATCTTGATTGTTATTCATCTGATCTTTTTGCGATTGTTCCATCTATCAATGATGTGCCACATAATTATGACTTAACACCTTCGATTTATCTGATAATTTTGACATTCAGTTAAGTTGACTAAAACCTATCTGTCTAATGTCAACCATCTGTTTTTGAGTATATCGCAATTAGAACGAAACAGGTAGTTTGTAAATTCGCAGCAGGTGATTTTAGTTCTATTGGAATACTGCTGATATAACTACCATCTGTTTCTTGTGCTTTTGTCAGATAGGAAATTGCAACGCGTCGTGTATTGAGTGGGTCGTTGTAAGCAGCAAAAGCCATAATAGCGTTAGCAGTTACTTCCGGATCACTCGACCTGCCTTTAAATCTGGGAAATCCACCATCTCTGTTTTGGAATTGTTTCATCCAAACAACCTGTTCATCAAGATCGTAGATATTTTTATCATATTTTCTGTCAGGCGACATCCCTTGCAAAACCCAAGATGTCACATAGATATCTGACTGAGTTCCGCCGGGAAGATTCCATACGTTTTCAAAATTATTCTGTTCAGCCAACCATTCCAAACTTGGTAGAATAGGTTTGAAATGCCTTTCTGTAAATCCGAGTTTTTTGAATCCGACAAGCGTTGCGGAAGTATATAGAACATGTCCTGGTCCCTTGCTTTTACGTCCCCAACTACCAATTGGATTCTGTGCATTTTTTAACCACTGTAATCCGTTAAATTGTGTATCCGCATCTGCTTTAGCATTTGACAAGGCAATAAGGGCAAATGCTGTATGAGCGGTATTGTTGTTCCAACTACCATCATCACGCTGCTCGTTTTTCAAATATCTGACTCCACCCCGTATAACGCGAGATCCGGTCCCCCAACCTGCATCAGTTAATGCCCAGATAGCAAGAGCAGTAACTTCCGTATCACTTTTTCCACCCGGTATCAGGGGCCAACCGCCATCTCCATTTTGATGCTTCACAATATATCTTTTCGCATTTTCGATCGTTCTGAAAATTGAGGATTCCACCGGTTTCTTTGGCTTCTCAATCAAGATATCCGATGATTCGACTTTAGTAATATTAAAACAGAAGAGAAACAACAGCAACTGACAACATAGTAAAATGAATGTGGTTTTTCGGTTTTTCATTTTTTCACCTATACATATTAATTTCGATTGTTGGTTTTATGATTATCTACCGTTTATTATATATACCTATGATTGCGGTTCAATCACGACTTTATAAACGCCTTCATTACCAAGCATATCAATACCCGCTTCCAATTGAATCAGTGGAAGATAATGTGTTATCAATTTGTGTAACGGGGAACGTGTTCGCTGTAGAAAGTCTAAGGCAGTCTGGAATTGGATTTGCGGATATGCCCACACACCACAGACATCAAGGTCTTTATTACAAATTTGATGAGGTCTTACCTGTGTTTCACCAGAATCGGTGTAATGTCCAACTTCAATAACTTTCCCACCTCGTCTGACTACATCCAATGCTTCTGAGAATACCCCAGGAATACCTGCACACTCAATCGCTATATCTACACCAACACCGCTTGTCAGTGCTTGAATCTGTTCGACACGTTCTTCTGGTGTGGTATCTCCAACATTTATTACCACGTCTGCCCCCATTTGCTTTGCCATCTCCAAACGACTATCAACGAGATCGGTAGCAATAATCGTACCCGCCCCACTATCCCGTAACACAGCAATAACAAGGAGACCTATTGGACCACACCCCAATACAGCAACACTACTTCCTATACTGTAACCGTCTCCAACCTGTGGTAATCCGGGAGCACATGCACGTTCAACAGCACGCGTCGCAACCGCCACAGGTTCTGTCATGACAGCAATTTCCTCTGGTATATCATCAGGTATTTTATACACCCAGGAGTTACCGTGTATATAAGTGTATTCAGAGAATTCACCAGTCAAATATGGTGGTGACTCGCTGTTGCTAAACCCATAAATTGTCCGTCCTGAACACAAGGTAGGTCGTCCGGGCACATGTAAACAGTAATAACATCTACCGCAGTTCTTTGATCCAGGTACCACGGTGATACGGTCACCCTCTTTAATGGGACCACCCATTACGTTCATAACCTGATTGGCATTTTTACCGATTTCTGCAACTGTACCGACGACTTCATGCCCAGGGATGACAGGGAATTTCAAAGCAGTATGTCCAAGATACATGTGCTTATCGCTGCCACAGATACCAACCTTGTCGACTTGCAGCAGAAGGGAATCATCAGCGAGAGTCGGTTTGTCATATTCGCGGATTTCTATCTGCCCCGGTTGGAGCATCACCGCCGCTTGTACTTGCATAGTTAGAATTCTTTACTTAGTTGAGGGTGGTGCATAAATAACGTTCTACCGAGTCTTCTGTAGGAGCGACCTATTGGTCGCGACCAAGAGGTCGCTCCTACAGAATGTCAGAAGATTATGAAATAAACCGCCTTCTGTTGCGTTGTTTGAAAATAATTATGCCCCACCCTTACTTATTTATCGTAGTTTGTGGACACTGCTCATCGTGTCCAAAGTGGGATCAATACCTTGGTCAGCTGTCCTAAACTCTCTAAATTATGTGCAGGAAGAAAATAGTCTACATACGGTAGTGCAGTTCTGATACCACGGCAAATCGGTTGATAGGTATCACTACCGAGTAAAGGATTGAGCCAAATGAGTCTATATGCATGTCTATTCAACATCTCCATAGATCGACGTAGCAGTTCCGCATCACCTCTATCCCAACCATCGCTGATCAGAATCACGACTGAACGATATGCAGAAAAAGATGGAGCAAACTGACGACAAAACTCTAACAGACTTTCACCAATCTTTGTGCCACCTGACCAGTCCGGAACAACATTCGCTACTTCATTTAATCCCTCTGCTAACCCTTTTCGCTGAAGTAGTCCTGTAATGTTAGTCAAGTGTGTGCTAAATACTGCAACCTCTACTTCTCTCAACTCTTGCTGCATACCATATATGAATTGGATAAGAAATTTGGCATAACAATCCATAGACCCGCTTACATCGCAAAGGAGCAAAATCTTTGTCTTTTTGATCTTTTGCTGTTTCCGCATGAGCGAAATCGGTTCACCTCCGTGTGCAAGACTCTTTCGCCAACTTCTGCGGAAATCAATGACCTTTCCTTTTTTGCTGAAAACCTTTCGTCTACTTAATCTTGTGGCTAAAATCTGTGCTAATTTTGCGACAATATGTCGTGACTTCTCCATATCTTCCTCAGTAAACTCACTAAAATCCTTCTTTGTTAGGATTTCTTCCACACTATATGCGATAGGATCATCTTCTTGTCCTTCCTGATCATCTTCCTCATAGTCCAACCATTGATCAAGGACATTTTCCTGATTATCTGCATCGGATAGGTCTTGTAGTGCCGAGGATTCTGGTTCTTCTCCACCTGTATCAACAGTGTGGAATTCGGGTCGTGGATATCGCCAAAATAGATTGAATGCCGTATCAAACGTCTCACGGTCTCCTTGATTAGCGATAAGGTTTGTCCGTGCTGTATGGTAAAACGTATCCCGATCACTTATGTCAATCAACTTAACACTGTTACACCAACTGAGTTGATTAGTTGTGGTAACATTTATGTCCATCTGTCGGAGCAATCTACAAAAGTCATTGATCTGTTGGAGGAGGGTCTGTTCAGTCATTTTCAGTTTTTAAGTAATCTATGAAGTCGTCTATTTCTTTTGAAATTTTGTTAAACAACATTTCTATCTTAATTGCATTTTGCTCAGTTTTTTCGTAGACCAGTTCTTCTCCGTAGATATGATTAAATACATGTCGAAATTCTAATAACTCTTGCAATAGTTCTAAAGTTTCTTGTGAAATCACAGGTTGACGTTCTTCTTGCTGCTCCGCCATCTGACTAAGCAATTCTTTATGCCACCTACTTCCATCAGGTATATGTAAGTCAACATCAAGTGCAATTCGTCTAAAGATACTCTCTATACCTTGGTAACAATCAACAATATTCTTGGCAATTGTTGTTTCTATCTCTTCTCTATACTCAACAGGAGTAGTCTTAATCTTTTCTAATCTTGCTGTTATTTTTTCTACAGTTTCTCCTATTTTCTTTCGTTCAACGGAAATACGCTCGAAAAGTCCGCTTCTGTCCACTTTGTAGATTTTCCCTTGTTCTATATAAATAAGTTGGTTCTGAATTCGTTCACGAAATAGACTTTTACAATTCTCAAAATCAACTAAGTTAACTTTAAACAATCCACTAATTTCATCAACTTGCCAAAGTGCACTAAAATATCTATCAACTGGAATTCCCCAGACAGCCATATCAATATCCGACCATTTTGAGAAACGAACCTGTTCCGCAAGTGATCCAAATACAGCAACCTGCGTTGCACCAAAATCTGTATATAGCATCTCCGCACTCCGATGGGCAGTTTGCCAAGCGCGCTGCAACAATGCCTCATCCACCTTCCTACTCTGAATGTGTTTATCAGGTCGGATGCGATATTCCTTGATTTCTTCCGTTGATAGGTCTTTCTCTGTCTGTAGGGTTTCTGTAGGTTCATGCATATCAGACTCCATCCAAACGTTAATATATCATTTGACACTTGCAGGGAACGGGAGTTGTTTTACCACCCAGTCACCCCTCGCTTTTAAGGTAGCAGTAAAACACTCTTCACCTGCACATACCCTTGCAACGACTGGATTTACCTCTATTTTCAAATCAAACATACTGATCTGTATATTTCCTCCAACAATTGACCAAGAACCGCCTTCATGCACATAATTCACGGTAGGAGTTTTTACTGCAATACGCTTGAAACTGGCATCACCTTCTTTGGTGACATTGAATGTTATATCAAAACTATATCCATCCTTTTGAGCAGTGTAATTACAAGTCTCTCCAGACTTTAACTTCAATCCAACAACTGCAGCCTGAGGAGGTCTGCGCTGCCCACCCAACAGTGTTGAAAGACATCCTGTGAAACAAAAAGATGTGAATAACAGAATTGAAACAATGAAGTAGATTGATTTTTGGGTACACTTATTGCGTTTCATAGAACTATTCCTTGAATTCGATGTTTTCTTTGTGTAATGATACCACGAAATGGGTTCTTGATGCAATCAAAGACAAAGAGGTTTACAGAGTCTTATTGACTGTTTCGTCTCATTGATAAGTCAGGATTAGGTTGCTTTTGGGCTTAGATTCCAGGAATTCACTGAATAGGTGTCGTTTTGATGTCAGTGGGATGGGATAACAACGCCTTTTCAACATCAATAGGCAATTGAATCAGGTAAAAACGGTTAGCAGTGTAAGCATAATCCTCACCGCTTTCATCTATAACGCGGATATAACCGTGACTCGCTGCATCATCGTCAGAAATGATGCGATACACTTTTCCTACCTCAAGAGACGCTGCGTACCCTTCGTTATTAAGACATAGACCGAATTGTGGAAATTGGTTATCTTTTGTGTCCATTTTTAATCTAAAAATGGGAGTTTTATCTTAAATTCTTTCTTACCGATGTTGTCAGCTTGATACCAATGAAGTTCGGCAAGTCGGACTGAACCATCAATTAGACTTACGTATGCTACTCCCTTTAGCTTACGCCATTTGCCTTGACCGTACTGACGTTGTAACCTCGCGTGATTTCGGATGCTGCTACCACGACTAATTGTTTCGATTTGTTTGATTTCTCCAACGATTTCAAAATCCATTCCAATATCTTCTCAATTATTATTGAATTGTAGCACACTTGTAGCGATTTTTCAAAGTGAAATTTGTAAAAGAAAAAGACGGGATACCTTTTTGGAAATCCCGTCTGAATTGCTAAGAAAGATGATCTACTTCAAATGAAGATGAAGAAAAATGTTCTGGATAGTGGCAATACTCACACTGTTTGTCTGCGCGACTTGCAACCTTACCACGCAATGGATCATTTACACGCACATATAACTCCTAGACCTATGACATAACCCGTTTTTCTAATGTTTCCAAATTACGGAGTTGTAGTGCTTGTTCTTCTGCAAGAAGAGTTTCCATTTCATGTTTTGCTTCCGATTCTAAAGGTTGTTCACCATTCAGTGCCAAAAGCTCTGCTAAACGTTTCTGTTTTTCCACTGCAAAAGTCTCAAAACCAAAACTGGGGTATCCTTTCTTAATCATTTTAACTACGTCTTTATCTGTACTTAAGACTTTCCTGTGTCAGCATCAACAGTAATTACTCCAACTTCCAAAGGGGGCGCGACATTCGTGAATACGGGTACTATCCAGACAGGTGGGATCGCTTCCTTAAAAATAGGCTCTCGGACAGTCAAACATCTACCAGCGGTTCTTTGTAAGAAAGATGAGGCAGTATCTCTTGTCTCGTCACGTCTCAATTGAAATATTACAAGATCCTCAAGAGATGTTTCATGCATTTGTGCCTGTTGTGCTAATTTCTTATATAAATAATCTGGTAATGAAATAGTTAAGGGACGCATGTTTATTGTTCCTTAATTTGATCAACATTGACGATCTATTAATTTAAATGTATGAAATCCCATCTTTTCTATGGGTAAGGATATGTTGTGCAATGAGACCGAAATTCCCTTGTCTTGATAGTATTTAATTCTACTTCGTCTGGATTTTCTGCAATAGCGATCTATACATTTTTCAATCATGTATTATTGTACTAAATACTTAACAACACTAATTTTCGTAATATCAAATATATACGGTTGATTCTTCACATCTTTCAAGGTGATTAGTACGGAGTACCACCTCCATAATACAACATATCAACCGGTTCCGTTGGTGTTAATGACATGTATCTAAGTAATAACATAACGAATAATGCCCATGGTTGTTTAGCACGATAAGTGCATATCCTACTCCCAGGTTGAGGAAGAAGATTAATTGATTTATCTGGAGGAATTCCATCCTTTATGTCACCTAACACATTAAGCAAGCAATTGACACCATCTGTTGAAGACAAGACCATCACTGTGTCTATCCTTTTATCAATTGACAGATCAGGTGCGATACTATTATAATATTTTTGCAGGACGGTTGCATTTACACTCTCAACAGCTAGACAAAAAAAGATAGATTGCCAATGTTCCTGTTGCGTCCCAAATAAATTATAGGTTGTATTTACTAAACTATTATGTTCAAAGTAAGCCTTTCGTCTTAGATTCTTGTAACTTAAGCACTTCTCGAAACTATCCATAAATCTTTCAGTATCAAGATATGTCTTTATTTCCCCACAAGCGTATGTTGCTTCAACAGGAAAGATTTGAGCTCCATCACCCGTAAATATACGAGGAGTGTTCATTTTATCATATAGTATAATGTCCATCTGCTTAGACATTTCACCATATGAGTCCATTACAAACCCATGAGACACACCTATTTTCTCAGGTAAGATTTCAACAAGTTGTTCATGAAACTGTTGTTCCACTAACGTTCCAATTTCACCAGAGTGGGGTATTATATTTCTAATAGGTTCAAATGCTTCATTGAGTTTGTTTTGTGCGGAAGACAATACTTTGCGATAAGGACTCATATCACTTTTCTCAATTATTTGAAGATTTCCGATCAGAGATCAAGTTGAATGTAAAGTGGTAATTCATAATGAAATACAATCATTTATTCATCAAACAGTAAGGAACAAATGTATGAACAATGCACATATTTACAAATTATATCCATTAACAGCCCTATATGCAAATGAAAGTAATCTAACTTCCAAATTCCTTCCTTTTCATACCTACACACAAATTCTTACCCAATTAGTAACTGTTTTGAGAAATATCTTATTCAAAACATGCATAATACTTAAACGCGAATTGCTAATGTAAATTGATTCTACAAATACTTACGGCCAAAAATTATACATCGGCTGCTGTGTTATAACACTAATGAGACTCCAAATCCCACCAACAATAAAGTCCCCTAACATCAACCCAATAGCAAACCGCACTAACTGTCGTGATGCACGATGACCACCGAATTTCAATACTGACCATTTCACTACCGTACTCACCAACATACAACTCCACAAATACCGCATACCCCAATCACTTGACACGACAAACCCAATCGGATGAAAAGGAAACCAGAAGAAACGTGTCCGCATAAACATCAAAAATGTTGAGAACAGCAGACCGAACACAATACCGCCTGTAGCATATAAATTCGGTTCTGTCGGAAAATATAACCAATGTTGAAGTCCACTAAAAACACGTTCACCAAAACCTATGTTCCAACTGCTACTCCCACTCATATTCAACGCGCCGTATGTATAGAAGAGATAGAGAATGATCGTAAATACCATGATTGAGGCAAACGCTGAAACCCCAAGTAGTGCAAAAAACAACCTTCCCGGGGCAATACTGGATCGTTCTGATAGTTTGAACCCCTCCAACTGATGTGGCATTGGGTTGCTTGTATAACTCCGATTAAACCAACGGAATAACGTCAATGCAACGAGATTATTTGTTCCTAACATACGTGTCCCGAAACTATCAATCAGAATACGGTGATTCGGCATGTTTTCCATCGCATGCACGGGGAATCCTTGCTCCGCACGCATCCGTGTAAGCACCAGCACGATGGTAAAATAGATGGCGAAAAACAGAGGGATTAGCCATAATGACATACCGATACGTTCAGAAAAAATAAAGAGAAATACAAGTCCACAGACGATACCCCATAACGATAGTCTGTATGAGATAGGTTCATCAGAATCTTCACCTGTACGTTGTTTTGCAATTCGGAACACACCACGAAAATGTCGTAGGTTCAACACTAACACAGAAACAAAAATCCCGATTGCAGCACCAAAGCATTGCCGATCTATATAGGGAAAACCGGGGAGGTTAGAGAGTCCTGCTGCACTTGAGAACACTAACTGTGCTTTATAAAAAAAGAAGAAAAACCAACTGGAGAACGAAAGATCAAGCGGCATCAACAATCCTAACCCGATAACAAACGGATAATAGGACATACTGATACCACCGATGGCATTCCACGGTTTTTCTGTAAACAAGTGTCCAAACCCTCTCCATCCTCCGATACGCTTAATTGGTAGAGAGGGGATAGTAGGATACAGAAAACTCAATCCATTGAGAATTGCAATGGACGCGGCAATCCCGAAACCAACCCACATGACGCGGTAGGAAAACAACGATTTTGTATTATGTGTTACATGAAAAGCGATTTGTGTAATAGGATAGGCAAGCCGCTCACGTTCCACCCACTGTTTCCGAAGGATGACGTTGATACACAGCATCACAAGGATAAGGACAGTAATGAATAACGTC
Organism: Candidatus Poribacteria bacterium; assembly: GCA_026710795.1. Classification (GTDB taxonomy): domain Bacteria; phylum Poribacteria; class WGA-4E; order WGA-4E; family WGA-3G; genus MSPOR6. The sequence goes on from JAPOQK010000015.1 coordinate 16,137, forward strand.
CAAGAGAATATCGGCACGATCCATGCGGAAATAATCTCCAATGTAGAGAGATTAGTCACCCCTGTGTAGTATCCTGAAAGTGCTTTTGAGTCATCTACAAGAAGCCATCTTGGAAGGTAATCCCAAAAGATTTGCTTCCATTCGTTTTCAGGAGTAGCAAACCAGAAGGCATGACCAACTGTCGTGACGAGAATCGTCATTAAGGTAATGGATGGAAACGCACAGGCAGTGCTTAGAAGAATGTAGATGGTAAGAAGTTCAGCATCGGTGAAAAGACGGATACGGGTGGTATGTCTAACAGCAATATTGATTAGTGTGAAAGTAAAAACGACGAAGACAACATTGTAAAACGGTACTGCGTATGTATTCAGCGCATAACCGACGAGACCAATTTCGCCAGCGATAATCCAGTAGAAATTAAACGGAATCAATACAAGTGTTATGACGACAGATTTCCATGTGACTCCGTCCGATTTCAACTGTTCATCTTCTTTCATGTCATCTTATGTCTCACTCAAAAAAGCGACGAATGTATCCAGTTCTATAAACACAATTGGCACTAATTCTTTTAATTGCATTCCAAGTTTCTTTACATCTTCAAACACGAATGTCACAGAATTATTATAGTCATTCCGGTGTTTTAATAAAGGGTTTAATCTTGAAATAGTTTCATGAGTCAGAACACGTGGACGCGTAGCCTTTTGTTCTGCGATTTGTGTCAACAACTCATCGGAACTATCCCAATATGCTGGAACACACATATCAACCATGCGAGCAATATGTTTAAGAATGTTGGCAATGCAATGATAAACGGTAGCAACACGGTAAGCAAGACAATCTATAATATTATTATCGACCTTAATTGTATTTACCTCTATTTTTCTCAACTTTTTCATAATTCCATCAAAATTATCGTCTATATTATGGTGTCCATCCTCAACATATTGAATGAGTCGACTTTTATACTTCTCGTATTTATTCTCATTTTCCTCTATTGTGGAATAGATTTTATCGAAAATATTGTAGTCATATTTTTCACCTTTATTTATTGGAATGGTTTGCTGACTAACTCTATTGCGAAAGTAATCATTGACGCCGTCATAGTCAATTAAGTCAAATTTGAAGTGTTTATTGTCAAAACCTTCTTTCTGGCAAATAGTTCTTAAGTTTTGTCCATCCGAAATTCCCCACACCGCAATATCTATATCTGATTCTTGAACGAACCAATCTCTTTCTGCAAGAGAACCAAAAACAGCAACTTTCGACGCACCATAATCTTCGTAGAGCACAGTCGCAACGCTATGTGCTGCTTCCCAAGCGCGTTTGAGTAATTCCTCATCAACCTGTCGGTTTTCCCACTGGTTTCTAAGGTTTTCTCTACGTTTCGCAAGTTCGCATGAAGACATCTCTGTCGTTGTAGTTCCGATAGACATTATCATACCTTATGTTCTGTGGACTTTTCATTTGTGATATTCTCACGGTTGAATATCACCTGCATAAACATCATCTAAAGCATCTTCGGGAAGTGGTTCAGGACTATTTTGGGCAAACTCCAAAGCCTCTTCAAGCTCATTAGCAAGTTCTGCTTCAAGTGACTCAAGTTCTTCTTGTTTCACATCTTCATCTTCAGTCAGCACCTGAGCAAGTCTTCGGATGGGATCGCGTTGACGTTCCTGTTCTTGAACTTCTTCGCGGTCACGATAGGATGTTCCTGGATCTCCAATGTGATGTCCACGAAACCTGTATGTATCGCAATTAAGAAGTGTCGGTCCACCACCTTCGCGAGCGCGAATGACCGCTTCGTGTGCTTCAGCATACACCTTGAGAACATCGTTTCCATCAACAGTAACCCCCGGTATATCGTAAGCAGGGGCACGCACAGCAATATCCTCTACACGTTGATGTTCATGCTGTGGTGTTCCCATACCGAATCTGTTGTTTTCACAGACAAAAACGACAGGGAGTTCCCATACTGCAGCGAGGTTAAGGGTTTCATGGAATACACCTTGGTTCGTGGCTCCATCACCAAAAAAGGAAACTGCTATCTGCGCAGTACCACGGATTTTTGCGGAGAGTGCTGCACCTGCTGCAAGCGGAATCCCCGCTCCAACAACACCGTTCGCACCGAGAATACCTGTCTCTTTATCAGCGATGTGCATTGACCCGCCTTTACCTTTGCAGTAACCAGTGGTTCGGGCAAATAATTCTGCCATCATACGGTCGCGTTTGCCACCCTTCGCGATGAGATGTCCGTGTCCACGATGTGTACTCGTGATGTAATCGTCATCATTTAAGTGTGCACAAACCCCTACTGCTGTCGCTTCTTCACCGATATATAAATGCAGAAAACCGGGCAGTTGACCACTTTGATAGAGTGTACCAGCGGCTTCTTCAAATTGACGGATTTCCACCATCTTGCGATACATAAAGAGCATCTGCTCTTTGGTCGGTTTTGACATAATCCCTTCCTAAAGTTGTTGTTATACCAATTCTAATATTTATTGTCCCATTATCAGATTCAACCATTGTTATTGATTGGAAATCTTTCTTCTGTAGGAGCGACCTCCCGGTCGCGACCGGGAGGTCGCTCCTACAAGTAGTCCTCAGCAAATGACGCTTTATTTATTAGAAATGGTATTATGTTACAGATTTCATCAGAAAACTAAAATAAACTTTGGCTTACATACTTAACATTATTATCGTCAGTATCCGACATTGGGGCGATACATTCAGGTGAATCATTCGCTGGACGGTTCACGAACCGCGACACAGGATATGCTTCCATTTCCTCACCAGCATAAGGAATCAGCAAAGGCTGAAGTGTCTCGTTCGGTTGTTCATCGGGAGCAAGCCATTGTGTATAAGCATCTTGTGGCAAAATCACAGGCATTCTGTGATGTATATCTTCCAAATATGAGTTAGGTGGACAAGTAATAATGGTACAGGATCGGAGTGGTTTTTCCATATAATTTGCCTTCCATTCCTCCCATAACCCAGCAAACGCAAACGGATTTTGTGATTTGAGACGTATATAAATCGGTTGTTTGTTTTTTTCACCCGGAACAGTTTGCCATTCGTAGTATCCATCCGCTAAAATAAGACACCGTTTACGTTTGTACGCACTCTTGAAGGAAGGTTTTTCACTCAATGTTTCTGAACGGGCATTTATCATCCTACTTCCGATTTTTGGGTCTTTTGCCCAAGTGGGAATTAGTCCCCAGTGAAAATAATCCACCTTTTTATCTTCACCTTCATCCTGCGTATTTGCAATAACTGCTACATCTTGTGTAGGTGTGATATTGTATCGCGGGGTAAACTCTATTTGCAGTTTTGGATCGTCGAATAGTCCATACAGTAATTCTGGGTCACTTGCGAGGGTAAATCGTCCACACATTTTGATCTCCTTTTTATATGGTGAATTATTTCTAAACTCTACCATAAATGGGTTCAAACTACCCTAATTTTAAATCAAGTAAACCAACTCGTACGGGGAACAAGTTCAGTGTCTATCTATTTCGGTTGTGGCACCAGAATATCGTCTCTCCAGCGTAGACGGAAGGAGGGACGGACAAGTGCTTCTGGTGACTGTAACGTTAAACCACCATCAGCAGTTAACACAATACCGGTTACGAAATCCGCCTCATCAGATGCCAAGAAGAGTGCAACATTTGCAATATCTTCTGGTTTACCATACCGTCCTATAGGATAGCAATCTCGCGATGCTTGCTCCTCTAATGCATCTGCAGCGAGTGAAACTTCACCACGTTCCCCTACAATCTGTCCGGGAGCAATTGCATTAGCACGGATACCTTCTCTTCCGTAATCAAGTGCTATACTTCGCGTCAATGCGTTCAATCCTCCCTTACCTGCTCCATAAAGTCCAAAACCGGGGTTTGTAATCGTGGCGTTAACCGTGGAAATAAATACAAGCGTACCACCACCGTTTTCTATCATTTCAGGTATACAATATTTCGCTCCGAGCCATGGACCACCAAGCGTTACACCAAGGCTTTCATTCCATTCTTCTGGTGTGAACTCAATAGCTTTTTTGGTGTAAGAGTGTGCAGCATTATGTACCAGTGTTGTTATTTTTCCGTAATTATCTAACGCTGTTTTGACAAGGGTTTCCCATGTTTTTTCATCAGCAACATCACCCATCACAGCAACAGCTTCCCCACCAGCATCTTGAATACGGGTTACAGTTTCAGCAAGTTTTTCCTCACGGCGGCGTGTGTTGACAACAACTTTGGCACCTTCACAAGCAAACTTATAAGCTGTCGCAGCACCGATTCCACCCCATGCAGCACCAGCAACAATTGCAACCTTTCCTTCCAACCTCATAGTTTATTCCTTTCTTTGTATATATTCTTTCGCATTGACTAACTACATGCTTCCGATCCATAGTAATCTGTTAAGAGAACCTAAGTTGTTACCTATGTAGCACAAACTGTTAGATTGTGTCAAAATAGACGCAAACGAACAGATTGCACTACAATATTTACGAGAATAATACTCTTTTTATGATTAAAACAGTATCCACATGTCTATAATTTTGTAGGTAGCAACTTGGGTTAAGATACACACTTCTATCCAAAATCATTCTAAGACAATACGACAACTCTGTGGATTATAAAATTGCATCGTTGGATTCCAATGACAACGATATATTATTCATTTTCTTCTTTTATTAATCCCATCATCTGTAAAGTTTTTATAAAATCTTTTGAGGATTCCTCTTTTTTACCAAGTTCCATATAAGCATGTGATCTGCTAATGTACGTATCTATGACATCTGGTTGTATTCGTATGGATTCGTTATAGTCAACTATAGACTCCTCAATTAACCCAAGGTTGGACTTTGCTATTCCTCGATAGTAATATGTTTCGGCACAATCCGACTGTAAGTGAATAGCTTCGTCATAATCTTCTATCGCTTCCTCATGCAATTCAAGATTGTCCTTAGACATGCCCCGATAATTGTAAGCATCAACGTGATCTGATTGCAAACTAATCACTTCATCAAAATCATCAATAGCCTCTTCAAAATAATTTAGACTATACTTCGCTACTCCACGGTTATAGTATGCCTCAATGTTCTTAGGATCCAGCATTATAACGTTATCTGCGGCTTTAATTGCAGCTTCACATTCCTCAATATCTGGCTCACTATCCTCAATAAATTCATCAAAAAAAGCCGATATTGAGGGAACATGGCTCTCTGTGTCATCTGGAGACATACCTTCACCTCCAGGACTTGTCAAACCAATCACACCTGGAAGATTAGGTATTTCTTCTTTCTCCTCAATTAACATTTGCCGCCTTTCACGTGCAAAATGATCATTAGGGTTGAGACGTATGGCTTTATCGTAGTCGGCGAGAGCATCTTCATATTCCTCAAGTTCTTCATTTAGAGACGCACGATAAACGAATGTATCGCTTCTGTCAGGAGCCAAGCGAATTGCTTCATCAAAATCAGCAAGAGCATCATGATAATGTTCTAAATCTTGATATACCACACCTCGAATACAATAAGCTTCGCCATATTCTGGATTAAGTTTGATTGCAGTGTTACAACTTAGTATTGCTGCTTCAAAATCACCCATACATCTTAATGTCATTCCACGCATTGTATAGGCTTGAATGTAGTTTGGATTTAATTTTATTGCTTCATCAAAATCTACTATAGCATCATCATATTCACCTAATATACTATTTGAGATCGCCCGATAATGGTATGCTTCAACATAGTCTGGTTTGAGTTGAATCGCATTTGTAAAATCCTTGATTGCCCCAGGTATTTCATGTCGATCTATTTCTCAACTGCTTGATCGAAGTAAAACTTAGGACCCTTTGTAGGTTTCGTTCGGTTATTGGAATGTTTCTTATGTTTATTGGTAGGTTTTCTAGCCACAATTAACAGCTCCACTGTTATGCTATTCCGAAAGCATGTTTCAAGTTAGATATCCCTATTAACTATCATAACATATTTATTGTTTTAATGCTATAATACCATTATTTATTGAAGGGAGAATTATGTGTGAATTTAACATTAAATGAATTGCTTGACAATTGCATTGAAAAACTTAACGCTGGTCAGTTAACAGAGGTTGACCTTAAGGGTGTAGTTAATGCCTTGAATTCAGAAAAACAACTCATCCTTTACCTCTACTCAAAATCCACCAATCTTCGTTCACCGCTTGGTGCATGGGCATTATATGATCCAATAGCACCAGATGAACCCATACTCCCATCGCAAGAACCTCCCTATGCTTCGGTGCTTGATGCCGTTCGCGATGGTTGGCGAATTGTCCAATTTCCGCGACCTGAACTTTACAGTTTTTCGGATGTTGAAAACGCGTATCTCAACTTTGAATTTATCTTAGAGAAAATAGTTTGAGGAATACATATATGTATAATGTAGAACCTACACTCAATGATGACCAAGTCATGCAGTTTATACACAACGGATACATCACATTAGAAAACGTCGTTGATGCAGATTTCAATCAAGAATGTATAACTATTACAGGTGGAGGTCTAAACGAATTTGTCCACACCGAAGAATTTCGCAGAAACGTCCTACTCCATCCGCAGGTTGCTGGTGTTGTACGATCACTTTTAGGTGATAATTTCCTTGTCCCAACGAATGCACACCATCACCTATTTCAAGCACCACACCGTGGACAGACGTGGCATTCCGATGGACTCACAGAATATGGATACGGAATAACCCACCTACAATGTTATTACTATCCAAAAGAGGTGAAAGTTGAGGACGGTCCGACGATGATTTTGCCGGGGTCACACTTTCGCCTTGTAGACAGAGAAGCAATTGCCCACTATGGAGACATATTGGGGCAACTATCACTCACCGTTCCTGCTGGCACCATCGCAATGACACGCTACGGAATTTGGCATAAAGCAGGACCAAAACTCAACGCAGACAGACGCGGCATGATTAAGTTTTCATATTTCCGAACAACAATGCCTAAACGGGATTGGGTGCGTGAGTCCAATGAAATTCCGCATTACCAACACAAGGGGAGACATCCTTATGTAACAGAGGTGGAGTCATACAGAGATCGTCAGAGAGGTCAACTGACATGGAATTGGCTATGTGGATTAACTGACGTAGAAGAGGATCTTCCACCCAAAAAGATGTTTAATAGCGGTATCCCATTATCAGAAATCAATCTATAGTTTGCTTAGGAATTAACGCACGGATTATTTATTCGCTTATAGTATCTGGATTCCGCGATCTCTTCTGGGACTCAAATACACCTACAATAGGCAGAATAAAACCAATAGCAGTTAAAAACGCACCGTATTTGATTCCACTATTTAATGTACCTGCGATTTTTAGGTCGAAATTCAAACTGAAAACAACAATCAAAAAACAGCAAAGTCCAATACAGCTATTTATTAACAAGAACACTCTCGAAAAAGCATGTAAATTGTCTTGTCGGTTTAACAAAATACTTACACCAATAATTACTAAAGAAGTGAAAAAAGCGAATGTAATAAAGGGACTTCCACCATGCTCCTTTACGACAACTGGTAATACCTGTAACAATATTAATAAACAGAAAAATCCGATGAATATGAGGATAGTTCCTAAAGTGAGAGACATCGAATAATACTGATAAATACCAAAACCAAGAAATCCTAAGAAAATTAAAAAGAGAAATATTGATGCGTGCAAACCGTCAATAGCAAGTTCAACACCTGAATATATTCCTACCCAAGGCAAAGCAAAACTGAAAAAGGCAATTATCCCTCCTGCCAGTGCAAGATAGCGCGAATATTGTTTCATTCCTCATCTCCTGTAGAAGTAGTTTCCTGTTCAGGTATATCTTGAGTTGCTTTGCTTTCCTTCGTTTCAATACTGCTCAATACCCCAATAATGGCAAGGATATATCCAATTGCGGTTAGGAACGCTCCATATTGAGGGTTGTATAGAGTGCGTGCACCGAACTTAAGATTTAGACTCACGCTAAGGAATAGAATTAAGAATATGCAGAAGCCTATACTACTGCATATTAACACTAAATACGTTGTCCAGGATTGCCACGGAGATTGTCGGACTAACCTATATATGCTAACCCCTATGATGGTTAATGCAGCAATAAAAGAAATAACAAACAGGTTAATTCCTATCTCATTAATAGCAAACGATAAAGCAAAACAGAACAACATGCCAATCCCACCAATGCTGAGTGAAAGTATTTTACGCCATGACATTTGATATATCTGTAAGTTGGCAACATATACACAAAACCCAGTTATTGCCAAAGCAAGAAAAAATAGTAAAGATATACCGCTGATTCTATTGAGGAATGAGAATATGTCGTTAGATCGCCACGTACGAGGAAAAAGACTGATACCGATAAATATGTCAACAACAATAGAAAAGAATAAGAGGGACAAACCAGATATGATAAGTACTGCTATTTTAGATAATAGATGCCATTCGGTATAGCGGTTTAATAAAGAAAAACTGAAACAGATGATTGTTAGACCGATAATGAATAGAATTGTAATCAATGTGCCTGCACCACTATTTGCAAGTAAAGCACCTGAAGAATTATCATTTTCCCACGGCAATGCAAAACCGAAAAATGCTAAAATTCCACCCACTATTGTTATTAAATGTGAATATCGTTTCATTCCTCTTCTCCTTGAGTATCTGCTTCGTCATCTTGTTCCGCAATAGGTTAAGTGTTATCCTTAGCTTTAGGAAAGAACCTTACTCCCGCGATAGTCAGAAAAAACCCAACCACAGTTAGGGTCGCACCATATTCAATATATCGTAGATTACTAAAATGATCTCCCAATGCTATCAATAAACCAGTGATACTGCTAATGAGTATAAGGATTTTGGAACGCCATATAAGGATACTACCAATAGTTACTAAAGAAGCAATTAAAGCATAAGTAATAGTCCCAAAACTGTCATTAACACAATGCCAAAACCCGGATCTACCACCTTCCCACGGAAGATGGAAACAGAAGAATGTAAAAAGACCGCTACCAAGTATGAAAAACCGTTGATATAATTTCATTCTCATTTCCTCTGTGTATTAACATTTTAGACACAACAGAACAATGCGCTATATTCTACTTGCTATCCGTAGTAAATAGATCGAAAGTAGGAATGTTGCATGCTCCTATGAAAGTAAGTACATATCCAATAAATATACCGTAAACACCATATTGAAGGTTAAATACTTTATCAAAATTTAGCGTTGTCTGTGGATCTCTTGCTGAGTTTGTCCCAGCAGTTACGGTAATATAAGGTCTCAGTTCAGTTGCTATATGATTTAATGATAGAAAAAAACTAAATGCTCCAACAATACAACTTATTATGATGATAGTTCTTAATATCCTCGGTGTTTTCTTTATGGACAAGTAGATACAGATACCAAGAATTGTAATTGTGAAGATAAGGGCAAGGGTTGTAAAGTTTAGACCTCTTGTTGCTTCCCGAATACCTATTATTTTCGTAACTGATTTACCCCCTATGGCGGACATGTCAATTACCACCCAAGGCATAAAGAAACACAAAAGAACAATAATCACACCCGCAAACATTATATACAGTGAGTAACGTCTCATCATATTCATCTTACTATCAATTAATTGAATTATACTTACTTGGTATTATGTTCACTTCTAATAGAGATTTGTAGGTTGGTTTTCGTTCCTCAACCCAATCTACAAACTCATTCATTTCTGTTATACCGAACTCACGTTAATCTATAGTTATATGGGATTAACTCTTATTCGTTATCGTCAATGGCAGCATCTGTTTTTGGTATGTTCCACGCACCGATGAGCGTAATAATAAAACAAATGACTGTTGCAATCCCACCGATTTGGATATTCCCATTTGCAGTGTAGGTCGTATTACCTATGCTACGAAGTCCATTTTCACCTACTACCGTTACAAGCAAAAATGTGAGAAGAAGACACCCAATTCCTATACCACTACTAATGAGAACAAATAGTTTAGATTTCCTCGGATTATGTTGGGTTAACATATAGATGCTACAACCTGCAGAGACAATGGATGCAATTAAAACAATCGTGATTATATTCCAACCGGCAGCAATTTTAAAACCTAAGTAATTGTGATGCGTCACGGGAACATCATTTCTTATCCTTCCTTGTTCTGTGACAGGTCTGCTGAATCTTGCAATGGCACCACTACTTAATTTTTCTTTTTTTACGTCGGTTTCCCAACTTTTCTTATATCCACCACTCGTAAATGTAACCCATGGCAACGCAAAACAGCATACTACCAGAATACTGCCAGCCAAGGTTATTAGAATTGAATATTGTTTCATTTTCTTTTCCTTGAAGAAAGGAAGAATAAATTATAGTAGACATAATAGTCTGCACACAACAAACTATTCATTATTTATTATAGATGTATTTACTTTTGGTATGTGCCACGCGCCGATAAAAGCAAGAATAAATCCGGTGACTGCACCGAATATTCCGATGTGTATGCTAAAGATTTCGTCTAATTTCATATCTGAACCAGCGAAAAATCCTGTGTGTTCTGCTAAGAGCGGGGTTAATGCAATTCGAATAAACGTTAACAGAATGCATAAAACCCCGATACTACTACAAATTAACACAATTTTTTTTTCTTGCTTAGGTGTATCTTGCTTCATCATATAGATACTAATGCCTATAACCGCTACAGATGCAATGAAAGCAGCAAGGGTAATAATGTCCATGTTCCCTATCGCGTACGTAAAGCCCGAAATGCTAATAGTTTCCTGACCCAAAGACGACATATCAACCTTTAACCACGGAAAAAAGAAGCAGAGAAAGGCAATGACGCTTCCTACTAAAGGGAGTATGAGGGGATTCTGTCTCATAGTGGGTTCCTCAAGGATTTCTTGTTTAAAATGTTCAATAGTAGGCAGGCTATTATATAACCCACCTACAATAGTTGAGTATCTTAACGCGCACCACACGCCTGCAAACACGCCTGCATGTGTCCACGCGATTCTGCAGCGATTGTGCAACATTGCTCCATACTATATTCTCTTGCACCAATCACTTCAAGGTTAAGTGGACCTGTATAGCCGTTTTCATGCAAAACACGAATGTAACCAACAAGGTCAATATCCCCTCGTCCGTTTGCCTGCAATTCAGGGGCACCCGGACCACGTTCCGTCCCCTTACAATCACGGATATGCACGTGTTTCACTCTTGAGACAACAGCTGCAATCGCTTCAACAGGATCTTCTCCCGCACGGTGAATGTGTGACGGATCCATGTCAATACCGAATGCTGGAGATGTAATCTCTTCCATCACTCGTAGCGTTGTCGGTGTGTTGTAGATACTTGCACCGACGTGTGCCTTGACGCATAACGTAACACCGTAGTGTTCCGCCCGTTCAGATAGACTACCCAAAGAATCGATAACCGGACCCCAGGCAGATTCATCATCAGATGACCCACCAGGACCGCAATTCACAATCGGGATACCGATCTCAACAGCAGCTTGAAATGCCAACTCCATTCTCTCAGGATCGCGTGAGGGTTGTTCCATCGCTAACAACTCAAGTTCATATTCTTTTGAATAGCGTTTGATGTCATCAGCAAGTTCCTTCCAATTGGCAAGAACAAGATGCTGACTCATTCCGTCAATAGCAGAAAGTTCAATACCATCGTAGCCAGCCATTGCAATGTGTTTGAAGGTGGTTTCCATATCGTAACCGCCAAATAATACTGAATTTGCTCCTAATTTCAAATGTGATTTCTCCTTCTATAGTGTCATAATCAGATGTACTCTTACAGACCACTCAATGTAGGCAGGGGATGTGGACGCACCAAGATTCCTCCCTGTTCATAAGATTCCATCGCAGCCCATGTGTATTCAAGCGCAGCGAGTGCGTCTCTACCAGAGGCACGTATCTTCTCCTTCGGCACACCGTTTGTAATGTCCTCTAAAAACGCGTGTATCCTTAACGGGAAGGTCTGTCCAAAGTCTGAGATACCCGATTCTGTTACAACCGTATCTCCACCTTCAGGTGCTCCAGGGGAGGGCCAAAAAGTAACCTTTTCAATACAGTTTTCAATGCAGAATGTGCCACGTGTCCCAGCAAGTTCAACGCTCCACCAACCACCAAGTCCGAAGGTCGCATCTCCACGTTGACTGAGCAGATATCCGATACAACCGTTTTCAAACCGAAGGTGAATGCTGTTTATAGACACCATCAGATCCCCTTCACGACGACGAAAATGAGGACGTTCCATAAATGCTTGCACATGTGTCACGTCACCACAGAAATGACGCATCACACTAAAAGGGTGTGATAGAAACGCTTTCACATGAAAATAGGGGAAACCGTCAGAACGCGGTGCGTTAGAATAACTATAGTTGAATTCTCCACCAGCAAACCCCATCTTATGTAAGATATAGACCATTTCTCCGACCTGTCCATTGTCAATATATTCTTTTGCTTGTTCCGCAGGTGGTGTGAAGTAATGGTTGAGATTGCAGCCAAGATAAAGATCCTCTTCAGCTGCCTTCGCGACCATCTCGCGTGCCTCTCCAATATCATTTGAGATCGGCTTTTCGACGAGTACGTGCTTACCTTTATCAAGTGCCTCCATCGTCGGTTCATAGTGCCAACTACCGTTCTCATTCCCACCCGTCGTGACATCAACAATGTCCAAATCGGGTTCTCCATCAATCATATCGGCTAATGTATAGTATGCCTTCACACCGAGTCGTTCTGCCGCGCTATCCGCACGTTCTTTCATAATATCGCATACCGCAACCAGTTCTGCTAAATCATCATTTGCGTGGCAATTCGCATGATTATTCCCAATACCACTCATGCCAACTACGCCAACTTTTAATGCCATTTTTATTTTCCTTTCAATACGTGAATATACAATAAATATAACTCCATTCTATATGGTTAGAGGTGCTTTTGTCAACATAATCTTATTGTTGTCTGAACCAAGATTATCAGGATTATAGGATTTTCAGGATTGCTTAGGTAGAACGCTCTGCTATGGTATAAATCTTTTGATAGGTGATTATGTCAATCTAAGGAAAGACATTTATCTGAGAGGAACAAATCCTGTAAATCCTGGTTCAGACAAAAGGGTAGGGATTTAATGGACGGAAAAAGAAAAATAGGTTATAGATGAACACTACATCTCAGCATCTTTGGCAAAATCACTGAGCACTGCGGGTGTAGCAGTATCAAAACCAACAAAGTCCATCATGCCGGCATCAATCGGGTCTGCAATGGAGAACTTATTGGCTATCATACCGACAACAGCACACTTCGCGGGTCTTCCCATCTCTTGTCGATACATATCCAGCGCAGTTTTCGGATGAATATCACCATACCACGTTTCACTGTCTGTATAGATGATGAATACATCTACCTCAAGCTTATTCTCTATCGCATAAAGCATAGGTAACGCGCAATCGGTACGCCGCATCGGTAAACCAGAGACTTTTTTAACAGCACTTGCTAACGTATCGTTTGCAGTAATAGGTAGGTCTACAAACTCATCAGAAAAGCCAAAGACATGGTAATTCGGTTCCGTCCGTGCAGTAACCAATGCCATTGCGGCAGAAGCATTGCGAGGTGTAAGTCCATTACAACCTGCAACACCACCGCGTTTCATTGAACCTGAGACATCAAGTGCCAAGAGCATATTTTTTTCACTGGGTTCAACATTATCAAATGCCATGTAAAAAGCAGCATCTAAAGCATCAATAATCTGCGGTACTGGTTCCCATGTCAAACTACCTTTGTCTCCCTTACCGGATCTATATGTTATCAAGGCAATCAGAATCTGTATAGGATGGATAAGCGAACGCTTAATAGCATCATCTGAGAGTCTTTCCAGCACTGTTTGTACCTCTGGGGCAAACGGTTTCAATAACCCAATCTGCGTCATCTTACCGAGGTTACGCACCGTTGCCATCACAGGCATATTTGCTAATAACGCTGCCCAGACTTGAATTTCATTCTTCCAATCATTCGGCACCATCTCATGCGTAAATTCGTGCTTTTCAATCAGTTTGATAACATCCGCTCGCTTCTCAGTGCATTTCAATTCCTCATAACCTGCAAGCAGTTCAGGCATAGCATCTGTAGCATCGTAAGTAGTAGAAATCTGTGTGCCATCTATTGTATCACGTTGCACAATCCGCTTGTCTGTATCAAGTCCTTTCATCCATCGGTAGATACCTCGGTTCTCACCGTAGTGGCACTTCGCAAGGACATCAGCATGCCGCCAACTGTTCCGTGACTGATACTTCAAGACCTGATATGTCAAAACGTCATCATCCTTCGTCCTATACCAATCACCGATTAACCGCCGTACCGACCTTCCCCAACCGCGCATACCATCCATAAATGCTACAAAATTGAATAAGTGTGTTCCTATACGCGCCACGTCACAGAACACCTCTCGCACCTTCTGTTTTGTTTCCGTGTTCCCGTGCGTAAAGGCGAGTGCCAGTGCGTATAAAGCCGGATCGTTTTTCGGCGCACGTCCAGATACAGAGATCTCACGAATCCGTTCAACAACCTGAATCCCGTCCTCAGCAATGCATTGTTTGACGGAATCCACGTTTTCCTTCGTCAAATCCCACTCTTTGGCGTAATATGAACCACCTTCTGTCCCCAATATGAGGAATCTATCAAGGTTTGTCCAGATGGTTACAGGATAAACGTATCCACCAGCAGAATTTTCGACCTGCTTTTCGTCCAACGGTTCCCGTTGATGAGGATGTAATGGGGAATACTTACGCAAATAACTCATGATGTCTCTTATGTTGATGAAATGGCGGACAAGGATCGTATTGCGTAAATTTTATAGGTTAACACAATACTTCGGCCCGCACAAAGAATGCTCCGGATAAGGGTCAGAGTCAGTTTTGATGTGCTCTACCAACTGAGCTATAGCAAGTTCATGCATAAACTTACTAACAGGACTCGAACCTGTGACCACATCATTACGATAACAAACTCAATCGACCCGGAGCCACGTTGAACTATATCTATAGTGGATTATAGAAATAATTCTACATTTCCTCTGTAGGAGCGATCTCCGAATCGCGACAGAACTTAGGAGCAGTCGGGAATCGGAGTTCCCTCCTACAGTTCAGGAATGTAGCGTTAATTTTAATCTCTACCATATTTTCACAAAGGAGCGGACAAGGCATGTATTACGTAGGCGCATTTTACTGCGACACTTACGTGAATGGTAAAGTAATACTTCGGCTCGCTAAAGATAACTCTGGATAAAGATCGGAATACATCGCTCTACCGCTGAGCTACAACAGACTTCGCATTACACCACATCTGCTGGCAGGAGTCGAACCTGCGACCCGATAACGCATTCACACGACCCAGAGCAGTATATATTATACAATATCAAAATGATGTTGTCAAATAGTTTAGAGAGTAAATCGTAGGTCGTAGTGAACTTGCGACCTACAGTACCTACTAAGCCTCGGAGAGGCGAAAGGTGTATACATGCCCCAATACCCTTCGCGTTTTCTGTGCCTTCAGTGACTCAGACAATAATCAGACAACAGCAATTATTTTGTCCACTTGTCTTTTAAATAACCCCACGTGGTTGTAAATTTACCTGCAGGCTCAACACTCAAAGGCTGTGCGATTTTAGTAAAATCTTCCTTATCAAATGCCGAATTGTAGACAAGAACTTCATCAAGAATACCATCAAACCAGCCAACATTACTCAAATCTTCAACTCCATCGTGATAGATCGTCTTCTGTGTGACGTAACCGATTGAGGTATTATTGGTATGAGCATGAAGTTGTCCACCCGCTTCTTTACCGACAAGCTTACCATCTAACCACATTTCCAGTTTATCATTTTCAACTGCTCCCGCAGCTTCTCGAATGACAGCTGCGACATGGTGCCAACGATTCGATTTTATACTCTCAGATATCCATGCACCATCCCAATTGTATTGGGCACGATTCCAACCACCAACATAGACTTCACCTTTGTAGACATAGAGACACAAGCCTCGTGTGGCACCCCCTTCTTGAAATATCATCTGCTTCTGATTTAAGGAAATGTCATGACATCTGAAAAAGGCTGCGACTGTTCGATCAGTATAAGGACCACCTGTATTTATAAGTGGTGTATCTGGAAGATCAATACCATCACTTTCTCCATCAAACTGTAACGCCTTGCCAACTATACCTTCAACGGATTTTGGGTTACCAACAAATTTGCCATTAATCCCATTTTTTGATGTATCTATTGCACTTCCATCCTCAAATGTCCAGTTTCCAGCAACAGTTGCTTCATCTCGTGCTGCGTCTACTCGCAATACAGGTAATAACAGTAATAACACGCAAAAGAAAGTCCGGACATAAATAATGATGCTTTTATGAAAGGTCTTTGTTCGTATCATCTTTCCATCTCCTATTGAGTTTCAGCCAAATACTGAGACATATATACCTAATTCTTGATGATGTATTATGACAAAAAAATGTAGATTAATCAAGTCCATTCTATATCAACACCCTAATCAAAGATTGACTCACATTGTATTTTGGAGCAATCGGTAATGCCATCATAGGAAATATCACATGAAAGGTGAAATCTCTTATCCTGTAATCCTCGTTCAGACAATTCCGAAAACCCCATAAAACCTATTGGAAATCTATTGTTCCACTCACTTGATTCATTTCACTTCACATACCATCATCAGTTAAACTATAACATCATTTCGAAATGACAACTTTTTATTTACAGTTTTTCGTAGGTCGGAGCGAGCGTAGCGACCTCCGACATCTCATCTTACATTCTGTTGAAAAGCGACCTCCGACATCTCATCTTACATTCTGTAGGAGCGACCTCGTGGTCGCGATAATCCGTGTAGGTCAGAGCGAGCAAAGCGATCCCCGACAAATAGCCAAAAAAGTTACCAAAATTATTTTTTTCAACCACAAAAAACCGATGAAAACAACCCACAAACCCAGACGGAAACTAACATTAGACCAATTCTACCAAAAGTTACCGTTATGTCAAAAAAAGTTACCATACGGTAACCTTTTAAGGAGGAATATTCCGATGAAATTCAATGACATACACAAACAATTCGCCGTCAAACCCTTCGCAAAAATGATGACACGATCAGAAACCCAAGGTAGGTCAAGACAAGTAAAAAGACCAAAAAGGAGCAAAAAAAAAAGCGAAATTCGCGTCACATTCCTTATCCTGACTGGATTCTTAACGTCACAGTGACGTGCAAAAAGTCACAATTTATAGCACATTCTGATAAACAATGTAACGCTAAATTAACAGACATAGATTTCGCTTCTCTATACGACCTACAAGAGACAATATTGATTTGTGATAATTATCAGAAAAACCGAAAACAAAAAATCTTGTAACTATACCATTTTCCTTGACAATACCTTAAATCAATGATATAATAGACATTATATAAGTTTAATCGAAATGTTTGTCATAACACCAAGGTCTGAAGTTTAGACGAAAGTTATGTAATCCACAACAGATTTTCATGACTAAATCGCTGAACCCTTGTTTCCAATTACGCAACTTGTCTTTGA
>JAPOQK010000008.1 GCA_026710795.1 Candidatus Poribacteria bacterium
AAAAAGTTACCATACGGTAACCTTTTAAGGAGGAATATTCCGATGAAATTCAATGACATACACAAACAATTCGCCGTCAAATCCTTCGCAAAAATGATGACACGATCAGAAATCCAAGGTAGGTCAAGAGAAGAAAAAGAGTAAAAATAAAAAAAGCGAAATTCGCGTCACATTCCTAATCCTGACTGAATTCTTTAAGTCACAGGTGACGTGCAAAACGTCACAATTTATAGCACATACTGATTGTAAACGTGCAGAATAATGCACCAGTTTTACCCCTAAGTCGCGTCACTGTAGGATGATCGGAGTTAATTCATGAAAAACCGTGATCTTGAGTTGATCCAACGTGTCCTCGCTGGCGATGAGATGGCTTTCACAGACCTTGTAAAAAAATATCAAAAACCGGTTCACGCACTTGTGTGGCGTAAAATCGGGGATTTTCACATCGCCGAAGAGATTACACAGGATACCTTCCTGAAAGCATATCAGAAGTTAGGTACGCTGAAGAAACCTCAACATTTTGCCAGTTGGCTTTATGTGATTGCCACACGTCGTTGTCTTGCGTGGCAACGTAAAAAGCGTTTGCAGATGCAGCCGATGGATGAAACAAGCAGTTCATACTACGAAAAAGCTACATATTCACAACATATCGTTGAAGAAAATGAACGAACAGCAGTGGAAGCACAACGTGAAGTAGTCAAAAGGTTGCTTGCAAAACTACCAGAGAGCGAACGGACTGTAATTACGTTATATTATTTCAGTGAGATGTCAAGTGCAGAGATAGGTGCATTTTTAGGTGTATCAGCAAATACGATTCGGAGTCGCCTCAGGCGCGCACAGCAACGTCTGCAAAAGGAGGAAACAATGATTAGGGAAGCACTTGACCACTTTCAAATTTCCCCACACCTAACAGATAACATTATGCGAGAGGTAGGAAAACTAAATCCTTATATCCCTTCTACCAGCAAGCCACTTGTTCCGTGGATGATAGGTACATTAAGTGGTATTTTGATTGTGTTGATGTTCGGAATAAGCAATCAACACTTAGTACGTTTTCAGCAACCGTATAGCTTAGACGCGCAAGCAGAGATGAGCGTTGAACTTGTTGATGCTCCTGTTGTGCAAAATGTAGACGCGGAACGGCATGTTCGACGTGAGATTGGACGTGCAGATGCCCTTGGTGTAAGTGATAATAATGGTCAGAGACCTGATGAAGTATTATTGGCTGCAGCGGAGGAGGAAGGAGAGAACGAGGCATCCGTACCTAAACAGCAGTGGATTCAATCTAAGCCTCTCACAGGCACTATGATAAAAGGTTTACTGGCAACCACAGATGAAGAACTATATGCTCTCACTGATCAGAGAAACGATCAAAGAAATCTATACAAATTGCAAGATGATAGGGAGGAATGGAAGTATGTTAGTGATATTAGTTCAATAACAGATGTGCCGTATGTTGAAATTCCTATGGCAAAATGGGACAATACACTCTATATGCTTCCCTCACATAAACTCTATGCTTCAAATGATGATGGTAAGACATGGGATTTAGTTCACCAATTTCCCGAAGAATATACCAGTCCAAAGGAATTGCTGCTAATGAAACATGCGTTTTACATCGTTTTTGAACGTGGTGGTGCTTTCCGTTCTGAGGATGAAGGCAAGACGTGGATGAATATAAACGATGAATTTCCCACCGAACCAAATTCTATTGTAGCTGTACAAGACACAGTATTTACTTTAGCAGGTTCTATCTATCGTTGGGACTCGGATAGTTGGAAACGGTTGGCAGAATTCCCAGTACCCGAAGCAAGAAATTGTTATTCAATTACTGCAACCGATAACCAGTTATATGCATTTGTAAAAAATCATAGCTATGATCCTGAAAATTCATCGGAGACACTCCAACGAGGTTGGTGGATATTTCGTTCAACTGACTTGGGGAATTCGTGGAAAGATATAACGCCGACACATGTTTGGAAATCAAGAGCAGGATGGCTCGTTGATATCAGAATCGTTGCTGCCGGTGATACTCTCATGGCAATTGAACAAGGTATGGTCCGTTCTGCCGATGCGGGTGATACATGGATGCCACTACAAGGTTTTTCACCTCCAATGTTTTCCAATTCCCCTGATGCTGTGGTGAGCGACCATGTTTTTTATTTTGGCAGCTGGGACTACGGATTGCAACGTTCAACCGATGGTGGTAAATCGTGGGACGCAGTAAATTTTACTCCGGATAATAGCCGAATTGGTAATATAATTGTGTCTAATAAAGATGATAAAGGGCAAAATACACATCCGATTATTTATGGTAATGTTGGAGAGATGGTAAAAACCACCGATAAAGGTAAGTCTTGGAACGTTATTCCAATTGATGTGCCAATGACATCATATAGAAAAGAACAACCTACAGACATTTCCCAAATAGTTAAATCTGATGGTGTCATCTATGCAAAGGGGAGTTCACTTAGCAGTTCATATAGTTCTGTTCCTGGTAGTGGAGAAACACGGGTATTTCGCGTAGCTACAGATGGCAATAAGTTAGTACCGATTCAAGACATGCCGCTCTTTGATTCAACGAAATTATATGACCTATTGAATCTCGGACATGCTTCAAGAGGATCCGACAAGTACTATACTGAAATGTTACGGAAAAGTTCTACTGGGGCAACACAGTTCTTTAAACAGTTGGCAAAAATGGATATACCACATTCAGAGACATATTATCGGTACGGTGTACAAGGGGCATTTGCAGTTAGCGACAACACATTTTATATGGAATACAACTTTAAGCTCCTCCGATGGGAACCCGGTGATACTGAATGGCACGGCACAGGACAGGAAGAAACCGTGGATTTAACTATGGACATAGCAAAAATATCTCTGAAACTTGCAGTTTCAGGTGATACTGTGTATGTAGGAAAACGGGATGGACATCTTGTTGTATCGTTTGATAAAGGAAATAATTGGTTTGACATTACGCCAGGTCTACCATTTGCTGTTAAGGCTTTCAATGAGATTGTGGTTGCTGGATCCACCGTATATGTAGCAACTGACGCGGGTATTATCACATCAGATGATGGAAGAAATTGGCGCACCGTTACTGATACAGAGGGGACAAATCTCATTATGGAGCACTTATCTATTGACGGAACAACTCTCTATGGTGTCAACAATAACACAGGTATCTATCGCTTGGAAAAAGGTGTTTGGGAACAAGTTCTTTCAGATGCACCTGACAACGTAAATTCCTTTGCTGTTGATGGAAACTCCCTATACGTCGGAACACAAGACCGCGCTATGCTCCATTTCAATCTTGAAGAATAACACCCTTTTTTCTAAGTGGTATTAGATACTGCCCCTTTCCTATCTCTATTCTACCATTCAAACCATCTCACTCTCCCAAACCTTGTCAACTATCTTTCATATATTTCAGTTAAATGCAACACCGTTCAACTGAAATGCAGTAACCTCTGATAAGTTAGAATTGCTCAAATATATAAAAAAGATATAAAAAATGGTATCATAGTATACAACCAATTTCCTCCTTTCTTTATTTTTTCCAAAATTATGCACCAGTATTACCCTTAGTCGCGTCACTATAGACTGATCGGAGGTAATTCATGAAAAACAACGATGTTGAACTCATAGATCGTATTCTTGATGGTGATGAGACAGCTTTCACTGAACTTGTAACAAAATACCAGAGAGCGGTTCACGCGCTTGTGTGGCGTAAAATTGGGGATTTCCACATTGCTGAGGAACTTACGCAAGACACTTTCCTGAAAGCATACAAGAAATTGGAAACGTTGAAGAACCCGCAGCGATTCGCCAGTTGGTTATATGTGATAGCAACGCGTCGATGCATTGCTTGGCTGCGAAAAAAGCGTATATGGATGCAACCGTTGGATGAGACAAACAGTTCAGATGCGGAAAAAACGACATATTCACAACATTTTGTTGAAGAAAAAGAACGGATAGTAGCAGAAACACAGCGTGAAGTCGTGAAGAAGTTGCTTGCTAAACTACCAGAGAGTGACCGCACGGTGATAACATTGTATTACTTCAGTGATATGTCAAGTGCAGAGATAGGTGCATTTTTAGGTGTATCAGCAAATACGATTCGGAGTCGCCTCAGGCGCGCACAGCAACGTCTACAAAAGGAGGAAACAATGATTAGAGAAGCACTTGAACATTTCCAAATTTCCCCACACCTAACAGATAACATTATGCAAGAAATCGCACAACTTAAACCAGCAGTTCCCTCCATTACTAAACCCTTGTTGCCGTGGGTAGCTGCTGTATCAAGTGCCGTTTTGATTATGTTGATGCTCGGTATAGGCAGTCAATACTTCAGGCACTTTCAGCGACTATACAGTTTGGATGCACAGGCAGAGATGAAGATCGAACTTGTTGATACACCAGTTGTGCTAAATCTTGAGGTAGAACCAGATATCCGAAATCAATTTGGAGAGAATTCTGATGGGAACGGTAGCAACAGCTCCGCTGTTCCAAACCTTGATACAAACCAAATTGCAGTTGCACAAGAAGTTGTTGCTGAAGATATTAAAGTTACCAATTCGCAATGGATGCAAGTAAATTCACCAAGTGCAGCCGGTCCAGTATGGAGTTTGTCTACTACCCCTGAAGGTGAAGTATACACTGTCCTTGATTATGCGGGGATATGTAGATTAAGTGCTGATGGAGAATCTTGGCAACTCCTCACTTCAATGGAAGGTAGCGGCTATTCAAGCACTGCACATATAGGGAAGTGGAACAACACCCTCTACTTTACACCAGGTGACGAACTTTTGGTTTCAACGGATGAAGGTAAAACTTGGGAATCAGTTGACTCACCAATCAGTCAAGGACGCGGTTATTATAATTTTGTGTTTACAGACCATGAATTTTATCTTCGTGTTGAACTGGGAGGAGTATACCGGTTTGATGTTGCTGGTAAATCATGGGAAGACATAAGTTTTGATAAGTGGTACGGGGGTCCACGACATTTGGTTGCCATTAATAACACGTTGATTGCAAACAAGGATGGAGGATCGTTTCCAGGATTGTACCGTTTTAACGGAAACACCTGGGAGCACTTGCAACTTCCAAGGGTAATCGGAAAAAGCACTATTAAATCCATAGTGGCGACTGAAAACACGCTTTATATTATGGTGGTGAAACCTAATGAATCTGATGAAAAAACAAAACAACAACGTTCTTGGTGGTTATTCCGATCAACCGACATAGGGAATTCATGGACAGACATCACTCCTACAAATGCTTGGTCTCTCATCAGAACTCCACCCAAAATAACTATAGTCGCTGTAAAAGATACGGTATTAGTCATCGGTGATCATGATGTTTCGGTAGCGCGTACAATTGACAAAGGCAACACATGGATATATAAGAAAAACACCGGTATTTCACGGAAGATTCCGAAATCAGTCACCCAATTTGGCAGCGTAACGCATGCCGTGGCAGTCAACGATAAAACTTTCTACGTAGGTGGAACGAGTGGGATTCACCGTACCATTGATGGTGGTAAATCGTGGCATAGGTTTAATACGGGGTTGGGAAGCCGTGTATATAAAGTGTTCACTGTTCGTAGAACGAATAATAATCAGAAACACATACCTCCAACACTCTATGCGATAACGGAGAACAAGATGGCAGCTGGCGATTTGGTGAAGTCTATAGACGGTGGAAAATCTTGGGAAACGGTTTACATTGCAACACCATTTGTGGAATCCGATAGCAAGGCAACCCATAAAGAGGTTTACCCGCCGCGCATTGTCAAAATGGTAACATCAGGAGGTGTTATTTACGCAAAAGGTGAAACTTACGGTCAGAGTTATAAAACTCTTATGTATCGTATCTCAGATGATGGCAACACGTTAGTCCCAATCAAAGGAATACCTACTTTTGACTCCCAAGTATTATACGATGAGCTTGAAAAACTACAATATGGTTATTGGAATTCTACTATTGAATTTCCACCTGACAAGTCAATCATTCAAAATTTGCAAAAAAAGTATATGGGTTCATCTGAGTTTATGAAAGAAGCAGCAATGGCTCCCGGTTCAGAAATTCTTCAACGAGGACTACAAGGAACGTTTGCTGTCAGCGCAGACACATTCTACATGGAATATAATCACAAACTTTTCAGATGGAGGCGTGGAGAAAAGGAGTGGCATGATATTGGTGTGGAAGCAACTGAGTTAAACAAACATGCAGAAATGAAACTCGCTGTTTCAGATGAAACTGTCTATGTCGGAACACGAGATGGAAAACTCCTCAAATCCATTAATAGTGGAGACACATGGAAAGACATCACACCGCAATCTATTGCTAACTTAAAATCTACAAACTTTAATCCTTTGATTGGAGATATAGTAATTATAGGTTCCACGGTTTATGTTTCAACACACCAAGGTGTGTTGATGTCAAATGATGGCAATAATTGGCATGCTATTACTGATGCAGAAGGAGAACAACTTACTATGGCACATCTTGCCACAAGTGATACAACTCTTTATGGCATGTCAGGATCAAATCGCTTCTATCGTCTGGCAAGTAACAGCAGCAACTGGGAACAAGTTGCCACAGAGATCCAAGGTGCTATAACTTCTTTCACCGTTGAAGGAAATGTGCTATACGTTGGAACAAGCAGACGTGGTGTGCTCCGTTTTGATATTGGCAAATAATAAATACAAGGCTCCTTTCAAATGTTGTTAAATTTGTTATACCAATCTCTATCCTCCAATTACCCATCTTTTTTGGATAATTATGCAACCGTTTTACCCCTAACTTGCGTCATTATAGTTTGATATATGATAAATCAAACTATCGTTTTCTGGAGACACCTAATGAAAAACGACGATGTTGCACTTATCAGACGAATACTCACTGGTGATGAGACTGCATTCGCTGAACTTGTGAAAAAGTATCAAAAACAGGTTCATGTGTTGGCTTGGCGAAAAACTGGGGATTTCCACATCGCTGAAGACCTTACCCAAGATGCCTTCTTGAAAGTGTATCAAAGACTTCACACCCTAAAAGATCCGTACCAGTTTTCAGGATGGCTCTATGTGATTACGACACGCCTGTGTGCCACATGGCTCCGCAAAAATCGGATTCATACCCATCCTCTGGAAAACGTAGACTCGACGATGATACAACGAGATGCTTACTCACAACATATTGCAGAAGAGCGAGAAAACACGGCAGTTGAGACGCAACGCGAAGTAGTCAAAAAGCTGCTCGCGAAATTGAAAGAGAGCGAACGTACGGTGATGACACTCCATTACCTCGGTGAAATGACATGTGAAGAGATTAGCAAATTCTTAGGAGTGTCTACCGGAACAATTAAGAGCCGATTGCAGCGTGCGCGGAACCGTTTACAAAAGGACGGAACAATGATTAGAGAAGCACTTGACAATTTCAAAATTTCACCACACCTAACAGATAACATTATGCAAGAAATCGCACAACTTAAACCAGCAGTTCCCTCCATTACCAAACCCTTGTTGCCGTGGGTAGCTGCTGTATCAAGTGCCGTTTTGATTATGTTGATGCTCGGTATAGGCAGTCAACATTTTTTACATTTCCAAATACCTTATAGTTTGAATGCCCAAGCTGAGACGACCGTTGAACTTGTTGACGCACCATTCGTGCTGAATATTGAAACGGAACCAGATGTACGTCAATTTGGAAATCAAAATGCACTTGGTAAGACCAATAACAACGGTCAGATACCAGACGAGGATTTATTGGCTGCAGCGCAGACAGAAGGAGAAGATATTTCTATTGCTAAACAGCCATGGATTCAGTCTAAACAGATCAGAGGAAGTAAGGTGGAAAGTTTATTTACAACACCAGAGGGTGAATTTTACGCCTTTACTGATAGGAACATCTACAAATTGGAAACCGATGCAGAAGAATGGCGACACGTTTTTGATACTACTTTACTGGACACTAATTATGAGGGTGAGACAGTTATAAAAAAGTTTGACAATACACTCTACCTGATTCTGTCTACAGACCTTTTTGCTTCAAGAGATGATGGCAAAACATGGAATTTAGTCTACTCATGGCAAGAAGGTCTTTGGTTTCCTACAGAATTGGTCCTAACAAAACAAGCTTTTTATATACTTTTTTATTTGGGAAACAATGCCTTACAAACTAACGATCTTTTTCGTTCTGTAGATTCTGGCAAGACATGGAAGGTCATAAATAACAATCAGATAGATAGACACATTCATTCAATTGTCCCTATACAGAACACGTTGTTTGCAAGAACAGAATATGCCCTGTACCGCTTTACCGATGAAAACTGGCAACGTATAGAATTTCCAGTATCTGTTGGAAGGATATCTTCAGTTGCTGTAGCAGAAGAAAAGTTATATGTTATGGCAGCAGCCAGCGATGATGTGTTAGATACGGGTAAAGTATCACAAGGACTTGAACGGGGTTGGTGGATATTTCGATCAACTGACCTTGGTGATTCATGGGATGATATAACACCAACAAACGCTTGGGTTGTAAATGGGTTACCGCCTCGTATCAAACTTATTGCTATTGGTGAAACACTTCTGGCGATGGAACAGGGAATGGTTCGCTCTACCGATAGTGGAAATACATGGCTACCACCACAATTATCAAATCCTACTCCTTCTTTTGATATCAGTCCTGATGTAATCTTTAAGACAGCAGTAAACGAAGGTGCTTTTTATATTAGCGGGAGAAACGGACTGCACCGTTCCATTGATAATGGCAAATCATGGAATAAGGTCAATATCACCGCGGATAAGATTAAAATAGATGCTCTAATCGCGTATAAAGGGAATAAAAAAAGACATAATACACCTCCGACTCTCTATGCAAGATATGAAGGAAGGATTGCAAAGACCTCCGATGAAGGTAAGTCTTGGCATGCTATCCAAATAGAAATGCCGATGACAGACCCCGACAGAGAAAAACCACCAGATATTACACATATAATCAAAGCTGAAGGTGTTCTCTATGCAAAAGGTGGTGGATCATTCACCAGAGGTAAAACACATATATACCGTGTATCTACAGAAGGTAATATCCTTGTGCCGATTCAAGGATTGCCAATCTTCGACTCACTGGATTTATTAGGCAAGTCGGATGAAATAATAAAAAACCAATTTAACGAGTCAGATAAATCGGTTATTGAACAGTTGCAAGAAAAGATTCCTGGTGCAAATCAGTTCTTCAAACAGGTGGCACAATCAGACCGTAAAAATCTGTTTCATCTATTTAGTCACGCCCAACGTAGTCCCTTTGTTGTTAGCGGTGACACATTCTATATGGAAATCAATTACAAACTTTACCGATGGAAACTCGGTGAGACTGAATGGCAAGAGACTGGACAAGAAGAAACCTGCGAATTAACTTTAGAAATAGCAGAAAAAACTCCCAAACTTGCTGTCTCAGGGGACTCTATCTGCTATGGGAAACGTGATGGGAGTCTTGTCATATCGTTTGATAAAGGAAATAACTGGATTGATCTCACTCCTGCACTACCGTTTACAGTTAATGCATTCAAAGATATTGTTTTTATAAAATCAACCGTATATGTCGTAACGGACACAGGTATCATCACATCAGATAATGGGAGAAATTGGCATACTATTACCGATGCTGATGGAACAAATCTCATCATGGAACATTTATCTGCTGACGGGACAACACTTTATGGTATATCCAAAGATACAGGAATCTATCGCTTAGAAACTGGTAAGTGGAAACAGGTTGTGTCAGAGATTCCTAATAATGTAACATCTCTTACTGTTGATGGAAACACCTTATACGTCGGAACACAAGACAGTGGTATGTTTCACTATACTCTTGAACAATAGCACTTTTATCTGGACGGTACATAACGCTGCCTTTCTTACCTCCTCCTCTTTTCCTCCAAAATTTCTCTTTTTTCAGAATTTGGCAACCTTTTTGCCCCTATCTTGCGTCACTATAGTTTGATAAGACTCACCAAACTATCGCTTTTTGGAGGCGCGTGATGAAAAACAACGATGTTGCACTTATTCAAAGAATTCTTTCAGATGATGAATCTGCTTTCGCTGAACTTGTGAAGAAACATCACAAGGCAGTTCATGCACTCGCTTGGAGAAAAGTAGGAGACTTCCACATCGCAGAGGACATCACTCAGGATACCTTCCTGAAAGTGTATCAGAGACTCCACACCCTAAAAGATCCAAACCTATTTTCTGGATGGTTGTATGTGATAACAACACGACTATGCGACACATGGCTACGCAAAAAGCGGATACTGACAGAGCCGTTAGAAGATGTAGAACCAACAATGACACAGAGAGATGCTTATTCCCAACACGTCGTAAAAGATCGGAAAAACGCAGCAGTTGAATCACAACGTGAAGTGGTCAAGAAGCTGCTCGCTAAGTTGAAAGAGAGTGAACGCACGGTGATGACGCTGCATTACCTTGGTGAAATGAAGATAGAAGAGATTAGCAGATTTTTAGGAGTATCAGCAAGCACAATTAAAAGTAGGCTGAGACGTGCGCGGAATCGTTTACAAAAGGAGGAACCCATGATTAGAGAAGCATTAGAGAATTACCAAATCACACCAAATCTCACTGAAAACATTATGCGTGAAATCGCACGACTAAAACCGGCTGCACCTACAGGAGGCAAACCTCTGGTACCGTGGGCAATTGCTGCATCAAGTGCTCTGTTGATTATATTGCTACTTGGACTTGGTAGCCAACATTTACTGCGTTTTCAGCAGCCTTATTCATTAGATGCACAAGCTAAAACGACCGTTGAACTCGTTGATGCACCTATTATGCTAAATCTTGAAGTAAAAGCAGATGTCCAAAATCAACTTGGTAGTTCAAATCCGATTAGTATTAATGAAAATAATGGTCAAAAACCCGATGAGGTGTTATTAGCTGCAGCAGATACAGAAGGAGAGGATACTTCTGCTATAAAACAGCAGTGGATACAGAGAAACGGACCCGAAACAGGTATTTCAATGAGTACTCTTTTTCATACCTCCGATGGGGAAATATATTTTATTCACCCCAGTAACACAATCTTAAAACTACCTGTTGATAGATCTGAATTACAAACCGTCAAAGACGTTAGCGATCTTGTAACTGGATGGGATGATGAAATCCTTCTGACGGAATTAAATGATAGGTTATATAGCGTCCTATCTAATGAACTCTACAGTTCAACAGATGGGGGTAAAACATGGCTTTCAGTAGGAAAATGTCCAGAAGGAAAGGCAACTAAACTGGTAACAATGGACGAAGTGTTTTACCTTGCTCACGAAGAGCATATTTTCCGTTCTACAGACATTGGACAGACGTGGACTGCATTAGACAAAGGATTGACAGGTAGAATAAATACTTTGGATGCAAATCGGAATACTCTATTTGTTTCCACAGACACAGGTTTTTACCGTCTTAGTGCTGATAATTGGCAACGTTTGCAATTTCCTGTGGAGGGAGCCGAGGTTTTCAAATCTTTTGCAGTAACCGAAAAAGACCTATATGTCCATGTAGAAACGGAGTGGAGAACAGGTGATCCCAAGGATCAGACTTGGTGGCTATTCCGCTCAACTGACAATGGTGATTCATGGACAGATATTACACCTACTAATGCATGGCAGATAATTGACAATCACCCTCTACTCACAATCGTGGCAATGGGAAATACGGTTTTACTGATCGGTATACATGATGGTTTTGTTGCAAGGTCAATCGACAACGGAAACACATGGAAACTTGAGGAATACACTGGTATACCTGCTTCATCTTATGCTGTTTCCGATGCAGTAGCAATTAATGAAAGCACATATTTCACCATCGGAAATTCAGGGATTTTGCATTCGGATGATGGAGGAATATCGTGGCAACGTATCAGAGTTAGCGAGAAAAGTAGAATAGATAACATAATCCGACTTAAGACTAATAACATGGGAGACCCATCTGATTCCTTCTACGCTATGATTATAAACGAAGTCTTCCAATCCAATGACAAAGGCAAGTCATGGAAAGTGGTTAATCCAAAAATACAGATCAAGAAACCTACTACTTATCCTATGGCACCTCCGAAATTTACTCGAATCGGGGGATTTGGCGGTATTCTCTATGCGAAACATGGTGGAGAATCTCTTAGTAGTGAAAAAACAGGATTATATCGCATATCTGCAGATGGAGGCACCTTTGTTCCGATACAAGGTATGCCAACCTTGGACTCAAGGAAAATAAAAAATGTGTGGGAACAAAGAATGCAGGGTGCTTCAAATTTGTCAGATGAAGACTTATTTAAGGAATTAAAGGAAACAGGTATAGGTTCGACTGTTTTTTTCAAACAATTAGCACGCGGGGAACCACATAAACAAAATCAACAAATAAAAAACCAATTATATACGGAACAAATTGAACTATTTATGTTCGGTTTACGCGGTGGATTTGCTGTCAGTGGCGACACATTTTACATAGAATACAATTGTAAACTTTTCCGATGGGAACCGGGTGACAAAGAATGGCACGACACAGGTGTGGAAGAAACAACACCTGAACTCGTCTATAGGAAGGCTGCAGAAGCGTTTGAACAAGAAGGTCTGGCACAAGATAAGATTATGGAAATTATTACATCTTGGTTTGGGGGATTTAAA
The DNA here is from genome assembly GCA_026710795.1 of Candidatus Poribacteria bacterium. GTDB lineage: Bacteria > Poribacteria > WGA-4E > WGA-4E > WGA-3G > MSPOR6. Next base: position 12,695 of record JAPOQK010000008.1, read on the forward strand.
CTTGCTGTTTCAGGGGATACTGTTTACGTCGGTAAACGGGATGGTCATCTTCTCGCTTCGTTTGATAGGGGAGATGATTGGATTGATCTCACACCATTTCTACCTTTTCCAGTAAAAGCTTTCAAAGATATCGTATTTGTCGGGGACACAGTGTGTGTTGCAACAGACGTAGGTGTTTTTGTCTCTGATCAGGGAAATAATTGGGGTGCTATCACCGACTCAGATGGGACGAATCTCAATATGGATATACTGGCTGTTGATGGCAACAGGCTATATGGCGTTACTAAAAGAACTGCTGACTACTACGGTGTTACCAATTTCTACCGATTGGAAGAAGGCACTTGGAAACAAATTGCCACAGAGGTGCCAGACCGTGTAAATTCGCTTGTTGTTGATGGTAATACACTATATGTGGCTACAGAAGATCGCGGTATGCTACATTTTACGCTTGAAGAATAATGTTGTCAATTCTATAATTATCTGAGGGTGGTGCATAAATAACGTTCTACCGAGTCTTCTGTAGGAGCGACCTCCCGGTCGCGACCAGGAGGTCGCTCCTACAGAATGTCAGAAGATTATAAAATAAACCGCTTTCTAATGCGTCTACTATATCTAATGTAGACGCATTAGATATAGATTAGTATATTTTGTCAGGACGAGGTAAAATTCATCCTGACATTCCTTTATCCTCCTTTTTTTCCTCTTTTTTCGAATTTTGAGACTTTCTCACATCAACTCGCGTCTTTACGTATTGAAGAGAAATAATGAATTCCCTTTTCCAGAGGTATCTGATGAAAAACGCTGATCTCCATCTCATCCAACGTGTCCTTGATGGTGATGATACTGCATTCTCCGAACTCGTCAGCAAATATCATAAGTCGGTACACGCTCTTGTGTGGCGGAAGGTTGGAGATTTCCACATCGCTGAGGAAATAACACAAGATACATTTCTGAAGGCATATCAGAGATTGTCAACCTTGAGAGAACCACGGTCATTTGCGAGTTGGCTCTATGTCATCGCAGCAAACCGATGCAAAGCATGGCATCGCAAAAAACGATTGCAGACACAATCGTTGGAATACACAAGCAATATAGAATTGGAAGAACTGACCTATTCCAACTATGTCATTGAGGAAAATGAACGGAAGTTGTCAGAAGCTAAACACGAAGTCGTAAAGAAGTTGCTTGCGAAGTTACAGGAGAGTGACCGCACTGTCGTCACGCTATACTACCTCGGGGAAATGACGTATGAAGAAATAAGCAGATTTTTAGGTGTATCGGTAAGTGCGATTAAGAATCGGCTCTACCGTGCGCGCCAGTTATTAAAGAAGGAGGAACCCATGATAAGAGAAGCATTACAGAATTACCAAATCACACCCAATCTCACAGAAAACATTATGCGTGAAATCGCACGACTAAAACCGTCCGTACCTACAGGAGGCAAACCTTTGGTGCCGTGGGTAGTTGCTGCTTCAAGTGCTATTTTGATTGTGTTGCTGCTTGGATTAGGGAGCCAACCGTTGTTGCATTTTCAGCAACCTTATTCATTAGATGCACAAGCTGAAACATCAGTAGAACTTGTTGATACGCCTATTGTGCTAAATCTTGAAGTAAAAGCAGATGTCCAAAATCAACTCGGTAATACAAATGTGTTGGGTATCAATGAGAATAACGGTCAGAAACCCGATGAGGTGTTATTGGCTTCCGCGCAGATAGACGGAAAAGATGTTCCTGTCAAAAAACAGGAGTGGATTCACTCTGGACCTGTCGTCGGAAGTGTTGTAGAAAATTTATTTGCCACTGATGATGAAGAACTCTACACTGTCCTTGATGCACACATATACAAATGGAAAAATGAAAATACTGGATGGCAACAATTGAGTGGGGACATCAGAGATTATCATGATAGACTGGATGAAACTATGCTTATAACTAATGTTCCTATAGCAAAGTGGGACAATACCCTTTATATTGTTTTAAGTAATTTACTATTGGCTTCAAAAGATGATGGTAAGACTTGGGAAATAGTTCATTCATGGCCACCTGATTATTTTGGTCCGCGTAATTTTGTGGTGACTGAACAAGCGTTTTGGATAACTTATCACAAGGGTGTTTACCGTTCTGAGGATAAAGGTAAGACATGGCAGGAGGTAGACGTTGAATTATTTAGAGGTGTCCTCTTCTTTGAAGCAATTCAAAACAAAGTATTTGCTGGATCATACACTGGACTCTATCGCTGGAACAAAGGCAGCTGGGAACGTATAGAATTACCTGTGCCTGAAGCAATGATAGTCACCAAAGCTGCAGCCACTAAAGATCGATTGTATGTAATGGCATCATTAGGTTATGATTTTTATGATGATAAAGCAGTACGTGAGGGACGACAACGGACTTGGTGGATATTCCGATCAGATGATTTGGGAAATTCGTGGAAAGATATTACACCGACAAATGCTTGGAAACTAAAAGCACAGACACCAGACATCCAACTTGTTGCTGCAGGCGAAACAATCATGTTGATGGGACGAGGTATTGTGCGTTCTACCAATGGAGGAGATACTTGGCTGCCACCACAAGCACCTCACACTCTCCCTACAGATATAAAATCTTATTGGCCTTCTGTGGCATTAAACGAGCGAGTATTTTACGTTGTAGCGAGAGGTCTACACCGTTCCACTGACGGTGGTAAAACATGGAACAAGGTAAATATCACTCAAAATAGAAGATGGCATGGAATACGCAACTTAATCTCGTATAAGCAAAACGAAAGAAAACAAAGCATCCAGTCGACTCTCTACGGATTAGCTGGGAGTAGTATAGTAAAAACAACTGACCAGGGTAAGTCTTGGAAGCATATTCAAGTAGAATTACCTATGGACACTTCTGTCCGAGAAGACCAACCATGGATTATGCAAATTACCAAATCTGACGGTGTTATCTATGCCAAAAGTAGTAGCCATTATCCTATCGGAGTATTGCGTTATTATCGCGTATCTGAAGATGTGAAAAAGTTAGTGCCTATTCAAGACATACCTACATTCGATTCAAGGGAATTAAAAGACTATTTGAGTAAGTCTCAAAATCTCTCTATTGAGTCGTTACAGAAAGATTTTTCTGGAGCGAACCTGTTCTTTAAAAGGCTGCTCCAAATACCGCCTAAGGATCAGGAATTATTGATCAATAATGGGCTTGGAGGACCGTTTGCAGTCAGTGGTGATACGTTCTATATGGTGTACAACTTTAAACTCTTCCGATGGGAACCTGGTGATACAGAATGGCAAGACATCAAACAAGAAGTAACTTCACGCGCAAGAGGGAGACATCTCCAACTTGCTGTATCAGGAGATACAGTCTACGTCGGTAAACGGAATGGACATCTTGTCGTATCGTATGATAAAGGAGATAATTGGATTGATCTCACACCAGCACTGCCATTTCCTGTTAGATCCTACAAAAAGATTGTAGCTGCTGGGTCTGCTGTGTATGTGTCAACAGACGCAGGTACCCTTACATCAGACGATGGGAGAAATTGGCAAGTCGTCACTGGGACAAAAGGAACAAACCTTATCATGGAAGAATTGGCTGTTGATGACACAACGCTTTATGGAATCACTAAAGACACAGGCATCTATCGTTTAGAGAGTGATAGTAACACTTGGGAACGGATTATCACAGAGATACCGGAAAGTGCAACCGTCAATCTAACGTCCAGCGGAACTTCTCTCGCTGTTACTGGAAACGCTTTATATTTAGGCACACAATTCAACGGAATGTTTCATTTTAATCTTGAAAAATAATATGCCTTATATTAATAGTGCCGAATGTATCTCATTCTTTCCTTTAATACTCCACCCAAAATGTTGTAATTTCTGACAACTTAGAACTTGCATAAATACAATAAAGGCAAGGATAATGATATAATAATAGAACATTATCCTTGCTTCCTCCTTTTCTTTTGAAAAATCTGAGACTTTTTCACATCAACTCGCGTCACTATAAGTTGATTTGAAAATTAACTTCCATTTTCCAGAGGTATCTGATGAAAAATGCTGATCTCCAACTCATCCAACGTGTTCTTGATGGCGATGATACGGCATTCTCCGAACTCGTCAGCAAATATCATAAGTCCGTACACGCTCTTGCGTGGCGAAAGATTGGAGATTTCCACATCGCTGAGGAAATAACACAAGATACATTTCTGAAAGCATATCAGAGATTGTCAACCTTGAGAGAACCACGGTCATTTACGAGTTGGCTCTATGTCATAGCAGCAAACCAATGCAAAGCATGGCATCGCAAAAAACGATTGCGGACACAATCGTTGGAAAATACAAATAGTGCAGTGTTGGAAAAAGCAACTTATTCCAGTTATGTTAGTGCGGAAAACGAACGGACATCAGTTGAAGCACAACGCGAAGTAGTCAAAAAACTGCTTGCGAAGTTACAGGAGAGTGACCGCACTGTCGTCACGCTATACTACCTCGGAGAAATGACGTATGAAGAAATAAGCAGGTTTTTAGGTGTATCGGTAAGTGCAATTAAGAATCGCCTATACCGTGCACGCCAGTTATTAAAGAAGGAGGAACCCATGATTAGAGAAGCATTACAAAATTACCAAATCACACCCAATCTCACAGAGAATATTATGCGTGAAATCGCACGACTAAAACCGTCCGCACCTACAGGAGGCAAACCCTTAGTGCCGTGGGCAGTTGCGGCTTCAAGTGCTGTTTTGATTGTGTTACTACTTGGCATAGGAAGCCAACAATTAGTGCATTTTCAGCAACCATATAGTTTGGATGCACAAGCTGAAACAACGGTAGAACTTGTTGATACTCCTATTGTGCTAAATCTTGAAGTACAAGCAGATGTCCAAAATCAACTCGGCAATACAAATCCACTTAGTAAGAGTGATAATAACGGTCAGAAACCCGATGAGATATTATTGGCTTCCGCACAAGCGGAAGGAGAAAACGTTTCTGTTCCTAAGCGACAATGGATACAGTCTGGACCTGTAAAAGGAAGTAGTGTAGGTGGTTTAACTGCAACTTCTGACGGTGAACTATTCACCTATTTTTATGGAGAAATCCACAAATTTACCGCTGATGGTGAAGGATGGCAACAAATCTCCAGTGTGGATACACTTGATGCTGATTATGGTAGTTTCGCACCTATGAAAAAATGGAACAATACTCTCTATATGTTCCTGTCCAATCAAAAGCTATTCGCCTCAGAAGATGATGGCAAAACATGGGAATTTCTGTATGCGTTTCCAGTACAGCACAATTTAATACTCTTTGATTTTGTGATAATAGAACAAGCCATTTATATCATTTTTTCCGATTACTCTGTTTTTCGTTCTGATGATAACGGAAAAACATGGAATAATGTGAATAATGAATTTCCCGGACCACCTACCACAGTAGTATCAGTCCAAGACACAATGTTTGCTGGCACAAAGTCTGGCATCTATCGCTGGAACACTGACAGTTGGAAATACTTAAAGTTTCCAGACCGCAACGATATTGAAGTAACATCAATCACAGCAATCAAAGATAGGCTATATGTAGTAGGAATAGGTAATCCTACATGGGGAAATCAACGTAATTGGTGGATATTTAGATCAGCTGACCTCGGTGAATCATGGGAAGATATAACACCTAAAAATGCCTGGTCCCTTGTAGGGAACCCTCCCGATCTCAAGCTTATCGCTGTTGATAAAACACTTCTGTTGATGGAACGAGGGATGGTTCGCTCAGAAGATGGTGGAAATACATGGTTATCCCAACAATCACCGGACACCACACCAGTAATGGATAGATTTAGTCCTGCTGTGGTGATGGATGATAGGATCGTTTACGTTAGTAGTCAGGATGACGGTCTATCGCGTTCTACAGATGCAGGTAAATCATGGGAAGCGGTAAATTTCAAACCAGAAAGTTCGCTACCAATAGATAGTCTAATCGTCATTAAGAAAAACGATAAGACACAAAACACAGCATCTGGTCTTTATGGACGCATAGCAGGAGAGATAGCAAAAACTACAGACAAGGGTAAATCTTGGAAGACCGTCCAAATCGGAACACCCATTGCGTCTATTGGTAGAAGACCACCCTCCTTTAGACAAATAAGTCAATACGATAATATGCTCTATGTAAAAGCAAGAGGTGTTGTTGATAAATCAAAGCAAATAAGTCTATACAACATCTCTGCAGATGGCAGAATAATCCCTGTAGAGGACATACCAACCTTTAACTCAAGGCAGTTGAACGACCTATGGCTTAAAGGTAGAAAAGGGAATTTAGATTTGTCAGAAAAGTCATTTGCTGAACAGTTGAAAGATAATTTTTTGGGAGCAGACCAGTTCTTCAACCTGATAACACAAGGAGATATTCTGAGTGGAGAAAAACCATATCAGAATGATCTTTTTCAGACACAGTACCGACTTATAGATTCGGGTTTATCTGGTGCGTTTGCAGTTAATGGCAAAACGTTTTACTTAGAATATAATTTTAGGCTCTTCCGATGCAAGCAGGGAGATACAACGTGGTATGACACGGGTGTGGAGGAGACAGGTCATCTTATATATATGGATGCTGCAAAGGCTTATGAACGGGAAGGTCTACCAAAGGAAAAAATTGACGATATTCTTAGAACTTGGTCAGGAGGATTCAAACTTGCTGTTTCAGATGACACCGTTTACGTTGGAAAACGGGATGGAAATCTTGTCGTATCGTTTGACACAGGAAATAATTGGCTCAATCTAACACCTGCTCTGCCATTTCCTGTTAGAGCATTTAAAGAGATTTTATTTGTCGGACCCACTGTGTATGTAGCAACAGACGCAGGCGTGGCTACATCAAAGAATGGGAAAAATTGGAACGCAATAACTGATGCAGCAGGGACAATCCTAATTATTGAAAAACTGGCAGTTGATGAAAATGTTCTTTACGGTTCTACCAAAGACACAGGTGTTTATCGCTTAGAAAACGGTAATTGGAAACAATTGATTTCTGATATACCTGAACGTGTGACTTCCCTCGCTGTTGATGGAAACACAGTTTACGTGAGTATGTGGGATCAGGATATGCTTTACTACAATCTTGACGAATAATTACATATAGAATATATTTGTATTACCCAATCAGAATGTCATAATCTTTGTCACCTATTCTCCATATAACCCTGTTACTGTAGTTGATTGTCTTGACATCCGTATAAATATGATGGTATTCTATATTAAGGGTTCAAGATCATAGTTAATGCACATGTGAACTGAGGTATTCCTTATGACACCAGATCTCGCAATAGCATGGCTACTTTTTAGTACGGTACTTATCGGGATAACGCTCGTTTTTGGTATCTTCCGATATCGACGTGGTTTATGGTACCGCAAACTCTCATTGAAAGTCCAAGCATATCTGCTATGGGGAATAGGTGGTGTAGCACTCCTAAGTTGTATTTATCCATTCGCCTACCTTTATACCGAACAACTCTGGTTCGAAAGCGTAAATTATGGAGATATCTTCTGGAAAATCCGAAAGATACGATGGGGCCTCTTCTTCGGATTTTTCTTCTTTGCCTTAGCATTCATGAATGTTAACGCTTTTATTGCAAAACGTCTATGTCCAGAGGCACGTGAGTTTTCACGATGGACTCATGACCGAACAGTTTCATTCCACAGAACCCTCTTCTTTGCTACAATTATTCTCGCCATTCTTCTTGCAGTCCCGATGATGTCCCTACAGGACAGTCTTTTCCGATATTTCGAACGTCCTACTGAGAAAGTTGGTCCTATCCTATTCGGTAAAGACCTTAATTTTTATCTGTTTTCATACTCTTTACACAAATCCGTGAGTCTTTGGGTATTGATTATGTTATTGGTAAGTTGTGGGATTATCGGTATTCTTTATAATTTCTACTACCGTCGTGATGCTCGTTCTATGGGACGAGTCAAAAGATATATAATTTTCCACGGGACAATCTTATGGTTGATGTTACTTGCGACAAACATTTGGAGAATATATGTCAATCTATGGGGAAAGGTATATACTCCTCCTATTTCAAAAAGACTTTCGGAATTTAAAGGTCTGTTTTTTGTGGATTCCGCACTTGCAGGGGCAACACAACTTTACCTTTTAATTCACATCATCATCGGTACTATCCTTATTTTCAACCTTTTCTGGAGAAAACGAATTATATGGTATGCTTTAATCGGCATATGGGCATTCAGTCAACTATCCTTGCTTTATATTTATCCTATAGGTGTAAATTTATGGGTGGTAGAATCACAAGGTGAGTCAATTGAAAAGGAAAGTGCATTTTTGACGCAACACATTCTGGCTACGCGCCGGGCTTTTGATTTAGATGGAATTGAGGAAAAGGAATATAAAAAAGGATTGGCTACTCTTGATACAATCAACCGGAACGAAGAGGTAAAAAATAATATCCAATTCTGGGATCGACGGGTACTGTATAACATTCTTCGTAATGAGGAAATCAAACGGCACCACGATTTTCATCCGTTTACCGATGTAGATAGATACCGTCTCGGTAGTAAAACTACACTGACAGCAGAACAGTCAGAAACTGAATCTTCCAACGATACTATTGTTGATGAAGCACAAGATATTTTGCCAGAATCTACCGAACAATATAGACAGGTAATGATTGCCGCACGAGAGATTGATCCAGATCCAGGACCCAAAGAATGGGGTGAACTCAAATTAAAGTTCACTCACGGCTACGGTGTGTGTGTAGCTCCAGTAAATGAAATTGTTAGCGGTGGTGCCTCACCAGATTTATGGGTGAGAGGTGTACCAATTACACAAAAGGAAGGATTGTCGTTTCCGGAATTTGATGTCACGCAACCAAGAATTTATTACGGAGAAATGACTGACGAATATGTAATCGTTAATACGAAAAAGGCAGAATATAACATTGAAAAGGTAGAAGGAGAAGGGAATGGAAGCAAACCTAACATCCCAGACGAAGGGGATGCGGATACAACGGATATAGATACTGAAAATAAAGAATCAGATACAATTAAAGATGGATACCATTATCAAGGGACAGGCGGTGTTCAATTAGGTGGATGGTTTCGACGTCTATGCTTTGCTGTCCGATTCACCTCTGTAAGAATCTTGAGGCACGCTGCATTAACGGAAGAAAGTCGACTGATGTTCTGGCGTAGAATCGGTACACGGCATAACGAAAAACTTGTTTCTGACCGGATCTCACGGATCGCTCCTTTTCTCGATTATGACCCAGATCCATACATTGTTATTCACGACGGTCAACTGTGGTGGATTGTTGATTTTTATGTGACCAGTAATACATACCCAAATGCACAAACCTATAAAGATGATACCGCACCAATTGAAGATAATGATCTCGAATTATATGCTGAACCGCGTTTCAAGAGATTCAGAAAATTTAATTACATACGTAATTCTGGAGTAGTGGTTGTAAATGCATACAACGGAGATATCAATTTTTATACCGACATCGAAGATGAAGTTATTACGGGAATCTACCGGAAGACTTTCCCGAATCTCTTTAAAAGAATAGATGAAATGCCGGAAGGATTAAGAGAACATAGAAGGTTCCCAGATTACCTCACACGCATACAAGCAAAAATGTATGGAGACTATCATGTTGTAGATTCAGATGATTTCGTGAATAAGACTTTACAATTGAATATACCAAATGAAGCCTATTACTCTGAAACCCCAGATCAAGAGATGATGCCATACTATGTTATGTTGAAGTTGCCTGGAGAAGAAAAGGTAGAATTTGTAAACATGATTCCGTTTACTCCACCACGAAAAGAGAACTTCATGAAAGGATGGTTGATTGCTCGATGCGATCCACCAAACTACGGACAACGTATCGTCTATACCCTGCCAGGACAAATGAATGTTAAAGGACCAAAACATGTAGAAGACGATATTGCAAAAAATTCCGAATTAGCTGAACTCTTCCGTAACTGGAGACCCAACAAAATTATACGCGGGAATCTACACGTCATCCCTATTGAGGAAGGTATATTTTATGTTGAACCTATTTATTTTGAACGGACGAACACAAAGGAAACTGAAGATACCGACCCAACCGATCCTATTTTGCATCTCCCCACATTACAGACAATTGTAGTAAAAGCAGCAGACCACGATATCGCTGCCGATATATCGTTTGAAGCGGCGTTGCAAAAAATGTTTTTCAAACAACAAACAACTACTTCAACAGAAACTGAAAATGGAGAAAAAGAACCCACCCCTTTAGAACATCTTGACGCACTCGCACAAGCCTTAGATGAACTTAGAAAATCACTGCAAGCAGAGCAAAATGGAAATGGACAAAAAGCAGCACCAAAGAACGCAGGTAAAAAGAATAAAAAGAAAACAAATTAAACACGAAAGGTGTTACTAGGCAATAGACCCTAATAACACCTTTCGTGTTTCGTTAATATAATTATCGATTTAACCCGAAAAGTTCCTTCCACTTCTGATTATTTATCCACTTAACAGAAAAGAACAACAAATTCTCCATCAATTTCTTATTTATTTCCACATCCTTCTCCGTATCATTCTTCAAACTCGTAACAATATACATACCTTTCTGAAATGGAAGCGTAAGCAAAGCAGAAGCATCATCTTGTATAGTGGATTTAGCCAGTGAATTCCACTTACCAAGCGGGTCTACCCACATATCATCAAGACGAACCAAAGGAATTTCTTTAGTCTCTGGCGTGGTATTAAGCGTATTTGGTGTATGGAATACACGGCTCCTTCTGCCTTGAGAAGTCGGTAGCAGTTCATCCGTTTCATCATATTCTATACCGGTCAACGGTTCGGGAATCCAACCAGTTCCACGTCTCTGTCTATAATTCGCCTTCACATCCTGTCCCGATACAATAACAACACCACCTTGACTAACGAAATTCTTGATACGGTGTTCAGTATCAATATTAAAGCGGTAACCCGCTTTATATATTTCACCGTTTCCTATCCACAATATATCCATCTTAGCAAGTCGATCATTTCGCAAGTTGTCAACTGATTCATACAGCATATGGTGTTCATTAACATACTCGAAACGCTCAAGGAACGGGTATTCCACATCAGTACCGTTGCCTGTAAGTGCCATCACTTTCATTGGTAAGCGCAAGTCACCATTTGATGGTAAATACTTCCTTAATGGGAGACGCAACCGTTTTTTGATTCGCTTCGGGTACGCAAACTGAGAAAATGCTTCTTTTTGCAGCGGGTTCTCACGAATCTGTTCAACAAGGGCATTTTGTGCAGCCAATTTATTCGCATAATATGGAATCATCCGACGATGAATCGGAACACGGTGACGTAACATATTATCAAAATGCGTATACGCACTCTCTACCTCCCAACGACGACTATAACCTGAATCAATCGTCTTAAGATCAATCCGTTCTTCATTGACGTTGGTTACATAGCCATGCACAAGGTTCATGCCATGAATCGGTCGACCTTTAGTATCCTGAATGGCAATCTCTTCAGATTCACTTCGATCAAGAATGGCATCCGTCAAAGCAGAAATACTGAACATCTCCTGCTGTTGCTTTTCAGCACTTTCTTTAATCGTACACACTTTACGAGGGAAAATTACATCCGCATCTCGAAATGAACGAAAATCAAGCCTTATCTTCTTGAAATTCCTCGGTGTCCGATGTTCAGGAATCGTAACACGTTCAAAAGGACCTACTCTATGTTGTGAAACAGGGTTAAGCCGAATTCTTCTCACACTTAACGGTTCAATATGGAACTTAAATTCAAGGTTTCTCTCCCAATTTGGTGAGCCGTCATGTAACAGAATCTTTCCTACTTGTATAGTATATGCAGTATTATTTTCAAAGACCAAAAAGTATTTGCCTTCATTTTCTATCATTCGGCATCTTAAACCCCGATCATCACGGCGGTTAAAGTTATTGATATTGTGTTTGTATTCGTGGTCATAACCCCATTGGTCTTTATATCCATTATTGTCCTTATCTTTTACATTCAAAAACGACAGGTGGTCTTTATTGTAATCTTTGAGTAGTGCCATATATTCTCCAGAACCCTCTACTCTAATCTTGACACGTGTTCCCACAAGACGCTCAATAATTGTATCATAACTTTCTTCTTTCAAGAATGCTTCCGTAGATGTACTTTCTATCTGTCCTATTGTTGACGACATGGCTCCGGATGTGCCTTGTCCACCAAGGTCTGACGCAGCAGAATCAAAACGTTGTAACTGTTGCTGTAAAGGGTTAGCTGCCCGTTTTATCCCACCCCATAACATATTAATTGCATTTTTGACTGCCTCATTCAGAGCAAAGAACAAATTTCTTACTTTTCTAACCATACGACGGGACATCGGTGGATTAAGTAGGTGGTCACGATCCCACGCACGTTCACGCATTTCCCGTTCATTCATCATATCATGGTAACGGATATAACCTCTAACGCTCGTTTGCAGTTCTTGTCCAGAAAATATATAACTTGGTGCTTGTCCACGTTGACGGGATTCTTCAGAAATAATTTCCATACCTCTATTACCGAAACGCATAGTTCCTTGATAACGAGGTCCCTTTATCATATCAAAGACTATATATTTGTTCATAATTGTTTTAAGTAGTCTATCTTTCTTAAACAAGCCAATGACATAAATAATCCCTTGGAAAACAAACATCAACACTGCAGCAATAACAGGTAGCCTTATCTTTTCCCAAAGACTTTTCGCACCATCCTGAACTTCGTCAACGATATTCTCTTCTTGACCTATTGCTGTGTAAGTTACAAGCATCATCCCTATCATGAGAATCAGTAGAAAAACTTCTCGTTTCTTTAACATGATGCAAACCCTCCAATTAATAGATATCTATCCCATTTTCAGATGCAATTCTGCGTACATTTGCATTTGCCAGTGGAATTTTCTCCAACGGTAGATGTTCTATTAAGCCATATCCATCAGGATGTAGTTCGTTAAACCGCTTTAACGCCACTCCTATCGCCAATTCTCCTTCACCAGGAACTTCTTCATTCAGGTGTAAAACTAATCCGTTTTCAACACGAATATCCTTAATATGTGCCATAGGAGCAACCGGTCCCATCACATCAAATATGTGGTTGAGCCGATCCTCACTCGCGTATACCTGTCTGAGTGTCTGAAAATGATTGACAAAATCCATGACAATCCGTAGCCTATCTGAACCTACTCTCTCAACGATTTCACTACACGTCTCAGGTGAATCCATAATAGAGACAGCGTGCGTTTCCATAACAAGTGTCAACGCTTCACGTTCTGCGTTCTCCGCAATAGGTTTTAACGTCTCAATTAACCTCTCCATCGATTCGGGCAAATAGTTATCCTTGTGAGATGTCCATGCTCCATCTGGATTTAAACTACCAGGACGAAATAGATAGTGATGTGCACCAAGCTCGCGTGCCACCGACATCCCACAATTCACTGCTTCAATCGCTGCCTCTCGGACTGAAGCACTCGGATCAAAAAGACATTCAGAATACGTTATACCAAATTGTACCAAATCAAGATGTGCTTTTTCAAGGAGAAATCGACATCGCGTGATTTCTTCTGGAGAAACAAGGGGAATATTGGAACTTGCGAAATGGTAACTCACCCCTGTAAACTGCAATTTCTGGACCGCATCTATCTCTTCCTGATTTAACGTTCGGAAATCACTACAAATACCAACTACACCAAGTCTCATACTTTCTTTTCTCCATCTAATACCTGCAACAACTCACGCGCTTCAGTCAAATCAACTGTGTCAAATCCTTCCGTAAACCACTTATAGATCGGTTGAAGAAGTGCATACGCATCATCATGTCGGTTCCGTTCAATCATTAGTCTACTTAAACTAACAGACGTCCGAAGTTCCCACGATTTTGCTTCTTGGTGCCGCGCAATAGACAATGCCTTTTCAAAACACTCCTCTGCCTCAGCGTACTTGTCTTGTCTGGAAGTTTCCAACGGCATATCTTTACCCAACATTAACAATAGTTCCCCTTTGAGTCGATTGAGTTCTGCTTCATTCGTTCGTTCTCCGCTCTCAGCAGCTGCTTCAAATGCTTTATCTATTGTCTGAAGTCCTTCTTGCGGTTTTCTACACTGTCCATAAGCATCCGCCAACATGCCAAGATAGACCGGAAGTAATACTCTGGATCGATTTGCCTTCCATTCAGCAATTCCTTCACGTATTAAGGCTAAACCTTCCTCGTGTGGATCATTTGAATTTTGTTGCAGTGTCCAACCTTTCATAATCTTACCTGTTGGTGCCCACACAGAAAAACCGTGTTCCTTGCAAATCTCGCTGAGTTCAGTCGCATACCTGTCAGTTTTCTCTGTCTCGCGGCGTTGTTGGTAAAGCAACGCTCCAAAATGTAAAGAAACCACTTGACTGAATGGATGTGGACGTTCCTCACCCATCTTTTGGGAAGCATCTAATTGTGCTAACGCCTGTTCTGGATAACCTAAACACCATACCAATGGTGCAGCATAAGCACGCAAAGTCATCCCTGGGTCAGCAAGATAGTGAAAAAAGGTATCCACAGGGTGCTGATGTGGATCGTAGCACGCAATTCCTGCTTCAACGTGAGAACGTGCCATCTTCAACTCACCGAGATAATAAAGTGTGGCACCTAATGCACGATGTGCTTCAACTTCCAACACATCATTCGCTTGTTGTTGTGCCATCACAAGACACTGTTCCCCCAATTCACGTGCGGTTTGTAATTTGGCGCGCACCAAATAAGAAAGCCATAAGCCAAACAGAATTGGAAATCGGACAAGCATCCGTTCATTATTCGGCATAGTTTCCAACAATGCTTTGGCGCGTGTATATGTCTTTTCGACTTCAGGCGCGGCATATCCCATCGTCGCAATCAAGGCTGGACCCAACGTAGTTTGAATCACCAATTCGCGCGCAGCACGACCAGGGTTTTCTGGCATCGTTTCTAACAACGTTAACCCTTGTGTCAAGTGGCGAATCCCTTCAACATTTGCTGACCTCTCTACTGCGCGTTGTCCCGCTTGCTGCCAAAATTCAATGGCGCGCTCAGGTAATTCACCCTCCGTGTAGTGATACGCCACAAACTCCGGTTGCGCACGAACAACATGACTAAATGACTGACACACTACAGACGCAATACGACGATGATATGCTTGACGTGTACTCCTTAACAACGCTTGATATGCTGTCTCACGTATCATCGGGTGCTTGAAAGTATAGATCTGTATGTGTTCATGAGTCTGTCGTATCCGTAAGATTTCTGCCTCAACAAGATGCTGTAATTCTTTTTCAAGCCACGTCTTATCGTCTGTCTGATCCGGAAATGAACGAAATACTGCAAATTGGTCGGGGTGTGCCAATAATTCACCCGCTTCCGGTTCTTCAGTCAAACTAACAATGACCTTATGCAGAAGTTCCGCTGTCCATTCTCTACCAAGTGTCGCACCAAGTTGAACGAGTTCTTTCCGAGCACCGAGTCGATCAAGACGCGCTGTCAAAGATGCTTGCAGAGTCGCTGGTATCTCCGTTGATACATCTATATTATCCAAGTCAGATTCAAGTGCCATACGCGTCAACTCTTCTACAAACAAAGGCACACCTTCAGTCTTCGCAGCAATTTGTTTAGATACATCCGAAGGGATTGTCTGTTCACCTGCTACTTCCGAAATCATCTGCGATACCTGTTTACTATTTAACCTTTTCAACGTCATCTCAGTTACCCACGCCAATTCTGGAAGTGTTTTCAGTCTTTCCCTACCGGCAACATAGGTACTACCCTGATTGACCCCCATTTCCGCGCGTGATGTCAAGATAGCAAGGAGGGATGCTTTTTCTACACGAGAAATTAATAAATGTAAGAAATCCAATGTAGATGGGTCAGCCCAATGTAGATCCTCAGCAATAAGCAAAAGCGGCTTTTTTTGAGCAGTTTTCAGAAAAATTTGTACGAGCACCTGTAACGTTCGTCGTCTTCTTTGTGCCGGTTTCAATTCCACTGCTCGGTACGCACCGTCTATCTCTAATAATTCTGCTAATAGAGGTAAAACATTGACAGACATTTCATGGGAATTTAGAAAATGTTCTATTTTATTTAGACGTGTGCTTCCTGTGTCCATCTCTCCAAACTGTAGGAGTTGTTGCTGCAAAAGCGTAAGAATAGGATAAAGTGGACTGTTCTGAGAATCGGGAGAACCACGGCATTCTAAGATTTGTGCCGCTGCATCAGCTGCTTCCTCGGCAATAACAGCAACAATACGAGATTTGCCAATACCCGCTTCACCTTCAATCAATACAACCTGACCCGATGATTCTGTAGCACGTTGCCATCGAGACTTTAAGATCGCTACTTGTCGTGATCTTCCTATTAATGGAGTCACGCTGCTCTGCTGCTGAGGTGTAGTCTGCTCGCGTCTGAAAACCGGGAGGGCACCATCGGGGTGTTCATCAAGTATCTGATAAATCGGCACGGGTTGCGAAATACCTTTCAACTCTATTGTACCCATGTCTTGGTAGGTAAAATATCCTTCTATCAATCTGAGTGTGGTTTCCCCTATGATAATACCGTTGGGAGGTGCAACTTGCTGCATGCGCGCCGCAATATTTGGGGTCTTACCGACTATGTCTATCGCTTCTCCGTGATAACGTTCAAAAGATGATATATCCGCGCTGGACTTGCTGGTCAGCATTCCTACTTCCCATACGACTACCAAGCCAGTATCTATGCTTAAACGCACTTGAATCGCAATACCGAATGTCTCTATCAAGCGGGAATTCAGTTTTTCTAAACCAGCAACAATACCCAGTCCCGCCTGTACAGCACGACGTGTCGCATCTTCATGGGCAATAGGGTATCCAAAGTAGACTAAGATACCATCACCAAAATAACGGGCAATGTGACCATCGTATTCTAAAACGACATCCGCAACAGACGCACGATACGCATCCAACACCTGCCGTAAATCTTCTGGATCTAACTGTTCTGTCAAGGCAGTTGAATCTATCACATCACAGAACAAAACGGTCAACTGCCGTCTTTCTGCCTTGTTGATAGGTGCTGTACTGAGCGACGTGTCCGTTTCATCAAGTGCTTGACCACAATCACCACAATACTTCACTGATGGGTTCATAAAACCACAATCACGACACCTTTTTTGAATTAGGCTCTTCATAAATTTCTATACGACTTTACTGATACTACATTAGACAGATAATGAATTTCCATTTCACACACCGCATTGTAGGGCGGAGTCTCCCTGTCCCGCCATATCCCGTATATGGAGACACGCATCTCGTAGTTGAACTACCAAAACTATATGCACCTATCACGATTATATGGAAATTTGCGATTAATAACCACTCTTAACTTGATGCAAATATTCCGCGAGTTCTTCATCACTCGGTTCACGTTTGTGTGCTTCCTCTAAATAATTTATCGCCTTGTTTATTATACCAATTTTCATATAAAACGAACCAAGATTGCGATATGGAGCAGCGTAGGTAGACTTCAACTCCATTGCTCTAAGGTAATATGTATATGCTTCCAATAGATGATCTTTGGTAGGTCCAAGTAATATATTTAACGTCGTATCTGTGTTACCGTAGTAAAGAAAAACAGCCGCACCTTTTTGCTTTGCCGTTTCTTCCACTGTTTTTGCTATTTCAGATGAACTGGTAATAATACGAAAATAACCTGACTCTACATTTTGGATCGCAACATCAAGTTCTGCAAGTGCGTCTTTGACAGATCCATCTACATTTGTGTCTTTCCAAGAGGGCCAATCCGGTCCAGCATTTTTCAACCCAAGATCGTAATGAACAGCACCGAGATCATTGCAAATCTCCGCGTTCTCAGGTCGTAACTCTAATGCCTCTTCATACAATTGGATAGCTTGACCGTATTCCTGGGCAGTATATGCGTTCTCTGCATCCATCCGAATGGATCGAAAGTCAATGCTCTCCTCATTGCTTTCTAAAACGGTTGGCGTATCCTTCCCACCTAAGAAATGAATCGTAAGAATAAGTACAATCGACAGACAGACGATGATGATTGTGGGTAGCTGCAGTTTCATTTTATGATCTCCATTGACATATTAATGACTTGAATAACTTGTTCTAAAATTTATTATATCAGATTCCGTGATTTCATAATTACCTTAAAAACACTTATCTTCTACGATTGTTTCTATCAAACTCAACATATATATACCTCTCCTCACCATTTCTCTCAAAGAATAGTTGAATGCTTCTTGGCGCACGGATCTCCTCATCCACAATCTTAAATACCTCAAGCGTAGGAATAAAAAAATCATTGATCCGATATATGACATCTCCCTTCTTGAGAGATCCTGATAATCCACTTTCTTTATCCACTCCTGAGATAATCACGCCGCGATGCTTATATTTTCGTGCTTTATCCTTATCAGGTTGCGTAAGAGTAAACCCCCATCTGCGTGGAGAATATTCCCATTCCAAAGCCTTTAACTTCAAAGTGGCTTCTCTCATTTTCCCACGTCGTACATATTTACAGAGGATGGGTTCATTTAACGGGAGTAAGCGAACAACTGCCTTAAAGTCGTTTTTATTCTTTATACGATGCCCTGAGATAATCGAAATAATGTCACCACGTTTAATACCTGCAGCTCCAAAAGGACTCCGCCTTTCCAATTCAGATACCAAAACCCCACGTGAAAAGGTAGATGTTTGAGATGCTTCCCTCCCAAATAGTTTTTCCGCCATCTCCTCAGTTACAGACTGTATTTCCACACCAAGGTAAGGTGGAACAACACATCCGTCCTTAATTATCCTTTCAATAACCTGACGTGCCTTATTAGCAGGAATTGCAAAACCAACGCCTTGTGACCCACCGCTTGTTGAACGAATCACGGTGTTAATACCGATAAGTTCGCCGTGAACGTTTACCAAGGCACCACCGCTGTTTCCAGGGTTAACAGACGCATCTGTCTGAATCAGTGCTTCATAAAAACGGTTGTCTACCGTCAAAGAACGTTGTGTCGCACTAACAATACCTATTGTCACCGTAGGTTGTGCATTACCGACTGAAAGTCCAAATGGATTCCCTATTGCAAGTGACCATTCACCAATAAATAGATTATCCGAATCACCCCACTGAATTTTGGGTAAATTCTCTTCTTTGTCAACTTTCAAAAGGGCAAGGTCTGAAAGAAAATCGTATCCAACTATATCTGCATCAAATTCCCGTCCATCCGCTATGGTTACCCTAATTTTCTCTGCCTGTTCTACAACATGATGGTTCGTAAGGATATGACCCTCTTCACTTATAATTACACCTGACCCGACCTCACGCAAAGAACGTTCGCGAAGGGATCGAGGGACACCAAAAAATAACATTTCGTCAAACAGTGTATACTCTGACACAGTCTTTATCGCACTGATATTTACAACTGCTGGACTTGCCCGTTCAACTGCTGTTACAACCGCTGTACGTCTCGATTGTGTAACAGCACGTTGCAAGTTCTGCTCAGAGTCTACATCTGACAATAGCAAAAAACAGTATAGTGAGAAAATCACACCAATGATCGGAACTAAAATACATCTCCGTCTACAATTAACAATGAGATTCTTAAGCGTAATTCCTATTGTATTATAAAAAGGTTTGTCTTCCATCTTGCTATCCTAACATTTCATATCGCAATAATATCGTTTAAACCTTCAATTTCAAGGAAATTCTATAACCCTCTAACCCAGGATCTGTATCAACAATCTGTTGAACCTCTGCTTTTGACCTGCGTTTTGCTGGAAAACTATCCGTGTTAGCACATCGCAGCGCAATCCTTGCACCGACTGAACTCGCACGACGAAGATTGTCCAACTCAACCTTTTCAAGGGTGTCATAAGCAGTATGTCCAAATCCCCGTCCAGAAGGTGCAGAAGTCGGATCACCCATGTGGCATGAGGGTACCCCTTCAAGGAAAAACGGAAAATGGTCAGAGTAAGAATGCACCTTTTGTCCAACAGGCATATCCGCATGTATCTGTTGCTGTGCTGTGTGAAAGAATGGCTCCAAAGTTTCCCAATGATGCAAAACTATTCCTTTACGACTCTTACCGCCAGCTGCGTCCATATTCAACATAAACTGAATGTTGTCTAATTCCTCAGCATGTGCATCAACATAACGAAATGCACCGGTCAGTCCAATTTCTTCTGTGCCAAAAGCAATAAATCTGACAGTGCGTTTTAGACTATCCGAAGCATAAGTAGATAACACACGTGCTGTCTCTATCACAGACACCATCCCCGAAGCAGGATCATGTGCACCTTGCGAGATATCATGTCCATCGTAGTGACACCCCAATACAACCATCTCATCAGGGAAATCCTTCCCAGGAAGATCAGCAACCACATTCCATGAAGTCCGCGGTTCATTGATATCTGTTGTTTGTAGTCGCATCGTAACTTTTTCGTAACGCTCAAGACATCGTGTCAGAAAATCACCATCTTCCTTACAGACAGAGATACCGGGAATCGGTGCAGGTCTATTGTTTTGCAGGCTACCAGTTTCCGGTCCAACCCCAGGGTGTTCACTAACAAAAATGAACGCGCTCGCACCACCCAATACTGCCCTTTCATACTTCTCCTTACGATGCACCCATCTGCCAAGGTCTATCGGTGAAGAACTTTTTGCCATCACCAGTTTCCCACGGGCATTATCCTCAAGTTCACTGTATTCTGGAGGACTACCATGTCCAACAGACACGAGTTCACCATGAATATCATCTGCAGGACAGTAAGGTAAAGAAATGCAGTGCAATGTCCGTTCAATCGGTTCAGTGATTGTAAGCGTAGCTCCACCTCGCGTCCAACCTGCGTAAGGGTACTCTTCCAATCGGACGTTCTTGAGTCCGTAACGTGTAAATGTATCTGAGATATATTGAGCAGCCTTGAACTCTTCAGGGGTTCCAGCAAAACGGGAACCGAAGTCATCACACAAAACAGTAAGATTGTCCATGACTTCTCTGCTTGTATATATATCACCAACCATTTGCTGGTCTATATTCATGTAAGGGTTATTATTATTCATATTCCTTTATCGTGTTCTATAGTTTTTATACAATTTCTACCATATAATCTCTCTTTTTGTAGTACAAACTGTTAGTTTGTCCTACAGTATTACTATCCTAACAATCAAAAATGAGACAATTATTAATAGAAATGATACTACAATTCTTTCTTAGTTTTTTACTGAAGATATAGTAGAAGGGACATTCATCTCACTATTATCCTGAAAATTGATGAGTGCCTCCAAATCAAAATCCTCAGTAGATGTAGAAACAGAAACTTGGGGTGGCGATAATGTCTTCATCCGCGCATCCGCAATTTTCTTTAACTGCCACGCATTCTTAATCTGAATCCTCCCAAACCGTCTATCAATCACATTATGATGCTTAAAGGTATTTAATAGTGTATCAATTGTTTCCGTAGAACTTCCAATTAATTTTGATATACGTTTTATTGATACACGATGGACGAAAACATTCCCATTTTTATCTGAAACCGATGCAATATTCAGTATAAGTAACGCAAGACGAGAGGATACAGTCCGAAATGCAATGTTACTCAATGCGTTAGCGTGTGTATTGTCAGGAACTGTTGTCCTTTTCAGTATATTACGTGAACTAAGTTGTCCCTTTCGCAACCTGTTCTCATATCCAAAAAAAGATGCATACCGTGTTCCTAAACGAGTTCTACGCCGCATCGGCAACATTAAATGCGGTTTCCGTTTCAGAAAAAATGAAAAATCTCGTATCGTCACAACCCCTATACAAACCTCAGTCAAAGTCTCTGCAAAGGCAATCGGTTCTGCATCCACCTTCCAAAATTCCTCATCATCAGGAACGACACCAAATATTTCTCCCTGTTCCAATACCTCTATTGTCTCTTGATTATCGTCTTTTTCTGATTTATTTGTACTATTTTTCTTCTCACCAGTATCATCATCTGGAAGATTTCTTGTGATTTTAACGCGTCCCTCTCTAATCAGATACACACCTTCTTCGCAGATACGTTCCTCATGTTTTAACTCCTTGAATGTGATAATCTGTGCTAATGCGTAAGTATCTGCTTCAGATAGGTCGTGAAATATATCTAATTGTTTGATGTACCAAAATTGTTCTTTTGTAAAATGTTTCATCGGGACTTGCCAATTCTAAAACATAGCATTCCTGCTTTTCTGTTGGAATTTATTTGGAAGAATATCATCATCTTTCATATTTCTGAGTTTTTCCATCCTCTCCTGAGAAATTTTCACATAATTATCATCTATATCACACCCAGTAAAGTTACGACAATTTTTCAAAGCAGCAATGCCAGTAGTACCCGATCCAATAAACGGATCTACAACAAGATCACCTTGGTTGCTATGCTTAAGCACTAAATCCTCAAATAAGTCTAACGGCTTTTGTGTAGGGTGTTGTCTTTTACCTTTGTGTCGGGGAATTGGATACTCATAAATACCAGAGTCATACTCACTATTGAAAGTAGGTTTGCCTACTTTGACTCCTACAACAGCCATTTCACGACTATTCGACAGATAAGTTGCACGCATATTTAACGGAACAGGATTAGTTTTCTGCCAGATAATCTGACGTAACATCTTAAAACCTGCGGATTCCATTGCGTCTTTCACCTTGCCTATCTTCCAAAGATCATACCACACAATAGCAGTTCCACCACGACGTAAGGATTGGTAAAACACCTTTGCCATCGCTTCGAGATTTATCTCAACATGATCCCAAGCACCGAAGTCCATGCTTACAGCAAACCTCGCTACACCGTTCACGACCTTCGAGAATCCAGTCTTTTTACTAATACAGTATGGAGGGTCTGTCAGGATAAGGTCTACTGATCCAGAAGCCAAAGAGGACATAAAATCCTGAAAATCAGACACCTTAACATTAAAATCTGTAAACATTTTTATCTACCTCTTCTAATACCATTTCTAACACATAATGTCTCTTTTTGTAGCACCATCTTTTAGATTGTGTCCTAAAGAATTACAACCGTAAAAAAACAGTAATATATAGAAAAGGTATTATTCTGGAAATATTAACGTAGGAATCCATATCGAAACAGCGTTATAAGTATCTTGATACCAGCACGAATACTCCCAACAAACGTTCCACTAATCTTTGATGTACCTATACGTTTCCGATAACTAACGGGTACTTCACACACATTCATCCGCAATTTCGCAGCTTTGAGTTGCATCTCTATTGTCCATCCGAAATCCTTATCCTGCATACCCAACGTCTGAAGTTGTTGGTAACGGATAGCACGAAAGGGACCTAAATCAGTATACTGAACCCCGATAAACATTCGCATTAAGAAGGTTGCAAGTTTGTTTCCAAACTGCGCTTGTGGTAGCAAAGCACCTTTTTCACTCGGAACACGTGTGCCGATAACAAACTCCGCCAGACCTTCTCGAATCGGATCCACAAGTAAATGCATCTCCGTAGGGTCATCGCTGTAATCACCATCTAAAAATACGACAATATCAGGTGCATCAACAGCAGCAATTCCAGCCAGACACGCACTTCCATAACCTTTCTGCGGTTCGGTGATGATCCTTGCTCCGTGTTCACGTGCAATCTCCACAGTCCTGTCAGTGCATCCATTGTCAACAACGATAATTTCTTGGACTAACGTCTTCGGTATATCGTTAATGACATTTGCAATCGCATCTTCCTCATTCAAGACTGGGATGATGACAGACACATTCATGGTTTATGTGTTCCAAGGCAGGAATATAGAAGGTGATTTGTCCTTCACACGTAGAAATTATCTGCCAACTGAAGGTTCTTGCACCGTCTCAATTAGCTGTTCTACAACTGTATCAGGATCAATCCCTTCCGCTTCAGCATGGAAATTTGTCAATACACGGTGACGAAGCACTGACGGCGCAACAGATTTCACATCCTCAATCGAAGCATTATAACGACCCTTGAGAATGGCTCTGGCTTTCGCACCCAATATCAGATATTGACCCGCACGAGGACCAGCACCCCATCGCACCCAACGTTGCACAAATTCTGGGACATCTTTCTCTTTAGGTCGGGTGGCACGCGCAAGCTTCACTGCGTATTGTACAACATTATCTGCTGCAGGCACTCTACGCACGATTTGGTGCAACGCAACAATCGCTTCACCAGAAAGCGCAGACTCTAATTCCGGTTCTTCGGCACCCGTCGTTGCTGAAATAATATCTACCTCTTCATCTTCCGCTGGATAATCTATCACAATTTTGAACATAAACCGATCAAGTTGTGCCTCTGGTAACGGATAAGTACCTTCCTGTTCAATCGGATTCTGTGTGGCAAGCACAAAGAAAGGCTCTGTCAACTTATACTGGTTACCACCAGCAGTGACATGATGCTCTTGCATCGCCTCCAAAAGTGCCGCTTGTGTTTTCGGGGGCGTACGGTTAATCTCATCCGCAAGGAGAATATTCGCAAAAATCGGTCCTTGAATAAATCGGATAGATCTGTGTCCTGTAGCACGATCCTCTTCAAGCACATCGGTACCAATTATATCAGCAGGCATCAAATCAGGTGTGAACTGAATTCGACCAAATTGTAAATTGAGAATCTCAGCAAGCGTTTTGATCATCAAGGTTTTTGCCAATCCCGGAACACCTTCAATAAGACAATGTCCGCCTGCAAAGAGTACCATCAACATCTGATTGATAACCTCCTCTTGACCGATAATTACTTTCTTAAGTTGCGACACAATCAACTCTTGGCTTTCCATCAACTCTTCAATGGCTTTGACTTCTTCTGTTGCTGGCATCTATTCACTCCTTTTTACATTAAGATAACCTAAGTTGCTACCTATGTAGCACAATCTGTTAGATTGTGCCTATGGATGCGAACTGACAGTTTGCGCTACGAATACTTGCGAAATATGGATTATTACCATTTAACTTAACAATGGTGTTAGACTGTCTAAAATCTTGTAGGTAGCAGCTTGGGTTAAGATAATACTATATCTAAATTATGACTTCTCATTAAACAAGAACACGTTTGTATTCGCACAATTCATTGTGTCTCTTATATCTTCGTTACTCAGGTTTTCGGGTTAAAATAAAGCGTTTTGTGCTTTGGCTTGAGGCTATACTGACAACATCTCTGAGTGGCTGGAATTTGGTGGCTTCTACTGACGGCATATGAAAAAGAACGGTCTGCTTCATTTCAGCTTTCTTTCCTGACTTCTTGTAATCTATACGGATTTCTGCGACATCCGTTTTAAGTTTGTTCTCCGCAGGAACCATCTTCATGACAAACGGTGCCTCTACATCAACTGTGATATTGTCTTCGTAAGTGAGTGCCTTCCCAATAACAGCAGGATGGTCGCGTTCCTCGTCTCTCAATAACTTAGCATACGGATGACTAACTAAAGGAATCTCCAAGATATATTGATCAGCAATTTCGTATAGGTATTCCTGGCAAGTCCAAGTCAGACTGATTTTTAATTCAGGTTTCAACTCATTAAGTTTTGATATTTCAAAATTTTCTACTTTTGCACGTTCATCTAACTCAAAAACACCACGGAGAAAATGAATTCGTTCCTCGCGATGACTGGTGCCTAATAACTGCGCACGAATTCTTGAATTAAAATCTCCAGATACCAGTAATTCATGCGTCACCTCTACGCTCATGTCCTTTTTTACCTTAACATGTGTCGTAGTTTTCCTAACATTCGCATCGGCTGGAAGGGCAGGACTTTTCTGGAATGCGTAAAGGTGTTGCTTCACTTCTGCACCATCCAATTGCTGAGGCTTTTCGGAGACTACGTTTACCAATTCTACACCTATACCTGTCGTTGTTGACGAATCAGTATTCACAATTAGCGTCCACCGATTTTGGTCACTGGATGGAAAATCACCGAAAGCACACGTGTGCACAGTCGGATCAAGCCATATTAGATCCTTATTCTTACCACCATCTACTGCAAGGATCATGTGGTTAAAATACGCGAGAGACGGAACATCACGAACAATTCTACTCGCCTTGCCAGCAGAAATAAGCACAGGATAAGAGTCAATACCCGCAACGCGTAACATCGTAGAAAGAAGTGTTGATTTGCCTTTACAATCACCCCATTTTTTCTTTAACACCTCGGCAGCAGGATACGGCTTAATTGCCCAAATACCACGCTCATCACCAGCATACTGTATGTTTGTCGCAACGAATTCATACAAACGTTTGATCTTTTCTTTACGGGTGAAAGCACCAGCAAGTAACTCTTTGGTTTTCGCTTCAATCTCCTTCGTAACCCGATCCTGTTCACGAATTAACGTTGCATACCACATCATCAATTGATCCCATGAATCTATTGAGGAAAGGCTAATATTATATGCCAAATCCGACACAGCAGGCATCAATGGTTCTCTACGTAAACCGGGAACATCATTCGTCTCAAATGTATAGGTGCGGGTATAATTGTTTTCGGTTATCGTTGGCTCAATGTGCGGTCCATCAACACGGAATAGCAGCTGCTTTTTCTTCGGAATATGTGCCGTGAGTCTGTAATATTGGACTGGTTCCTCAACTTGGAAAAAAACCTGTCGCCAAAACTCACCCTTCATAACATCCCTCAAATTTTGGGCGGAATAAGCATAGTCGATGATACAACCATCTGTGATCTTTGGCAACTCAAAATGCATCAAACGGGTATTCACAAGCAATCCTGCTTCAACAGCACTCGCAGGAGGAATTCCACGAACAATATCACTCTCATCTAAATCAACACGAGTACCATCTGGCTGATATGTACGGGCATGATGGATCGTAACATCCTCTCCACCACGGGCATACGGTATATTGATTTCACCCAGATGATAGCCATCTTTATTAAATATCTTTACCACTCGTCGAGTAGAATAGACACGTTTTCCATCCTCATCAAGGTCAAACACCTCTGATTCCCACAATATTACAGCACCATCTTCAGGATGGTCAGCAGCTGAGGGAGCGTTTTCAATACGCATCTGGATAGCTTGTTCATCCGCCTCACTAATGAAGTTATACGGAAGGGACGATCTGCCTTTCAACCCAATCTGTTCAACTATCTCTTCAATGTCCTGACTATTATCAATACCGTCTTCAAGTGTCTGTGGAAGCGGCAAAACACCCCTATCTTCCTGCGGATTCTGAGCAGTTGTTTCCTCTATCGGTGGAAGTGGAACGAGACGTTCACCTAAAAATGTTTTATCTGCAAGCGTGCCTTCTCCATTCGCAGCAACGTCTTTACGCGACGCACGTCCATCACCGTTATCATCAAGGTGTGGATGCTCCGACTGAATTGCACCATCCTGTTCATACCATTCATTTACGCGGGTTTGCATCCAAACAAACGCCTCTAACAACGATATGGCACCGTCACTGTTCGTATCGGCAGTCGGATCGGAAAAGACATCTACGAAAAGGTCGCCAAAACCAGCTTGCGAGGCGTAACCTTCACGCGTAGAACTGGACGTGATTATAATTCGTCCAGATCCACTAATACCTTGAACCATCCTTGCACTATATGGAAAACCTAAGACTATCAACTGCTGTTCAGCACGAATGTTGTTGATGCTGTCTGTGTATTCTTGTTGATTAATATCGCGTCCTTTCAAATTGAAGGTTACACCAGATGATGTCCGAGATGCATGTCCAATCATCAACAGGATAAACCTGTCTGTCGGTTCAACAACTTCTGCAAGCACTGCGAATGCCTCTAAAACTCGATCCCGTCTTGCTTCACCAGTGACAAGTCCAGGTGACACACCTTCATCTTCAAAAAAGAAGGTTATCTGTTCAGATGGATACCCATACTGCTGTGTTAGCAATTGATGGAAACGAGAAGTCGCACTCCAAAACTTATCATAGTAGGATTTCTCTCCGCCAACACCACCCAGAATAAGAACATAATCTGCCGCAAAAACTGTTGTAGAAACCGATAGTAAAACAACCAAGACTGCTATAATAATTCGTCGCATTTTTCTTCTCCACTAATGTGTTTGTAGTCGCGCAAGTCATTATCCTCTTAAATTCTCTTGTGTCCTGAAAAACTCTATGGTATCATCTCTTTCCTGCTGACAAATTAAAATCACCACTCGTGCCACCTGTTTTCTTAACCAACTTTACATCCGAAATACACATCTCACGGTCAACGGCTTTACACATATCGTATACCGTCAAACCCGCAACCGACACGGCAGTAAGTGCTTCCATTTCAACACCGGTACGTCCTACGGTTTGCACCTCTGCTTCAATCTCAACTTTATCTTCTACAATTGACACATCGACACGGATAGAGGTGAGATTAAGAGGATGACACAACGGGACAAGTTCACTCGTCTTTTTCGCAGCCATATAACCTGCGAGTCGAGCAACTTCCAAGACATTACCCTTCTTCACCTGTTGTTCCGAGATGAGTTTGAGCGTTTCAGGTTTGGCAGTCACATGTCCTTGTGCAATTGCAGTGCGTAACGTCTCAGGCTTTTCACCGACATCAACCATCCGTGTATCGCCCTTCTCGTCAAAGTGTGTGAGTGTCCCTTTTTCGTCAATATGTGTTATCTTGCTCATAATGTCTATTCTGCTTAATTATACCCATAAGTATCAACTTAACGAACAAATCCTATTACACATTGTAGAACTGGGTTTCCCTACCATTGTAAGGCGGGGTCTTTGTGCCCCGCCATGTCAGAGATACCTAAACAACAGTAATCATAGGTTGGGTTGAGGGACGAAACCCAACATGTAATGCTTGGTGTCCCGCTTGGGCTGGGACACAACCAAAATATAGATTATATTCCCTAAAAGGTTTTCTAACCCTACCGTAACATAATGTCTAATTATTCACTTGTAGGAGGGAACTCCGATTCCCGACTATAACGGCTTTATAGCGATTGGTAGATCACTTTTACAGATGAGGTAGATAATTAGAGAGGGTTTTCTCTCATAATACTTTCATACATTTCACGAAAACGTTCCAGATAATTTCCCTCACCGTGATACGCAGCAACATCTGTAGCAACGGGTTCAATTATTTCACCGCGTTTCAGAACATCAGCACTAAACGTCTCAACATCAAACGCTTCGTTCTTATGGTCACAATACGCTTTTGCTCCTGCCACAGCAGCCCCAAGTGCAGCACCACCCTTTTCTACAGAAGCAACAGGTCTGTTCCATATTCCCGCAACACGCCGCATAATCTGTGGACTGTCTGTCGCGCCCCCAGTTACGTATAGTACATCTTGTGTCTGTTTGGTAAACACCTGAGAATAGACATATACTGCTGCAAGACTTGTCTCAATTACTCCAGAATAATCCTCCGCTAAATTCGGTGCATCGGAGTCATTTGCTCGTATCAGATCAAATGCACCTGAGACAGGAAAAGATTCCGTTTTCGGTTGCCAAAACACCATATATTGACCGGGTGAAACATCTTGTAAAGCCGCTTCCGCAGATTCATATTCCTCTTTAGAAAGTCCGTAGTTATTTCTAACAGCGTCCCACACCATCGCCCCATTTGTGCGGCACCCAAACATAAAAGGTCTACCAATACCATCATACATAGCATTCGCAAAACCTTCAGGGTCAAGTGTATCTCCATCGGTGGACACCATATTAACAAAACTTGTACCCAAACTGAGCAGATCTCCCGCAACGGGAACTTTCGCCTGTGGATTATCACCCGAACCTGCTATGATTGCACATTCTGAATCAAACTCGTATTTTTCCACATAATAGGTAGCAATATTTCCTACAACAGAATCCGGTGGGGCAAGTTCCGGCAATTTAGCCAACAACCCCTCAGATCCTCCAGGAAGGTCATCTGCAGTCGCTGCAACAAGTTCAGCATCCCACACCTTATCCCGATAGTTCATCAGAGACATGCCACACGCATTTCCTGTATCAATCGGAACTAACGGATTCCCCGACAGCACAGCAGGTATAAAACTGCTTATGAGTTGGATTTTTTCTGTCGCAGCATAACTACGTGATGATTGTTCACCAACACGACGAATTACCGCACCCGTAAACCGAAGCGGCGCATCCGAACCAGAACGTTTTATCATCTCCGTTTTGCCACCAACTGCTTCTCGGACATGCTCCGTCTGTGCGACCGTATTCGCACTCATCCATATCGGTGCTTTGTAATACGAGAAAGCACCTCCTAAAAGTGTGTTTAACGCTAACGTACTACTCTCTTCCGTTTGCAAGTTGGAAAATATATGTCCTGCATTTCGGTTCAGATAAACATGTCCATGTTGTTGTCCCGATGTGTTAATGGCAACGATATGCTCTAACGCAACACCCGCCTCACGCATGTCAGCAAACATCGCATCAAGTGAGGCAAGATACATCAACGGAGGCTGTTCTGCTTCGCCTTCAGACTTCGGTGGTAAAATATAATCCTCTCCAATACCAAAGCCGTTAGTCCGCTCATCTGCACGATAGTCAATAGAGTGCTCGAAACACTTCTCTGCTGTATCAATATCAATAACAATCGCAGATAAACTCTGCGTACTTGAGTCCAAACCAAGTGAAAGTCGTGAATTATCATGTGTTTTCATATATTATGTGCCTACTAAACTAAATTCTCCGGATAAGCGCGATTCTCCAATAAGATAAGTGAATGCCAATACTATTTAATTTCCCGGATAAGCACGGTTTTCCAATTCTGCGATAAACTTTTCAGAGGCAATAGCAGCTGCAGCACCCGCACCCGCCGCAGTAATCGCTTGACGGAATACATGATCATGCACATCACCCGCCGCAAAAACACCATCTATATTCGTCCGCTGCATTTCGTCGACAACAATATATCTTTGTTCGTCCATAGTTATGACATCTGTGAATAGCTCTGTGTTCGGAATATGTCCTATAAAAATAAATACACCGTCAATCGGAAATAGTTCAGTTTCATCTGTCTTGACATTCTTGAGTTTAGCACCGGTAACTTTATCGTCATCTCCACAGATTTCCTCAACAACAGTATCCCAAATAAACTTGATTTTATCGTTCTTGAAGGCACGTTCCTGCATAATCTGACTTGCGCGCAGTTGATCACGACGATGTACAACATATACTTCAGAAGCATATTTCGTTAAAAAGATACCTTCTTCAAGTGCCGCATCACCACCACCGACAACAATTAACCGTTGGTCTTGAAAGAAAAACCCATCGCACGTAGCACAATAGGAGACACCGCGACCTCCATATCCCTCTTCTCCAGGAATGTTCAGTGTCCGTGGTGAAGCACCAGTACATATAATCACAGACTTAGCATGATACTCCTTATCGTAAGTATTCACGACAAACGGATGTTTATCAAAGTCAACTGCTGTAACAGTATCAAACTTTACCTCAGTACCAAACCGTTCCGCTTGTTCCTGCATACCTTGTATAAAGACAGACGCTTCACTACCAAAAAATCCAGGGTAATTCTCAAGGTCAAGGGTTAAGGATAACTGTCCACCAAGTGCCTCACCTGTAATAAGAACCGGCTCCAGCATCGCGCGAGATGTGTAGACACCCGCAGCAAAGCCAGCAGTTCCACCACCAATTATCACGATATTTCGATTTTCAATATTGTTTGTATTCATTGTATTTCTATATTTTATTGTTTTGAGTAAATGATTTCGTATACTTGGAAATTAAAGAGAACCCACAGGAGAAAGAGTCAATCTCGGAATCCCGTCAATAACCGAATAGGAATGATCACAATTTTGGCACAGAATATTCTGATCTACCCATCTAACAACACCTTTGCACATCGGACAAACGAGAATCTCCTTCAGGGTTTTGGTCGGACGACTCCTGTTTTTGGCTAAGAACGATTTCGCACGGGATACAATACCTCGCGGAACAGCACTTTTCAACGTTAACAAAAACTCATCGTGGATCTGCTTAGATTCCTTCGGAGTAAGAAGCTCTTCAATTGCTTGTGGGGATTTCAAGTCCAGTGTCTGCTCTTTACAGTCCAATACCTCGTAATCAATCTTATCTTCCCATTCGTATTGAACCAAAAATAGATTGTGATGCGTAACATGAAACTTACGCCAATACTTATCTTGTGCAGCCAACGTGTGGAATAATTGTCCAAATTCTGCTTTTCTATCGTTCTCCTTAAGCACAAGACGACCATTAATCAGATTAACAACCCAATTATGATAGTGCCAGCCGTATATACGTTCCCCGATTTCTGAGGGGGTTTCAATATAACCACGGGACGACACACGCATCATTTCACTTAGCAACAAATCGGCATCTTCTACGTGTTCCAAAACATGTAAACAGATGACATAATCAAACGCACCATCTGCAAATGGTAGATACTGTCCATCCGCTTCTACCATTGGACGATCCGTAACAATCGCACCCCCGCGCTGTTCGTCATCATCTACAAATTTATCGCATAAAACATCCGAACGGACATTCGGATTGTGTCCACTGCCAATCTCTAATACAAAATCGTCCGCATGAATGTTCATTTCTGCACAACCATTGTTATGTAAGGACTAATATATGGAAACATATTTGCTATAATTCTCCCCTTTATACCAAAACCAACAGACTTTTTAACTATGCTAAACCCCTTCATTTTGAAATATTTGACAAGATCAACCGGATTCGCGTAATAAGCACTATCTGCATCTCCACCAATAGCATCTGCTTGTAAATCTGGATCCCTATAAAGAAAATTAGGTGTTTTTGTGAAAAAACGTTTCTTTAAGTAAAGCTTACTGTTCTGCTTAAACTGCTGAAAGGCTTGTCGTTTTGTCTCACCCCAAACAGGTCTGCCGGATCCACCACACATTAAACGAATCCAGTCAAGAAACGGTGTTATAGGTGAACAAAGGTTTGGACCGGATAACACAATTCTACCATCCTGACGAACTACCCGCACCATCTCTGTCAATGCCGATTCTACATCAGGCAAATGTTCTATAAGTTCATTTGAACAGATTACATCAAAAGAATCGTTTTCATACGGAAGTTCTACCACGTCACAGACCTGATAACGTAACTTCGGATTTTCCCAGTTTCGTGCTTCTGCAAGAAAAAGCGGAGAGATGTCTGTACCAACTACGTCATATCCCGCTTGATTAAATTGTCGTGCAGAAATACCATTGCCACATCCAAGATCCAGAATTTTTGAACCTGACGGGGCATAACGGATTACCAAGTCTACGTAATGGCGGAGATACACCTCATCGTGTGCATTCAAGAGTTCCTTGTAGGACTCCGATGTCTCGTAGAACTCGCGCATCCGCTGACGGAGTTGCAATGATGTTTCAGATACTGACGTTCCAAGCATTTTTACCAACTCCAAGGTCTGGTAAATTATATCTTTTTAGGGACAGGATAACAAGAGAAAATGATATGGTATGTGATATGCTAACTTAGCAGACCAATTATGAGCGGAGCGTGTTCCACGGTGCCTCATCAAATACATCAATGAGTTGGTAACCTTCTTCACCTTTGCTCGGACTCAGGGTAACAAATAACTTCGCAGGTTCAGACGAAACATTAAAGGAAGCATGCACAACATCAGCAGCAATGAATACAGAATCACCCGCGTTCAAAATCTGTTTCTTATCTTCAAGCCACTGTTCCACGCTACCCTCTATAACGTAAATCACCTCTTCCTGTTCTGGGTGTTTATGAAAATCATGTCCGTACCCTGGAGACAAACTGACTTCCATTGCAACAATGTCTTCCGCACCTGTCGTTTCGGGACGACTTAACCATCCGATTGTTCCCCAATCTAAATGGTCTCTCTCTACTTTTGAGGACGCTATAAATTTACCTTTCACGTATATTTATCTCCTTCTGAAAGGATGTAGGTGAACCCAACAGAGTTCACCTACAAGAAATACTTGAATAACAACAGATATTCATTACTTTTTGGATTTTATGGTGCCCCACGTCGTCGCTAACTTATCAAGCGGATCAACAGCAGTACCACGCTCAAATCCGAGACCCATCTCTGCTTGAACTTCCTCTTCACTCAGAGCACGGTTCCAGATACGAACCTCATCAATCATTCCAAGAAACCTTCTATTCGCACCTTCACCTGTAGATGCAATATAAACTACTGAGGTGTCTGCGAGTCCCGGTAAAGCACCTTTGCCACCAAATTCACCAATGTTTTCACCATTTAGCCAATATCTGTGGGTATCATTATCAACTTGTCCAACAACATGCACCCACTCATTGAGTGGAATCTCTGTCGCACAGGTACTACCACCACCAGCACTCAAGTGCAAACAGTTACTCGGTGATTCAGTATAGAAACTGTAAGAACGCGGACTATTACCTTTAGCAAGGATCCCCTGCCAACGTTGTTCATTCGGTCCCATGTGCCTTTCAGCATTAATCCATGCCATCACGGTAACAGCATTTTCAACAGTCAGAATCGGGTCATGTGGCACTTCAATCCAATCACTTTCACCGTTAAATTTCAGGGCATTCCCGAACCTGCCATCAACTAACTGCGGATCACCCATAATCTCGCCATCATTCCCATATTGAGAGTGGTCACTTGCAGTGCTACCATTTATTTCATCAAAAGAGAAATAGAGAATAAGCGAATCTTCCAAATCTACTGCTGCATGAGCAAAAGATACTACAAACGCAACAAGAATAAACATTACAAACAATGATCTCATTGTTCAGTTTTCCTCCAATTTTATTTTTACTTCAAGCAAGCTTGAAGTTATATTGTAAAATTAATATGATAATTCACATCACAATTTAATTTCTTATTACTGCTTTCGACTTTTTATCGCTCCCCACGTAGTTGCTACTTTATTGCGCGGGTCAACTGGGAAAAGCTCATCATACCCTTTATTCATCTGTTCGTTGACTTCATCTTCTGTAAGGGCACGATTCCAGATACGCACCTCATCAATTAACCCCAGAAATTCACGACTCCCTTCATGTGTCTTACCAATAAACACGGTCGCTGCATCACCTTTACCGGGTGGAGGGTTTTTGCCACCATATTCACCCACATTCTCACCATTAATCCAATATCGGTGCGTATTACCTTCAACTTGTGCTGCGACATGTTGCCATTCGTTCTCAACAACCTTTCCATCACAAGCACTTCCTGCACCTCCAACACTAAGGTGTAGACACCCTTTTCCTGTTTCAGTATAGAAACTGTAGGAACGTGGGTTGTTGCCCTTTGCCAAGATACCTTGCCACTGAGCACCACCTGGTCCCGCAATCCTCTCAGGATTAATCCATGCCATGACAGTAACATCCTTATCAACTGTAAGAGTGTCATCATGCGGGACTACAATCCAATCTGTCGTTCCGTTAAATTCTAAGGCTTTACCGAACTTACCGTTAACATGTTGGGGATCACCTGCCATTTCACCATTGTTTCCATACTTGGAATGATCAATGGTATTTTTTCCATCAACCGTATCAAAAGACATATAAAGAATCATTGAATCTTCTGGTTCATTCAACGCCTGAGCCAAAGAAACCACAAGCATCATCAGAACTATCATTATACATAAATGTTTCATATTTTATCTCCTTTACTATATACTATCATATTTTTAAGTTTCTACAGACATATCTCTATAAATACTGCAGAAACCTTTTTCAGGACAAGTCAAAATTGACCGTCCAATTCTCACCGTCGCGCCTTCAGATTTCCCCATATTATAGGCAATTTCTCTATTGCGTCAACAGCAAAAAACTCAAAATGACCTTTCTCCATCTGTTCGTTAACCTCTTCTTCAGAAAGAGCTCGATTCCAGATGCGAACTTCGTCAATCATACCAAGAAAATAACGGATATTTCCTCCGCCAGCAGTCCCTATCACCACAGGTGATGTATCAACAGCACCAGGCGGGTCCGGTTTGTTACCTACCTCACCAACCTGCACACCATTTATCCAATAACGGTGAGTCCCTTCATCTATCTGCGCAACTACATGCTGCCACTCGTTTAACTGGATTTCACCTTGGCATACACTACCACCGCCATTCGGTGGACCCACACTGAAATGCATACATTTACTGTTCCTCTCAGTCCACCAACTATACGAACGCGGGTTGTTACCTTTTGCTAAGATACCTTGCCACTGCCCATTATCAGGTCCAGTAATTCTCTCAGGATTAATCCACGCCATCACCGTCACGCTTTTATCAACAGAAAGAATCTCATGGTGCGGGATTTGAACATAACTGTCAACCCCATTAAATTCAAGTGCTTTACCGAACTTACCCTTAACATGTTTCGGACCATTTATCATCTCACCATTATTTCCATACAACGAATGGTCAATCGTCTCTTTACCATCAATCGTATCAAACGACATATAAAGTATTAGCGATTCCTCAGGTTCTTCCACTGCGTAGACAAGAGATATGCTGAACGTCACGAGAATTGATAGAATAAGTATATATTTCATTGTCACTCCATACATTTTGCACGCCACAGACTATTGTTCTAACCTAAGTTACTACCTATGTAACACAATCTGTTAGATTGTGCCTATGGATGCAAAAACTGACAGTTTGTGCTACAAATACTTGCGAAATTAGTAACGGTGTTAGACCGTCTAAAATCTTGGAGATAGCAACTTGAGTTATTCTATTTGCACGCCACAGACTATTGTTGTAACCTAAGTTACTACCTATGTAGCACAATCTGTTAGATTGTGCCTATGGATGCAAAAACTGACAGTTTGCGCTACAAATACTTGCGAAATTAACAACGGTGTTAGACCGTCTAAAATCTTGGAGATAGCAACTTGAGTTATTCTATATTAGATCGCTCAATTGATACTATTTCACTTCCCTCAATTACTAAATACCTCTGATTCACAGAAAGGTTTGTGCCACTATCAATTTGTCCAGAAGGCCACCGTATCTCAAGCGAATCAATCTGTTCCGCCTTTCCAACTCCAAAATGTGCACGCAAATCATGGAACGACAGATAACTCCCACCGCTCTGCACTTCACGATATTGAACATGCTCACCAGTCACAACCTTTATTCTCGCACCAATACCTGAACGGTTACTCTTCTCTCCAACAACACGAATTTGAACCCAATTGTTCCGGTTTCCAACAGCATTTTGAAGCAAATCAGCACTTTGATTGCAGTTAGTAACCAAAATATCAAGGTCACCATCATTGTCGTAATCACCGATAGCAGCACCACGACTAACCTTATTCAAAGCCAATCCACCTGTCTCAGGCATCACATTAGCAAATGTGCCATCTCCCAAATTCCGAAACAACAAATTCCGCTGCGGATACGACACATGCTTCTCAAGCACAGAGATATTATCCATCAAGTGTCCATTCGCAACAAAGACATCTTGATACCCGTCGTTATCATAATCAAAAAACTTGATACCCCAACCAAGATAGCCGTGTGTAATCTCTGCTATCCCCGACGGTATCGTATTATCCACGAAAAAACTACTGTCGTGATTGTGGTAAAGCGTATTCGTTTCCGTCTGGTAGTTGCTAACAGTAATGTCCAACTTACCATCATTGTTATAGTCACCAAAGTCGGTTCCCATACCAGCTTCTTCTTTACCCATATCATTGTAGCAAACACCAGAAATTAATGCAACCTCTAAAAATTTACCTTTTCCTTCGTTTTGAAATAGAAAATTCGGATCTTGGTCATTCGCAACATATATATCCGAATCACCATCACCATCATAATCACCAAACGTTACTCCTAACCCATGCATCGGAAGCATGTCCGGCGGACGATACAAGGCAGAAACATCACTGAACGTGCCATCTCCGTTATTTTTAAAAAAAGTATCATGCACTGCGGGATAGGCATGCGGACCACAATATACATGAACACCGCGCTCCTCACACCGTGTATCCTCTTTCGGGTCATAAGCAGCATAATTCGCAACATACAAATCCAAATCTCCATCGTTATCTACATCCCCGAAAACACAACTTGTTCCCCACTGTAAATTACCAACACCCGCCAATTTGGTTACATCGGTAAAAGTACCATTGCCGTTATTTTCATAAAGTTGATCTTCACCAAAGTTCGTAACATAGAGATCAAGATCACCATCGTTGTCATAATCACCAACGGTAGCACCGACACCGTACGATTCACTGCCTACACCTGCAGACTCAGTGACATCTGTGAAACTCCCATCACCGTTGTTTCGGTAAAGAACATTATGTGGCGTTTTTCCATTAGAATCCTCTATCTGAATAGCACCGTTTATCAGATAGATGTCAAGATCACCATCACCATCATAATCGAAAAAACCACCACCAGATCCAAGAAATTCATTGAATAACCTTAGACCACTTCTGCCATCGGTATGCACAAACTTCACACCAGCAGACTCAGTAACATCAACGAAAATCTGATCCGCTGTAGCAACCGTACTATATTGAAACAATAAAATATTCAGGACGAGAATTGGAAGGAAATAGAGATGGAGATATTCAGGTCTATTCAGGTCTATCTTTCGCATGATATTACAAAAAACTTTATACTTCGGTTGTGCTCACTTCTTCAAACGCTCTAACTTATTCATACCATCCCAAGCGTCTTTATCGTTAGGTTCTATCTTTAGAATGTGTTGATAAACTTCAATCGCTCTTTCAATCTGTCCCTGTTGCGCATAAATCTCTGCCAACCCGTGATACGCCAAGGTCAACTTCGGCATTTTCTGAATCGCCTTCTGTAGATGCAACTCTGCCTTATCATACACTTTCTGAACACTATAAATCCACCCTAATCTCACATGTGCTTCAACTGCATTAGGATTCAATTCCAGCACCTTATTGAAAAGCGGAATTGCTCGCTGAGGTAAATTAATATCCATATACAATCTACCCAGTTTATCATATCCTGTCACAGAAGTAGGATTCAACCGAAGCAATGCTTGATAGGTAGAAATCGCCGCTGAAATATGCTTATGGGCAACATGGATTTCCGCCAATTTTAACCAAAGTGCAACATTCGTCGGGTCCTCTGCCAAAGTGCCTTCAATCGCATAAGTCATATCGTAATATGATTTCATCTGACGGAAAAGTTTCAACTGTTCCGCCGCTGATTCCATATCCCCAAGGAGTCGATACGCCTTAGCAAGGTTATAGTAAGCACTCTGAATATACGGCTTATGTTGAATGGCAGTCTTATAGTGAGATACCGCCTCCTCTGGTTTGTGCTGCATAAGCGCAATTAATCCCAACCATTCATACACTTCAGCAAAATTCGGTTTCAGTTCCAATGTCCGCTGAAACGCTCCAAGTGCCTTGTCAAACTTCGCCTGATGGGTGTAAATATATCCCAGACGGTAATGTGTATCCGCAACCGTAGAACATCTCTCAACCGCTTCAATCGCATGTCCCTCAGCAATATCTAATTGGCTCTGTTTGCAGTAGATTTCTGAAAGTAGAAGGTAGGTAAATCCAAATAAACGCTTGTCTGTAGATATGTTTTGAGAGGATGCAATTCTGAATATGTCTTCGGCAGTTTCTACGGCTAATTTTAACTCATCTTGCAATTTATACACATTCGCCAACTGAAAGAGGACATTAATATCGGTGGGATTTCGCGACAGAATTGATCTAAAGGTATCTGCCGCTTTCGCATAAAGCTTGAGTTTAACGTATTCTACACCTTGTTGAATTTCTGATCCTGTCTCAGATGCACTACTAACAACAGGGGTTAGCAACAATACAACAATGAGAATTAAAACCCAACACTCGTATTTAGTAAGTTTATAACCGTGACGTTTTTGATCCACTCCCATGCGTACGTTCTCAATCTGACTGCACCTGTTTATCAACAACATCCTGAATCCAAGACAACGCTGCCATACTTGACGACCAACCGATGGACGTAACCGCAAGCAGCGCAACCTGCTGTATCTCCTCACGGGAAATACCCTCACGCAGCGCACGACGCGTATGCGAATGCACAGCACCTTCAGACTTCGCACCAATAGCAAGCGCAAGTTTTGTAAGACGCACAGTTTTTGAGTCAAGAGGTCCAGCAGTACCACACGCCTCACCCAAACCCTGATACGCTTTCCAAACATCAGGATATTCTTCTATAATACTCTGAAGAAAATCAGGTAATTTCTCTTTCATCTTTTTTCTAAAACCTAACCAACGTCCTCTTTCCGTGGTGCTTCACTTTCTGTCTGTGCTGTTGTTTCCGTCTCTTCCGGCTGTTCGTCCTTCAATCCAGATTTAAAGTTTGTAACACTCTTACCAAGTCCACGTGCTAACTCAGGTAACTTTTTCGAGCCAAACAAAAGTAACACTATTAATAATATAATTATCAGTTCCCCACCGCCAGGGATGAAACTCATTTTTTCTCTCCTTATTTAATGTTATGAGTGCATTGAGATCTTACACCACCATTTGATTCTATATTTTACCACATTAAACAAAGAATTTCATCTAATTTTCACTTTTCAACCAAAGCATTCAATTATCGTAGATTGTAACTCGGTTGCAACCCACGTCATAAGATGCGTATATTATATTCTGTAAGAGCGACCCGGTGAATGCATAAATGGCATTCATACCCGCCGAATACCATACGCGTATTCGGCGTTGATTTTGGGGAATGCCAATAGGCATTCATACCGTTGATTTCTTGATTTCAAATCCTGGTTCAGACACTCCGTTTCTTATCCTGTAAATCCTATAATCCTGTAAATCCTGGTTCAGACATTCCCCTCTTCCTTCTGTGTTTTCAGCGTCCTCTGTGCAATCTGCGATTCAGACAATATACACTTACAACACAAAAATCGCTTTCTTATCCTGCAAATCCTATAATCCGGGGAATGCCAAAAAGGCATTCATACCGTTGATTTGGTAAATCCTGGTTCAGACAATTCCGAAAACCCCATAAAACCTATTGGATATCTATTGTTCCACTCACTTGATTAATTTCACTTCCTATACCACCATCCGTTAAACTATTACATCATACCCTCGTAGGTCGGAGCGAGTTTGCGACCTCCGACATGTATGATTTCATACCCTCGTAGGTCGGAGCGAGTTTGCGACCTCCGACCCGTATGATTTCATTGCACTTTTTATATTCTGTAGGAGCGACCTCCC
>JAPOQK010000007.1 GCA_026710795.1 Candidatus Poribacteria bacterium
CAACCCATAAACCCAGACAGGAACTAAAACCAGTGAAAAATACCAAAAGTTACCGTTATGCAGAAATTAGACACAAAACGGTAACCTTTTTATACGGAAGAAAAATCCAATGAAAATACAAGACAAACAATTCACAGTC
The DNA here is from genome assembly GCA_026710795.1 of Candidatus Poribacteria bacterium. Lineage (GTDB taxonomy): Bacteria > Poribacteria > WGA-4E > WGA-4E > WGA-3G > MSPOR6. The sequence goes on from JAPOQK010000007.1 coordinate 140, forward strand.
AATATGATGTCCGAAGTCTTGTGCATGGTGTTTCCATTCCTGTCTTTAGGCAAAAAGCTTTACACACCTTTGTTTGATAAACCCTTTGCAAAATAGTTGAATATCAGATATAATTAAAAATAACATAATATGCAGTGTCGGAAGCATGAAACCTTTCATATCCTACCAAGAGGAATCGTGTCCATATCTCACCCATGAATACGAGGCGCGCTACTACTGCCATAAATTATAGGTAATTCTATGCACGCAGAAAATAATTATCGAAATCCTTTTCCAAAACTAATTGCTATATGTGGTCTCCTTCTGCTTTTCATTATTGCCGTAAATGTATTGCGTGTTTTTGAAGATAATACTCCGCAGGAATCTACTCAGATTGATGTGAAGGAGGCACGTTCCAAATCTAATATGGTCCAGGCAATGGAGACACGTCCGAAATTTGTTAGAAAAAAAGACAGTCTTGACGCGAGACGATGGCCTGATGGATTCCATCTCTACCGGTATTTTTCGACTGGAAATGCTGCCGTTTACGTAGCAGAAATGGATCGTGATGCAGGTAACCTCGGATTTGGTGTGGGACTTGCAAACTCACAAATAATTGGTCGTGAAACTGTCACGGGTGTTACGAGAAGACTTAATAAAAAAGGAATACAGTCTCTGGCAGGTGTTAATGGCAGCTTTGGCATTCGTAGTGATGGATATGGACGTGGTGGTATGCTTTTCAACCTTCACATACAAGACGGTGAACTTGTTAGCATTCCTAAATTGCTTGATAGATGGGGTTATTCTCCACCTTCACCGTGGGGTGAAACCAGTTTTGGGGTTACACCTGATGGTGAATTTCTATTGGAAGCAGTACACCTAAACGGAAAATTACGCATCGGTGAAGAAACTCTTGAGATAGATGCAATCAACCAAATCTGTGATTCGTTGTGTCCTGTAGTGCTTTATACCCCCCGTTTTGGAAGGACAACTTTAACACGCCGATGCTACGAATTCACTCTCAAGAAACTTGCACTTCCACTTACCGGGAAATACACAAGCCGTTTTGTCGTAACTGCAGTTAATTCACGTGGTAACAGCATTATCCCGTCTGATGGAGTTGTTCTCGCTATTGAGCCACGCATAGGATACAAATGGTTTAGAAAAATTCCCAGATCTGCAACAGGTGAATTAGAGATTGCACTCACACCAGAAAAATGGCAGACAGTTCAAGCAGGAATTGGTGGGAATCTACGGTTATTACGAAACGGAGAGATTGAACCTCAGTTGATTGATTTTGCGCGTGCCAGAGGTGCTAATGCCTACGGACACCGCAACGGTGCTGATCGACATCCACGAAGTGCTTTGGGTTTCAATGATGATAAACTCTTTCTAATTGTTGTTGATGGTAGACGACCCGGTCACAGTGTGGGAATGACCCTCTATGATATGGCTTCTTTTTTTAGGGACATCGGCATCAAAAATGCCATGAACTTTGATGGTGGCAGTTCCTCAGCATTGTGGGCATTAGGCGATATTGTAAATAGACCAGCACACGATTATGAACGTCCCATTTTCAACGTGGCACTGATTCGCAAAAAATGAAAAATCATCAGATAAAACCACGATATGTCCTCCTAACCTTCCTGTTGTTATTCGCATGTTCAAATAGGAATACACCTCCAGCAGTCACTGAAGATTTTATATATAATTACTATAAACTCGCGAACCAAGAAGCAGCACTCCAGTTAACCTCCGGTCTTGCCACAGAAAAATTAGAAGCAGAAATTACACGACTACAAGAGGTGCGAACTCAAAACGATCCTAAACCTGAAATACCGAAAATGGAATATAAGCAAATCGGAAAAGAGACTGCAAGTGAAATTGAAAATGTGACACACGTATTATTCAACTATCAATTGACAATAAAGAATCGTGTAGGCACAACAACCCATATCCGAAATGTCGTTATTACTACTGAAAACATTGATGGTAAATGGAAGGTTATCAATTTTGATGAGTATTAACATTTGTGCTTGTTTGAGGTGAGAGAAGTAACTCAATCCAAACTTATGGAGATATTGGATGAAAACCGGTAAGGTTGCTATCTTTACACAAGCACACACCCCGTTAGAGTTCCGTGAATACCCTATTCCATCTGTAACAGCCGAAGACATGTTAGTGCGGATCCGAATGGCAAATATTTGTGGATCTGATTTGCATTTTTGGCGAGGACACGGTCCCAAAATCGCAAGCGGTATTCCACAAGTGCTCGGTCACGAAATGATCGGAACGATTGAAGCGATGGGACGAAATGTGCAGGTTGACAGTATCGGTCAACCATTAACTGAAGGGGATCGGATCGTCTATTCCTATTTCAAGCCGTGCCAACGTTGTTGGGTGTGTCTCAATGGGAAACCGGGTTGTCCGAACCGATACCGAGATTGGCTCGGTGTGTCCAGTGAACATCCCCCACATTTCCACGGTGCGTACGGTGAATACTACTATATGAAGCCGGGACACTGGGTTTTTAAAGTGCCTGATGAACTGCAGGATACACTTGTATCTCCGATCAATTGCGCGCTATCTGAAGTTATCTATGGACTCAATCAGATCGGTATCACGCTTGGTGATACGGTAGTTATCCAAGGCGTAGGTGGACTTGGACTATATGCGACTGCGGTGGCAAGGGAGATGGGAGCAGGGAAAATAATTGTGCTTGATAAGCTGCTGGCACGTCTTGTGCTTGCAAAAGAATTTGGTGCAGATTATACGCTCAACGTAGATGAACTTGAAATGAAGGAACGGGTTGATTTCGTCCTTGATCATACGAGTGGTATCGGTGCCGATCTTGTTGCAGAATTTGTGGGTTCTCCGCGTGTCTTGGCAGAGGGTATTGAAATGCTTCGGTGGGGTGGACGTTATCTCTGGATAGGCAACATCAACTTGGGATTTCCAACTAAAATTGACCCTGGCAACATCGTCCGGTGTAGCAAAACTATACGAGGTGTTATCGTTTATGAACCGTGGGTAATTCCGCGGGCACTTGATTTTCTTAGTCGCACACGCGATAAATACCCGTTCCACAAAATCATCTCTGATACCTTCCCGTTTGAAGATATTAACGACGCTTTCTCTTACGCTGATGAAGGTTCTGCAATCCGAGTCGGTTTGGAATTTGCCAACACCAAATATTGAAATGCCTTCTTCACTCTACATCCACATCCCATTTTGTGCAACGAAGTGCTACTATTGTGCCTTCAATACCGATTCTTTCCACAAGGAACAAGCGAAAGTATACTTAGACGCACTCAGTACTGAGATGGGACTTTACGTCCCGCAAACCGCTCCTCTAAAAACAATCTTCATCGGTGGTGGCACCCCTTCAATCCTTTCTGCTAACGCCTTAGATCAATTATTTACTGACATACAGAAACATTTTCAGATATGTCCTAATGCTGAAATCACTGTGGAATGCAATCCGGGTACTGTTGATAGTGAAAAGCTCTGTGTGATGCGAAATGCTGGGGTTAACCGACTTAATTTCGGTTTGCAAGCAATGCAGAATGAAACGTTGCTGCAATTGGGGAGAATCCACACCGTTGAGGAATTCCTTCACAGTTACCGTTTGGTACGTGAACAAGGTTTTGACAACATCAATATTGATCTGATTTTTGCACTTCCGGAGCAAACGATGGATGCATGGCAGTACACCTTAAGGGAGACAATTTCGCTTGAACCTGAACATATCTCAGCATACAATCTCGTCATGGAAGAGTCAACACCGTTTTATGAGTGGTGGAAAGCTGGTGAACTCGTTCTCCCTTCTGATGACACTGAAGCAGATATGTTTCAATGGACTATTGAAACACTCACTTCACACGGATATACGCACTATGAAATCTGTAATTTCACCAAACCGAATCGAGAAGTGAAACATAGTCTTGTATATTGGAATAATCAAGAATATATCGGTTTAGGGGTTGGTGCGTGTGGCTATGTTGATGGTATCCGTTATACGAACATCCGAGGTATCCCGTCATATATTGAAGCACTCAGCAAACATAACAAGCCGATTTCAAAGACAGAATGCTTAACAGGATATGCTGAAAAAGCGGAGACTCTCATGCTTGCTCTCCGTAAACGAGAAGGTATCTGTTTATCAGATTATGAGCAACGTTTCGGTGAGAGATTTGAAGTAGCCTTTGAAGATACTATCAAAAAGTGGATGGATTACGGGTTATTAGAACGAAACGAGACACATCTTCATTTTACCCAACGTGGACTGTTCTTGGCAAATGAGGTCTTTGTGGATTTGATGTGAAGGGTCTTGCGATCTTTGTCTGAACCAGGATTTTCAGGATTGAGATGGATTTGTTTGGCAGAATTACGGATTATGCCAATTTCATAGATTATGGTACATATAAATGGTTGATTTTTCTTGACTAACTCTGTCAACCTGTTATCATATTCTACCACACCTATATTTTACGACACTATTATTGAATTGCAATATTAAGGGAGGTTATGTATATGGAATTACGTTTTACTGAATCCAAGATACAATACTGGGCTGACCGAAATGAACCTTGGGGAAAGATTGCTGAACTCGAAACTGAATTCTTGGCATTCAGACCTAAAGTTCGAAAAAGATCATACCTTAAGAAAGATGAATTGCAAAAAATAGCATATTGGAAATCACCAAGGACTTCTGGATACATTCAATATAACGATGCAGATTACATCAGAGATATTACATACTGTGCATTTACTGCTACAAATGAGAGGGCAAGAATCCGAGTTCTAAGTTGTTTAGATGGAGTTGGATTGCCAACTGCTTCTGCAATTCTCCACCTATTTCACAAAGATGAATATCCAATATATGATTTTCGTGCTTTATGGTCTATCGGGGAACAAAATGACGATTATTCATTTTCATTCTGGTGGGACTATGTGGAATTTTGCAGAGATGTTGCTAACCGAAACAAAGTAGATATGCGAACTTTGGATAAAGCTCTCTGGCAGTATTCTAAGGAAAACCAATAGACATAAACGTGTTCAATACACTATAAAACTTGATGGTTAAATCGCAGTAGCAACATCACTTTCCTTCATATTTAGGGTTCACCCATTTTAGCATATCTGTTGTGTACTCAGGTTCGTCTTTACCGTATGCTCGTGCAAGCATCTGCATAGAGAGATCCTGCCAAGTATCACGTTCCTCCATCTCTTGTTCTAATTCATACTTCTCAATTAGTGCCTCAACTACTTCCATTAATGAAACCAACGGGTGATTTTCACTTTTACCGATGAGAGTTTTTAACTCGTCCCGTAGCGTAGTAAGTTGATGATAATCGGTCTCCGTACGTGGTACGAATACAATAGAAGCGAGTGCAGGCCATTTATCTTGAGCAGTTTGTATTTCAATACCCATGCTAACTCCTTTTAGTACCCTAAAATTGTCCAATCTCAATACTCTTATTATGGCACATTTCTGATGAAATCTCAGTTCTTTTTAATTTTAGAGTATAATAAAATTGTCTGTATCACGGATGAGATGGATTCCGTAAATTACGTGGATTATGGATTGTAGAGGAATTGTCTAAACAGATCAATGCTGAAAATACAAGTGTGCGAATTGGGTTTCTTTCGCACAACTCCAACTTACAGAACTGAATTGTCTTCAATACAAATCAAGTCATTGCATAAATTTGGGGGTCCGGTAAATTATTCGTAAATTCAGTGATCTTGTTCAACAATGGAGCAAGTGCTTTGGGTGAAATAATCTGCCATCAATTATTGTATGAGAAGTCTTCAAAAGGATTTAGAATAACTGATATAAATCTTGTATTGTAATATCTATTGTAACATGGTTTGATGGTATGTCAAGAAAAGTCGTCTATTCCAAACGCGTAATCTGTGTATTCTGTGGAATCCATAATTCAGATTAACACACTTGACACAACACTTATTTTTTGCGAAAATACCTCCATGCCACGCAAAAACAAGATTCTCAATATAGGCGATACTGCTCCCTTATTTTCATTGCCATCACATCGACGACAGACTGTGTCACTTGCGTCTTATCGCGACAAACAACAAGTGATTTTGACATTCTTTAGAGGCACTTGGTGACCAAATAGCCGCCGTCAGTTGGCTGCAGTACAAGAACATGTTAACGATTACGCTAATTATAACACTATCCCTTTAGCGATTGCAGGACAGTGGCCCCGAGAACTACGAGGTTTTGCTGAACGGAACGGAATTATGTTTCCGTTATTGGTTGATAAAGATCGGAGTGTTATCAAGAGTTATGGCGTATATCATTGGTTGAGTTTTGAAGCATACAATATTGCCAGACCATCGACCTTTATCATTGATAAACAAGGTATTGTTCGGTATATGTATATCGGCACTCACCAGTTCGATTTGGTTGATCAGACTGAAGTAATTGAATGCTTGAAGGCAGTTGACATCGGTAAAAATGATTTTGAATTGCAGTAAATTTGTGGTATACTTATATGTAAGCATTGTAGGTGATACATTGCAATGAACAAGACGCACATAGCGTTTATGAACCACGCGTTAAATTTGGCAGAACGGGGAAAGGGACGCACCAGTCCGAATCCACTTGTCGGCGCGGTGATTGTTAATGCAGGAAAGATTGTAGGTGAAGGTTATCATCAGAAAGCAGGTGAACCACACGCAGAGGTTCACGCATTGCGCACAGCAGGAGAGGAAGCAAAAGGTGCTACACTTTATGTTAACCTTGAGCCGTGTTGTCATTGGGGGCGAACACCACCATGCACAGAATCACTCATACAGGCTGGAATAACACACGTTTACGTTGCACATAATGACCCGAATCCGATGGTGTCGGGGAAAGGCATTGCACAGTTAGAAGAGGTAGGTATAACGGTTAACGTAGGAATATGTGAAGAAGAAGCAGTTAAACTTAATGAGATTTATATTAAATATATGAAAACTAGATATCCGTTTGTTATATTGAAAACGGCGATGAGTCTTGATGGGAAAATCGCAACGTCTATAGGAGAATCTCGATGGATTACATCCGAAGCATCAAGACAAAAAGCACACGAGTTACGCGATGAAGTAGACGCTATTCTTGTTGGGATCGGGACCATTTTTACCGATAATCCCGCATTAACGACAAGATTGCCGAACAAAACGGGAAAAGACGCAACGCGTATTATTTTAGATTCACACGGACGAACACCTACATCAGCAAAGGTCTTTAATCCAGAGAGTGATGCGGATGTCATTATTGCTGTTACACCGCAAGCATTTGCCAATAATGTCGCTCTTTTGAAAATAGCGGGGGCAGAAGTTATAGTTATACCTGCTAATGAAGGACAGGTCTGTTTTAAGACCTTGATGGAAACATTAGGAGCGCGCGGCATAACAAGTGTATTGGTAGAAGGTGGTGGAAGAGTCAATTCAAGTGTGCTTGCATCTGGTATTGTAGATAAGGTGGTGTGTTTTGTAGCACCCAAATTTATCGGAGGGAAAGAAGCACCAGGTGTATTTGGTGGTAAAGGGATTACAAGTTTGGCTGACGCACCTGAATTGGATCGATATACAATCACCCAACTCGACCGTGATCTGTTGATTGAGGGATATTTCGATAATAATGTTCACAGGAATAATTGAAGAAATCGGAACAATTGCCGAAGTACATCCGAAATCCAGCGGTGTAACTGCTAAAATCAAGGCAGAAACGGTGTTGGAAGATATCAAAATAGGTGATAGCATTGCGGTTGATGGTCCATGTCTGACAGTACGGGATCTTGATCAAGATGGATTCGTCGCCGATATTAGTGAAGAGACTTGCCGCAGAACTACCTTACGTTCATGTAAAGTTGGGACGCGTGTCAATCTGGAACGTTCCTTACGATTGGGTGATCGTCTTGGTGGACATTTGGTGTTAGGTCATATAGATGAGATCGCCGTTATCAGTGGATGGAAACAGGAAGGTACTTCCTCGTTGATGCAAGTAACTGTAAGTCCGAAAGTGAAACCTTATATTGCATATAAAGGCTCTATTGCGGTTGATGGTGTGAGTTTAACCATTGCAAACGTGTTTGATAATAAATTTGAGGTCGCACTTATTCCGCATACCTTAGAAGTTACGACCTTTGGGGAAAAACATAAAGGTGATATCGTGAATATTGAGGTGGATGTGATGGCACGTTATATTGAAACGCTCATGCAAAACCAGATGCCACCATCGCAGACACTTGATTTAGAATTCTTACAAAAACATGGATACGGATAAAGAACGGAAGTGAAGCATAAATCATGAAATTTAGCACTATTCCTGACGCATTATCCGCTATAAAAACTGGTGAGATGATTATCGTTGTTGACGAACCTGACCGTGAAAACGAGGGGGATCTCATCATGGCAGCGGAAAAGGTGACAGCAGAATCCATCAATTTTATGGCAAAACACGGGCGCGGATTGATTTGTTTACCCACTTGTACGGAACGGCTTGTTGAACTTCAACTTAATCCGATGGTCGTTGACAACACCGCCCAAATGCAAACTGCATTTACCGTGACAATTGATGCCAAAGAGGTCACCACCGGGATATCTGCCCAAGAACGCGCTTATACCATTCAGAAATTTGTTGATAAAGACGCTGTCCCATCTGATTTCGTAAGACCCGGACATATCTTTCCATTGGAAGCAAAGCCGGGTGGTGTACTTCGTCGTGCAGGACATACAGAGGCAACGGTGGATTTAGCACGGCTTGCTGGATTATATCCTGCCGGTGTTCTGTGTGAAGTTCTCAACGATGATGGCACTATGGCGCGAGTTCCTGAGTTATTTGAATTCGCACAACATCACAATCTCAAAATCATAACTATCTCTGATCTTATCGCATATCGCAGAAGAACTGAAACCTTGATTAAGCAGGTTTCAACTGCATCCATCCCAACCATTCATGGTGAGTTCAAACTCCACGCTTATGAAAGTAACGTTGATGGGGAATCGACATCAGATGAACCTACTGATACCCATGTTGCGTTAACCAAAGGGCAAATTGCCAATGGTGGTCCTCTATTAGTACGTGTGCATTCGCAGTGCTTGACAGGAGATGTATTTGGTTCACTACGTTGTGATTGTGGGGAACAACTCCAAATTGCGCTGCAAAACATTGAAAAAGAGGGGCGAGGTGTTTTACTGTATATGCGCCAAGAAGGTAGAGGCATGGGTCTCAAAAACAAAATTCGCGCGTATCATCTCCAAGATAATGAAGGATTGGATACCGTTGAAGCGAACGAACGTCTCGGATTTCCACCAGATTTACGCGATTACGGTATCGGTGCACAGATCCTTGTTGATTTAGGTGTGGAAAAAATGCGCCTTATGACGAACAATCCACACAAAGTCAAAGGGTTATCAGGTTATGGTTTGGAGATTGTTGAACAAATTCCTTTGCAAACAACACCCAATCCGTTTAACCAACGTTATCTGCAAACGAAGCGGACGAAACTTGGACACCTCCTCTAAACCACGCAAGCAAATCTCCCGTTAGGAAATAATCATTATGCCAAACATATACGAAGGTAACCTCAATAGTACCGATCTCAAATTCGGTATTATTGTAAGTCGGTTTAACAGTTTCATCACAACAAAACTTTTGGATGGTGCACTTGATGCCATTAAACGCCACGGTGGAGACTTAGATGAAGTAGATGTTGTATGGGTGCCCGGTGCTTTTGAAACGCCAAGTATTGCGAAACAACTTGCTGAAATTGAACGATATGATGCGCTTATCTGTATCGGGGCAGTTATTCGTGGTGCTACACCCCACTTTGATTACGTTGCGGGTGAAAGTACTAAAGGTATAGCGCAAGTTTCACTGCAAACCGGCATTCCGATTATCAATGGAATTATTACCACGGATACGATTGAGCAAGCGATTGAGCGAGCAGGAACGAAAGCCGGAAATAAAGGTGCTGAAGCAGCGGTGACCGCAATTGAGATGGCGGACCTTCGTAAACAACTTCATACGCTTGATTCTTGATAGATACCAAATTTATTGAAGAAGAAATACACTCTATACATAAATGATTGCAATTATAGACTACAAAGCAGGTAACCTTACAAGTGTTGCGCGTGCTTTAGATCACCTCGGTTATGAGAACGAGATTACTGATGATGTCAATACTATTCTTGATGCAGAACGCGTGATATTCCCTGGAGTCGGTGCCGCAAAAGCAACCATGGATAATCTGCAGATCGGCTCCCTTGACGGTGTTCTCATCAAATTTTACGAGTCTGGCAAACCGATGTTAGGCATCTGTATCGGTATCCAAATTCTTTTTGAACACAGTGAGGAAGAAAATACCGTCTGTCTCGGGCTGCTTCCCGGAAACGTGAAAAAGTATCCTGTGGACAATGGTCTCAAAGTGCCTCAGATTGGATGGAACGAAGTCCGGCAAGTTCAGCAACATAAAATCTTTGAAGGTGTCCCTAATCCCGCACATTTCTATTTCGTCAACTCCTATTACCCCGTTCCAAAACTGTCGGATACTATTATCGGGAAAACGACTTATGGTATTGAGTTCTGTAGCGCAATTGCACATAACAATCTCATCGCGACACAATTTCATTTGGAGAAGAGTGGTCGCGTTGGATTAAAAATGTTAGAGAATTTCTTAAAATTGTCCGAAAGTTAAAGCGTTTTTCGGGAACACTCATCATTTCAAGCGGCGTATAGGCATTCTTATGAGGACTCTATTTTTAGCACTCGGTGTGCTATGTGCCAATATTATTATATATGTATCGGGTGCTTCTCAGTACTATTTTACCGTTGCACACCTTTACTATGGTGTGTTGTTATTAGCCGCTATTTACGATAGTGCGCGAAACCAGAATTTACTTATTGGATTGACAACAGCTGCCAATTGGGTGTATGCTTTGCAACACCCAAAACAGATAGAGAGTTTTGCGGTAGCGTTCCTCTATCCAATTATAGCGGCTATTTTTGTTAGAACGATTCGTCAATTGCGGATCCAGCGTTTGAATCGTGTTAAAGAGATTGATAAGGTCAGCAGCGAAAAGACGACCTTAGAAAAACGGGTGCGCGACTTAATTATCGTTTCTGAGGTAAGCCAAGCAGCAAACGCTGCGCTCGAACTTGAAGAACTCTTTCATCGTATTATTGAAATCCTCTCTGAACGGCTTGGGATCTATCGTGGCACCTTAAATCTATATGAAAATGGACAAGTGGTGAAAACAGTTAATGCAGTATTAGGATTAACAGCAGCAGAACAGAAACGGGGTACTGATCACCAGATAGAGGAAATTGAGAAAGAAGTTTTAGCAGATGGCAAAGCAAAGGGAGTTCCGCAGTATCGTATTCCTCGTCCTTCGGTTAAACTTTTTTCACCTGAACGTGTTGAATCCAAAGATAATATCGCATTTTGGGTGATACCTATCTTTGTAGAGGAACGTGTCATTGGTACATTGATTATTGACAAGGCAAAGGATGAACTTTCCGCTGCTGAAGACGAACAGGTGTTAACAATCATTGCGTCAATCATCGCACAACGTGTTAGAATTAAGCAGACAATTGACGCATTGGTTCAATCAGAACGTTTGGCAGCACTCGGTAAATTAGTGACGACAATTGCACACGAAGTCCGAAATCCACTCGGTAGCATCCGATTGGCAACGCAACTTCTCAGTGAACCTACAGACCGATTCGCACCACTGCCCAAAGATGAACAAGCAGAAATTGACGAGTATACCACAATTATAATCAAAGAAGTAGATCGGCTTAACCGATCTATTGAGCAGTTACTCGCCTTCGGCAAACCGGCAATAGCGGATTCAGAACTCTGCAAAATTGAAAAATTACTTGATAACTGTCTTGCCACATATCAACCGGAATTAGATAGACATAATATTGATGTCATCCGAGATTACACTGAGTGTCCATCTGTGAACATCAATCCTGATGGTATAACACAAGTTGTTTTCAACCTATTTTCTAACGCGATTGAAGCGATGGAAACAGGTGGAACGTTAACTATAAAGACATATACAGAAAAAGAATCAGGATCCGTGAACATTCGTATACAAGACACAGGTCCCGGTATTGCTCCAAACGAGTTGTCACATCTCTTTGATGCTTTCTACACAACAAAACAGAAGGGGACAGGTCTTGGACTTTACATTAGTCAAAAAATCTTGGCATTACATGAGGGCAGTGTAGAAGTTGATACTAATCTATCAACTGGTACCGCTTTTACTATATCGCTTCCCAGCGCGATTTAGTTTCGACGCTCGCAGCAATATATGTCAATGATAATTAACCAAAAGGTAAGCAAAAAATATGTCCTATTCAGTCTTAATTGCCGATGATGATCACAGTCTACGTTCGGTTTTAGGTGCTGCCCTTAATAAGGCGGGATATGACACAGTCAAAGCACGAAATGGGAAAGAGACTATTGATTGCGTTCAGCACAATGAATTTGATGTTATTTTGCTTGATATCTTCTTAGGTGATGCGGATGGATTGGAACTCATAGAATCTATCCAAGAACTGAATCCATCATCAGCAATTATTATCATCACAGGACACGGAACAACACAAACTGCGATTGAAGCGGCAAAACGTCAGGCATATAGTTACTTGACGAAACCTGTTGACCGGACTGAATTGCTTGATCTGGTAGGTCGTGCAGCATCTGCTGCAAGCATTACAAAAGAGGAAACAGAAATTGGTGTTGCACAAACTGCTCAATCCATCGATGGACAGGTTAGAATGGTGGGACAATGTCCTGCAATGCAGATTGTATATCAGATAATTGGACGTGCTGCTGTTAGTGACGAAACCGTGCTCATTATGGGAGAAAGTGGTACTGGAAAAGAATTGGTTGCGGATTTGATTCATCAAAATAGTCCGCGCAGTGACAATCCGTTTGTCGTAGTGGATTGTAGTGCAATACCATCAAGCCTTATAGAAAGCACGCTCTTTGGACATGTAAAAGGGGCGTTTACAGATGCACATACTGACAGGAAGGGCAAGTTTGAACAGGCGGATACTGGAACTATTTTTCTTGATGAAGTCGGAGAATTGCCTATTGAAGTGCAGATGAAATTGTTACGTGTGCTTCAGGAACGGGAAATAGAACCGGTAGGTAGTAATAAAACAAATCCTGTGAATGTAAGGATTATTGCTGCAACAAACCGACAACTTGATACGGCAATTGCTCAAAAAACATTTCGAGATGATCTCTACTACCGTTTGAATGTCATCCCGATTTCGCTACCACCTCTCAAGGAACGTAAAGAGGATATTCCAGTACTAATTGACCTATTTACAAGTCAATTTGCTCAAGAATATCAGCTGCCTAAAATAGGAATTTCTTCTGATACGATACAAAAACTGACTGAGTATGAGTGGCCCGGAAATGTACGTGAACTTGAGAACGCGATTAAACGTGCTCTTGTGATGTGTGCTGGACAAATGTTACTCACAGAACATTTTTCAGAGATTTTCGACAGACCTTTTTCGGATAACACGATAGATAACCAAAACTTAGATCAACAGGTATACACGCTTCTTCAAGGGCAGGTCGCAGAATATCTGGAATCAGGAACGGATGCTGGACAATTATATGCTGAGATTCGTTCTATTTTTGAAAAGCCTCTCTTTGAAATTGTCCTCAAACACACAGAGGGTAACCGCAGCAAAGCATCAGAGATTTTGGGGATCAATCGAAATACTCTTCACACTAAGTTAAATGAATACAATATTAAATAATAGTTTTCAGATTTTATGAATTAAATGAAATTGAGATAATACTAATGGATATAGGAAAAGTTATTGGAACCGTTGTAGCGACACGAAAGGATCCGAGTTTGGAAGGCACGCGACTTCTTATTGTGCAACCCTTGGATGAAACACATACCCCAATTTCTGAACCTCTGGTCGCAGTTGATACCTTACAGGATGCGGGGGTAGGCGAAATGGTCTACATGGTCACTGGGGGTGATGCTGTAGGTGTGGTGCCAGGTAGGCGGATGCCAGTGGATGTAGCGATCGTTGGTCTTGTCGATTCTGTCTCTTTGCTTGAAAAATCGGGTAAAATGAAACCCTGACACATTTAGAATAAGGTTTTTATGTACTTAGCGAAAGTTATTGGTAAAGTCGTTTCAGTTCTTAAACATCCAGCGTATGAAAATAGAACATTATTGCTTGTTCAACCATTAAGTGTCCGATCAGAACTTGTTCGTACGCCAACGATTGCAGTTGATTATGTTGGGGCAGGTGAAGGTGATACGGTAATTGTAGGTGCAGGTCCTGGTGTTGCACAAGAGGTGTTTGGCATAGAGAACGCACCTATCCGTGAGCTCATTATGGGTATTGTTGACCATTTTGATGTGGAATTTCTGGAGGAAACGGAATGAGGTATTTTACAAGTATCTGTATACTTTTTATCTGTCTAAGTATCGGTGGCTGTAGGTTGGCTCAGGTATTATCAACGCAGTATAGCGAGAATATTGCAAGTGTCAATTACGGTACAGAAGCAAACCATCCTGGTTTGAACGATGGTAACCTTGAGACTATAGCAACTCTTCCTGCAACAAATGAACGTCACTTTATCATTAGATTTTCTGATGTCCAACCGGTACGCAAAATCATCGTACACAACGGTAACTTATTTCGATTTAAGATGGATTATCTAAATCCTGAAACCGATGTATGGGAGACCTTCGACTCCGTAATTCAGCGGCGTGAACTTGATGGCAAACGTGCGCAATCTATGTTCGTCTTTGACAGATTGAACTTTCACACACAGATGATCCGGATAACTGTGACGAGGACTGTAGACGATATTGTTGTGAATAAACTTAAAAAAGAACCGGGAGACAAAGTAGTTGACCAACGCACATCTTTTGGGGACCAATACCTTCCACATTATAGGGTGATACGACCTTCAATTGCTCAAATTCGAGAAATTGAGGTATATCATCTGACTAAAAATAAGTAATATAATTCCAGTTCTTCAAGTTCCCTTTTTATTATGACTTTCAATATGAAACACATTACTTTATTAACAGTCTTTTTGCTCTTTGTACTAATATTGTCATTCTCTGCTGTTATTTCATCAGAAGCAATGCCTATCAGTGAAATAACACCCAGCAGTGGTAAAATTGAGTTGATAAGTGCTACCCAACAAGGGATCCTGTTACAACTCACTATTCCGAAATCAGTTTTTGAGATCAATACACTTGAACGTAATGGAAAACATTTCCAGACTCTTTCGTTCCGCGGTTGCCGTTTCACGAGTGGATCAGACTTTCCCCGCTTACCAATACAAACTGCTTTGTTAGGGGTTCCACCCGACGTAAGTTTTACGGTGCGCATCGTTGAGAGCAGCGACTTTAGCACGTATAAACTACAACACACCCTTGGAGATAAAAGGGTGATTTTAGGGCAACACTATCCTGATGGAACGGTGTTGACATCAGAATCAAGGACTAATTCAGTTTATACAACCAATCGCTTTTTTCCACAGAATCTTGCTAAGATAGGAGAAACGGGATGGATTAGAGAGAACCGTGTGCTTCCTATTCAACTGTATCCTGTTCAATATAACCCTGTGAGCGGTGTTGTCAAACTCTACCATCAGCTTGTAGTTGAGGTGCAATTCAGCGGGTTACGTAACGCACCATCTGCTGTTCCGGGATTTTCTCAATCAGAATCTTCTGTATATGAAGAGATGTTTGGAAACCTACTAATCAATCCACAAACCGCTAAACAGTGGCGTGCTTCCAGTCTTAACGCTATTCCAAGAGGAGATTCTTCCAGAGATGGAACAGTCGGAGAAATCTCACCTTTCTCTGTGCCGAGTGCCCCTGCCATCACTACTCCACGATACAGAATCTATATCCTTAATTCAGGGATGTACCGCATAACTGCAAGTGATTTAGCAGCAGCTGGTGTTGATATAACAACCATCAGACCGTCTACACTGGCACTATCAAATAAAGAAAAGCAGATACCGATTTATGTCCGGAACGCGGGTAACGGACAGACAATAGATGACACTTCTGGATTTGATGTAGATGGGGAAATTATCTTTTATGCACAACGTCATAGTGGTGAAAAAACATATTTTGACCCGTATACCGATCAGAATGTGTATTGGCTATCATGGAATGCTGGACCTGGACTCAGAATGGAAACGACATTAATTTCAACAGAAATACCTGAACCAACTTTTGATACATCAGGTTTTCCAACAGATGGGTCAACTCTTTATCAACCAAGGAATTTTCTAACCCGTGTTCATGTTGAAAGGGATAATCAGTTTCGTCGATTTAAAAACTTTGGTTTGGAAACAGGGAGTGAGTTTGATGTGTTTGGGGACGGCATCCTTGAACGTGATTTCGGTATCAGTGCCTTACCTGATTTACCAGATGACAGTTGGTTTTGGGTACAGACAAGTGCAACAGAAATAAGCGACTTTTCGTTTACGATCACTGGTGTGGCTGGAACTGGTCAAAAAGCCACAATGCGCGTCGCATTACACGGCAGATCAGAAGGTTCACATTTTACAGAAATGTGGTTGAATAAGGACATCGTCCTTGGAAGACCTCGGTGGACTGGAGATACGGAATATCAGTTTGTGAACCAAGAAATTTCACAATCAGCACTCAAAAATGGTAGAAATATATTGAGTGCTGTTAGTCCTGAAGACCATGTGTTGGATCTGGTCCTGATGAACTGGTTTGAAATTGATTATTGGCGAACATTCGAGGCTAACTCAAATATATTACCTTTTTCAATTACCTTACTGCCTGATGATGTGACCGGTGAAATAAATCCAAATTTTAGGGTTACCCTCAAAAACTTTACCGATCCTAATATAGAAATATATGGCGTTGATGGCACACGTTATGTCGGCTTAGCTCCAAAAGAAGATGGGGATAATCCGGGGATTTACGAAGTCGTTTTTCAATCCACACGGATTGGAGGCGTGCCACAGTACCATCTTGGTGAATCGCTTAACCTTGACACATCTATCCAGTATATTGCACTGACTCGCGGCAAATACCGAAAGCCTCAAAAAATCATCAAGGATACACCCTCTGATTTACGCGGTCAACACAACGGCGCGGATTATATCATCATTACAGATTCAGAATTCATGCGAGATGTGGAGTTACTTGCTAACTTCCGTAGTAGACAAGGGTTGCGGACAATTGTGGTGGATGTCCAAAATATATATGATGAATTCAACTACGGAATTATCAATCCCTATGCGATCCGAGATTTTCTTAAGTATGCTTACGAAAACTGGCAACCACCTGCTCCTACTTACGTGTTGTTAGTCGGGGACGCAAGTCCAATAGATAAGACCAGTTTCGTACCTACGATTCAGGTGCAAATCCCTGGGTACGGTTCTTCTTCAAGTGACCACCAGTTTGTCACCTTTCGTGGTGACGACTCTTTCCCAGACATGCTTATTGGAAGGGTGCCTGTTACAAATAGTGTTGATGCGCGAATATTCGTTGAACGTGCTATAAACTATGAAAGTATAGATAAAGTAGGTCCTTGGCATAAGCGTATATTAATGCTTGCAGGTTCAACAGAGGATTTTCATGCACAAACTGATATACTTGTTGAAGAGAGTAGACTTACTGAAAAATACGAAACTAAATTAATCTACGCACCTACTACAGTTGATGATGAATTGCCCTTAGGTGAAGGTACAACTCCCGTCGGACGTCAAGTGATTGATGGGTTCAACGATGGTGCGAGTATTGTTAATTACGTTGGTCATGGTGCTGGTGGTAGATGGGCATCCAGCCGTATGATGGACTTAGAGGATCCACACAAGAACTTAATCAACATCTCACAACTACCTTTTGTAATTAGTATGACCTGTTTTACCGGTGAATTTGACAGCAAAACAGGTTGTCTTGCAGAAGAATTTCTCCGTTCTGAAAGTGGTGGTGCAATCGGAGTTATCGGTGGTACAAGTGTAGGGTTATTATGGGAAGATCATGTTCTCAATAAAGAGATATTCAAGGTGATTTTTAGTGATAAAACACCGCATCTTGGTGCTATACTTGCAGAGGCAAAGATGCAGTTTTTATTCAATCTGCCAGGGTACCTTGATCTGGCAGAAGTGTTTACCCTTTTCGGTGATCCTGCGACACGATTAAGATTACCACATACACAGATGCAGCTGCAGGTGGAAACAGATAAAGTTTTACATAGGGATGTTTTCGATGCAGGCACTTTATTATCTGTTTCTGGCACAATACCCAACCCAAATTTTAGTGGAGATGTAGAGATAACAGTTCTGCCAAATCCAACAGATAGAGAAGGTAAGAGGAATCGGGCAACTTTTGATTCGTCCTTGACAGATCCTCGTAGAATGGATGTTACGCCACGCGTGGAAACTGTGCCAGTAATGAACGGACAGTTCAAAGCACAATTTCAAATTCCATATAACAGTGCTTTCGAATCTTGGAATCTTAGGACTTATGCTTGGAATGCTGAAGAAGATGCAATAGGATACACGGCTTATACGACGTTAAATCAGTATATAAATAATGTCCGACTTGAACCATTTCCTGTTCTCCCCGATCAACCTGTCCATGTTTATGTTGATGTAGTCAATGTAAGTTCGATTGAAGACATAACGTTATATTGGAGTCCGTATCTAATAGAATCTCGGCGCGATGAGGCTGACCCATTACCGTTGGTGCTACACGAAGGAACAACCTATAGAACTGAACAACCTATTCCCGCACATTCATCTGGCGAATTGATCGATTATTACTTACTCGTCAAGACTAAGGAGGGACGTATACTTCAAACAGAGGTTGTTACCTATACAGTGGGAGAAGCAGCAGACCTCACTGTTATAGAAAACACTATAAGTTGGGAAACGGATGCCCCTTACCACCTTTCTGCGCATATCAAAAATCTTGGTGCCATCAATGCTAAAAATATACCTGTTCGCTTTTTCCAAATGCCAGCAACTGATGACTCGGAAACACAAGAGGTAACGCTGGAGATGCTTCAGAATGCAACACCTATCGGAGAAGTCCGAATACTTCCAGAGATTCCACCACAAGGGTATGTTGTAGCCAGTGTGCCGTGGCAACCTGAACCCGGTACATATCTTGTCACGGTATTTGCGGATATGCCTACAGAACGACAACCGGAAGGAATTATTCCTGAACGGAGAGAGAGTAATAACAGCGCATCACGGGTCTTTGTAAATAACCGTGTTTTCATCTCAACCGAAAATATTGACAAGCCGATAGAGAGTTTGGATGGTATGTTTCGTATTACGATTCCACCGAGAAGTCTCAATACACAAAATGCGATGACATTTGAAACGGAACCGTTGACGATAAATAATCAACCTGATATTGATCATGTTCCTATAGGTGACGAAGATGGCTATCCTACCGCCTACCGTCTCGAATTCAGCAAACCAACGGAATTGATTGGAACAGCGACGTTTGTGAAAAGCGTAAGTGATGACCTATATATCTATATGTTGGATGATGAAACAGGAAACTGGATTCGGATTGGGAAGCAGATAGATGACGGTGAGACTATCTCAGCCGAGGTTAAACTGCCGGGGACATTCGCTTTACTGTCTCATACTGATTCTCAACCGCCCTCCGTGGAAGTAAATGTTGAAGATCAAGGGTTCATTGATGGTGATTATATTTCCGAAACACCTATTATCACAGGAAAAATAGAGGATGCAAACGGTATTGACCCCCGCCCAGAAAGCATCATTCTTACTAAGAATGGCAATCATGTTCCACAAGATGAGTATACAATATCCGCTTCTCCAGCCAGTAGCAACATTATTCTTATAACTTATTCTCCTACAGATGCATTGGAAGCCGGTGAATACAGAATTAGATTACAGGCACAAGATGCTAACGGAAATGTGGAGGATTCGACGTTAACAGCAAAAGTCGCTGGTGGATTTGAGATAAAAAACATTGCTAACTTTCCTAATCCATTCCGTCCTGGACAAGGTGCTGGAAAGGGGACGGACTTTGCCTACTATCTCACGGGAGGGGCAGATAAAGTGAGTCTCAAGATTTATACCCTCACCGGTAAGCTTATTACGACTATTGATACGCTTGATGCGTCAATTTCTTACAACGAATACCACTTTGATGGTTTAGATGCCGACGGTGATCCTCTTGCTAATGGTGTTTATATCTATAAATTTACTGCCACTAAAGGTGATGATCGTGCACAAAAAGTGGGTAAGATAGTTGTACTGAAGTAGGGTTATGTCTCCCGTCCAAACACTAACACATCATAATGCTGTCCAAGATGCGAAAAATGATTTTTAAACCTCCCTTCACAGGCAAATCCTGCCGTTTCTAATATCCGCCCTTTCTGCTCTGCGCTGCTATCAACGTAACACTGAACTTTCAACTCAGGAAACTTCAAGGATTCAAGTAACTCGGGAACAGAATCTATAAAGTTAGGATGAAAAAAGAGATCAAGGAGTGCTATATTATCTCGCCACCGACTATCTCTACATACCGTTGCCCAACCCACAATTGTACTGTCCTCGGTAACCAACAGTTTGGCATCATCAAAAACATCGTCCGTTTCCAAAGAGTGTTTAAAAGTCAGAAACCCTCCTTCAAAATTCGTGGGTCCATATACATTCCATATCAGGCTGCGTAACGTGTCTGATCCAACGATGCCAGATAACGCTGTCAACTTTGGCCAATCGTGCCATTCTACAGGTTTTGTGTATGCGGTGGTGGGTGCGAAGTAGGTTTCCTCAAAATCGTTATTTTCATAATACTTCATAAACCCCGATTCTGGTATAACACTTTCAAATCCGAAATTGTGGTAGATATGATATGGGTGCCCGTCGTAGCCTGTTCCAAGGTAAAGTGCGCGTCCGTTTCTTTGTCTAAAATCATCCATCTGATATTCCATTGTCCCTTTACACGCACCTTTTCTACGCTGATCCGGCAATGTAAAGACATGTCCTAAAATACCGATACCTTCATGTTCAACCGTCATGATGTTTGTGATTATCTGTCCCTCAATTTTTCCAACATAGAAACGGGTTTCCAATTCATCTAATGTTTCTGTAACGCACCGTTCAATATGCCACTTGAAGTTACCTGGTTTATGTCCGAGAAATTTCTTTATCTCTTCCGCATACGATTCATCAGGCACACTAAGCATACCAACTTCCATGCTTTCCCCGGTTTTCAGTTTTATTTCATCCAGTTTTACGTACATTTTTACCTCAATACCCTACCTTAGAACAATTCAATTCTCCAGTAGTTGTTATTTTCTGATTATATCTCTCCGCTGTTGGAGCGATTTCACTGTTACGACTGTTCAACAATGCGTGGTATCCTTTTTTCTGAAAATAGGGTGTCACGGTAAACACGGATGTACACGTTTACCATCTTTTCTATGTGTATAAAATGTGACCTTTTGCACGTCACTGTGACGTTTTGAATCCAGTCAGGACAAGGAAAGTGACGCGAATTTAGCGTTTTTTTTTTGCCCCTTTTTTGTTTGTTTTGATCATTCTAATTTATGCAAATTGTTACACATGCAGCAAGAAACGTAGAAGGCGATATGTATCTATATTCTAAACATGTGTTAATTATATAGTATTCTTTTGTGTGTGTCAAATTAAAAAGTGGAATTTTGTATTGGATATATATTGTTTTTAGGTTTATATCTGATATGATATTCTACACAGTTCCCATAAATCAACGCTGTGAATGCCCTATTGGCATTCAGTGGGTGTCAATTTAAGGGAATCAATCTTGTCTAAACCAGGATTTTCAGGATTAGTTTCTTCATAGATAAATGTTTATTTATAGTGAACTTTAGAATTAACGGGACATTTTGAGATGTCCGAGGGAACTCCTATTCCCGATTATCAGTGAGTTTCATCGCGATTCGGAGATCGCTCCTACAGAATGTAAGATGTCATAGGTCGCTGTGTTCACTCCGACCTACGAAGACTAATCTCTACCATAGTTTGCGTATAATGGGGCACAATCTAACAGATTGTGCTACAAAAACCATACTAAAACCTCTCACATTCTGTAGAGCGATCTCCGAATCGCGACAGAACTTAGGAACAGCGGGGAATCGGAGTTCCCTCCTACAGTTCAGGAATGTAGCGTTAATTCTAATCTCTACCATAGAATTACCCTGTGCATATCAATCATAAAAACTTATGCAATGACATAATATATAGCCTAAGCAATCTTGTAAATCTTGGTTCTGACAGACAGAAAACCCTACAAATCATACATCAAATCGTGTAAAAACCGATTCATTCTCTTATGTTGACACCTATGGGTTTGCAAAGTAATACCCAACCTACAACACATAAACGTTTGTGTTAAATTCATCAGAAAACCAAAAACTAAATATGCCTATTCTTACCTTAAAAAAGTTGACAAATATTTTGTTATATCATATACTTAAAAAAATTGGGTGTCAATAACAGACATCAATTTGAAAACATAGGAATCTGCTTTTTTATTTAAACGGAGTTGAAATGGAAATAGAACAGACACTGATTCTGGTGA
Source organism: Candidatus Poribacteria bacterium (assembly GCA_026710795.1). GTDB lineage: Bacteria > Poribacteria > WGA-4E > WGA-4E > WGA-3G > MSPOR6. Next base: position 22,748 of record JAPOQK010000007.1, read on the forward strand.
AACCAGATGGTATTCAACGCGGACTTATCGGAGAGATCATTTCCCGCTATGAACGAAAAGGACTTAAACTTATTGGACTGAAATTGTTGCAATTCTCACGCGTTAAAGCGGAGGAACTTTACGCTATACATAAAGGGCAACCATTTTATGATAGGCTCATTGAATTCATGATCTCAGCACCTATAGTTGCATTTGTTGTTGAAGGTGCGAACGCTATTCAATTAGCACGAATCATCAACGGCGCGACGGATCCTGTTGAATCCGAACCGGGGAGTATTCGTGGAGATTATTCAACTAATATTACACGTAATCTTGTACACGCCTCGGATTGTCCTGAAAACGCCAAATATGAAATACCCATTCTGTTTTCACCAGAAGAACTCTGTTAATACTGATGAATTTTACATAATAACAATTAGTATTTGTTAACATTTTAAGTATCAAACATCATTATATATCCATCTCAATGAGATGAATATAAGGAAGTTGATTATAACCTTAAACTATAGCACATGTTGACAAAACTTGGCTCCCGTAAAGCGTTAATCAGGGAACTTGTATTCGTCAAACTTTGATTTACAGATCAGTTAATATAGGAGGTTAATAATGAAAAGAGTTAATATGTTGAGAACATCTAATGGAGGCATTAGGAATTTTATCTTCATTATGATGATACTGTTTGTTGGTATCGCGTTCAGTGTGTATGCTGCAAAAGAGGACTGCACAAATCTTGACGGTGATGGTGCTAAACCTCTTAAAGAAGTTGCAGAAGAAGACGCTGGTGTTCAAAATGATTACGATGAAGTTGTTGAAGAAGATGATCGTAAAGGAGTTGTCTACCTTGCTTTGATTGGTGGCAGCCAACCAAAGGCAAATGCATGTGGACTTACTCCGAGTAATGACGCAGGTGCGTGGACAGGTTGGGGTGGACCTTTAAACTTTGACAATGCTACCATCGGTGAAGGAGCTGCAACCCGAAACCATATTGTGATCGGTGGCACTTATTTCGAACGTGGTTTAGGAGCGCATGCAATTGGTACTTTTGTATATGATTTATCCGGAGATAAATACCTCAAATTTGAGGCGTATGTCGGCATGTCCGATGAAAAAGACCCAGGTGATTGTGGTCATGGTGGTAGTAGTGATTTCACATTTACTATTGACGGAAATCAAGCCTTCAAATCCGAGACGCTTAAAGGTACGGATGGTGGAGAAAATGTTGAAGCTGTCAAAGTTGAATTTGATATCCCCTCAAACGCCAAAGAACTCACAATTGTGATGGGTGATGGTGGTGATGGAAATGGCTGCGACCATTCTGCAATTGGAGATGCTAAACTTCTTACCGCACAAGCACTTGCGGTTGAACCTGCTAACAAACTCCCAACAATTTGGGGAAGCTTGAAAGCAAGGTATTAAGATTATAGACAGTTATTCATAACAGTTTGTGTTTTTTTACCTAAACCTATACATTAGTCTTATCTAATCCTGCTTCAGTCAAATCGCAATGTGTCCTGGCTGAAGCAGGATTTTTTATTGCTATATGTTCTATCCTCCGAATTCTAAACAATACTTGAAAACGATTGAAATCCAACACCTGTTATGGTAAAATAACCTAAGTTGCCACCTATGTAGCACAATCTGTTAGATTGTGCTTGTAAGTGCGCAAACTAACAGTTTGCGCTACGAAATATCTGTGAATAATGAACTATTCTTGATTAAAAACAGTATCTACTTGTCTAAAATCTTGTCCGTAGCAACTTAGGTTAAAATAACTGAAAAACACCAATTTATTTTAAGGAGTTCTCAAATGCCCCAACCCGCTCACAATCTGTTTAACACGCGCCAATCCCTTGAAAGCAAAGGGGTTGAGTGCAGTTACTATTCTCTTCCCGCTTTAGATGAAGTAGGTGAGGGTTCAATTAGAGCCTTGCCTGTTAGTATTCGCATTCTACTTGAATCGTTATTACGAAATTATGATGGACATCAAATTACTGAACAGGATGTTGTCAACTTAGCGAATTGGGATGCACATTCCCCGAAAGCGGCTGAAATTCCGTTCAAACCTGCCCGTGTGGTTGCGCAAGATTTTACCGGTGTACCACTTGTTGTTGATATTGCTGCGATGCGCACTGCCGTTGCAGAACTCGGTGGGGATGCTGAAATGATTGAACCACTCGTACCTGTTGACTTGGTAATTGACCATTCCATTCAAGTTGATGCTTACGGGACAGAGAACGCTTTTCAGTTTAACACCCGCAGAGAGTTTGAACGCAACAAGGAACGTTACGAATTTTTGAAATGGGGACAACAGGCGTTTGATAAGTTCAATATTATTCCCCCATCAATTGGTATTGTGCACCAAGTGAATTTGGAATACCTTGCACAAGTTGTGATGACAGAAGAGGGGGTTGCTTATCCTGATACAGTGGTCGGTACAGATTCGCATACGACCATGATTAATGGACTCGGTATTGTTGGTTGGGGTGTTGGTGGCATTGAAGCGGAAGCTGCGATGTTGGGGCAACCAGTATATATCCTAACTCCGGAAGTACTTGGCGTTTATATGAAAGGCGAACTCCGTGAAGGTGTCACTGCAACAGACCTTGTCCTGACTGTTACACAACGGCTCAGGGAGGCAGCGGTTGTTGGTAAATTCGTTGAATTTTTCGGTGAGGGTGTAGAAGCACTGTCGTTACCTGACAGAGCAACCCTCTCTAACATGTGTCCTGAATATGGGGCAACGATCGGATTTTTCCCGCCTGATACTGAAACGATGAATTATCTCCGTCTTACTGGACGCGATGAAGTGCATGTTAACTTGGTAGAAGCGTATCTAAAAGCACAAGGGTTGTTCGGCATTCCGAGACTTGGAGATGTTGAATACTCTGATGTGTTGGAAATTGATCTAAACGATATTGAGCCAAGTATCGCAGGACCGAAACGTCCTCAAGACCGGATTGCTTTATCGGATGTCAAAGAGACTTTCAATGAACTCCTTACGCGTCCTGTGGCAGAAGATGGTTTTGGTGTAACGGTAGACGAAAACGGTGGTGATATTACCCACGGGTCTGTCGTCATTTCAGCGATTACAAGTTGCACAAATACAAGTAATCCATCTGTGATGATTGGTGCGGGACTACTTGCTAAGAAGGCAGTTGAGAAAGGCTTGCGAGTACCCGACTATGTTAAAACAAGTTTAGCACCAGGGTCACGAGTTGTAACAGAATATCTGCGGAACACAGGTCTATTGCCTTATTTGGAAAAGTTGGGATATAACGTGGTGGGTTATGGATGCACGACCTGCATTGGTAACAGCGGTCCCCTCAATAAGGTCGTTCAGGAGGCAATTGATGCAAAAAATCTTGTGACTGCAAGTGTCCTAAGTGGAAATAGGAATTTTGAAGCCCGTGTACATCCAGAAATAAAAGCCAATTTTCTCATGTCGCCGCCACTTGTGGTTGCCTACGGACTTGCTGGACGGATTGATATCGATCTTGCTACAGAACCTATCGGACATAATGATGTTGGTGAAGCAGTCTACCTACGGGATATATGGCCCACACGCAAAGAAATTGCTGATATGATCAGTGCTTCTGTTGACCGTAGAACATTTAAGGAGATGTACGAAGCTATTGGGAATCAAGCACCCGAATGGGAAGAACTTGCTGGTGCGACAGGAGTGCTTTATCCGTGGAATGTAAGGAGTACTTATATTCAGCACCCGCCTTTCTTTGAGGAATTTTCACGTGAACCCGCGCCGATTTCTGATATTACGGATGCACGAGTTCTTGGTATCTTTGGCGATTCTGTTACTACAGACCATATCTCTCCAGCAGGTGCAATAGCAGCAGCGAGTCCCGCGGGCAGCTATCTACAGGAACGTGGTGTTGAAACGCGAGATTTCAATACCTACGGTGCAAGGCGCGGTAACGACCGTGTAATGAGCCGTGGTACATTTGCTAACCGACGCGTCCGAAACTTGATGACACCTGATGTTGAAGGAGGATGGACGCTTCAGTATCCAGAAGGTACGCAGACGTCTATCTACGAAGCAGCACTTACCTACAGTGAAAATGGTATACCCACCGTTATTTTCGCAGGACAAGATTATGGTATGGGAAGTTCACGGGATTGGGCAGCGAAGGGACCGAAACTGCTGGGAGTCAAAGCCGTTGTCGTAGAAAGTTATGAGCGGATACACCGTAGCAATCTTATCGGCATGGGTATACTTCCGCTACAGTTTATGGATGGAGAAAATGCACAGACGCTCAACCTTGATGGTAGTGAGATTATTAGCATTACAGGTTTTGCTGATGACCTTCAACCGGGACAGACAGCAACGATGAAGATTTCCCGAACAAACGGTGAGACACTGACAACTAAATTGCTAATCAGAATTGATTCTCCTGTAGAGGTAGAATACTACAAAAATGGTGGTATTCTGGATTATGTGATACGGAATTTTTTGTCTGTATAACTAAAATTACCATCGCAAACTTGTGGCATATTCTTGACATCTGCCTGTAGGATATGTTACTATTTGCTTAAATGCAGTTCACTTTTAGCAATATAACAAGATTTCATATAATAAAAGGCGGTGAGTTTAAATGGCACGTAAAAGAACCACAACTGTTAAGGTCGGACGCGATGCGAAAACAGGTAAATTTATGACTGTTTCAGAAGCTAAACGACGCAAAAAGACAGCAGTAGTTGAAACAATTAAGCGAAAGACTAAATAAGCAAATTGTCATTAAGAATTATATTTTTTCTAAACATAGATAAAATCATTAAGAAAAGACCTTTCTGTAGCGTGAAAAACCAATAAACATGACCAAATGTTACCAGACATCAAACGAACAATTATGTGACATAAGAAATCTAATTTGTAAGATAGAAGAAAAATCTGTAACCGGCGACTATATCTACCGTGGTGAACCAGAACATCATGAAGAGCCACCATACTACGGGAAAATCTGTTCAAGTCTTTTTCGTCAATACGCCCGAATTGAAGCAGACGAATTTAACATAGAAGAAGTCCAGAAAGAAATACTTGCAGAAGCTGAAGTATATAGTCATGAAACGGACGATCATATTGAGATTTTAACACAACTCCAACATTTCGGCGGTAAAACGAATCTGATTGACTTTACCACTGACTACCTCATTGCTCTTTTCTTTACATGTGATAGCTCAAATTCTCTATCTAAAGATGGTAGACTGATTCTTTTGCGAAAAACTGATGAGCGGGAAAAGCAGATTTTGTCACCTCGTAATCCACGAAATCGTGTTATTGCTCAGAAAAGCGTGTTTCTTCGGCATCCCCGTGGTTTTCTTAGTTCCGATGACGTAGAGATAATCACAATTCCCGCTTCTCTCAAACAACCATTGTTAGTCCACTTAGAAAAGTACCACGGCATCACGACAGAAACTGTATATAACGATCTCCATGGTTTTATCACAAACCAGAGTTTCCATGAAGAAGCCTACGCTGAATTTCATAGAGGTCTCAGTTATTATATTAAAGGGGATGAAGCGGAGAATCCAGAAGAAAAACAAGATGCTTATGAAAAAGCAGTATTCCATTATACTGAAGCTTTGAAGTTGAAACCAGATATTTCAGAAGGATACAACAACAGGGGTAATGCTTACCGAGATAAAGGTGAAATTGACAAAGCAATTCAAGACTATGACAAAGCAATAGAATCTGATCCTCAGGATGCTGTACCATATAATAATCGCGGTGTTGCTTATCTAAATAAAGGTGAAATTGACAATGCTATAGGTGATTTTAGCAAAGCACTTGAATATGACTCTGAGGATGTTAATGCTCTCAACAATCTTGGTGTTGCATACTTTGAAAAGGACGAGATTGACAATGCTATCAAAGAATATTCCGCCGCAATAGAACTATCCCCTGAGTATGCTGATGCCTATCGTAATCGTGGTATTGCATGGTTGTACCAAAAAGAATGGGAAAAAGCGAAAGAGGACCTTACTATTGCGATGGAATTGGATGTGGATATTGTATCCTTATTTTATCGCACTTACGATAGCATTGCTGATTTTGAGCAGAAAAACGAAATTGACTTACCCAAAGAAATTGAAGCAATACTGACATCAAAAGAATAGCATTATTATTATGGCAGAACGTGAGAAATAAAACACAAGGATTACCATCCATAAAATAAACCAAAACATAAGAAATTATGAAGAAGATCAAATGCAATCTTTAAAGCAACTAATACTACCAATTACATTAATCCTTTTCTCTCTCACTGTTGGATGTGATCCGGAGTTCAAGAATCCATGCACTGGGTCTTGGATTTCAAGGTGTGCCGCGAATACAGAGATACTTATTATAGGACCTTATAGAACAGAGTGTCCAAGTTTTTCTGGGGCAGATTGCTATCTTGAATTCAATGAGGAAAATCAGCGATGGTTTTTTTTCTATGATGGCATAAAAGGATTTGACTTTGAACCGGGATATATCTATAGGTTGAAAGTCAGTCTTCATGAGTATGCAGTAGAATACGCAGATGCGGGAAAGTATGAGTATCGACTCATAGAGGTATTAAACAAGGAGGAGGTATCGGTTGATGAGAAGCCTCCGAGAAACCCACCGTCAGAATGGATAAATCCTTAGAAGTATCATTTATCTTCCATGAATCGCTCGCAAATCTAATCGCGCATCTACATCATCCGACACAGCGTTTGTCCAATCCACATCGTCAGTGCTTTGCAGACTCATCAATGCGACATTTACCATCGGGTTTGATAAAGAGTAGTTCAATAGAAAACTATCAACGTCAACTTCTGCCATCTCATTAGGAAAGCAATGTTTCATAAGATTTTGAAAGACGTTGCTTGTTGTGGAACGCATCAGCACTATTCCAATGTCTTGTGCCACAGCATCAGGGATAACTCCTTTCCTACCGAAAGTGTCACAGGTGCTTTGATACATTAGGTTGTAATGGATTTGCATCATATCAAGCTGCCCTGTTGCAATGAGTTGTTCTGCCCCACCAGAGGGTCCATCTGCTGAAAAACCAATATATCGAACCTTACCTTCTTCCTTCAGTTTGAGATATGTCTCTAACCCGCCACCGTTCAATATCTGTTCCGTTTCTTTTTCATAAAACCAGCCACCATGGAATTGTAGCACATCAATATAGTCAGTGCCGAGTCGTTGTAGGCTCCCTTCCAAATCTGTTGCGATGCCATCTGGGTCAAATGCTTCTGTCTTTGTCGCAACGATGCATCCGTCTCGTCGACCTGCTATTGCTTTTCCTATAATTGTTTCGCTATAACCGCCTCCGTAGTTAGGGGCAGTGTCAATGAAGTTCACACCGCAATCTATAGCGTAATGGATCATATTGACAAGTGCTTTTTCATCATGTTCAGGTCGAACCCTACCACCGCCGTAACCGATTTCAGAAACACGGAGTCCGGTTTTACCAAGTGTGCGATACTGCATAATACTTTAATCTCCTTTGTAACAGAGGTTTTCCGATGCCTATATTAACACAGGTCTCTGATAAAATGCAAGAAATTCTACACATAAAAGCCTATGAAGCAGCCGTTAACAGTGGTTTCATTCTCAACCCAACTTACAAGGCACTGTATAACATAACTTTACACAATTATGTTGGTAAATTCACTTGACAAACGGGTTATTATGTGTTAGAATTGAATTGGTCAATTATCTAAGAATGGTGGGATGGCTGAGTGGACGAAGGCGGCGGTCTTGAAAACCGTTGTGGCGCAAGTCACCGTGGGTTCGAATCCTACTCCCACCGCCATATATGGAGAGGTGCAGGAGTGGTTGAACTGGACTGCCTGCTAAGCAGTTATGGCGTAAGCCATCGTGGGTTCGAATCCCACCCTCTCCGTTTTTGAACTTATAACGACTAATATGATTGTAGTGAGTTGCGTTTATAAGTTGGTTTGGATGGAGTGAAACTCAACAATATCATACTTTCCTTCCCAAGATTTTGACAAAATATGCGCCTGTAGCTCAGTGGATTAGAGCATCTGACTACGGATCAGAAGGCCGGGGGTTCGAATCCTCTCAGGCGCTTTTTTGACTCTTAAGGCATACGTTATAGGCGTTCAAGAGTCGTTAAATGAAAGCAGCATCAAAGACTGTTCCTGTTATGCAAATATTTGATAGTGATATCTTGTGGATGGAGCAGGCACTTGATTTGGCAAGGCAGGCGAGTGATAAAGGTGAAGTTCCTGTCGGTGCGATAATTGTTAAAGACAATGCTTGTATAGCGGCTGCCCATAACCATCGTGAACTTTCAGGAAACCCAATCGCACACGCTGAAATGCTTGCGATACAGGAAGCAGCGGAAAAAGTAGGCAATTGGCGGCTGATTGATACCACATTATATGTAACTTTGGAACCGTGTCCGATGTGTGCTGGGGCAATAGTCTTGTCGCGTATTCCAAAGGTTGTTTATGCTGCCACAGATCCGAGAGCAGGGGCAGCTGGAACGCTTTACAATATCATCCAAGATGAACGATTGAATCACCAAGTTGAGTTGGTAAGTGGTATTTGTGCTGAAGAGAGCAGTACGTTGTTGAAATCGTTTTTTAAGAACTGCCGTTAAAAAAATTAGGTAGATTCTTCGAAAGACTATAGGGAGAGATGCAGGAGCGGTTGAACTGGACAGTCTCGAAAACTGTTGTGGCGCAAGTCACCGTGGGTTCGAATCCCACTCTCTCCGCCATAATATGATTGCTATCTGAAGGTATGTGTATCTATAAGACTTAATATTATGTTTCTGTTACATCGGGGCAGTAGCTCAGTTGGGAGAGCGCATCCCTCGCACGGATGAGGTCACGGGTTCAAATCCCGTCTGCTCCATTTTTATTATACTTTCCGGAGAGATGCAGGAGTTGGTTGAACTGGCATGACTGGAAATCATGTGTGCTGTTTTGCAGTACCGTGGGTTCGAATCCCACTCTCTCCGCCATATTTTGGAGCAATGCTGGCTATTGGATACTAACAGTGTGTTCTAAGGTCAGCATGTTCGCATCCGATAAGAATATAACGCCTTGGCTATGCTAGGTGGGGAGGTAGCGGTGCCCTGTATCTGCAATCCGCTATAGCAGAACTGAATTCCCAGTATGAGGTCTGTTTTTGTGGGGACTGTCCCAAGTACGAAGCGTTGATAGTCGGGTCTTGAGCAACGGGAACTTGTTGAACCCCGTCAGGTCTGGAAGGAAGCAGCGGCAGATAAGGTTTCTCGTGTGACGCAAGGTAGCCTGGTTTGAGCTAACGACTTGGGCAACGCCCGGAAAGGCTTGTCGAGTTTGGGTGCATAGCCATTTATCATATTATAACCGTTATTTACTACACGCAGTTATGAACAAGGTTGTATATTCACCTATCTAAGGTTTCAAACATGTCTTATGAAGTTTTTGCCCAGAAATGGCGACCTCAATTCTTCCGAGATGTTGTTGGACAGACGCATGTGACCGCTACATTACAGAATCAAATCCGGTCCGAGCGTCTTGGTCATGCATACCTGTTTTGGGGACCAAGAGGCACTGGAAAAACGACAGTAGCACGTCTTTTTGCTAAAGCGGTCAACTGTTTGAATTCCACACAAGAAACCGACTTAGGTATAGTCAAGACTGGAGAACCTTGTAATGAATGTGATGCTTGCCGCGAAATTACGCAAGGTTCATCTTTTGATGTCATAGAAATGGATGCCGCTTCCAACCGTGGTATTGACACGATCCGTGATCTTCGCGAGAATGTAAAGCTTTCCCCCGCAGCCTATAAATACAAAATCTATATCATTGATGAAGTTCACATGCTCACGTCGGAAGGGTTCAACGCCTTACTCAAAACCTTAGAAGAACCGCCAGCACATGTCATTTTTATCATGGCAACGACAGAACATTCCCAAATCCCAAAAACTATCGTTTCTCGTTGTCAAGATTTCGATTTTCGATATCTCATTTCTGAACAGATTACTTCCCGACTACAACTTATTGCAGATGATGAAGGGATTTCGACGGATAGTGAAGTGCTTTCGCTCATTGCCCGACAATCCGAAGGGTGCCTTCGTGATGCGGAAAATCTACTTGAGCGTTTGGTTTCATCTGCTGGTAAAGAATTGACGCTGGATAACGTTGAGGAAACACTCGGTCTCAGTTCAAGCAATCTTCTTCACGAACTTACAGAGGCAATAGCAGGACAGAATCTTGGTGGTGGACTTGCCGCATTAAACCAGTTATCCATACAAGGGATGGATTTAGCACAATGTCTTCACCAGATGATCGCTTATTTTCGTGACTTGCGGTTACTTGCCATTGATAATAACCTTGAAGAACTCATTCAGAGTCCAAAATCTGAACTGACGGAACTAAAGGAGAAAGCAGAACAATTTTCAGTAGAGAGGTTGTCTCGGATTATCAAGATACTGATGCATACCAATCGCGAAATAAAAGAATATGGTTATGCACAATTACATCTTGAGAGTGCATTAATGCAAATTAACTCAATCAAAGAGACAATACAGCTTGACGAAATTGTCAACAAACTGATTGCAATAGAACAGAAGATTGGTAGTTCTGATATGGATTCAGGAACTACACTTCCTATTATCCCTAACACTAAACCGAATGAATTGATTTCTGAGGTAGAGAGTTCCGTGCGTTCAAAGCAAGAATCGGAATCTTCATCTCAAATGTTTCTTCAATCTGACACTGATAGAAGTGCCTCGGATGCAGAAACAGATAAGACTCAGCAAACAACCCCTCGGAGTTTAGATGAGTTACCCAATATATGGGCAGAAGTGATGGAACAACTTAAGGAAACATCGCCTCAGTTAGCCTATGGTACATTAAAAGGGGCGAATCCTGTTCAAGAAGGTGAAGATCGTATTAAAATTGTATGTGCACATGATGCGAGTCAATCATTTGTTGATGATGATGCGAAGCAGAAGATTATCGATAGATTATCTGAGGTAATCGGAAAACCTGTTCAGATTGAACTTGTTAGAGCAGAAGCAGATGTACAAACAGATGAAACCACTGGAGAGACTGAGAAAGAAGTCAAAACGACACCTATGATGCGTAAACTTCAAGCCGAAGAAGACGACCAAATTCAACCCGTGCTTGACTTATTTGACGCGAGAATTTTAGACATACAAATTTAGCCTGTATGCCGCTAAATACCTATTTATATTTAAGGAGATACTTCCAATTCTCTTTTGAGAGTTGGCACTTTTTACTATTATGAAGATGAATGATTTGATGAAACAGGCACAGCAGATGCAAAAACGCATGCTCGAAATTCGAGAGGAACTTGCTAACCAGACGATAGAGGCGACCGTTGGTGGCGGGATGGTTACAGCAGTTGTCAATGGACAACAAGAGCTTGTCTCACTCCGTATTACACCAGAAGTCGTTGATCCAGATGATACCGAGATGCTTGAAGATTTAGTCGTTGCTGCTGTGAATGAAGCATTGCAACAATCCCAAGAATTGATGTCTGATGAGATGAGCAAACTCACTGGCGGTCTCAAGATTCCAGGGCTTCCGTAATAGCGCAAATAGACACTGATTTGCTCTTATTTCTTTCCGATTATTCAACCTAAACAGTAGGCAAAACATGCAGGGCTATCCACTACCGTTGGAGCGGCTAATATTGCAACTCCAAAAACTCCCAACGGTCGGTCCCAAAACAGCACAACGTTTAGCGTTTTTTATGCTAACATTACCGGACCTGGAGACCAACCAAATAGCGGAAGCAATTTTAGAAGTTAAAAAAAACTTGTCAGATTGCAAGATATGTGGTACTATCACTGACATAAATCCGTGTCAGATATGTTCAAATCCAAGACGTGACCAGCAGATAATTTGTGTTGTAGAACAACCCGATGATCTATGGGCGATTGAACGTACTGAAAGTCATAAAGGACTGTATCATGTTCTCGGAGGTGTTTTGTCACCATTAGATGGGGTCGGTCCGGATTCACTGCGAATTGATACTCTTTTTAACCGAGTCCATGATAATGTTGTCAAAGAGGTAATCCTCGCCACCAACTGGGATACAGAAGGACAGGCTACTGCACTTTACCTCACACAGCAACTTGAACAGTTTCAGGTAACTGTATCGCGAATTGCCTACGGTATTCCTGTTGGAGGAGATTTAGAATACATTGATGAAGTAACCCTCGCCAAAGCTTTGGAAGGCAGACGGGCAGTGTAAGCATATCTTATAGAAAACTTAACATAATCGGAAGTCAGATGAGATAGATTGAAAGAATTCATTTATTTTCATAGCTGATTTCCATATTTACTTTTATAATGATTAATCAGTTGACGATGAAAATCATACAATTTAGTGCTCTCGTAATAATTTTGTGTTGCGGTGTATTCACCTTGACGTGTGCGGAACCAGCGAATCCACCTGCACAGAATGCCCCTTTGACATTTGACAGTAACCGAGCCTTCGATATTTTAAAGAAGCAGTGCGAGTTCGGTCCGCGTCCACCCGGTTCAGAAGCCCATAAGAAAACACGTGATTATCTTTTCTCGGAACTCAAGAAATATACAGACGTTGTTACCCTTCAACCTTACACATCTGAAGTAGATACGATTGACGATCCACCCCAACGTAAAACGCTCCACATGAACAATATTATCGCAGAATTCGGAAGTGGACATAGTGAAACACTCCTCCTTGCGGCACATTGGGATACTCGTCCGTGTGCTGATCAAGACCCGGATATTGATAGTCAACGTGAGCCAATTCTCGGTGCGAATGACGGAGCATCAGGTGTAGCAGTATTACTTGAAATTGCACGCATATTAAAACAGACACCGCCGCCAAGGCGGCTTATCATTATTTTATTTGATGGTGAAGATTACGGGAAAACAACCGATCAAATGTTCCTCGGATCTCGATACTTTGCCAAGAATATGGGAAAGTGGAGACCTGACTACGGCATTCTATTGGATATGATCGGTGATAAGAATTTGGAAATACCGAAAGAACAATTCTCCTTGGCAGCAAACCCGGTATTTATGGAAAGAATTTGGAAACGTGCAGAGAAACTCGGTTTGGTCCCATTTCAAGATAGAGTTGGTCCTGCAGTGATGGATGACCATGTGCCGTTAATCAGAGCAGGTGTTCCAATGGTCAATTTAATTGATTTTGACTATCCGCACTGGCACACGCTTGAAGATACGGTGGACAAATGTAGTCCAAAGAGTTTAGAGATTGTCGGAAGACTGGTCGTGAGTATTATTTATGAAGGATTGTAGCATTTGAAAATGGACATAACTTTTCAGGAGTGTGTCCGAGGTGGAAGAAATTCAGGATATAATATGAATACCTATCACAAACATTACGATGTCATTGTAGTTGGAGCAGGTCATGCAGGATGTGAAGCAGCACTCGCTGCTGCACGTATGGGATGCGAAACACTCATCGTAACGATCAATTTGGATACTATTGCGAAAATGTCTTGCAATCCTGCCATAGGTGGACTTGCCAAAGGACATCTGGTCAAAGAGATAGATGCGCTTGGTGGTGAGATGGCAAAGAACATTGACAAAACCGGTATCCAATTTCGCCGCTTGAATACAAAAAAAGGACCGGCAGTTAGATCCAGTCGCGCGCAGGCGGATAAGAAAGCATACCAAGATGAGATGAAACGGGTACTGGAAAGGCAAGAACACCTTGATATCAAACAAGTATTGGTGGAAGAATTACTCGTTGAAAATGGACAGTGTGTTGGGATCAAGAGCCAAACACAGACCGCATACTATGGGGAAACTGTTATTCTGACTACTGGCACATTCTTGAGGGGTTTAATTCATATCGGGGATGTGTCGTATAGTGCTGGTAGGGCAGGCGAATCTTCTGCTGAGAAACTCTCTGAGAGTTTTTTGAACCTCGGTTTTGAAATAGGAAGGCTCAAAACAGGCACACCACCCAGAGTCAATGCACACACCATCGACGTTGACCAGATGGAGATTCAACCTGGGGATGAAGATCCGCTACCGTTTTCCTTCTCTACCGAACGAATTACCCAACCACAAGTACCGTGCTACCTTACTTACACAAATGAAAAAACACATGATGTAATCCGAGAGAATCTTCACCGTTCTGCGATGTACAGTGGTCGCATTGTGGGCATTGGTCCTCGCTATTGTCCGTCAATTGAGGATAAAGTCGTTCGTTTTGCAGAAAAAACGGAACACCAAGTATTTGTTGAACCTGAAGGATTAGATACTGATGAAATTTATCTCAATGGCATCTCAGCAAGTTTACCTGAAGATGTTCAGGTGAATATGGTGCATAGTATAAAAGGGTTAGAAGATGCTGAGATTATGCGTTTTGGATACGCTGTTGAATACGATTTTGCGCCTGCCACCCAACTCGAACCAACGCTTGAAACCAAAAAGGTTCCTGGACTCTATTTTGCTGGACAACTCAACGGCACTACTGGTTATGAGGAAGCCGCCGCACAAGGACTCATGGCAGGAATCAATGCGGCATTGAAGGTAAAATGTGAAGAACCGCTCATCCTTGATAGATCACAAGCATACATAGCAGTTCTTATTGACGATTTAGTAACATTGGATATTCGAGAACCTTACCGTATGTTCACATCACGTGCAGAATATCGGTTGGCGTTACGAGAGGATAACGCTGACCTACGGCTCACAGAAATCGGACGGAAGATAGGACTCATCGATGATGATATATATACCCGATTCCAAGAGAAGGCATCTTCTATACAGACAGAACTAAAGAGATTGGATGAAACGCGTTTGACACCAAACACAGCAACCCTTAAACGGTTAGCCGACATCGCACAAACTGGTGAATTGAAACAACCTACATTATTAGCAGACCTGCTCAAACGTCCTGAACTCTGTTATGAACACATAGCAAATCTGGCACCACCTGACACGGAATTGCCTGAGACAGTTAAAGAACAGGTCGAAATACAGATTAAATACGACGGTTATATCCAGAGACAGCAACGACAAATACAACAGTTCAAAAGATTGGAGAATCTCCGTATCCCTGATACGTTCAACTATGTAGATGTGCATGGACTGAAGACAGAAGCGCGTGAGAAACTTGAAAAAATACGTCCAGCGTCTGTAGGACAAGCATCAAGACTCCCTGGCGTTTCACCCGCAGACATCTCAATATTGATGGTCATGCTGCATCAACAGAACCAATAGTTTGGCATAGGGAAGTACTTGAGACACTGATTAGAATGGTCATTACCAACATTTAGCATGGAAATGCAATTTCGTCATCAACTTGAAGAGGTGTTTAACCGTTACGGGTTTCCACTAACAACTGAGCAGATTGAACAATTAACCAGGTATCGTACAGAATTGAAGAGGTGGAATGCACGTGTTAATCTAACAGCTGTTCATGATGATAATGAGGTTATTTACAAACATTTTCTCGATTCTGTGAGTGTACTCGAACATTTTGCTATTGCAGAAGGTCAAACAGTTATTGACGTTGGAACAGGTGCTGGTTTTCCGGGTGTCGTATTAAAAATATATGTTCCCAATATTTGCCTAACACTTGTTGAGGCATCACATAAAAAGGTAGCGTTTCTTAAATTTTTAATTTCGCAGTTGAGGTTGGATTTATCAATTCAGGTTTTTGCGGAACGTGCTGAACATTTTGCTAAAACCGATGAATTTGTAAATGCTTATGATTGGGTATTGACGCGGTACGTTGCTTCACTGGAGAAGTCTGCAACATATTGTTTGCCTTTGTTAAATAGTACAGGCAGATGGTTAGCTTATAAATCCGGTGAAACAGATGCTGAGATTAGCCAAAGCAAGGAAGTAATGTATAAACTTGGGGCAGTGATTGAAGGCGTGTGCACAAGTCGTATAGCACAACTTAATCGTTCCTATGTTGTTGTGAGACGTGTTAATGGACAGAATTAAACCCTTATAATTTGATTGTTGTGAGTAGATGTGCTTCTGTGATGACTTATATCAAATTAAGCCGATTTGTAGCGCGAGGTGTATGTGCATCGGAATGCTAACTTTATCAAAGAAATACTTATCAAGTTAATTCGGTCCTATTTTGTTATGCAATAGCAATTCAATGGGAAGGAGTTTTATGGAATGTTTGATATTACAACGGACGCTCAAAATACTGCAGTTGTCCATGTTCAAGGGAAGATTATCGGCAGTACAGTTGCGCAGTTGCAGGAAGAAATAGAACGGCAACTGCAAAATGGAAATAACAAATTGATTATTGATCTAAAGAATGTACCGCTCCTTGACAGTACTGCCCTCGGTGTCATAATTTTGGCATTCCAAGTATTGCAAAGATCGGGTGGAAAATTGGTACTACTAAGTCCGCAGAAAGCAGTTAGTAGTGTATTGGAAGTGACGCGTCTGACGTCAATTTTAGAGGTGTACGAGACTGAAGAAGCCGCTCGAAACGCATTTTTATAGTAGATTTGGATAAAGCTGCTGAGCATAGTGGATAATTTATCCCTATAGGAGAACAGGGATGAAAGACAGACAACCCGCTTTACATTCTTGGTTCAAAATGGGGCTGCGTAGTCAACAAGTTGTTCTGTTTTTGCTTGTTTCGCTTACGCCGTTATTAGTTGTCTCACTCACTATCAAGGTATTGGGGGGAAACGCTTTGAGAAGCAGTGTTGGTGAGGGGTTGGCTTTACTGGCACGGGAGAAACTCTCACGAGCAGATCGTGCTATATCACATAGGATTGCAAACATCAGAAAGGAACTACCAAATCTTACCACTGAGGTTATTAGGTCAAACGGTGCTATTGGTGACTCGGATGTCCTTATGGATGTTCAAGCAAACTTAGAGGATAGTATTCGATTGATAGAGACCTATGCTGGCGGTGTTAGGAGAGGAAGATTTAGACATAGACAGCAAAATATACATGAGGTAACTATTACAAATGCCGAAGGATTTGTCCTCCGATCAACCAATCCAGCACTTGACTACAATGAAGACAAAATATCTCCTTCACAAGTTAAGGGTGAAATATGGCATACACAAGCTTTCAATAATGGGTATGGTTCTTATTTTGTTGAAGATGTCCAGTATGATGCAACACGGAATCTACATTTTCTATCAGTAGCATTGCCAATCCGTAAGTCAATCTCAAATTCGTTTTCAGACGCAAACCGTTCAGTGCCAACACAAGAAATAAGACGAAACCGCAGGGGAACGCCAAGATCCTCTTCAAACTCTGTCCAGAATGTTGTTGGTGTACTCAGGATTGTTATCCTATTACCTGAACTAAACAATGTTGTTGAATCACTACAAGATATGGAGAAAGCACACACTATATTGACTTCGCAGGCTGGAAAGATTATTGCTGTTACAGAGGGAAGCGGATATCAAATAGGTGATAGACTTCTGTCAGAACATGCCACCGCAGAGGCGATTATCCAATCGAAGCGTGAGGATGGGGACACCTATGGGTATGAGGCAGAAGGTGAGACGGATCGTTTCCATGAATCTCGTGTTTATGGATGGGCAAGGACTAAACTGTCAAGAGGACAACCGTGGAAAAAAGACCAAAATTTCAGCCACTGGTTTATATTCGTTTCATATCCAAGTTCCGAAGCGTTTGCGGGGGTTACTAAGTTGAATCAGTATGTTTTTTGGGTCACTATCATATCTTGTATTATTGTTGTACCGATTGCTTATGCTGTGGCACAGCAGATTTCCCAACCAGTGATGCAGTTAGCACAAGCCGCAAAACGTATTGGGCAAGAAGCGAGTGAAGTTATCCAAGAAGATTCCGATCAAGTTCGCAAACAAATTACCAATATGCAGTGGTACCAAAGCGATGAAGCAGAACTAATCTCTGTTACCAGTAAGAATGAAGTCGGCATACTCGCACAAGAATTCAATGACATGCACCGCAATCTGAAAATAGCGGTTGAGAAACTTATCAGTGCCGAAGAGCAGATGACAACTATTGTTGATTGCCTCAGTGAAGGTCTTATTGTTGTTGATATACACGACCATATATTATACTTTAACCCTGCAGCCAAGCATTTGCTCAACTTTAGTGACACAACAGAGTTTCCAGACCGATTCAGTGAATTGTTGGAAGTCACTAATCTCAGTATTTTGGCAAATACACAAGGTATGGATGCGCGGGCAACGGTGGAAATCAATTTAGATAAAGATAAAGACAATCGTATTCTTCGTGTTGTAGCAAGTCATTTTTTCTCAATTAGTACACCAACCAATGGTGATACAGTGTCTGATGAAAATACGGATTTGGCAGGAACGGTCTATGTTTTTGACGATATTACGCGTGAACATGAAATTGACAAGATGAAATCAGATTTCGTTGCCCTTGTTTCGCATGAATTGCGAACCCCGTTGACTTCAATCAAGGGGTTTGTATCACTGGTACTTGACGGGAAGACGGGACCACTTAACCAAGATCAACAACAGAGTTTGACTCGCGCACATCGTCAGTCGAAGAGACTTGAAGCGATGATAAATGATTTGCTTGATATATCCCGTATTGAAGCCGGACGCATTGTGATGAAACTTGAACCTGTCAAGCTTGCTGAAATTGTTCAACAACGTCTTGAGGAAATCAAACCGCAGGCAGACGAAAAAGCACTCAAATTAGGTTTGAGTGTTGAACCTAATTTACCCGATCTAACCGGGGATGAAGAACATCTCGGACAGATTCTCACTAATCTGATAGGAAATGCTGTAAAATTCACACCATCAAACGGCGAAGTCACCGTAAAATTGTCTCGCAAGGAATGTCCGCTTGAAGATACTAATATTGAGGTAGAAGAAAACGACGGTATTCATGTTGAAGTTATAGACACGGGACCAGGAATTCCTGTGCAAGAGCGTGAAAACGTCTTTGACAAGTTCCAGCAACTTAGTAATATTCAAACAAGGGAACAAGGCGGGACAGGTTTAGGACTTTCAATCGCACGAGGTTTCGTTGAAGCACACAAAGGGAAAATATGGGTTGGTGCAGGTGAAAATGATAAAGGTTGCAACTTTCAATTCTGGATTCCGTTTTTATCTTAAAGGAATTTCTGTATTTAGAAAGAATAGGTCTCAGTATGACCTAATTAAATAAACTGAATTAAGGCTAAATTATGTCCGAAACTATTTATGTGTCTGAACCTATATCATCAACAGAAACAATTTTAGTCATTGATGACGACACAGATATCCTTGCACTGCTTGAAATGAGTTTGGTTTCAGATGGGTTCAAGGTAATTACTGCAAGTAATGGTGTAATTGGACTTGAAAATGCCAAAGCAGCACAACCGGACCTTATTTTACTTGATGTCATGATGCCACAGATGGATGGTTTAGAAGTTATAAAACGGTTGAAAGATGATGATGAAACGCGTGCTATTCCGGTCCTATGGTTAACTGCGAAGACACAGACTGAAGACAAGTTACGCGGTTTGGAAACTGGTGGAGACGATTATATAACAAAACCTTTTGATTTAAGAGAGGTAACTGCACGGATTAACGCAGTTTTGGGACGAACTCGTCCCGTAAAATACATCAATCCGTTAATCAATGCAATGGGAGACAGTTTCACTGAGGAAGGTGTGGCTGAACTCGGATCACATCTCCAAGCGGCTGCTGAAATACAACTCAAATTACTGCCAGAAAAGCCACCGAATTTTCCTGAATTTGACTTTGCAACCATGTTCCGTAGTTCTACCTCTGTGTCGGGTGATTTTTATGATTTTATACCACTTACCGATACACGCATCGCTATTGTGTTGGGGGATGTGAAAGGACATGGAATTCCCGCTGCACTTTTGATGGTCATGATACAAACAGCTTCACGACTGCTAAGTAATGAGTCAGATTGTCCAGGCACAGTTCTAAAACGCATTAATACATTACTTTTTCACAACACAGACCTTGAACAATTTGCTACGATGGTATACGGCATATTGGAATTAGACACTGGTAGGTTTACCTATGCTAACGGTGGACACTGTCCACCAATTCATTTCATCACAGGCACAGGAGATGGTGAACAACACAAAAATAGTGATCTTCGGGTTGAGTTACTCGAGACTGGTGGTATGTTGATAGGTGCGTTTGATATAGCTACTTTTTCTTATGATACCTGTCAATTATCTAAAGGGGATGTGCTTTTACTTTATACAGATGGTGTGACCGAAACTGAGGGGCGAGAACAAAATGATTTCTACGGTGAAGAACGTTTGATCGAATGCTTCTCAAAAAATCTAACGCTGACCGCTCAATCACTTTGTGATGTCCTGAAAAACGACTTGTTGGAATATAGTGGCACCACACAACTTAAGGATGACCGCGCTGTAGTTGTAATAAAGCACACTAATGCGAATACAACTCCAACATAATAGTCAATTATATCGAATGCCGAACGAGTTCTCAACGACGATTGCTTGATTTGGTAGAATCCATATAACAGGTTTAGCACGAAAGTTTTGCATTCGCAAGGAAGGAGCCAAACACGTGGCAGAAAATAAGCAATTGCGAATTTTCCTTTCTCTCCCAAGCACAATGCAGTTGATTTATCTACTTGATACTGTTATCAGTGATCTTTTGAGAGAGATGAAATTTAATGAAGAAGCACAAGAACATGTTAACTTGGCTGTCATTGAAGCAGGGACAAACGCAATCAAGCACGGCAATAAAGAAGACACAGATAAGACTGCAACATTTGAGTTTCTTATTGACGATGATAGACTGACGATTACTATTACAGATGAAGGACCTGGATTTGAACGCGAAGAGGTTGCAAATCCGCTTGAACCGGAAAATCTGCTGAAAAGTAGTGGACGAGGTCTTTTTCTGATGGAAGCCTGCATGGATGAGGTAGTATACGAGGCTGGAGGCACCATCGTTAAGATGGTTAAATATAAATAAAGGATGTATTTGGAGACCTCCAAAAGTCAAATTGCTGCTGTAATTCTAAACATAGAATCCAGTACAAGTGGGTAATCTAACTGAGTCCGACGTGTACTCGGCTTTGTTGTGTCGTGCTGCGAAAAGTGAACATCTAAGAGGAAGGAGTTTTTATGCAAATTAACCTAAGGCATAAAGGGAGTGTGATTATTTTAGATATTGAAGGTAACCTCGTCGGTCCTAATACAATTGAATTGAAAAAAATCATTGACGACCAAATCCGAACATCAGGAGATGAACCAGTGTTCATGATTTTAAATTTGGAACGTGTCCAAATGATGGATAGTTCAGGGTTAGGTGTAATTGTGGCTGCTTATGCCTCTATCAGACGGAATAATGGTAGAGTAGTGCTACTCAATATCGGTGGGAACATCAGAAGTCTTATTGTTATGGCAAAACTCGTGACAATATTTGACCGATACGATACAGAAGCAGAAGCGATAGCAAGTTTTCTATAACGTCTGTAGGCATTAAACGATTCAGTTAGGTTGATGCATAATGGAATTAAAAACCGAAACAGCACGAAATGCTGAAATCACTGAAGATAACATCAGTTTGTGGCATAAATGCTCACACTGTGGTGAAGTGTCTTTCCGAGGAGAATTAGAACGGAATGGATTTATCTGTCCGAAATGTAAGGAATTATTTGCTTTGTCAATTGAGAATCGGATTAAACTTCTTATCGGTGACGATTCACATTCTGATATTACAGAACCGCTTCCAGATGAAACAAATAGTGAAAATGCGATTACAATTGATGTGATTGGTGTTGAGGAAAACATTGATGAGTTTCCTGTAAGTCTGTTTATCCTGCATCCTGATGCCGCATTGCAACCAAGACATTTGACGGAGTTTGCTGAAGCAATCACATGTGCATTGGAGAGAACTATTCCACTAATATCTGTATTTACTGCGAGTCCGATTGAAACGCAATGCTCCTATTCTGAAATCTTACCGTTGTATTTACAGTTGGAGCAGTTAGCACAAGTTCCTCTTCCACACCTAACTATCCTAACGGAAACCGATGTTGATCAACTAACGTCACATCTACCACTTGGCGAAATCGTAATCGCAGAGAGTGCATCGCACATGGATAGTATGTCCCGTCCAAATCCGCAACCAGCCTTACATGCCCCTGAAGAACAACTCCTACCTGAGGACAATCGTGAACTAACTCCGGACATTAGTGTGGACTGCTATATCCCACGTGCGGAGTTGCACACTGTGTTGGTGCGGTTAATCAAGTTTTTTGCTACTTCCCCGAAAGATGATTGAACATAACTACTAATAACAGCAATAAGTTCAACCTCCTACAAAAAACTAAGACAATTAAGTCTGCGGAAATATCTGATGATGCAAACAGAACCTATTTTCAACGACAATTTGAAAAATGAATTTACCACTCGTTTTGGTTCTTCACCAGAATTCATAGTATCTGCCCCAGGAAGGGTCAACCTTATTGGTGAACATACAGACTACAATGACGGTTTTGTGTTTCCTGTTGCGATTGATAAATACCTTCATATCGCCGCCAGTCCTCGTTCTGGTCGTCAAGTCCACTTGTATGCCTTAGATATGAATGAAGAAGCAATCTTCAGTTTAGATGCACCTGATGAGTCGGATACACCTGCTTGGTGTAAATATCTAAAGGGTGTTGCGCACCTGCTACAAGAAATGGTATTAAGCAATATCGGACAGACTCTACAAGGAATGTCTGCTGTCATTACTGGAAATGTTCCTATCGGAGCAGGACTAAGTTCCTCTGCTGCGCTTGAAGTCGCCTCCGCACTTGCTTTTTTGGGAGTGTGTGGACTTGAGATATCTAACACAGGGGTAGAAACAAAAGCCGATATTACTCTGATTGAATTGCCTCCAACAGAATTAGCAGCGTTATGCCAGCGTGCAGAAAACGAATTTGTAGGTGTAAACTGTGGTATAATGGATCCAACAATATCATTATTGGGTAAAACAGACCACGCATTATTTTTAGATTGTCGTACGCTCGGTTACGAACAGGTCCCGCTTAATTTAACAGATATTCTGCTCGTGATTTGTAATACTAATGTCAAACGCGAACTTGCTTCCTCCGAATATAATAAGCGTAGGACGGAATGTGAAAGAGGTGTTGAAATCATGCAGCAATGGATGCCTTCTATTACCTCGCTACGAGATGTGTCCTTGGAAGATTTCAAAAAATATGAAGCAGAATTGCCTCAGATAACACAAAAAAGGTGTAGGTATGTTATTGAGGAGAACACACGTGTACAAAGTGCAGTATCTGCTCTTATAGCGAAGGACATTAGTACTTTTGGCACACTCATGAATGAATCACATACAGGTTTACGCGATGCTTATGAAGTGAGTTGTGATGAGTTAAATGTGCTAACAGATATCGCACAGAATATTGATGGTGTCATCGGTGCAAGGATGACGGGAGCAGGTTTTGGAGGATGTACGGTCAATTTAGTCTATAGTGACGTTGTTGAGACCTTTCAGAACCGAATAATGAAAGAGTATACGCAACGCACAGGTATTGAACCCGATATCTATGTATGTAACGTCGGTGACGGTGCACGAATTAATTGGCATACCGAAAGTTAGGAGGCTATTGGCAGTCAGTGATTTGGGTTTAGCATTGTGTTCCAAAAACAGAATACCGACAGCCACTAATATGAAATACAGTATCGGAATTGATCTTGGTGGAACAAATATTAAAGGTGGATTGTTGACGACAGATGGTAAACTTTCGTGTCGTACAGTCGTTTCTACTCATGTTAATGATGGAGCAAAAGCAATAGCTGCACGTATTGCGCAGACGATTCAACAGGTTATTACGGAAGTAGATAAAGTAACACATCAAAACGGGGACTCCAAAAAGGAAATTATTGGCATCGGCTTAGGATCACCCGGTCTCATAGTAGCTGGTAGCGGTATTATCCACTTTTCACCGAACTTCCCAGGTTGGACCGATATTCCGCTTCTGGATTATGTATCCTACGAACTTGGTGATTTAGGCATACCTCTCTATATTGACAACGATGTGAATGTAATGGTGTTGGGAGAACTACACCACGGTGCTGGCATCGGATATGAAAATATAGTTGGACTCACCATCGGTACAGGTGTTGGTGGTGGTGTCGTCATCAACAGAAAGGTTTACCACGGGAGTTGGAATACAGCAGGTGAATTGGGACACACAGTTGTTCAACCCAATGGTCGTAAATGTGGGTGTGGTAATCAAGGTTGTCTTGAGGCTTATGCTGGTGCAAGGCATATCGTCGAACGAACACAGCAGCAAATTATAGAAGGACGGAAAACCTGTTTGAATCCTGAAGGGTTGACTCCGAAGCAAATTGCTGAAGCAGCTGCTGTGGGAGATGAACTTGCACAAGATATTTTTGCCGAGACTGGAAAATATATTGGTATAGCGTTGACATCAATAGCACATATTCTAAACCCTCAAATAGCGATCATCGGCGGTGGGATTGCCGCAGCAGGAGAAGACCTACTCTTTCAACATATTCGTGAAGAATTCAAGAGACGAACTATGGATATTCCTGGAGAAATGGAAATTGTTCCAGCAAAATTAGGGAACGAAGCGGGGCTCGTTGGCGCAGCTATGTTACCGTATTAGTTGATGGTTAAAGAAGGAGGACATACGTTTAAATGATGCATTTCTGTGAGACTACTGATATAAGATATAATACATATTTGTTTTGGAGGCGTACATTTCAACTATCTGTTATGGTCGTTCTGTCCGTATCCTTGTTTGGATGTGCAAAGATGGGGAATTTTGCTGCTGACATCTTCCGACCTGAAAGGATTGTTCCTGTTTTCGACCCGGATGCAACAATTACACTACAGACAGGCACCGTTATTTATGTAGAGAATGGGATAGTAGCAATGGCAGTTCCACTACATGATGTAAAAAACGTTGTTGGATTTGGAATCCTTATTTACAACAAAACAGATCACTGGATCACTCTAAATAGACAAGATTGTCAAATGCTTGATCAATCGAAGAATATGATAAAACAGATAGACAAATCGCAGCATTCGTTTTATTTTAAAAGGAATTTTAGACCGAAATTACCACCTGAATTCGCAGCAGATGTTTTCCGATATGACAAGACTATACGAGTACAAGGAGACCATGCTATTCTACCAACAGAAGATTTGTTGAAAACGAACATTATGCCAAAAAACAGTTCGAAATTCTTTATCTATTTTCCAAAAAGCAGCGCAAAATCTACGAATTTGCGGGTTATTGTCCCCAAAGTTACGAGCGAATTCAATGGTCAGCAAACAACGTTTGTTTTCAAATTTAGAGTGCAGCGGGATTAATAACAAATTAATCCGAAATAGAAAAGGTTCAGCTTTAAGAACCTCAATCCTTTTGTTTATTTCTATCAAAACCGAATCAAAAAAGTTACTTTACTGCGGAACTATATTCTTATGTGTCGCCCTCCTCGGTTTTATGAGTTGTACTGTTCCGGTACCGGATGGTGTAGGTAATCCACGACCTACGATAACTCCTAATGTAGATATTGTCCCTTCAATAAGAGCGCGCGAAATTCCTCCAATATTAGGTGTCCGTTATATTAAAACTCTCGGTAGAACTGGACAAGGTGCAGGTGAATTTCTTATGCCTATGGGTTTGGTTATTGATGCTTATGGACAGTTGTACGTGGCAGATGCTGGGAACAACCGAGTCCAAGTGATTGACACAAACGGGAATTTCGTCTCGGAATTTGGAAGTTACGGGTGGCGTGAGGGTGAATTTGACTATCCTAATGATGTGGCACTCAGCTTAGACACCATCTATGTTGCAGACACAGGGAACAACCGAGTTCAGTACTGTAATCTGATAAATCGGATATTTTATCCAATCACACCTATTTCCGAAGATTTACAATTTGAAAGTCCTGAAGGTGTATCGATAGGCAGGAACGGGGAAGTGTATGTGGTTGATACCTTCAATCACCGTTGGGTTCAATTTAGTAGGAACCTTGTGCCGGGACTCGCAATGGGACGGTTCGGTAGTGGTCGAGAGCAGTTTTGGAATCCCACTGATCTTGTTGTTAACCCGCATGGAAATGTTTACGTAGTGGATACGGGTAATCATCGTATTGTGAGTTACGATTTCAGTGGAAATCCCACCCGTTCGTGGGGTGAAGAGGGTAGGGAACTTGGACAATTCCGAGAACCGAAAAGGCTTGCCATAGACACATGGAGCTATCTATATGTCACAGATAGCGGTAATAGAAGAATTCAGGTTTTCACCTCAGAAGGACGTGCTGTAATTGAATTCACTGTGAAGACATTATTGAATCCTTGTGGTATCGCTGTTTCACAGAAAGGACAGGTCTTTGTCAGTGACACGAATGCTGGGGACATTAAAGTTTTTCAGGTGATATTCAAGAAGAATTCTACATCAGATACAAAAGAAGCAGAATAAGAAAAACAGAATTGAAGGGACAAAGAGCGGAAAGTTAGAAGAATGGTACGACATACAAAAATCCTGCTTTCCATGCTTCTGTTTCTTTTTTGTTTTCATTTGGTATGTTGTTTGAACCGGTCAGACGCGCAAACGGAACCACAAAAACAGAACCCTCCCCTAAATTTATCCATTTTTTCCGTTATTGATAAGACAGAGAGTTTTCAATTGAAGGCAAACGAATCGGAATGGGTGGCTAAATACACACCTATTTTCGCTAATAGCGAACAGATAATGGACAATAGAGGACAGAAACTCGTCAGTGGTAAAGATTACCAGATTGATTACGCAACGGGGAAAATTATCTTTAATAAATCTGTTTTGCCAGAAAAAGACGTAAAATGGACAATAACTTATCGCGTAATCCCTTTCAATATCCTAAAGATATATAAGCGAGACCTATTCGGATCATCCGTTGATGATCAGACAGATGCAATGTCAAAAAATGGTGTCCCTCCTGATGTAGAAAGACCTCAGACATCTGTTTCAAGAATTCCTGATTCAACTTCACCTTCACAGTTAGAATATTCGGGTAGCCGTACGTTTGGTATTTCGGTTGGCAGTGGTCGCTCATTATCGCAAAACCAGGAATTCCGTATCAATGTCAGAGGAAACGTCTCAGAAAACATAGAAGTGTTGGCAATGCTCTCAGACCAAGATTTGCCTATTCAACCGGAGGGAATGACCGAGGATATTCAGGACATCAATCAGAAACTCATCCGTATCATGCATCCGAACGTCACAGGCACTTTAGGTGACTTCAATGCGACCTTAGGTCCATCTGAATTTATCTTTTTTCCACGTGCATTAGAAGGTGTCAAGGTTGATGGTGATTTTGAGTGGGGTAGATTCCATATCATTCCGAGTGCGCTCCCAAAGGGACAGTCCACCAGCAAGGTGATTCGTGGACAGGAGGGACGTAGTGAATATCGGCTTGATGTGAATAATCAGTTTGTTATTGTCAAGGCAGGTAGTGAGCTCGTTTGGTTGAACGGTGAGAAGATGCGGCGCGGTGAAAACAACGATTATATTATCCGTGAATACGGTGATCCAATTATTGAGTTTAACAGCAAGCATCTGATAACAAGCAACGATGTAATCCGCGTTGATTTTGAATATATTCCGGAAGACCGATCCTATCAACAGAATCTTTATGGGATAAACTCGGTTTTGAAGTTACCTGGGGACTGGTTGTCACTCGGTGCTTCCTACGCTGTAGAATCGGATTTAGATGACCCCGAACAAGCTTTAGTCCTGCTTGATGACGAGGACCTGGATGCTCTCCGATTAAATATGCTGGATCCAGATGGAGATGGAAGAATTCTTGTTCCTCCGCAAAAACACACGGTGTGGGGTCTGGAAAGTCGTCTGAATCTTACTGAACAGACGTGGGTTGATGGGGAACTTGCTTTTAGCGCGATTGATAAGAATACCTATTCTACCGTAGACAGAAAAGAGGTTAGTCAAGCTTGGAAACTTATCGGTAACACAGGATTGGACATTCCAACATGGAATAACAAGCTGCGTCCTAAACTGATAGGAAATTTTGATGTGCGTGCGATGGACGCGAATTTTCTACCTGTTGGTGCTTCACGGGGTAATCGAAATCGTGGTAGGTATGACACACAGTATGCGACAGAAGGATTTGAGGATGCGCTTCTGTTTGATACGACCTCTTTTTCACAAGCATCCGATGAACAAACTGTAAATCTTGATTTCAAGTTATTGCCATATCAGTGGTTACAATTTGGTGTGGGTGGCGGTAGAACGATTGAGGTTGCGGTGGACGGACCAACAACACATCGCAATAATTACAATTGGGGGGCAAATTTCACACCGCGGATAAACAGAGGCAGAGGTGTCCAACTTACCTCTCCACAAGCACAAGATCTGTTTCGACCTTCCTCACAGTACCAAGTTGGAGATATACGCAGAAAGAATCCTGCAGAAAGTGATCTTTCACAAAATACGATGGCAGGTAAAACGTCATTTCTACAAAGGTTGCCGAATCTCCGTTGGAATGACTATCGGAGTACGTCTCTTATAGAACCAGACGAGGACACATCAGAAAGCAAAGAAAACTTTCGAAAGTCGCGCCAAGAGGGGAGTATTTCTTACTTGTTGTCTCCATTTGAATTTGTCGGTACTCTTAATCGTTTCTCTTCGATTGATAATTTCACGGCTTCTCGCAACCGCAGACGGGATCGGACTTCTGGACGTGTTAATTTGGTTGATTTCAAGTGGGTTTCCGTCAACACAAGCTACGAATTGGAACAGTCTTTTGCAAAAGAACCATTGTTGGCACTGGATGGTGAGGCATTAGGGATTTCTGACTGGATGCGTGCTACTACAGCGCGGACGTGGAAAGTAGGTCTCTTTTCACAGCAGGGGACCTGGGTAAATATAAGGAGCAACCTTGCACGTCGAA
Source organism: Candidatus Poribacteria bacterium (assembly GCA_026710795.1). GTDB lineage: Bacteria > Poribacteria > WGA-4E > WGA-4E > WGA-3G > MSPOR6. Next base: position 51,647 of record JAPOQK010000007.1, read on the forward strand.
TGGTAAAAGCGCATTCAGAACTCGGTGCCGATACAACAACGCAGTTAGCAGATACTACCCTTAATTTCTCTCCCCTCAACCGGGCAATTAACGTTGAAGTTACCTACGAATTGGATAAAAAACTGACAACACAACGTAGAGAGATTTATACTGATATTCACCCACTTACAGGACATAGAATCCAACCCGGTGAAGGATTTTACGTGAGGTTAGATGACTTGCGTTATGTGGAAGATGCCACGGAAGGCACGTATATAAAAATATACCAGAATGTTGGAGACAAACCGACAACAGCGGTTGATGCTTCCTTCCGTCTCCGACTTCAACCTCGTCAGTTTTTTGCCCGTCGTTCCCGAAGCCAACGAAATTTGGGTAGAACAGGATTTTCCAATCGATTATCCGGTACCACAACTCCTCCTACTGAAAGTCAAAAACCTGAAAATGAAAGTAGAAAGCCATTTACATGGTTTTTAAATGCAATCAGTTCCGAATCGCGCTTGTGGCTGACAGAGGAACAGGAAGCGGAAGATACCATTTCTCTATATCTACTCCAAAGTATTCAAGGTTCAGATACGTTATTTGGACGAGTGAAGCACATTCATCGGGTTGCATTCTCTCCATCACCGCTGTTCAGTTTTGAAGTCAATCTGGAGACGGGACGGTCGCTCAATCGTCGGATTAATACGCAGGAACGACATCGAAATCATAGGGCGTGGGAGACATCTTTTTCAGTAAATCCCACCCAACGTTTTTCTTTCGGTGCCAACTGGGAGCAACGTAGAGAAACTGAGAAATATAGTCAATTGAATATCTTTGATGATGTAGATGGGGTTTCCAACCCCGATTTGCATCCACCTACGCCGATTTCTGACCTTCGCCAATTTGAGCAGGTAACAGAATTGAAACTGCGGTATGAAATCAGTCGCGCGCTACGATGGGACGGTACAAGTGGATATAAACGCACCACCGACATAGAACATCTTGATGATGAAGACGATGCAAAGACCCGTACCTTCTCCTTTAAAAATCGTATCACATATGGTATATTTGACAAAGGAGGAATGGAAGTTTACCATACCCTCAGATATGGTAAAAGCGATGGTGGTATCCCTTATGCACAGTACTATTTTTATGAAGGGATTAGTCATGAGATTTTTGCCGAAGCAGATTATAAGTTACGCAAATTTACCGATCTCATATTTCGACTGAATTACCGTTTGCTTTCAACAAAGCAGCGCAAACCTGAACACCGTTTAGAAATGACTGTTAGCGCGGAGTTATAAGTAAGCAGATACATTAGTTATCAAGATTGTAATGAAAAACCTTATTGTTTTTTGTACCAACGAATAATGTGTTTCTATCAACAGCAAGAGAAGTTACACTATCAGGTATGTCTGACACAAACTGTTCCCAAGTGCCACTTTCTATGCGATGGATTCCAGTATCTTTGGTAACACCATAAAGGGTAGTGCCATCAACAGCTAAATGCTCCATGATGAGATTATTTCCATTTGCATCAGTAATAGTCCGCCAACTTCTTCCGTCATCGGTTGTAATGATACCTCTGTCTGTTGATACAAAAACAGTGGTTTCAGCAACGATGATATTGTTGAAAGTTTTTACTTGAAACGGCAGACCTTGTGTTAAATCAGTCCAACTGTTTCCTCTATCATACGATACGACAAGATGTCCGTCCCGTTTTCCGACGTATACGGTGTTCCCTGAGACTGCAAGTTTTAGGTTTTTCCTTGCGATGTCCTTAGTCAACTCAACAGTTTCTTCGAGTCCTGTATCGTGCCATTTTATATCTCTCTGTTTCCATCTAAAGAGTTTGAAGTTATACTCCATATAGAATGTCTCACCACTTACCGCAAACGGTCCACTAAATCCCAAATCGAAAAGGTGGCTTGTCGTTGAACGAAAGAAGTTTTTGTTCTCATGCTGAACTTCCAATTGTTCCAACTGTTTGAAGAACTGCGCTGCACCAAAAGTGTTTTCTTCCACACTTTTTTTATACTCAATAGGCACAGGTTCTTGTCTTGGATACAAATAGTGCATTTTCAAGATACTACTATCAGGAATAGGTGCATCTTGAACCTGCACGAGTTTATTACTATCTGTAGATATGTTGTATAGGTTAATTTTATAACCACCAGATTCTACGCCTTTTGCATAGATTACATTTTCAGATTTTACTATCTGAGAGATGCTCGGTTGTCCTTTTTCATGACGTTCAGTTTCTGGTATTTCCATCTGAATAATTTTCCATGATCTCCCTTTGTCTGTTGTTTTCGCAATCTCTCCTCTCCCATATCCCAATGCACCATTAAGTCTGGCGTAGATAACCGTATCCGTGTTTTGTCTTTTATCATTTCCATTGAAAGTAATAATGGTTTCTATTGGACTTGATTCCTTCGCTTGAGGGATTTTTACTAAGTCCCAAGATTGACCTTTATCAATTGAACGATGGAGCCCGTCCTCACTATTGATATAAAGATCCTTTTCATTTAATGCCACAGCACGACACTGAGAAATTTCAGAAGTAGAAGTTCCAAGTTCCTGTGGTGACATCCATGTTTCACCTCTATCCGTAGAGCGAAGCGTAACATCTGCAATGACCAGAAGGGTTTCCTCAATAGCAATCAAAGCGATGTTGGGTGCAAAATCATCTCTGTTCCAAGCGTTTGTCGGTGTAATATCTTTCCATGATTCTCCGATGTCAGTTGATCGGAATATCCACCAACCAGGTTCTTGTCCTGCGAAAACGTGATGAGCTCTCTCCAAATTAAATTCAGCTGCAAAATATAGATACTTATTAGTAGCGGTAACTGAAAAAATTCTGTCAATATTTTCTTCAGGTAATGCTATCTGTTCCCAGTTGTTGTCATTTAACTTAAAGAGACCTTTATCCGCTCCTGCAATCAACGTGTTTTGGTTTTTTACAAAAAAATGGATATTTCCCATTGATTCGGTATTCATTTTTTCCCATGTTTTACCTTTATCCTCAGATCGAAAAACCCCTGTTACAAAAGCAATATGAAATGCATCATCCATTAATATTAATCCTCTCGGTCCATATTCTTCCTGCCATGAATGGACTAAATCCCAAGTCTTGCCATCATCTTTTGACGCAAATAACTGGTTAGATGATAGGATATAGAGCGTATTATTCCACTTTGTAATGGGTGGATTCGGTACCCACCGAGTATCAAGTGAAGATAGGTCAATGAGATGTTGCCACTCTTTTTTATCGGCAGGTAATTTGTGTAGACCAAAATCAAAATCAAGAGCGTAGAGTTCTCCCTCGGTTGTAACATGTATACTCTCCACTGGACTCCCTTTTATGGGTTCTGATTGAATCCACTGTTGTTTGGGAATAGAAAGGTCTTCTCCTTCGACCTCTGCAGCCGCTAATAAGATTTCATCCACTTGCTGACCATTGTTATCGGACTTACCAAATACATTTTCATTTCCAAACTGATTTCGCACATCCGATTTTGGCTCTATATTCAAGACAATAGGGGTATCTACAAGTTCAACGGTTGTTTCAGCCTGTGCATCTAAACTATATGATTTCTGGAAATGCAACAAGTGTTGACTGCCTAATCCAAGTAGCAATAGAATAAAAACGGCACTTGTAGCAGCGATAACCCACGGTACTAAAGGTTTGCCTCCTGTAGGTGTATTCGGTTTCAGTCGTGCGATTTCACGCATGATGTCGTCAGTAAGGTTCGGTGTAATTTGAAAGTGTTCAAGAGCTTCTCTAATCATCGTTTCCTCCTTCTTTAATCGTTGTTGTGCTCTACGGAGACGACTCCGAATTGTATTTGCCGATACACCTAAAAACGCACCGATCTCTGCGCTGGACATTTCACTAAAATAATGTAACGTGATGACCGTGCGTTCGCTCTCTGGTAGTTTTTCGAGCAATTTTTTAACGGCATCGCGCTGCGCTTCTGCTGCTGTTTGTTCTTTTTCTGTGATTACATATTGTGAATATGTTGATTTCGTGAAAGGTGAGGTGCTTATGTCTTCCAGTGGTAGCGTCCAAACGCGTTTTTTACGCAACCATGTGCTACAATTGTTTGCTGCAATCACATAAAGCCAGCTTGCGAAACTTTGCGGTTTCTTTAGTTTTGCTAATCCTCGGTATACTTGTAGGAATGTATCCTGTGTAATTTCCTCGGCAATGTGGAAGTCTCCGATTTTACGCCACACAAGCGCATGAACCGGTTTTTGATACTTTTCTACGAGTTCAGTGAAAGCAGTATCATCTCCGTTGAGAGTGCGGTTAATGAGTTCAATATCAGCGGTTTTCATGAATTGCCTCCGATCAATGACCTATAGTGACGCATGTTAGGAGGAAAACTGGTGCATAATTCTGAAAAAAGAAATAGTTATCAGGGATATATAGTTTTAGTTTAGGAATTATCAGTTATTGTATATTACTAAGAGTTTACGTCATAGATCGGATAGGACGAAGTAAAATCCAAAATGATTGTCTGAATCACAGAAGGCACAGAGGACACTGAATACACAGAAGGGACTTTGGTATATTCAGGTTGTTCCACGGGATTCGCGTTTCTATCTGAATCACAAAGGCACAGCGCACACAGAAACCCACTAATTAAGAGGTGCAATGAATTGTGATTAAAGGCTCTGTTAACATATCTGATTCTCGGATTAATTGTATAATTAACTGTGAAATACACCGAGGACACGGAACTTTTACTACGAATACTGTCAATAGGATATAGTGTTTTGTATACATAATTGTCTCATCTGTTTATAAAAACTCAATGTGATACTAATTATAACACAATAAATAACATGTGTCAAGTTAAATTTTACTTTAGTAATGTAGAATTATTTCTAAACTTTACCATAAACGAAAAAGCAGGGATAGAGATAGGCAGGGAAGAATTAATTGCTGGTATGACGAAAGCATATAAATATCAAACATTTTCAGGATTAGTGGGATGTATTAACCCTGAAATGTTGTTCAGAAATAATAATTCGGCTTATTTTGGTTGAGTTACTATAGGTTTAATTTCCCATAATAGCAACGTTCCATCTCTGCTTCCACTCGCGAGGGTTCTACCGTCCGGACTGAATGACACGCTTGTAACCCAACTGGTATGCACCTCTGAAATTTGTTGAACTATATCTATTTGTGTATCCCATAGGTGGACGGTACTATCTTTACTCCCACTTGCGATTGTTTTTCCATCGGGATTAAATGCAACGCTCATAATCCAATCTGTATGTTCTACAGTGTTGAGGAGTTCTCCTGTCTGTGTATCCCACAGATTGATGAGACCGTCATGACTGCCACTTACGATTGTATTACCATCTGGATTGAATGCCACACTAGAGACAACATTTGTGTGTCTTGAGAAAGTTCTAAGGAGTTCTCCTGTCAGCACATCCCACAGACGGACAGTACTATCCTTACTGCCACTTGCGATTGTATTACCATCTGGACTGAACGCAACGCTCATAACCCAGTCCGTATGTCCTGAGAAAGTATTGAGAAGTTCACCAGTTTGTACATCATACAGATGGATAGTCTTATCCCAACTGGTACTTGCCAGCATAGTACCGTCTGGACTATATGCCACGCCCGTGACAATATTCTTATGATCACCAAACGTTTTCTGTAACGTCCCTGCCTTTATGTCCCACAGACGAATTGCATGAGATTCGTCTCCGCTTGCGAGCGTTTTCCATCCGGACTAAATGCCACTCCAGTGATTGAAGCCATATCTTGGGTATTGAGAATATGACGAAGTTTTCCTGTCTGTGCATCCCATAAACGGATGGTGTTATCTTCTATCGCATTTACCAGTGTTTTTCCATCCGGACTAAATGCCACATACGTGATATCGACCACATGTCCTGTGAGCGTTTTTTGATGTTTTCCTGTCTGAACATCCCAAAAACGGATAGTAGAATCGAAACTTCCACTTACGAGTGTTTTGCTATCTGGACTGAACGCTACGTCCAATGCCCAGTGCGTATGCCCTATGAGGATTCGGTGTCGTTCACCTGTTTGTACATTCCAAAGATGGATGAGTCCGTTATTCATAGCACTTGCGAGCATTTTTCCATCTTGACTAAAGGCAAATTCATTAACATAGTCCATTTGTTCTAATGGTAAGGTGTGAAGGAGTGTCGTCGTCTTCACATCCCATAAGCGAATGGGACCTTCAAAAACCCAACTTGCCAATGTTTTTCCATCCGCACTGAACGCCATTTTATAAATATCCTGCGGATGGTCAAGGTTGCGGGTTTTTCGGATTTCACCTGACTGAGTATCCCAGAGACGGATGGTGTTATCCTTACTCGCGCTTGCGATCGTTTTTCCATCTGGACTAAATGTCACGCTCATAACCTTGTCTGTATGTCCTATAAGCGTTTTTTGGGGTGTGTCCGTCTGGATATTCCAGAGACGGATGGTGTTATCCTTACTCCCGCTTACCAATGTTTTTCCATCCGCACTGAACACTAAACCCGTGGTGCTATTCATGCCTTGTGTTATTGTCCGAAGATGTGTGCCAGTGCGCGCATCCCACAGACGGATAGAACTCTTACTCTCACTTGCAAGTGTTCTTCCGTCTTGACTGAACGTCACGTTCAAAACCCTATTTGTATGTCCTGTTAGCAGGTTAAGTGCTTTTCCAGTGTGTGCGTCATAGATCCATATCCCAATTGAACTTGCTACAGCCAGACGCGTGCCATCTGAGGAATACGCGATGTCATTTGCCCTGCCTTTACCGATGCGAGTTTTTGCACCTTTGGGTAGGTGCTTTTGCAGCAAATCTTGAGAAACGTGATCAGAGACTTGTTCTACAGTCTGATCGTTTTTACTCGGTATAAAGGTGCTGCCAAGTTGTATCTGGAAATTCGGTTTGGTTTCAAGTTCACCTACCGTATGCAAGCGGTTGACACCAAAATCATCTATAGATGTATCAGGGGATATATCTAAACGCAGCAACTTACTCACATCAGTATTTAGCTGACACTGTTTCGTGAGAAGAACGTTTTTGAATAGGACATTTCCTCCATCCTGTTTTTTCAAAGATACTTTTGGAACAATAGATCTCTCAATCCTCTTAGGGAACCAGACATCTGGTAGGTATTCGTGATACTCAATTTTTCGAGTTCTGATATAGGTTACACCTGCTTTGAAGGGATTCCATTCTCTGGTATCCTTTTCAACATATTCTTCTTCCGATTTAACAAGGCGGAAACCTTTGTCATGTGAAATCCAGAGTTTCAGGTGACGTGGTGGAATTTTGCGATCTCCAATGTTCCAAGCAGCTTTTGTTAAACGAATAACAGTTGTTTTTTCACCGCCTTCCAATACATCTATTCCCAGGATTTCAGTTTCACATTTTTCAAGCAAGTGCCAAAGGGGTTCCGATAGATAAGTATTGTCTGATCCGTCGCGTGGAAAGGTCAACCACCATCTCGGATCCGCGTCATGCATGCTAATTGCCCAATATGATCGAACAGCATATCCAACATTGTGTTTATATACCTCCGCCACTGTTTCTCCCACGAACAAGACAAAGTAGGTTTTATCTTTTTCTATGATCCTGAAACTATTAGGTAGCTCACCATTGACGATGCGGACGTCGTCAGCAAGTTCTATGCCTACCTGCTTTAATGCATGTTTTATTCTCTCGTGAATTGCCATCTCTTTGTTCGGTGCAATCTCAACCTTGAAGAGAAGATTATGTGGTCCTGGTGAAGTTACCTCCCAATGCTGTTTTCCATCCCAAAACTCAATAGGACGAAAACCTTCCGAATCCACTCGGACTTTCTCGCCATCAAATGTCAATTTATATTCATCTATCTTAATCTTCGGTTCTATATTGCGTTCGATGCTCAAATTACCGAATGGAGGTGGTTTTCCACTAATCTCATAATTTCTATGGCGTTCAATGATAAAATCACCAGTTATGGAGGTTACAACATTATCGTATTGCTTCATCTTTGCGATGATTGTATCTAAGTCAAGCGATGCGGTGTCTTCGGTTTGTTGACCTGCGCCATTGTTTTTGTCTGAAGCATTGGGACTTCCGATTTGTGATCGTACATCCGGTTTTGCATTAATATTCTGTGCAATCGGTGTATCTACAAGTTCAACGGTTGTCTCAGCTTGTGCATCTAAACTATATGATTTCTGGAAATGCACTAATTGTTGACTGCCTAATCCAAGCAGCAATCCAATCAAAATTGCACTTGATGCAGTAACTGCCCACGGCACCAAAGGTTTGCCTCCTGTAGGTGCAGTTGGTTTGAGTCGTTTAACTTCCCTCATGATGTTCTCAGTAAGTTGTGGTGTGATTTGGTAATTCTGTAATGCTTCTCTTATCATGGGTTCCTCCTTCTTTAAAAGTTGGCGCGCACGGTATAAACGACTCTTAATTGCACTTACCGATACACCTAAAAATCTGCTGATCTCCTCATAAGTCATTCCTCCGAGGTAATAGAGCGTGATGACAGTGCGGTCACTCTCTTGTAACTTCGCAAGCAACTTTTTGACGATTTCGCGCTTTGCTTCTGCCGTTGACCGTTCGTTTTTTGAACTAACATAGGTGGAATAGGTAGCTTTCTCCAATTCTGCGCTATTGAAGTTATCCAACGATTGTGTCCGTAATTGTTTCTTACTAAGCCACGTCTTGCAGTGGTTCGTTGCTATCACATAGAGCCAACTTGCAAAGGACTGTGATTCCTTCAATTTTGGCAGATTCTGATATGCCCTCAGGAATGTTTCTTGTGTGATATCCTCAGCGATGTGGAAATCTTGTGTTTTCCGCCATGCGAGTGCGTGCACAGACTTCTGATATTTTCGGACGAGTTCGGAAAACGCAGTATCATCGCCATCAAGGACACGTTGAATGAGTTCAACATCAACATTTTTCATCGGATACCTCTGCCAAAGGAAGTTATTTATTTCAGATTGACATATAGTGACTCGACTTGATGTAAAAAAGTTGCATGTTTTTCAAAAGAAAAAGGGGAAGAGAGGATAATGTTCAAGTATTATATCATTATCCTCTCTCTTTTTACATACATATAAGTTTTAAGTTGTCAGAGATTACAACATTTAGTGTGGAGTATAAAAGGAGGGAGTGGGATGCATACGGTGTCACCAACATAAGGTATTTTATTCTTCAAGATTATAGTGAAGCATGCCGCGGTTTTCTGTTCCTACGTATAGGGTGTTTCCGTCAACAGCAAGTGAGGTAACGTGTTCAGGTATATCTGAAATGATCTGTTTGAAAGTAGCATTTTCCAAACGATATATGCCAGTATCTTTTGTAATACCGTAAAGCGTTGTGTCATCATCAGCCAAGTGTTCCATGATAAGGTTGGTTCCATTTGCATCGGTGACGGTACTCCAATTTTTCCCATCGTCTGATGTAATGATACCTGCGTCAGTTGCTACGCATACGGTGGATCCCGCAACGACTATATCTTTGTAAGTTTTTACTTGAAACGGCAGACCCGGTGTGAGATCAACCCAGTTATTTCCCTTATTGAAGGATACGACAAGGCGTCCATCCCGTTTTCCGACGTAGACGGTGTCTCCTGATATGGCAAGTTTGAGATCTTTCCATGCTATTTCCCAAGACAACTCAGCAGTTTCTTCTTGTCCGATGGCTTGCCATTCTTTATCACCCGGTTCCCGTCGAAAGAGCTTAAAGTTGCACTCCATGTAGAATGTATCACCACTGACTGAAAATGGACCTTGTAATCCTCGCTCCATAAACGAATTTACACCCGGTTGGGGTTCTGCTACCAATTTCTTAAAGAACTGTGCTGCACCAGCATATTTTTCTTGTAACTTTTCTGCAAGTGGATTATTTCGCAATTCAAATTGGAGATATGATGCACCTGATTTAAAAAATGGTCTGTCATGTATTGGTAGAAGCGTGATACTATTGGCTGATACACGATATAGCCGTAAGTCTTGATGTTGGTAGAAATCTCCACTTTTTGCGTAGATAACACCTCCAGATTTGACAATATGGGTGATTTTTGGGTACTCTATTCTATCAGACTCAGTCATAGGTACTTCAATTTGAACATTTGTCCAGGACTTTCCACCATCGGTAGTTTTTACTATCTCGTTTCCGCTTCTTCCATAAAGTGTATGAAGTGTGTTTGTCTTATTATCGGTTTTTTCCAATGCTATTATTTGATGGATTCCACCTACATTTTGAGTAATATTTACTTTATTCCAGGACGTACCACCATCAGTGGTACGTTGGAGACCGTCCATGCTCTGAATATAAAAGATATCCTTGTTACCTGCAGCAGCGGTTTTCCAAGTATTCATTTGAGGTGTGGTTTTCGCTAATTGTGGAGGCATCCATGTATTTCCACTATCGGTAGAACGGACCATACCTCGTTCCATAACTAAGAGTGTATCACCTGCAGCAATAAGTTTGATATATGGACAGAGACCATTCACGGGCCAAGCGTTTGTTGGCGTTATATCTTCCCATGAATTTCCGAGGTCATTCGAGCGTAATATCCACCAACCACGCGCGAGTCCATTAGCGACTTTATTAGGATGTACCACGTCGAAACTAACCATTACCGCAACATATAATATTTCTTGTGTTGCAGCAATTGATCGAACCTCTCCAATTATTGGGTCTGGGAACTTTATAGGTTCCCAACTGTCAGCATTAAGACGGTGAAATCCGGTGTCCGTTACTGCAAACAAGGTGTTTTGTATATTGGTAACAGAAAAAACATGTGCCTGATCATATATTGATTCCCATGTCTTACCTGCGTCCTCAGAACGAAAAATACCCTGTTCAAATGCAGCATAAAACACTTGATCTGTTAAGAACAAGCCACTTGGATCATATCTGTTTTGCCAAGAGTAGACCAAATCCCACGTCTTACCATCATCTTTTATAGCAAAAAGTTTGCCGGAAGTTAAAATGTAAAGGGTATTATTCCACTTCACGAGCGGTGAACTCGGATGATACGCAACCCCTAATGAATCAACATTAAAAATGTTTTTCCAAGAATTTCCATCTGCTTCCAATTTGTATATTTGTCTATTAGCAGCAAAAGTGTATATTTCTTCTGACGGTGTTGCATGTAAACTATATATATGACTGCCTTTGATAGGTTCAGCCTGAATCCACTGCTGTTTTGGCACAGAAATGTTCTCTCCTTCGGCTTGTGCAGAAGCCAATAATATCTCATCGGGTTTCTGACCATTATTATCACTCTTACCAAGTGGATTTGTATTGCCAAGTTGATTTTGGACATCTACTTTTACTTCAAGATTTAGCACGTTAGGTGCATCAACGAGTTCAACCGTTGTCTCAGCTTGTGCATCTAAAGAATAAGGTTTCTGGAAATGCACTAATTGTTGACTTCCTAATCCGAGTAGTAATACAATCAACAGAGCACTTGAAGTGGCGATAGCCCACGGCACCAAAGGTTTGCCTCCTGTAGGTGCAGCCGGTTTTAGTCGTGCGATTTCACGCATAATGTTTTCAGTGAGATGTGGTGTGATTTGGTAATACTCTAATGCTTCTCTTATCATGGGTTCCTCCTTTTGTAGGTGCTTGCGTGCGCGGTAGAGTCGGTTCTTAATTGCACTTACTGATACACCTAAAAACCTACTTATCTCTTCATACGTCATTCCCCCGAGGTAGTATAGCGTGACGACAGTGCGGTCACTCTCCTGTAACTTCGCAAGCAGTTTTTTGACCACTTCGCGTTTCGCCTCTACTGATGTCCGTTCGTTTTCCTCAACTACATAACTGGAATAGGTTGCTTTTTCCAATTCTGCACTATCTGTAACTTCCAACGACTGTGTTAGCATACGCTTTTTCTTACGAAGCCACGTATTGCATCGATTCACCACTATCACATAGAGCCAACTGGCAAAAGACTGTGGTTCCTTCAGTGTTGTTAGTTCCTGATATGCCTTTAGAAATGTTTCCTGTGTGATATCCTCAGCGATGTGGAAATCTTGAATCTTACGCCATGCAAGTGCGTGCACAGACTTCCGGTATTTTCGGACGAGTTCTGAGAATGCAGTATCATCGCCATCACGGACACGTTGGATGAGTTCTACATCGGCATTTTTCATCGGATACCTCTGACATGGGGAGTTCATCATTTCATATCTATATGTAATGACGCATTTGGGAGAGAAAAAGTCTCATAATTCTGAATGTTTTGGAGTAAACTTAGATGGAGAAGGTTGGTTCATGAAATACAAGGATATGTTCAGTTTAAAATCGGGTATTGTTTTGTAGAAGGGCATCATTTTTGCGATCCTTCGGGTGCGGATATCACATAAGCAAAGTTTTTACCGATTGCAATACTTATCGGATGACTTGCCTGAAGTGGTGTGGTAGATAACCAATTATCTCTTTGCCCTTCTATAGAAAGGCTGAAAATAGAGAAGAATCCTTTAGCGTTAACTATGTAAAGCATATTCTCCAGAATTTGAAAATCCGTGACAGATCCCATCAATCGTTTGGTGTTAACCTTTATTTTTTTGTCTGATGAATCTTGGTCGATTTGCAGCATTTTTCCAGAATTGACAGTATACCTATTCGTTGGTTTTCCGCGAGCGAGTGTCTTTTGTCCTGTCGCGTTGAGATGGTTGAGATAGCTGTAATCCGCTTTAAAGTAACCCAAACTTTGACTATGACTAAGATTATTCATTTTTTTTGCCGCAGAAATCAATAAATCACATGTTGGATCTTTCAAGCTTTCCATGACAAGAAAATTTGACGATGCGCGGACTTTCTCTCCTCTGCTGCTGTGGAGTTGTAATAAACCACGTTTAGATAAGAGCGTTTCCGAAAGAACATCAGGGATAGTGGGTGTAGTCGGGAGCTTAATCTGTTTTACTTTAGGAACTTCGACATCCGGACTAAGCAACCACCAACGGTTCATTAGTTTCTCGGATATGACTGGGAGAGCATATCCGGTATGTAGCGAATAAATGTGTAGGGAGTCATTTTCTCCTACAGCATACAAATGCTCGTCACGAATATCAATGTCTATGATTGCTTTTCGATCAGATAGGTAATTGGTAGATTGAAGTGTTGGCTGGGATGGTTTTGAAACATTAACGATATGAAACTTTTTAGGACTTGCTACAACGAGAAGATTTCCAGATGAAAGCACTTTTCCGATTTTATCTTTAAAAGTAAGGGTTGTCAGATAAGATGGAAACTGTGGTATGGAAATATCAATGACGTGAAGATGCTTTTCGGTTGTGACATACGCGTGCTTTCCTGCGAAAACAACGGTATTGTTTGGATTGACGCGATACGGTAATCGGATAGAAGCAGCGAGTGTTGGGTATTCTAAATCCTCTATCTCTATTACAGTGAAGATACTACCATCTGTTTTGGCAGGAGTCGGTTTAGGTTTTTGAGGTGGCTCAAGTGCGTTTTTTGGGTTCTGTTCAATTGTGCTTAGACCACACCCAATGTAAAAAAACGCAGGGAGTATCAACGTTAGAAATATAATAATCAGTTTTGTAAATTGTTTTGTCATTGCTGTCTCCTATTTTGTTATAATTTCAACCTTGTAAAGATTAGCGGGTGTGTATAGGTCGAGCGGAGCGAAATGAAACCCATATGTGTCAATTTAAGAAAATTTGCTGGACTCTTTCTTGTAGGAGCGACCTCCTGGTCGCGATAAAGGTGCATATATCGCGACCGGGAGGTCGCTCCTACAGAATGTGAGATGTCGGAGGTCGCTTTGCTCGCTCCGACCTACGAAGAACTTAAATTGACACCTGTGGGTAGAGAGAAGCGAACCTATACCTGTTATTTTGCCGTTACATTGTTCATCTGTATGTGCTATAAATTGTGACGTTTTGCACGTCACCTGTGACTTAAAGAATTCAGTCAGGACAAGGAATGTGACGCGAATTTCACGTTTTTTTATTGCTGCTTTTTCGGTTGTGTACTGCTCAATCCTATCTTCATAATTTGTTATACATGGCAACAATAGCTACAGATTATATGGTATGCGATGCCAATAAAAGACTTTTGTGTCACAGCAACCACACACTACAAACCATGTTTATTTTAGATTATTCCTCCTTTTTGTATATCTAACTTGTGTCGTTGGTACACACTTACATTCTAAACACTTGTTAATTATAGAGTATCTTTTTGTGTGTGTCAAATTAAAAAGTGAAATGTTTTATTGGATATATGTTGGTATTTTATAGGTATTATATTGTGTTTGTCTGAATCATGTTTACCAAATCAAGAATCAGAAATATTTTCTTAAGTTGCTACCTACAAAATCTTAGACATGCGGATACTGTTTTAATCAAAAAGGGGTATTATTCTCGAAAATATTGTAGCACAAACTGTTCGTTTGCGTCTATTCGGACACAATCTAACAGATTGTGCTACATTATGTAGCAAATTGAGTTAATATACAAAAACTGATAATTCTTAACACTAAATCTGCCTATACATATTTGCAAAACAACATATCCTTAAGTAAAATTATTGTATCTCAATTTTGTATGTTTTGCTATAATACCCGAAATTGCAGGAAGTACTTGCAAATAATGGCTTATACTGATCCATAATAGCAAGGAGGCTTGTTATGTTTGGAAAGAAAAAGAAAACAGCACTGATCCCAACGATTAGTTCTGCGGTTTCAGGTCCTCTGGGTGTATTACATCTACCCAGATTCTGGTCTAAGGTATTGATGGATGCAAAGGGTGTCCTTCACGCAGATTATCCGGCATGTGGAGCTGGGTATGATCAGATGGTGTTGGACGGTCTTGGACTTGATAAGGATACAACGCTTGCATATATCCGAGATAACTCCCCTACCTATCCTCAATTTGAGGCATGGGTTTTGGAACAGAAAGGTGGTAGTCTTGATGCTGATGCCGTCGCTGAATTGAATGCTGCTATTGAGGGGTATCATCACGATGATGATACACGCACAAGTATTCTTGGTGCAAGTGGTATTGATGACGATGGCTCGATTTTAAATGCTGTCAACCTTAACAATCTTGATGATTGGTATGAATTTCATGCAAGTTTAGACTAATGTTATAAATGTAATGGCATTTTCATGTAAGTACGGATGTTGATTACATGAAAATGCCTTTTTTGTTGTCTACTTATCTGCTACTGACGTTAGTTCGACTGCGCTGCCCTTTTCGGATGATTCAAGTCCAGCGAGTAAAATTTCAGTAACATGCCGTGCTGTATAGACATTGGAGAGTGGTGGTTGTGTTCCTGCACGGATATGTTCTGCGAAATGTGCATGCATCCCGCTTGGTGCAGCGTCGCTACAGTCAATCGCTTGGGTTTCAACAGGGGCATGTTCACGTGTGTAGGAGGTGGGTGTGTACTGTGTGAGTGCTGCGCCATCTTTTCCGGGCATTGTGAACTTACCAGCAGTACCGTGTATGCTCGATTCACCTGTTCGTGCGGGGTCACACCAGCTTGTTTCTGCTGTCACAATTCCTCCCGATTCCATCTCAAGCACAAGTGTTGCGACATCTTCTAACTCTGTCGGTTTGTCAAAGGTGGATACGAAACCTGTCACACGTTTGAAAGTTCCGAGCATTGCAACGAGCCCTGAGACAGCATAGACTCCCATATCAAAGAGTGCGCCGACACTTGCTTGTTTTGCGTCAAAGAACCACAAGTCGTCATCAGTTTCACCAAATATGTCTTTGATTTCGGCATAGTATATCTCTGGGCCGCCGTGACTACTTCGCATTCTCGCACCTGATACGCGTCCAATGGCATTCTCAGCGATGAGTTGACGGACTTTGTATATACCTGAATGGAAATGTGGTAGGCACATGACTGTTTTGCCACTTGCTTCTGCAGCATCAACGAATTGATTTGCTTCATCCATTTCACCGCAAAGCGGTTTTTGCATCAATACATGTTTGCCTGCTTCCAATGCTTTTACTCCCCATGGCACATGTAGCGGATGTGGTGTTCCGGCAAGGATAGCATCAAGTGTATCGTCTGCAATGATGGCATCGTAGTCTTGAGTCCAGCGTGGAATTTCAAATTCTTGGCATTGATGTTTTAGTCGGTGTTCACGTCTGCCACCGATAACACTGATTTCAAAATCTTCGCCTTTTTTTATATCAGGGAGATGCATTCGGCAGACAATACCGCCAGCACCAATAACTCCGAGTTTTAGTTTATCCATAGTTTTCCTAATTCCTTTTAGTTGTTGATCGGTGTCAATACGACGTTGCGATATGCAACCGGACCGTGATCACCTTGTAGCAGCAAAGGTCCTGTTTTTCCTTCGTCTTCTAACATTGCCCCACGAGTGACTCCTGCGACTTCAACGTTTTCGTGAACTATTTGTCCATTCCAGACGACTTTGACGAAGGTGGCATTTGCAGTTTTGTTGTTGTTTGCATCAAATTTTGGGGCGCGGAAGGTAATATCATAGGTTTGCCATTCACCCGGCGGTTTGCTGGCATTGACACGGGGAGGCACACCATCAACAGGTTTGTTGTCAATCCAACGACAATAGACCCCTCCACATGTGCCATAGTTAAGTTCTGTTGCACCCCAACTGTCCAATATCTGTATCTCATATCTACCCATCACATATACACCAGAGTTTGAACCTTGTGGAACCATAAATTCCACGTGTAGTTCACAATCACCGTGCTCATATTCTGTGTAGAGGTCGGCTGTTCGTCCTGTGGGACCGTTGTAGAATATTCCTTCACCAGGGGTTGCTGTTAGTAGCTTATTATCTTCTGAATTGAGTGCGATTCCCCCGATAGCAGACCATGCATGTTCGGATGCACCGCCTCTGGCGTGCCAATCATCAAGGTTTTTACCATTAAATAGGGCAACTTGTGCCATAAGTATCCTCCATACGTATATTATAGGTTACTTCAAGTCATTTATTCAGAGTCATTCAGTTTCGTTAATTCGTAGGTATTGTTGTAAATTCGCGACCAGGAAATCAACGGTATGAATACCATTTAGGCATTCCCCGGGTCGCTCCTACAGAAAAGTGAAAGATTTTGAAAATCATATTTTTTGGATATCTGAATGGTTCTGATTTACACAAACTTTTCATTGACAAATTTTGAAAAATGATATACTCTTAAACGAAAATCAACATTATATCTGTTAAAGAAAATATCAGTATGCAGAAAATAATTCAAGGACATTGTTAGATTTATGAAACAAGCATTCTTATTATTTGTTTTGTCCTTATTGATGGGTGTACTCGTCGTTTTGGGAATTGCGGCACTTCAAGCGGATACTACAAAGGCTGAGAACAGTACACCGCAGGCTGAGAACAGTACACCGCAGAATGGGAAGACACCCTTTGCTGAAGGATGCGACAAGTGTCACGGAGACAAAACCGCCTATAAAGAATGGACGCAGGCTGGACATTCACATGCGCTTGTGAATCTTCTTGAGGGTAAGTATGAAGTGCGGACATCCTGTCTGAGTTGTCACTCATCGGGATATGAAATTTTCGCTGAATACGGCATACCTGATCACCCGTATAACGAGAAAACGGCAGTAAATGCGGTTGCTTGTTCTTCTTGTCATTCCCATTCCAGCAAAGAGGAACATTTATTAGTACTTCCAGCTAAAAAACTATGTGTTACCTGCCATAAAATGGACTGCGGGTGTGCGGGTGCAGGAGTTATTCACCAATCACAAACGGAGATGTTTTTGGGTCGCGAAGGTGCGGGTGTAAAACGTATGCCATCGCCGCATGTGCGTGCTATGAAAAAGCGGTGTGTTCACTGTCACATGGCAAAGGTCGAGAAAAAAGACGAGAAGGAAGTTGAGACAAAACATGGTGGTCACACTTTCAAGGCAGATTTCTCGGGTTGCAGCAGTGCTGGGTGCCATGATAGTGCTGACAACGATATGACGAAGAAACTCCCTATGTATCGTGCTGAAATTGATGCAATGATGAAGGAAGTCAAAAGCATTCTTGACAATACTGCAGACAAGACTTCACAAGCCTATATTGACGCGAAGTTAAACTACGACATGGTGAAAGGAGATAGCGGTTACGGGCTGCACAATATACCTTATGCGCGTGCTTTGTTAGAACACAGCCTTTCTCTAAAACCGCAGTTAATCAGTACGGAATAGTGTTAACTTTATTTACTGCCATTTAGTGCTGATTTCAACGGGACATCTTGATCTTTCGGAATATAATAACTCAATGGATCGTCAACAATCCCGATTAATTGCTTCTGAATTGGATTACATTTATCGACTAATTCATCAGGCATCATGATATAGTCCATCGGTTTGACCCACCGGTATGCATAACCCATAAAGATAGTTTTACGCGGCATACCGGACCAGTTATGTCCGATTCCGTGATATGTTCGTTGTTCAAAGAGAAATGCGTCTCCAGCATTGACGTTCATAGAAATAGCCCCACGTGCCCAACCAGTTTCTGGATCTCGTGCGGGCATGCCGGTTAATCGGTTGCTACCAGGTACTAAGACTGTTGCCCCGGATGCAGGATCAGATTGGTCGCTGATGGCATAGGCGATTTTCAGCAAAATCCGCGGATGTGGTTCTTGCATTTCGCGATATGACGTTCCACCATCACGATGAAGTCCAATCTTGGTCTTAACATCATCGGGTGGTTCCTCTTTTGAAGGAAGCACAATCAAATGTGAGGTAATCATTTGGATGTTCCAATTCAACACACCACATGCGAGTGGGAAAGTTTTGTGCCAATCCAGAAGTTGTAGAAATGCCTCATGATGCGTTATGCAATTACGCAGATTGAGTTTGCCGCCACCTTCCAGATTTCCTGCTTCTTTTTCCTTGTCATATACCTCATCAACAGCAGCGTCAATTTCAGCCACGACATCTGGAGGTAAAGCGTTATTAATTAAGAGATAACCGTTGTTTTCAACAAACTGTTTGTCATCAGGTGCAAGTACAGCTGCGTTAGATAAATCATTCATCGTTTCCATTTGTTCACCTTTTCAAGTAAATTTATCGCTCCTACTTTAAGACATTTTGATAGATTGTAAAGTTAAGTATACATAGAATAATGGAAAATCACAAGGGAAATTAGACCACGCAATCTGGAACAATACATTACACGGAAGTCGGATTCAGAATTGAGACCTACTACCTCACATCAAGTTTTACAACCATCAGGGAGTAGTCAAGAGACTGCTCATTATGAACCAACAGGACAGAAGACACACCGCTTTGGTGTTACATGGCGTGCTATTCTCATTGGAACAGCACTGACTATACCCAACGTCTATTGGATATTGGATTCAGCGGGACAAGGGTATCCGACTACGATTTCGCTCTATTTCAATGTCATTTTCTGCATCTTTATCTTTACGGGTGCGAATTTGGTATTGACGAGGTTTGTGCCGCGAGTCGCGTTCCAGCAAGGTGAATTGCTGACTATATACGTCATGCTTGCCATTGCTTCCTCTTTAGCGGGGCATGATGTTCTTCGGGTTTTAATCCCGATGATTCCGTATGCATTCTGGTATGCTACTCCAGAAAACGATTGGGTAGATTTGTTTCATCGCTATGTTCCAGATTGGATGGCGGTAAAAGATAAGACGTTTCTTACAGAATATTACCGAGGCGAAGCCAGTTTATATCATTGGGAAGTCATTGAAGGATGGCTAACGACCACCCTAGCTTGGGGTGGTTTTTTATGTGCACTTGTGTTCGTGATGGTTTTTATCAATACGCTTGTGCGCAAGCAGTGGACAGAACATGAGAAGCTGAGTTATCCGATTATTCAACTCCCACTTGAATTGACAAGTGTTGGTAAAACGAACCTACTGACGAATAAGATGATGTGGCTTGGATTTGGGATTGCAGGTGCGATAGATATTCTCAATGGACTGCACTATCTTTTTCCGAATGTGCCGAGTCTGGGAGGTCGTCTGTATGATTTGCGACCATTCTTTACACAGAAACCGTGGAGCGCGGTTGGCTGGACACCCGTTGCTGTGTTTCCGTTTGCTGTTGGAATGGCGTTTTTTATTCCATTGGATCTGTCGTTTTCTTGTTGGTTCTTCTATCTGTTTTGGAAGGTTGAACGGGTGTTTGGAGATGCGTTGGGAATTAGAGGTATGCCGAATTTTCCGTTCACTGATGAGCAATCGTTTGGTGCATATATAGGTTTATTTGTCATTGCTGTGATTGCTACACGAAAACATTTGGCACAAGTGGCACGGAAAATAATAAGACCGGATGAAGGTAACGATTCTGATGAACCGATGTCTTATCGGTGGATGGTAGTCTGTCTTATAGCGAGTTTGATGTTTATCGGGATTTTTTGTAACCTTGCGGGAATGTCTGTGTGGGCAATTCTGGTTTTCTTTGGAATTTACTATGCTATTTCTACCGCTGTAACCCGTATGCGTGCGGAACTTGGTTCACCTGTGCATGATCTGCATTTTATCGGTCCAGATGAGATGATGCCGCGTATCTTTGGCACACGTTTACTTGGACCGCAAAACCTGACGATGCTTGCGTACCTTTTTTCTTTCAATCGTGCTTATCGTGGACATCCGATGCCGCATATTCTGGAAGGTTTTAAACTTGCAGAACGCACCCGTATGTCTAACCGAAGACTCCTCATCGCAATGTGTATTGCTATTGTTGTTGGAACATTTGGTTCGTTTTGGGCATTTTATCATATCTCATATATTGAAGGTGCGCGCGATTGGTTTGCGGGTAGACCGTTCAACCGACTTCAAGGTTGGCTCACCTCACCGAGAGTACCGGATATCCCTGCGATTGTTGCGATGTGTGTAGGATTTCTGATAACGGGTTTTTTAATGATTATGCGGATACGACTGTTTTGGTGGCCCTTCCATCCTGCTGGTTTTGCTATTTCAAGTAGTTGGTCAATGAATGTGTTTTGGTTCTCTATCTTTGTGAGTTCTGTTATCAAGTGGATTATATTGAAACAAGGTGGTATGAACCTACATCGCAAACTTATTCCGTTCTTTCTTGGGTTGATTCTGGGGGAGTTTATTGTTGGTGGTGTATGGAGTCTGATTGGGATAACGTTGAATATGCCTATGTATCGGTTTTTGTTTTAGAGTGTTGTTTGTATATTCACAGGATATATTTGAAACGCTATTTCGGATAAAACTTCGTTACAATTGAATGTTTCTAAAATGTCATACTTTAGAGTTTTTAGAGTCAATCGCTATTTTGTCAATTTATGCATAAAGCAAAGAACCTTTTCCACTACTGGGTTATCGGCTTTATTATGAGTATAATGGTCGGGATTGACTCTAAAACTTTTAGAGTTGTGTTATGGGTTGGTTAGTTACTTTCTTTTGAGAATCACTATAACAAAAATAAGGTTGTGAATTGGTTTTGGAAACCCTTCAATACATGCGATTCGAGACAAATCTATGGTTCTGAATCGGTTTTCTTCATCTTGACTGGGCAGCCTAAATATGCTATAATGATAATAGCAACATATCAAAAGACTATTGGATGAGATTCAACTCACACCCAACAAACACCTAATAGGAGATGAAAATCCATGAAAATTCTCGATTTAGTCTTCACAGTCTATAACATTGTTGGCACTGGATTTTCTATTGCTGGTGGTATTAACCCCGCCATTAAAAAATACTACAAAACTACTACAGAAGAACTTTTCAAACAGTCTTTTGAAAGAGTAGTTAAGCAATATGCTTCTAACTTCGCGGATCTTACTGACCCAATAACGGTTAAAGTGTGTCACCATACATTTGACAACGTTATTGCTTCACTAAAAGATGTTGATGAAGTCCAATTCACACAATTAAATGAAAGTGAAAAAATCACAAGAATCACAACGCTTTTTCGTAAATGTATTATCGTTCCCGACCATCAATTGCCCGATATGGATATTGAACGAAGAATTCGTCCTATTATTGAAAGGGTGATTATTGATTTTTATTCACAACTTCCACTCAATCAGGGAGCATTCAATAAAATTGTCCTTGAATATATTCAAAACAACATAAAGAATCAAGATGATGCCTACACGATGTTAACTGAATTGTCAAGTAAAATTGACTATGTGCGAAATGAAGTGACACAACGTCTTTCTGAGGATATCCAAGCCATCAAGGATGACACTGAAAAAATTAAGGATGATAATAAGGAGCTTAAGCAAAAAGCGGGAGTGATCTTAGATAGCGTTAATGATCTTAAATCCCAATTCAATGTCAATATCTCGGATTTAATAAAAACTGAAGTGGCAAAAGAACATCATACAAGAATAAACGATGTCCAAAAATTACTTAAGAGTCATCAACCTACAAATGCTTTTGAGTTATTAAAGGATCTGAAAAAACGAACATGGAAAGATGCTTCGGATGATCTAAAGTTTGGCATTCTAACAAATATGGCCGCGGCTCAATTTTCACTGAATAACGAAGAAGAAGCTGCAGAATTGCTTCATGAAGCATTTAAATATGATTCTGAAAACGAAAAAGCACTTTCTAACCGTGCTTTAGCATATCTTATACAAGAAGAAACAGAAAAAGCTGCTGATTACGCAAAACAGACATTGAAGATGAATCATAAAAATACTGATGCCTACGTAATCCTTGTTGAAATTTCTAAGGGAAAAACACTTGATGAAGTAATTGCTAAAGTCCCTAAAGATTTGCTCCATTCCCCACAAATTGCTTACACGATCAGCAAATTAGCAAAACAAGGTGGTAATTTTGAAGCAGCGAAAAGATGGGGTGAAATTACTGTGTCACAGGACCATGGAAACGCTCCTGACTTCAAAGCTGCTTTCGCAGCAATCTTGATTAAGCAAGTATTAGAAGATAATCTTGCAGTGGGGACCAGTCAACTTTATGAGTCACAAAAGCAACAATTACAACGTGCAATAGGATTTCTTACAGAGGCATGGAATTGCGTTTCCAAAACAGAATTAAAGGATTATAGAGCAGATTGGATCATTAACAGAGGAATAGCACATTTTCACCTTGGCGAGTTGACAAAAGCAAAAGAAGACCTTGATACTGCCTTAGAAATTGAAGACTCAAATCCAAGTTTGATAAAAAAACGTGCGATTTTAGCTTTTGAGTGTGGAGATATAGTAGAAGCTATTGGATTTATGGAATCGATCCAATCCACGCAGGAAGTACTTGAAGCACCCATTATACTTGCAACTTATCTCTTCGCGGATGAACGATTAGATGAGTCTATTACAATACTTAATGATTTTTTACAGACAGATTTATCTCCAGAACTTCAAGAAAAAGCGAGACGTTTACTCATTGATGTTTATATTACTGATAAACGTTTTGATGATGCGTTAGAAATTTCGATAGCAATGCGCGAGTCAACTCCAAAGAGCATACCAAATCTTGTTGATGCTGCTCGCATATTTAGCGCGAAAGAAAAACACGATGACGCAATTGCTCTACTCAAAGAAGCATACAACTATGTTCAGAATGGTGCAGAATTTCTTGATATTCTATTATTGGCTCACCAACTCTACATCCATGAACAATTTAAAGAAGCTGCAACACTATATGAAAGGCTTGCCAACACCAGCCAGAACTCTCCAGTGACACAATGTTTAGTACAAAGTTACTATTATTCTGGTGAAATGGCGAAGGCACTTAAGATATGTCAGAATCTGCGTGAGAAATATGGACCTCTTGAAAATATATCCGTGATGGAGGTCGTGATTTATGAAGAAATAGGTGATATGAACCAAGCCGAAACGGTTTGTAAGGAATATTTGAAGAAATTTCCAACTGATTACGATATGCAAATCCGTCTCGGAATGGTTCTTCTTCGCTCTAATAAAGAGACTGACGTTGATAATGTATTAGAAGATTTTTCTGAAATCAAAGACTTTTCATACTTAAATGAGCTTTCTTTACAAGGATGCTTTGAATTAGCACTATTACATCAAATAAGATTACAACAGGAAGAAGCACTAAAGATTATGTACGAAGTACGTAGAACGCATTATGATAATCCCGATGCTCACATTTTATATGTCAAGATTTTTCTTTCAGTTGAAAAGGAAATTCCTGAAGTGCTAAAACCTACTCAAGTTGAAAAGGATACAGCAGTCAAAATCAACATTTCTGACGATGATTTTTTGTATATCTTTGAAGAACGTGAAGATGCAGATATCAAATACTATGAATTTGATATGAATGATCCATTTGCACGACAACTCATTGGTAAAAACAAGAATGACGCGGTAAGTCTCGGTGAAAAAATGTCCGGTCCAAAAACTGGAAAGATCGTTGATATCAAGAGTAAATACGTTCATGCCTATCAAGAAACCTTAAGAGAGTACCCTCATTTGTTTCCTTTAGACCAGGACATGGATAATATAAAAATAGACAATTCAGATGATATTGACGATAAAGAGAGATTTGAACAAATGTTCAAAATGATTGATCAGAGACAAGATAAGATAAATAAAATTGAAGAACTATATAAGGAAAAAGACCTTACAATCGGTACTTTTACAAGATTAGTTGGTAGTAATAGTTTAGATACTTGGGGTACTCTCATGGGTAACCGTGACTTAGGGATTAGGTGTAGTATTGGTGACTTTGACGAAAGAAAAAGGGTCCTTAACCTACTTGATCAATCTAACCCTAAACTTGCTTTAGACATTATATCACTTATGACTCTGCACTGTCTGGACGCTGCGGATATCATCGTCAATACATTTGGAAAACTATACATCACCCAATCGACTATCGATGAAATACAGAGTGTTATCATCGAAAGAGAGGGAATGTGGTCAAAACGCGAGAGGATGGTAGTTGAAAAAAAAGGAAATCAGCATATAAGACAAATTATCAAACCTGAAGAAATTAAGCAGGGAATAGAATATTTAAAAGACATTGTTAATTGGATTAGAGAGAACTGTGAAGTTGGTCAAGCCACTGTTGGGATAAAAATGAACCAATTGCGCAGGAGAGAACTCAATGACATGCTACAACAGCATTTCCTTGACACTGTCCTTCTTGCAAGCCAGCCAGAGCACCTACTTTTCTCGGATGATGGACGACTCAGACATTATGCGAAAACAACTTTCAATAACGACGCAGGAACAAACTTTCAAATTGAAGGTGTGTGGACACAAGTTTTATTGGAACATTGTGTAAAGCAAGATCACCTTGATAAAGTTGACTACGATGAGATGACGATAAAACTTGTTTGTTCACACTACTATCACACGCAATTTGATGCAGATTTGTTAATGGAAGTGGCTAAACGTTCAAATTGGAAGCTATCTGAGCCTTACAATAGTTTTGTGATTGCCTTAGGCAGAGAACGTATGCCTATAAATTATGCAATAGATGTGAGTGTTGATTTTCTCTTTACTCTTTGGGAGGAATCAATATCTTTCAGACAAAAAGAATTTTTGACGTTAGGCATATTAGCTGGACTTACTTGTGGACGAAATGAAAGTAATGTTTTGAATCAATTGGCAAAACAGATTCAAGCAAGATATATAATCTATACACCATCTAAAAATTATATTCTTAGGCGAATTAATGAATTTGAACAGATCTTTCCGCTTGAAAGTAACTTGGCATTTTTAGAGGAAGATGATATTCGTGTCAAGGGAACACGTGTTGGTATAGAAACCGTCCTATACGAATATATTTACAATAGTAAACCCCCAGAAATCATTGCTGATAGCTACTATACACTCACATTGGAACAAGTCTATGCCACGATCCTGTATTATCTTCAAAATCAAGAAAAAGTTGGTGCATATTTGGATGATTATCTAAAATATTGTAAAACGGCCCGTGAGGAATACGAGAAAGACCCACCACCCGGTGTTGTTCGATTGCGTGAACTTATAGCAGAAACGGAAGCATATTCTGATATACCCGATCCCACCAATCCAAAAAACGACACAGCAAGTACAACCCAATCCCCAACCAATAATGAACGGGGATAAAGATGCGTCGGTTTCTCATAGACGAAAATATTACTCCTGAATACCGTACACAATTGCTAAGGCATGAGCCATCACTGACGGTCTTGGTTATAGGTGATGAAGGTGCCCCAGCGAGAAGCACGTCAGACACAGATATCTTAGAGTGGTGTGAACAGAACCAATTTAACTTGATAACAAACAATCGAGAAAGTATGCCTCAACATCTCTCTGATCATCAAAAAAAAGGAGGTCATGTTCCTGCTATTTTTACGATTAATCTAGCAGTACCAATGGGAAAGATTATTGAAGAATTGCTTATCATCGCTGGTGCATCTCACGCCGATGAATATATGGATCAGATTGTGTTCATTCCTATCTAAATGAGAACTCAAGATCTTGACATACTCCTAATCAGCGTAAATCTAAGATGAAAATACAAAACTTTACACACCCGTCACTACTCCCAAAATTTGACAATTCGGACGTTTTATGTTATAATTAGTAAAGTGAGAAGTCCAAATTTAAATGGAGAAATATCTTGCCGACTCCTGAGAGTCAATGTCTTAGCCCCACGGAAAAACAGATCAACATAGCACCATCGGTTATGTGTGCAGACCTTTGTAATTTAGAGACAGAAATTCGTGAGTTAGAAGAATCAGGGATAAGTCTACTTCATTTTGACTTGATGGATGCGCACTTCGTGCCAAACATGCCTATTGGATTGGCACTCATTGAACAATTACGTAATAAAACAGAATGCGCTTTTGACATTCACCTGATGGTGGAGAATAACGATTTTTTTGTGTCGGCAGTTGCGGATATTGGTGTTGAACAGATTGCTGTTCATGTTGAATCTGCTACGCACCTGGATAGAACTTTATCGGTAATTCAAGGACATGGTATAAAAGCGGGTGTTGCTTTGAACCCAGCGACCCCGCTTTCCGCGATAGAATATGTTATTGATCGTCTTGATTTCGTGTTGATTATGACGGTGAATCCGGGGTTTGCTGGTCAGAAATTAGTGCCAGCGACTCTTCGGAAGATTTCGGATTGTCGTGCATTTTTGAAGGAACGTGACGTGAACATGCCGATTGAAGTTGATGGTAACGTTAGTTTTGAAAATATACCTAAGATGGTGGCAGCAGGAGCGGATATTTTAGTAGGTGGCAGCAGTAGCGTATTCAACAAAGCGGGTTCCCGTATTGATAATATCCAAAAGATTCATCAGTCCATTTCGCTTGGACTTGCAGAAAGAGGAGCGTGATGGATAACGGTTTGATGGAGGCACTTGTGCTGCACGGTGTTGGAGATTTACGGTTAGCACAGATACCTATCCCGACCGTTTCTGAGGGACAAGTCCGAGTTCGAATCGGTTTCTGTGGAGTTTGTGGTTCTGACATCCCAAGGATTTTTACGAAAGGTACTTATAGTTTTCCTACAGTCTGCGGACACGAATTTGCTGGAACAATAGTAGAATGTGGAAAAAGAGTTGATGATTTTAGACCGGGAGATAATGTTGTTGTATTTCCGTTGATATGGTGTGGAAAGTGTGCGGCGTGTGAGAATGGAAAGTACGTCCAATGCAACGACTATGACTATCTCGGTTCACGTAGCGATGGTGCGTATGCAGAATATGTTGTTGCACCTACAGAGAATATCATACGTGTACCAGATGGAGTGACTTTGGAAGAAGCGGCGCAGACAGAACCCGCTGCAGTTGCACTCCATGCAATTCGACGTGTAAAAGATACCCTTATCGGTAAAACGGTTGCTATTTTCGGTGCTGGTCCGATTGGGTTGATGGTGGCACAGTGGGCAAGAATAATTGGGGCAGCACAAGTGTTGCTGTTTGACATTGTTCCTGAAAAACTAAAATTAGCACAACGTTTAGGATTTGAATGCGTCTTTAACAGTGCAATAGAAGATCCTGTTGAAGTAACGAATACACAAACTGATGGAAATGGTGCACATGTCTGTATTGAGGCAGCGGGGGTTCCAGAAACCTACCTTTATGCGTTAGGGAGTGTTCGACGTGGTGGTAGTGTTGTTTTACTTGGAAATCCTGTTGCTGATGTAACGCTTCCTGCATCTCTTATCTCCCAATTGATGCGGCGTGAAGTGAGTCTTTTGGGAACATGGAATTCTGATTATAGTGTATCTGGTAACGACGATGATTGGCGTATGGTGCTGCAAGCCATGGCTTCTGACAAACTGGACCTTTTTCCGTTGATTACACACAAGGTTCCATTGGTAGATGGTGTTGATGTTCTAAACATGATGAAGGCAAAAAGCGAATTTTATGCGAAGGTACTTATTCATCCTTAAATAACAGGAAGGGTTTCGCACCCATAGATAACAAGGGAAAATATGATAGCGGCTATACTTGAAAGCCTTGAAAATTTCAATATAAAAGATGTTCCAGAACCGGAAATTGACAACGACTCTGCCTTGATGCGGATTGAGTCTGTGAGTATATGTGGTTCTGATGTGCGGATATTTCATCATGGCAATCCTCGTGTTGAACCACCGACAATTATTGGTCATGAAAATTCGGGTGTGATAGTCAAGGTCGGCAAAAATGTAAAGCGCGTTAAGGAAGGTGACCGCGTTTCAATTGGTGCAGATGTTCCGTGTGGACAATGTCATTGGTGTCGGAACGGTTATGGTAACAACTGTCATATTAATTATGCCATTGGATATCAAATTCCCGGTGCTTTTGCACAATACATGAAACTACCCCGCTTGGTTTTGGAAGAAGGACCTGTTACGCCATTTGGTGAAAGCCTTAGTTTTGATGAAGCTGCCCTTGCAGAACCGCTTGCATGTGCTATCAATGGACTTGAATTGGTTAATATGTCCCTTGGAAAGAGTGTTGTGATTATTGGTTTGGGACCGATTGGTTGTATGATGATTGACCTTGCCCGGGTCATGGGTGCGACTAAAGTCATCGGTGTTCAACGTAGCAAACTACGTATGGAGATTGCCAAGTTCTACGAAGCGGATGTTTATATTGCCTCTGAAGAGGAAGATGTCGTGGAACGTTGCCTTGAAGAGACGGACGGTGAGGGAGCGGATATCGTAGTTACAACTTGTGGTTCTGTTGAAGCGCATGAACAGGGAGTAGAAATGGTCGCACACCGCGGCTATGTCAATCTGTTCGGTGGCTTACCGAAGACTATGCGTCCGATGAGTGTTCTCTCCAACACTATCCATTATAAAGAGTGTTTTGTTACAGGTTCGCATGGATGCGTTCCGCGTCATCACGAATTGGCTGTCAAGCTTCTTGAAAAAGGTTTAGTTCGTGTCCAACCGTTAATTACCCATCATTTCCCACTTGTTGAAATTGAGCAAGCCTTTGAGGCTATGGAATCCCGTAAGGGAATGAAAATAATGATACATCCTCATGCTGCATCTTCGTAAGATGTGCAGCTTGGGTTTTATATACATCTTACAAATTATATCAGTTGCTGCGGTTTTCAAACGCACAGGAAGTGTTGAGAATCCCGCCTAACAAATACTTTACTTTTAATAGAATAAACCTTTAATTTAGGTAATTCTAAGTTTACAAGGTTAAAGTTGAATACATAATGAGTGATTTTACTAAATATATTCGACATATACCGAATTTCCCGAAACCAGGTGTTTCATTTAGGGATATTTCTCCACTTTTAGGTAATGGTTTAGCGTTTAATGCTGCGATTGAAGTATTCGTGAACCGTTTTAGGTCAGAATTGATAGACGTAATTGTAGGGATAGATGCCCGTGGTTTTATTTTGGGTGCTGCCCTTGCACAACGGTTAGGTTTAGGTTTTGTTCCTATTCGTAAAAGTGGTAAGCTGCCTTTTGATTGTTATGAAGTGACATACAATCTTGAATACGGCACCGATACGCTTGCTATCCATCAGGATGCGTTCCCGATAGGGAGTCGTGTCCTTATTTGCGATGATGTTTTGGCGACAGGTGGAACGTTATCTGCCGCGTTAGAACTGGTAAAAAAACTGGGTGGCGATATAGTCGGCATTGCTCTCTTGATGGAACTTACGGAATTTGAAGGTCGGGGAAAAATAACAGATCATCCAATCTTTTCTCTCATTGAATTTTAGCAAATATGGAATATAGTTTCCAATTTTGCCAATCAACATTCAGGTGATAGATTAGGTTTGGTAGGTGTTTTTATCGGTAGACGCGCCTGTAGCTCAGGGGATAGAGCAGGGGCTTCCTAAGCCTCGTGTCGGGGGTTCGATTCCTCCCAGGCGCACCTAATATACATAAAATTAAATGTCATTGGTGGAAATCTTAATAGGCATTCCTATGCTATTCTATGAGTCGCCTGCAAGCGCGCGATTGATAGATGAATTACGGATGAAGATATACCACCTTACAATTATTAACTTTATGCCAACACTATTGACAGATAGTGTTGGCATAATAGGCATACATTAGGAATAGAAGTAATACCATTTCTATAAAAGACATAATAGATTAGAAATGATATAATTTGCCTAATGCTTACATCCGTAGAAATAGTTTTAGAGAATAGGAGCATTTGATGTACAGATTTAATATCTGGAAGATTGTTTTAATCATTGGCGTTTTACTGTTATCAGTATTATACCTTATTCCAACGCCAGAAAGCCTCTACCTTCCGTTGTACGGTAACCTTCCCTTGTGGATACAGAAATCACTTCCTCCCATTGAAGTTACCGAAGATAAAACATTTAAGGTAAACTTATCAGAAGTAGATTATCCGGAAGGTGAAAACTTCCAAGAGGCGATTACTGAACTCCAAGATGTTTTCAGAGTCCATTTAGAAAAACTGGGGTTATTTGAGACTGTTGACTACGAGTTTGATACGACTGAAGACAAAGACTTCTTCGTCAGACTTGTTTCTGATAAGGCATTAGAAAATCCTACTACGACCATGGATAATTTGCATCTATATGGGAGTATTCCAACGTCATTGAGACCGATTCTACCTGCTAATAGATTGAAATTAGGTTTAGACTTGAAGGGTGGGGTTCATCTTGTTCTTGAAGTTGATCTTGAGAAGTCGAAAAGCGAGTTACTCAAGGCACGGGCATATTCTATTCCAGAGATGCTTAGGACAGAGCAGGTTTTGTGTCGTCAAGTTGAACAGGTGAGTGGGGAAGATGCTCTGAATGTGCTCATTGAAATCCCCTCCCGATTACGAACCGAGCAAGATCAGAAAAAGGAATATGTTGATAAGGCTGTAGGTCTTTTAAACGACATAGAATTTTTTGAAGATGCAGAGGTTGTCACCGAAAAAGACACGCAATCAACCTATCGATTGCATTTGAGTGATCGAGGCATGCAAGAATACAGTGATCAGGCAATTGAACAGGTATTGATTGTGTTACGAAATCGCGTTGATGCTTTTGGGGTTGCCGAACCATCTATCCGTCAGGAAGCAAATCGTCCCCGTATTATCATTGAATTGCCGGGAGCGAAGGATTCCTCTGGACCACTTCGAATTGTTGAGACTATGGGTCGGTTAGAATTCAAGATGGTCAAGAAGTCCCCTACAGGCGGAAATTTATGGTCTGGTTCAGCAAATACGCCACCTCCTGAAAATCTGCCTGAGGACGCAGAAATACGGTATCACCATGAAACCGGTGATTGGTTTGTTTTGGAAAGTCCAGTTCTGTTAACAGGTCATAACATTGAGGATTCTAAACCGACATCTGGCAGCACAGGATTTGACATCGTTGTCCTTATAGAGTTTGATAGAGAAGGTAGCACGAAATTTGCTAAAATCACTGGTGACCATATAGGTGAACATTTGGCAATTCTTCTTGATGATAAGATTCAGTCTGCCCCGGTAATCAATACTCAGATTAGAGGTAGTGCGATAATTGAAGGGAATTTTAATTTTCAAGAAGCGAAATATCTTTCAAATATATTGAATGCGGGTGCTTTTCCTGTTGGTGTTAAAGTTGGTGAAGCCCGTGCTGTTGGACCTACCTTGGGTCAAGAGTCAATTGATAATGGTGTAAAAGCTGCACTCATTGGACTTCTTGGTGTCCTTGTCTTTATGATATTATATTATCGTTTGTCTGGTATTGTAGCGATTGTTGCCCTCGTCTTTAATATGATTATTATTCTTAGTGCCTTAGCAGGTTTTGGTGCGGCATTGACACTACCGGGTATTGCTGGACTTGTGCTTACTATAGGTATGTCTGTTGATGCAAATGTGCTAATATTTGAGCGAATTCGCGAGGAATTGCGTACGGGGAAAACTGTCTGGTCAGCGATTACGAGTGGCTATCAGCGTGCATTTGTGACCATTTTAGATGCTAACCTTACGACGTTCTTTACGGCTCTTGTGCTCTATCACTTCGGTACAGGTCCGATAAAAGGGTTTGCGATAACGCTTGGTATAGGTATTCTTGCGAGTATGTTCACAGCAATTATTGTCACACGAGAGATTTATGGATTGGTTATTGGAAATCGTGATGTAAAAGAATTGAGCATCTAACGCGATGCCGTGTCTAAATTCATTAATTACCTATAGGATAAGATTTACTTTTCTAATGGGTATCACGAATATGGAGAGGATATAGAAATTGCAACTATTAAGAGACGCAAATTTTGATTTTATAAATAAACATCGTACTGGATTTTTATTTTCTGCAGTAGTAATCTGTATCGGTATAGTTTTTCTAATTTATCACGGTGGACCGAATTTCGGAATTGATTTTCGTGGTGGTGTTAAGGTTGAAGCGATATTCAATAGAGCGGTTACAGAAGCCGAG
This sequence comes from Candidatus Poribacteria bacterium, assembly GCA_026710795.1. GTDB lineage: Bacteria > Poribacteria > WGA-4E > WGA-4E > WGA-3G > MSPOR6. Next base: position 84,394 of record JAPOQK010000007.1, read on the forward strand.
TTGAAAACCAAGTTGTCTGATTTTGGCTATGAGGATGCTAAAATACAGCTTGAGCCAAATGAAAACAAGGCTTTCATCTCTATGGGACATCGTGAAGAATTTCAGGAACAATATATAAATATACCTATCCTGACAGACCCTGGAGATGCGACTGCGACAAGTCTTCAGGTCAGCAGCACAGTGGATAAAGTACATCTGTTGAAAGCCGAAGAGACAGTTGAGTTAATTGATGGAGATAACAAACGGCGGAACGAGATTAGTTCAGTTGAGACTATTGCTGATGGTGCAACGAGAGAATTGACTTTTGCCCAAGAAATCGGTATAGATTTGTCAGAAAGTGCTACGATTCAATTACAAGCAAGTGTTGGGAACATCCTAACAGAAGCTTTACAAGAAGGTGGTGACGGTTGGCAGGCTGACCCTGCAGGTGTAAATGTTGTTGAAGTTGGACCGAGTGTCGGACGTACGCTCAAATGGTCTGCCCTTTGGTCTGTTCTTTCATCAATTGCTATTTTGCTGCTTTATATCTCTTGGCGGTTTGAATTCCGTTTTGCTATTGGTGCTATTGCAGCACTTGTTCACGATGTGCTTATCACATTGGGTATTTTCGCTGTTCTGACAAAGGAAATTAATCTACCGACTGTGGCTGCATTTCTTACGATTATTGGATATTCTCTGAATGACACAATCGTTGTATTTGACCGAATTCGAGAAAACGGTTTATCTATGCGTGGCACAGAATATGTTGATGTGCTAAACCGGAGTATCAATCAATCACTCAGTCGAACCTTTATCACATCCATAACAACCCTGTTTGTTGTTGTAGTCATTTTTGTTCTGTCAAGTTCAGGTGAGGAGATTAACACATTCGCTTTAGCCCTTATTGTCGGTGTGTTAATAGGAACCTATTCCTCAATCTTTATCGCAAGTCCAATTCTCTACATCTGGAATCTGAAACAACAGAAAGCGTAACCTAATGCAAATACTGATTTTTAATTCTTACACAACGGGTCAGAAACAAAAATTGAAAAATCCTCTTAGTGCTGAAGATTGCAGTTCATCTGACCGCCTTAAGTCGAGAATAAAAGAATTATGTGGTTTCAATGATGAGGGGTGGCATGACAATAGTAGAGACTACCGGTTACCCGCTGGTGAAATGTTTACCGGTCCTTTGTATGTTCAACTAAAGGAAGGTTTGAAGCAAATTCGGGAACACAAAGACTATGGTAAGACAATCGTTGACCTATATTTTCCGTGGTATCATTGCCGAGTGGATGGAAAGATGAGTCCTGTGAATGAAAAGGATATTATTGTTCCTTTTGATACTGCCCCGCTTCACGAACTTGATGTTTTAGAATTTGATGATAGTGAGGTGCCTGAACGGACGGTAGATTTGCTTGAAAGTTATGACCTTGTATTTTCGTTGTTGAGACCTGACGATATTGAGTCATTGCAACGCGTTTTTGAAGTTGAACGAAGTGTACCGTTGATTTTTTTGCTACCAAAAAGTCAGAGAAAGGCAGTGAATGAGGATCTATCGAATGTACACGTTGTTGAGACCGGAAGAGATTTGCAGAAAAAACTCCGCACCTCCAATTATGCACTGAAGGGTGTTGTGATGAGGAGATTGTGTGAAGCTGCGTGTCGTGATGGTTTTCAGGTGTTTGAGGAAGTGAAAAGGGATCCGCAGCGGTTGCTTGAGATAGTACTACAATAACCCAAGTTGTTACCTACAAGATTTTAGACAGTCTAGCACCGTTGTTAATTGGTAATAATCCATATTTCGCAAGTATTCGTAGCGTAAACTGTCAGTTTGCACATCCATATGCACAATCTAACAGATTGTGCTACATTATGTAGCAACTTAGGTTTCAATTGAGTTGACTGAACCGATATCGGGGGTTTTCGAGGATAAAATGAAACTCCAAACACCTCTTACCAATCCTAATATATTTCCTATTATTGGTGAATCTGAACCGATGCGGAAGGTTTGGCATCAAGTCGAACAGGTTGCACCAACGGATGCGACTGTTCTCATCACTGGAGAAACAGGGGTAGGAAAAGAGGTGGTAGTACAGGAAATTCACAAAAGAAGTTCCCGTAAAGATAGACTCTTCAAAGCCGTCAATTGCGGTGTGTTTTACCAAGACCTTCTTCAGAGTGAACTCTTTGGACATGAAAAGGGTGCTTTTACCGGTGCTACGAGTCAACGTCGTGGTGTTTTTGAACTTGCTGATGGTGGAACACTTTTCCTTGATGAAATAGGTGAGATGTCTCCCGAAGTGCAGGTGAAGTTTCTGCGTGTGTTAGAGACTCAAGAATTCGTCCGACTCGGTGGCGAAAAAAGCGTTAAAGTTGATGTCCGCATAATCGCTGCAACAAATGTAAATCTTGAAACATTTGTAAAAGATAAGAAGTTTAGACAAGACCTTTATTACAGACTGAATCTATTCCATATCCAGATTCCTCCCCTACGTGACAGGCGCGAAGATATCCCCCTTTTTGTTGATGCTTTTATATCTGAATTAAGTGCGAAACATAATAAAACTATCACTGGTATAACACCTGAAGCACTCACCTCTTTAATAAATGCTGATTGGCAAGGTAATATCCGTCAACTCAAAAATGCGGTTGAATCTGCTATTATCGTCGCTGCATCAGAAGAACTTGAACTCAAAGATTTTCCCACTGAATCAGAAGTCGGACATGCTAGGTTGCCTGTTCACATTCTTGATGAACCGGGAACTGCTATGCAGGTTCTAAATCCAGATTCCGGGGCAATTGCGTCGGAAAATGTAGCCATATATAAGACTATTCTTGGACTTATTCTCTCAGCGGTTCGTCTGCTTGAACCGAACACTACTCATAACAGTGAGATGCCATCGTTAATTCCAGATGAGGATAACAGTTGGCTACAGATAAGAGATACAGAAGACACGACAGTAGTTCTACAGAAAACACTTGAGGTGTTAACAACCATAGCGAAGGCACTGGAGAAACGTCCGCAAGACGAAGTTATACAGATAGGCACTCCATTAGGACAGCGAGATGGTGCCAGGTTGAATGATGAATATCTACCTGTACTTGATGATGAAGATGCCATCGGTAAGGTTGGAATGACGATGACACAAATCGAGAGGGAAGCAATCGAAAAAACGCTTGCTGAAACAGGTGGGAATAAGACTGAAGCTGCGAGGATTCTGGATATCGGAGTGCGGACACTGCACAGAAGGTTAGATGATTACAAACAGGAAGCGGACAAGGCAAATGATATATAGCGTTGTGATGAATTATGCTATACGAAAATATCTTTCACTTGACATTGAAATCCTTCTATAACATTCCCACCATCAAGGATATCTTCCCCACTTAGAACGACAATATCCTCAGGAGACCGGTACACTTCAACTGTTTCTCGTCTCGGATTTATAATCCATACCAATGCACACCCTGCATTTAACCATTCATCCACTTTTTCCTCCACTTCAGTGTAAGTATCACTTGGAGATATTACTTCAACGGCAAGATCGGGAGCACCTTCCCAAAATCCTTTAGGAATTCCCTTTTCGTCAATTACTCCTTGTGAAACAAATGCAGCATCTGGTGCACGTACAGTATCTGGATTTTGCGATATTTTAAATCCTGTTTTAGCTCCACATACGTATCCTAATTTATGTTTTTTAACGTGTACGTTAAGAAGACTCCCAATTTCAGCAGTTCTTATCCCATGTTCAAATCCGGTTGACGGCATTCTACGTATTACTCCTTTCACCAATTCATACCGATAACCATCATCCGCTTGTTTTAAAAGATCTTCAGCAGTCAAGAATGTTAGTTGTGCGGATGGTATTGCTGATCTGTTTTTGTTATTTTGTCTGTTTTCCATTTTGTGTCGCTCATTCAATTTTATGTGAGTTCAACAATCTCAAGAACTCTTTGAAGTCTTGATGTAGCTGGATCGTAGCCATAGTTTATTTGTCGCATCAATTCGAGTGCTGCTAATCGTTCTTGTGGTGTTTTGGATAGCCAATATTCCTTGTCATTTGATTTCTCTGTGAGCGTTGTAACAGAGAATGCAGTTTTGTCCATTCTATTTTGGTTCATATACTGTAGAGTGGAAGTATGTTTTTTATTCATAATTATACAAAATACTTATGATTATGAAACAAAGATTCAACTATCTGCTGGTGGTTCTACTTTTTCCAAGAGTTGTGAGATGATGTCAAGGCTGGATATTCCATCTGCTTCAGCATTAAAGTTGGTCAAGATTCTGTGTCGTAAGACCGGTTTTGCGACTGCTTTGATGTCGTCATAACTGACATGGTAGCGTCCGTGCATTATTGCGCGTGCTTTTGCTCCTAAGACCAGATATTGTGATGCTCGAGGACCTGCACCCCAATTGACCCAATCCTTGATAAAATCGGGGGCATCGGGATGTGATGGTCGTGTGTTAAAGCTTAGTTCAACAGCGTAATCTACCATTGCCTCTGCGATGGGTACTTTACGCACAATCTGCTGTAACCGGAGCACTTCCTCACCTGTGAGAACCGGTGTTATCTCAGGTTCATAAGCGGAGGTAGTAGTCATCACAATCTCTTTTTCCTCAGATTTCTCAGGATAATCTATGTAAATATTGAACATAAAGCGGTCAAGTTGTGCTTCAGGCAGTGGGTATGTGCCTTCCTGTTCAATTGGGTTCTGAGTTGCTAATACAAAAAACGGTAATTCCAATGCGTAAGTGTTTCCGCCTGCAGTTACTTTATACTCCTGCATTGCTTGTAAAAGAGCTGCCTGTGTTTTCGGTGGTGTTCTGTTAATCTCATCTGCAAGTACAATGTTTGCAAAAACGGGTCCCTTTATAAAACGGAATGCACGTGTTCCAGTGTTTATTTCTTCTTCAATAATATCTGTCCCGATAATATCTGAGGGCATCAGATCTGGTGTGAATTGAATACGGTTGAATGGTAACTTGAGAATTTTGGCAAACGTGTTGATAAGTAGTGTTTTCGCCAACCCTGGTACACCTACGAGGAGACAGTGTCCTTGAGAGAAAAGCGCGATGAGAAGTTGATCAATGACATCACTTTGACCGATAATCCGTTTTTTGAGTTCAGTCAGTATGTTTTCACGAGCAGATTTTAAGAACTCTGCGGCTTCTAAATCGGTTTCAATGTGGGTGGTTTCCATTTTATTCCTTCCTAATATATTGGGTGTTTTCAATTGCAGAGATATGTTGTAACAGAAACGGCACATGCTGTGTGCTGACAATGCTACAGTAAGCAGTTGTGTTATTAATCTCGATGGATTATTCGGGTTTCCACATCTGAAGACCGTCAAAATCAAAGTTGAAATCAATTATACGTGTCCCTGCTTCATCAAGTTTCTGTCGGACGTTATGTTCGCGTGTCGGTTGGCAGTAGAAGAGAAGACAACCTCCTCCACCTGCCCCACAGGCTTTCCCTCCGATTGCTCCGTGTTCTTTGGCAATATTAAATAGTTTGTCAATCTGTTCATTTGTTACAGATGAATGTAGTTTTTTCTGGTTTTTCCAGTTTTCAGTCAAGAGCTCACCAAAATCAGATAAACGTCCACGTATCAGGGCAGTTTTAGTAGATTCTGCAATTGCTTTAAGTTTTTCTATTGCCTTTCTTACCCCAGGTTCACCGTTTTTATATGCTTGTGTGACATTCTGATGGATATTTCCAGAAAGTCGGGATTGACCTGTATAACATAGAACAAGATTTTTCTCTAATTCATAGCGGATATGGGGTGGAAGTTCTATAGGTGATGTTCTTACCTCTTCCCCCTGAAATTCCATTAAACTAATGCCACCGATGGCACTCGCGTAATGGTCCTGTTTTCCTCCGAGAATCCCGAGTTCATGACGTTCAATACTACTTGCAAGTTCTGCATATTGATATGGAAGATATGTTATGTCCTTAATCGCCCCGAGGACACCGATGAGTGCAACCCCCATTGCTGCAGAAGTGCCAAGACCACTTCCCGGTGGTGCATTTGATTGTGTTATCAGATCAAAACTTCCGATTTGGATTGACATTTGACGGACGGCTGCTTTAACGAGATCAATATTTCCATCATATTCAAGTTGTCGGACATCTTCAGCCTCAACAAAGGTATCAAAATCTGCTGAATAGATACGGATCCTTTTCTCCAAAACCCGTTTTAGTTCCACTGGATCTTTGAAATTCGATTGGCTTTCACAAACAAGCGATGCATAGGCATATCGGTTAATTGCTCCGTTGACAACGAGCCCTTTGGATTTTTCTGTAAAGAGGGCTACATCACTCCAACCACCTGCAAAGTCAATACGCACAGGTGCTCTTGTCCTGATTAACATCAACATTCTCCTGAAATTGACTAATGGCTATTTAAATGTTCTTGCTCCAAAGTGCCACCGCATATACAGTACTAAACAATGGAGACGCATAACACCTATAATAACATAGTGTTAGTGTATTTACCAATTATTTTTTCTGGAGAATTCAATTGATGCTGAAGCAATATGCTGTTTATTTAGTGATTAGATTTTGAAAAATGTTGGAAAAAAGATAATGTTAATGCAAAAGAAAAAGTCGTAGAATACCTCATCGGTATCGAGGGGTATCTACGACTTTTCCAAATGTAAGTCAAACGACTAAGTTTAGGAGACAGCGTCTCTAAGCTTTTTACCAGCTTTGAATGCCGGAACGTTCTTCTTAGGTATCTTGATAGTTTCACCGGTTTGTGGATTGCGACCGTCCCGTGCAGAACGGGTTCTGACTTCAAACGTTCCAAAACCGATTAAGCCAATCGAATTACCTTTTTTTAACGCATCTTGAACGGTTGACGTAAACGCTTCAACAGCAGCACCAGCGTCTTTCTTGGTGAGGCCTGTTTTGTCAACGACGCTGCTGATGATGTCATCTTTCATCAATTTCTTTGCCATGATTTAACTTCCTTTTAATATAATTATTCAGTCGAGCAAAACTCACACGCGATAATCTGGAATGACATATAATAAGCGTTAGTCGTTTTCGCTTCAGACTGAAAGTAAAATAAGATAGAAACTATTCAGTATGCAAATTGACTGACACGTAGATGTGTCATAAATAACTTAACACGATGTAGTTTCTGTATATAATAATACCACATTTTTCAAGCGTTGTCAAGGTGCGACTGAATTTCTAAGAACGTTTAACATTACAGTTTTCCGCGTAAAAAGATGGCGGAATCCTATCTGCTGCTACATTTAACGTTATTTTATGGAATTGGTTACTTGCTTAGTTGGTCTAAACATAGTGGGTATCAATATAAAAGTATAATTGAGGTAAATTTTTTCCGCTCAATTATTGTTAATAAACCGATAATTATAACGAGTTAGTTCCAAATCCGTTACATCCTGCATAGTATACGCGCAATCTATGTTGATTTGAAAATGGATGGTATCGTTCTACATGCTCGTATAGCAAAACAGGTTTGCTTAAGTCTCAAATATGTGGTAATATTAAACAACACATAGAAAGGTTAATTTTGAGGTAAAAAGAAATGCATGAGAGTTATCGTGTTGCGATTGTCGGTGCAACAGGGGCAGTCGGTAACACTATGTTGGAGCTTTTAGAAGAACGATCTTTTCCTGTTGGTAGCCTGAAACTGTTGGCATCTCACAGGTCAGCAGGAGAAATCTTGACATTCAAGGGCGCGCACATAGTTATAGAGGAATTGACACACGACTCATTTGAGGATGTTGATCTTGTTTTTTCATCAGCGGGTGGATCAGTTAGCCGCGAATTCGTTCCTACTGCGGTTGAAAAAGGGGCGTTAGTTATTGATAACACAAGTGCTTTCCGAATGGACGCTGATACTCCTTTGGTTGTGCCCGAAGTCAATATGGCTGCTGCCCTTGAGCATAATGGTCTGATTGCAAATCCGAATTGTTCTACTATCCAAATGATGGTTGCCCTTAAACCGATTTACGATGCTGTCGGTATCAAGAGAATTGTTGTCTCTACTTATCAAAGTGTTTCTGGGAAAAGCGGACGTGCAGTGAACGAATTGATTTTACAGACAACAGAGGCATTGGAAGGTAAACCCATCACACTTGATCGGTTCCCACATCAAATGGCATTTAACGTCGCTTTTGATTGGCCTTTTACTGAAACTGGCGATAACGAAGAAGAATTGAAGATGGTTAATGAAACTCATAAAATACTTGATGATGATACTATAGGAGTTTCAGCAACGACTGTTCGTGTTCCAGTGTTCTTTGCACATTCTGAATCGATTAATCTTGAGACTCACGAAAAACTTACCCTCGCAGAAGCCCGTAAATGTCTTGCAGATGCCCCGGGTGTGGAATTAATTGATGATCCAGACAATTACAAGTATCCCATGGCTGTAGATGTTGCGGGGCAAGATGATGTATATGTTGGACGTCTCCGAGAAGACACATCAATCGAAAACGGGTTGAATTTGTGGGTTGTTGCTGATAATCTCCGAAAAGGTGCAGCGTTGAACGCAATTCAGATTGCTGAACAACTCTTGTTATAAAATCATCTTGTCGGTTGTCCTTATCCTAAGATGGAACTAAACAGAGAGACCATCCCCCAATATTTACACGAACGTCAGATTGATATAGGTTTTTTTGACTTGGATGCAGAGTTGATTTCTGAGGAAATCGGAGATGGTAACCTGAATTTTGTCTATCGTGTTTATGATGCGGCACGTCCGACGCGTTCCGTTGTGCTGAAGCAAGCACCACCCTATATTAAGATATTAGGTCCCGACTATCCATTGCCTTCTGATCGCTTGACTTATGAATCCCGTTCACTTGAGATTTACAATCAGTTTGCAAGTCAGGCAGTCCCAACGCAATACTATTTTGATGGTGAATCGGCAGTAATCGTGATGGAGGATCTTCGTAACTACAGTCTTTTGCGGGATGACTTAATCGCGGGACATGTTAATCAGACAATTCCTGAATTGATCGGTAAATTTATGGGGAGTGTGCATAGCCAAACATATTCTAACAATCTTGACAATGTAGCTGTAGATAAGTATAAAGAAGACTTTGCAAACACTGTAATGCAATCAATAACTGCAGATTATGTGTTCACTTTTCCATTTACAGACCATGAAACTAACTTTTTTACCGATGGTTTAGAAGCTGCGGTTAATCAATTAAAAACTGACCATCACTTCCTGCAAGAGGTAGATGCGTTAAGGCGTATTTTTCTTACGGTACAGCGCGGTTTAACACATGGGGATCTCCATACTGGCAGCGTTATGGTAAGTGGCAAAGCGGGGAAGGTCATAGATTCAGAGTTCGCATTTTACGGACCCGTAGGATTTGACGTTGGTCTGTTCTGGGCAAATTACCTATTATCTTATTATTCGCATATAGACAATTCCAAAGTTCAATCGGAACTCATTACTGCTATTATACGGACATGGGAAACATATATAGAGCAATTTATGATGGAACAGACACTGAAGATTCGCACCCTACAGTGTATCTTCCACGAAGCTGTTGGTTTTACAGGTTTGGAAATGTTAAGACGAATCGTGGGTGCAGCGCATGTTAAAGATATTGAACAAATTGAGGATGTCAAGCAAAAATTGCGTGTAGAAACTGCTATACTGGAATTTGGCAGAACAATCGTAAAGGAACGGCATAACATCACTACTGTTCATGAGATGGTAGAATTCTTGTAGAATGATATTTTGTTGAGAGAAATGATCACAATAATGTATAACAACAGAGAATTATGAGAGACTATTACGAAATACTTGGTGTCAAACGAAACGCCACTTCAGAAGAAATAAAAAAAGCCTATCGCAAATTAGCAGTCAAATACCACCCCGACAAAAATCCTGACGACAAAGTTGCTGAGGAGAAATTCAAAGAGGCATCCAACGCATATTCAGTGCTATCTGACCCAGAAAAGCGTAAAGTTTATAATGTTCGTGGACATGCTGGTGTTCACGGTATGGGGTTTGAAGGATATACAAATGTGGAGGATATTTTCGTAAACCTCAACGACATTTTTGGACGTGCAGCTTATGGCGGGTTTGGCGATGCTTTCGGTGATGTTTTTGGATCGCAACGTCGGACTACTCGTTCCTATCGTGGTCGTGACCATCGTATCAGTCTTTCAATCCTCTTTGCTGATTCGGTTCTTGGAGCACAGAAAGAGATCACCGTACAAGGAAAAAACATAAATCTAAAAATACCTCCGGGTATTAAAGACGGTCAGACACTACGTGTTCGTGGACATGGAGAATCTATTGGTGCGGGTACATCAGGTGACTTGTTAGTTCAAATATCAGTTCAGTCACATCCAACTATATCCAGAGATGGACTTGACTTGGTAACTGATGTGAAGGTTCCGATGACGACAGCAGCATTAGGTGGTACAGCTCGAGTAGAAACACTTACAGGAAACGTAGATCTCAAAATACCATCGGGAGCGCAACCTGGACAGCAGTTACGTATTCGTGGACAAGGGATAGTAGACCCGTCTGGACGAAATGGGGATTTACGGGTTCGCATTACTGTGGAGATTCCGAAGTCATTGACGCGTAAACAGAAAGATTTACTGAAACAACTTGCGAAGACCTTATGAAAAAATGTAGTTAATGGACTTACTTGTTTTACCTTATATTAAGAGAAGGAGAATTAATGATTTCACTATCAAAACGGAGTCAAAACGTAACACCGTCATCAACCTTAGCCATCACAGCGAAAATCAACGCAATGATTGCTGATGGCGTAGATGTCGTCAAATTCGGTGCAGGTGAACCGGATTTTGATACACCCGACTATATCAAAGCCGCCGCAATAGATGCCCTTGATGCAGGGTTCACAAAATATACGCCTGTCCCCGGTATTCCTGAACTTCGGGAAGCAATTGTGGATAAATTCAAGAACGACAACGGCTTGAATTATACCACTTCCCAAGTCATTGTATCCTGTGGTGCAAAACATACCCTGTATAACATCATGCAAGCGATCTGCGACCCAGGAGACGAAGTCATATTTGCGGCTCCGTATTGGGTGAGTTATCCACAACAGATTAAGTTAGCAGGTGCTGTTCCAAGTGTGATTGAGACCACTGCTGAGCAAAACTTCTGTATGCAACCTGAACAGGTGGAAGCCGCGATAACACCAAAAACAAAAGCGATTCTGATTAACAGTCCAAGTAACCCCACTGGGACCACTTATGATGTGGAAACACTCAAGCAGATTGCAGCACTCGCAGTTAAACATCAGGTGTATCTCATCTCAGATGAAATTTATGAGGCATTACTTTACGACGGAGCAACACATCAGAGTCCCGCGTCATTCAACGAGGAGACCAAAGCGATTACTTTTGTTGTGAACGGTGTCTCTAAAGCCTACTCTATGACAGGATGGCGTATCGGATATACTGCAGGTCCCGAAGACGTGATTTCAGCGATGTCCCGCATTCAATCACACAGCACCTCAAATCCGACCTCAATTGCACAGAAAGGTGCTGTTGCCGCACTTAACGAACCCCAAGATGCCGTTGAAGAGATGCGGAAAGCATTTGAAGAACGTCGTGATGTTATCTGTCAACGTTTTGATGAAATTGACGGCGTGAGTTATGTTAAACCGCAAGGCGCGTTCTACATCTTCCCCGATTTTTCCGCACACTACGGCAGGACAATTGATGGTAATAAGATTGAAGGATCAATGGACATAACCGATTATTTCCTTGGTTCCGCAGGTGTCGGCGTTGTGCCGGGTGATGGATTCGGTGCGGATAATAATTTGCGGCTCTCCTTCGCTACTTCATTGACGGAGATAAATCGTGGGTTGGATCGGATTAAAAAGGCGTTGGAATAGAGTTTTGTTTTTCTTAGCCATGAGGTAATTATCAAAAATAAGGAGATATTATCGTGACACAACCTAATGTTGTTTTTGTTATCACTGATGACCAAGGCTATGGTGATTTAGGGTGTACCGGAAATCCTGTCATCAATACCCCTAACTTAGATGCACTTGCAGGAGAAAGCGTCCAACTGCGTAACCTCCATGTCGGTCCCACGTGTTCACCGACGCGCGCAGGCATCATGACCGGTAGATACTGCAATTCAACAGGTGTGTGGCATACTATCGGTGGCAGGTCACTTCTACGGAGTGATGAGGTCACGATGGCAGATATCTTCAGACGCAACGGCTATAAAACTGGTATGTTTGGGAAATGGCATCTTGGCGATAACTATCCGTTCCGTCCACACGACCGTGGTTTTGAAGAATCACTCTATCACGGTGGCGGTGGTATCAGTCAAACACCCGACTATTGGGGAAATGACTATTTTGACGATACCTATTTTAGCAATGGATCGGAACAACCATTTGAAGGTTATTGTACCGATGTCTGGTTTCAAGAGGGAATGAAGTTTATTGAGCGGAATCGAGAACGTCCATTTTTATGTTATATCCCTACGAATGCCCCGCATGGTCCTTTCCGCGTTCCCGAAGCCTATAGTGAGGTATATCGCAGAAAAGGGGAACCAGAATCGCGCTCTTGTTTCTATGGTATGATAACCAACATTGACGACAACATGGCACGATTGCGACATCACCTTAAAGTGCTCGGACTTGAGGAAAACACTATCCTTATTTTTATGACAGATAACGGTTCTGCGAATGGATGTGATTTAGATGGACAGCAGTATGTCAAGTCAGGATATAATGCTGGTATGCGCGGTAAAAAAGGTTCACCTTATGAAGGTGGACATCGAGTTCCTCTCTTTATGCATTGGCCCAATGGTGGTTTTTCAGATAAGAAAGAGGTAGATGAACTCACTGCTAACATTGATCTGCTTCCGACACTAATAGACCTTTGTGATTTAGAGGTATCGGATCCATCCCGATTCCATGGAAAAAGTATTACTCCGTTATTACATGATAAGTTGGTAGAATGGGAAGACCGTGTGGTTGTAACCGATTCGCAACGTGTGGAAAATCCTGTAAAGTGGCGACAGAGTGCTACTATGTCACAAAGATGGCGACTCATCAATGGCACAGAACTTTACGACATACAAGAAGACCCCGAACAACGTAATGACATAGCTGCTGACCATCCGGATGTCGTCGCTGAACTTCGTGAACATTATGAAGCATGGTGGACGTTGGTATCCGAACGGTTTGATGAAGATTGTCCGATTGTAGTTGGCACGCAAAACGAACAACTTGCCTGTATAACGACACATGATTGGCACGGTAGCGGTAATGCTTGGAATCAGGGATCGATTCGGAACGGGATGGAATGCAATGGGTATTGGGCAATTGAGATACCGGAAGATGGCGAATATAGTTTTGAGTTGCGTCGATGGCCTCGTGAGGAAAACAAGGCAATTACAGAAGGTATACCCGGTGAGAAAATTGACCTTTACAACGGTGGACGTGCCTTAGATTTGAAAACAGCACAAATTCGCATTGGTGATGAGACGGAAACACAATCAATTAAACCCGATGCATTAGGTGTTACCTTTACCTTCAATCTAAAAGCAGGACAGACTCGTATGCATACTGAGTTCTCTGATGAAACTGGAGAATTGTCGCTTGGTGCGTATTATGTCTATGTGAAACGAGTGGTTTAAGGTGCAGTTTGGGATCTGAAACGTTATATTTGTTGAATCCTATATCCTCACAGATCAAGGAGCATTTTATGATGAAAACATTACGCGTTTTTACAATCTTAACAAGTGCTTTTATTTTATTGATAAGTTGTGCAACACATACACCTACAGAAAAAGAATCGTTTTCATCAAATGAATCTTCAAGTCGTCGAGGTATGCATTCATGGAAGGGACAGCACATTTCGGAAGTTATCAAGAAATGGGGACCGCCCCACAAAGTTGTTGATCAGAATTCCGGTGGAGAAATATATACATGGAAGTTTAATGCAGCTACAACAACATTTCCTGATGGACATTTACGAGGTAGAAAAGGGACGATACAACCAATCATCAACCTATATACCTATAAAGACGGTATAGTATATCACTGGACTTCTGACGCAGGATCCCGAGTAGACAGACCTCGATAATGAACAATATTCTCAACTGCCGACACCGTTCAATTAACTATGTAATTATACAGACAAATGCTACCATATATTTTACTGCTGCTTCAGTTTGCCCCAAACTGTTGACAGTTTGTCTGAAGGTTCCACAGCATAAGCGGTATGGTAAATTCCATTTTCCATAATACCTTGGATTTCATCTTTAGATAAGGCATCGTTGAATAGACCAACCTCATCCATAATACAAGCTGATTGAAACCCAGCACCTTGGTCTGTTCCAAGCCATGCTGTCTGGTTTTGATCTTGAAGTTGAAATTTTGGCACAGCTTGTGCGACTTTTTCCTCTCCGTCGACATATATTTTTACCATGTTCCCATCGTAGGTGTTGGCGACATGGTACCATGTTCCTGCCTTGACGACTAAACCACTGGAAACGTTCCAACTATTACTCCAGCTACGAAGTGTATTCGGTATTTCTTTATATGGCACGTACCGGTTGTTGCTCTGATCCCATAGAGAGAAATAATTTTGCTGTGCTGCAATATCAGTGAACTGAATCCATAGGATAAAACTTACTTTATCAATCATGACAGCTTTGCCGAACGGAATAGTTACTGTACCACCCCTTTTTATTTCAAGTGCGTCATCAACTTTCCCATTAACCCAACCTGAATTAGATATATTTCCGTCATAACCATTTTCCGATGAGTCTGTAGCGGTATTACCTTCACCTTCATCAAGCAACCATATACCAATTATCTTCTCAGGGTCAATCTTAGCATTGCTAACACTCACGAAAATACCGAATGTCAACAAAATGCATAGTGTTGTTAATATAACAGTTAACTTTATATACATGTGTATCTCCTATTTTAAAAAATATAGAAGTTATTATATATAGCATTTGAATCCTTTGCAAGTAAATTGAATGTTTCTCCCTTAGAAAACATATCTCTTGGTGTTATAGGGTTATTTATAGTAAACTTTTGAATTAATGGGACATTTTGATATGTAGGAGGGAACTCCGATTCCCGACTATCAGTGAGTTTTGTTGAGATTCGGATATCGCTCCTACATGGACTTTATATTATTATTTTTAATGTTAACTATAGTTTGTGCCGTTCAGCCCCAGCGGGGCGACAGGTGTCCAACGGACTTGTCAGAATCCCAGAATCCCAGAATCCCAGAATCCCAGAATGCACAGAAAACACAGACAAATCCCTCTTCCTTCAGCGTCTTCAGCGTCCTCTGCGCCTTCAGTGATTCAGACAATCCCACAATTCTGACAATACCCCTCTACCTTCAGTGTCTTCAGCGTCCTCTGTGCCTTCAGTGATTCAGACAAATCCCCTCTTCTCTTATCCTGCTAATCCTTTCATCCTGAAAATCCTGGTTCAGACATTCCCCTCTTCCTTCAGCGTCCTCTGTGCCTTCAGCGATTCAGACAATCCCGCAATTCTGACAACTAAAAACTAAAAAATAAACTAAAAACCGAAACATACATGAAACATACATGAAACATATTGTTCCGCCCCCAATTCCCCCTTCCAACCTCCCAAACCACGTGTTATACTACTACCACTATGATAAAACAAACCAACAAACCCAACATCACCGTATTCGTAGGTCGGAGCGAGCAAAGCGACCTCCGACATCTTTATCTCTTCGTAGGTTGGAGTGAGCAAAGCGACCTCCGACAAATAGCCAAAAATGGTTTCCAAAATTATTTTTTTTTCAACCACAAA
>JAPOQK010000006.1 GCA_026710795.1 Candidatus Poribacteria bacterium
ATAAGTTCTTGACGCTCAGTTGCACTCAGTTCAAGTTTATGGTGTTTTGCCATGATAAAATACCTCCTTACACAACAGTATAACACAAAAATAAAAATTACCGATTTAATAAATTAATCTTCATACAGATTGTGCTACAAAAACCATATTAAAACCTCTCACATTCTGTAGGAGCGATCTCTGAATCGCGACAGAACTTAGGAACAGTGGGGAATCGGAGTTTCCTCCTACAGTTCAGGAATGTAGCGTTAATTCTAATCTCTACCATAAATGAAGATAAAATAAATATTTAGGTAATTCCTTTATCAAATTATGTTCGGTTTCTAAACCGGACAATATGCACTATTTTCTTGTGTCTAATACACCTGTCGCCTCTCCGAAGCTATCGTAATTGCCATCTGGCACCAGCGGAGCGAAAGGTATATCACAATAATCAGGTAACCCATTACCTTTTCAATGATTAACTGGTTATTCTACGGATCTTTGATTTTTCTCGGTATGCATCAACTCTTTTTGCTAATTCAACAAGTATTGGTTCGGTTATTTCACTTGAAGGATCTAAGTCTCGGATAAGATTTGTAAGTTCTAAATCATCATCAACGACTCCACGCAGTACCAATTCTTCTATGAAGGTGTTTGTATCTAAATTGGGATTGACACGCCACCGTGCCCCTAAATCTGCTCTGAATTTCTCACGGATATGTCGTAAAATATCTGTCCGGGTGTTGCCCTTTTGATAAAGAGTCGTCATTGCATGGACGTATTCGGTGCTTAAACGTCTATTTTTCTCTTGAACATCTAAAGGTTTTCCGAACCTTCTACCCATTAAAGTTATGAAAACGAAGAGGATCAGACATAGGTATACTGCAGCTAAACCTGCTGGTGTTTTGAAAACGAATGCTATGAACGAATTTGTTGGTGCAGTTTCCTGAGTGTAATAATGTTCCTCAGCAAGTCCAATTCTTGCGTTACGTGGTAGTGTTGACATGAGATTGTAGAGCAGCTTTGCATTGTCGTCATGTCGCAACCCGTTCTCCTGAAATAGATAAGCGGAAGTAGTGAGAAAAACACGACCTTCACCATCACGTAGAGTTGCGACAACTGCGTCGTTTTCAGTTCCATAAAGAATCGCTATATCACGTTCAGAAGTGTCAATGACATAATATGTTCTTGGGTGAATTTCGTCTACTGGATGTTTCAGAAAAAACGGATCATCACTTATTCTTATTGCATGTTCCATTCTTCTTGTTAAATTCCGCAATTTTAGATGGTAAGCTGCTACAAGTCCTTCCATAGTTTTATGGTTTCCACCGCTTACGATTAAAGTGCCTCCCCCTCTGACAAAATCTTGTATTTTCTTAATCTCCGTTTCTGTAAGAATTTTATTTAGGTCTTGAAGGAAAAGTGCGTTGTATCTATTGAGCCGTGAAGGATATTCAGCGGAAATGTTGGTGACGCGAAACTTTAACTTACGCAATATTCGATACAGTACACTTCCTTCTTCTAATGTATCACATGATAATTGTGAAAAAAGTAGTACGAGAAGAATGAATATAACAAAAGGTGAACGGAGACATCTGAATTTCGTCATGGTTGATAAACCGCAACCTCGTTGACATAAGTTAATTACTGACATAGACTTTCTGTAACAGGGCACGATAACTTGCCACAGTTTCAGCATCACAAGGTTTGTATCCGTACCATACTTCATCAAATACAGTAATAACAGGTCCAAGGGACCTTTGAAGGTCGACGTCTACTTGTGTTTGGTAGAGGTACTCACGATTAGTAAGACTCTTATCATAAGGTAAGATTCCGCTTTCCTGTAGATGTAAAATTGCGGAGAGATATAGATAGCGTAGTGCTCCACGGAAGTCGTTTGATGCTTCTGCTGTGTCAGCGTGTGCAAGTGCAGCTTTCTCGGTGTTCACGTTATCTACTACTATTTCTGTTTCATCGTGAGAAACTTCCTTAATCAGGTTAATTCGTATCTGTTTCACAAAGAAGATTATCACAATTCCAAACGCTATGACACCAAGCGGAAATAACACATATTTTATATCAAAGTCCCACATTGGTTTGGGTCTGAGCAGTTTTGCTAATTCACGTTCATATTGTTCATAGGAAAGTCTTGAATCCGGTGGATGTCTTTCCAAGTCGTCTCGTAAGATTTGTTCTTGTGAAGCGTATGTCAATAGGACGGTAAAGTTGAGCAGACATGTTAAAACATAAATGCTAATGCTTTTTTTCACTTCATCATCCCTTTTGTTTATCTGTTGGGGTTATGCTTTGACATGGTTGAATAATAATATTTAATGTTTGCATTAATTAGTCGCTTGCATTTCAATATCATAAGCTTCTTTCCGTATCCGTAGATCGAAATAGAGTAGCGTTGAACCGATTGATCCGATTGGCAATGCAAGTGCAGTAATTCCTATTGTAATAAAGGAGCGTATCATATAGAGTGTCCAACCGATATCGCGAGGTGTTGGAGTAAAAATAAAGGACATAGATTCAATTATGGTAGCATCTTGTGGGATTTCGGCAGCACCTGGTATAAGAAAGAAAACAAATGAGATAGAGGTTGAGATTATAGTTAATATCATGTAATAGATAATTAGAAGTGCAAACATGATCCCACAGACTCTCCACCAAGTGCCCTTTACCAGTTCGGTACTACGTCGTAGCGAAGCCATTGTTGGCGTTTCCTCAAACAGAACAGGAAGCCCGTATAGTCCCCACCGAACCATAAAATAGACTGCAAATGGTATACCTATACATGTAATAAACATACCAAGAATTGCAAGACTATAGATAATAAAGCCACCAAGGTATGGCAGATAACGACGTAGTATTTGTCGTAATGCATCTCCTGATGTGATGTTTCTGCCTAAAAACACATTTGCACTGGCATAGGATAACCCGCCAACAACGAACATTGACAATAATAGCGATGGAAATAAAATGAAAAATGATAAGATAGGTAAATCGGACGGACGACTGTGAACAATGAAATCCATCGAAATTATATCTATTACAAAACCGATCAGAAAATAAACGAGAGAGATTTTAAAGAATAGATGGAAATGATTCCGATATAGTGTAAACATTCCGTCTAAAATATCGGTGAGACTCAACGGTGTTAGTGGTGTTGAGGTTTCTTGGGTATTATTTTCGGGGACTAGATTGTTGTTTTCTTGCATTGTTTCCTCGCTTCTACATGAACTCGTTGATGTATGATTAGTTTATCTCATATCAGATATTATTTCAAGACAGAGGTATGTTTGAACCAGGATTTATATGTGAGATATTCTAATTTCTTTTGATTTTTTTGCTTGTTAAAGTGTACCAATTGGTACATTAATTTCGTTCAGTGGTACAGTTTGGTACATTGTATGTAAATATACTACCTGTCTGGGTTTATAGGCTTTAAAAATGGCAATTTTAAAATAAAATAATTTAATAATTGGTACAGTTTGTATATGCTGGGAAAAAGCATGTTTTTTTATAGTAATTCCATTTAATTTTAGATGCTTCAATAGAATATTGGTATCGTAAAATGTAGACATGATTGGGTCACCTATCTATATAAAACTATATGTGATAGATAGTATAACATAAACAAATAACGGTTGTCAAATTATATTTTACAATTTTATGGATTATTTTATATACTTTCCCCAAATCGTATATTTTCTCTGGATAAACTCCTAAACTGATTCGTAAATTGGACCTGGAAACATATACTTACATATCCCGGGTTTATAGAATTATGTTTATACCATTTCTAATAAAGTGCCATTTGCTGAGGACTACTTGTAGGATCGACCCGGTGAATGCCTAAATGGCATTCATACCGTTGATTTCCTAGTCGCGACCGGGAGTTGCTCCTACAGAAGAAAGATTTCCAATCAATAACAATGGTTGAATCCAGTAATGGGACAATAAATATTAGAATTGGTATAAGAATTAGCCTTATTAACGTTTGCACTACTAAACGTTAATAAGGAAAAGTGTTATTAACGTTTGCATCACTAAACGTTAATAAGGGACAAGATTGTGTGAGATGTAAAGTCCACTTAAAAGTTGATAAAACAAGTCAGACGTGCTATAATTCCCTAAATTATAACACTATTTCTTAAGGAATGCAATGATGAATGAAACCTCAATAGAGCTACTTAAATCCCTCACGCAAGCAGATGGAATCCCCGGTTATGAGGCAGAAGTACGAGAAGTATTTCGTGATGCTGTCTCGGATGTTGGTCCGATTGAGACTGATAAGTTAGGGGGTGTTTTTTGTACACGTGCTGGTAGTGCGGAAAATCCGCGTATTTTACTTGATTCGCATTTGGACGAAATCGGTTTTGTTGTGCAAAATGTTACGGATAATGGGTTTGTTAAGTTCCTTGCTCTCGGTGGCTGGTGGGGACATACACTCTTAGCACAACGTGTGAATATCACAACGAAGTTGGGTAAAATACCTGGCGTAATAGGTTCAACACCACCTCACCTTCTTTCGGGTTCACGTGATAAAGTATTAGATATAAAAGATTTATTTATTGATGTAGGTGCTGAGAACGAAGAACAGGCGGTGGAGGAGTATGGGATTTTACCCGGATGTCCAATTGCCCCTTATGGTCCGTTTATGCGGTTAAAAAATGAGAAGTTGTTGACAGCCAAAGCATTTGATAATCGCGTTGGTGTTGCGCTTGTTATTGAGGCACTTTTACGGCTTGAAGATCACCCGAATACTGTTATCGGAGCGGGGAGTGTGCAGGAAGAGATCGGATTGCGAGGTGCAAAGACGATGGTTGCGAGTGTAGAACCTGACCTTGCCATTGTGCTTGAGGGACCCCCTGGTGATGATACTCCTGGATTAAGTGTAGGTAATTCACAAGGGAAGCTTGGTGGTGGAGTTCAAATACGGATAATTGATTCCTCAATGATAGTGAATCCGAAATTGGCAGATTATGTGGTAGAGACAGCAAAGAGACATGAGATACCGTATCAGCTTGGTGTGCGTCAATCTGGAGGTACAGATGGTGGTGCCATCCATCAATTTGGTAGGGGTGTGCCATCAGTAGTTCTCGGTGTGCCTTCACGTTATATCCACAGCCATGTCTCACTTATTAACATTGACGACTACAACGCAGCATTGGACTTGACGATGCATCTTGTTCGTGAAATTGATTCGTCAGTTGTGGAAGGATTTTTGTATGGTTAGCACGTTGATTATATGTGTTTCTTGTAGAGGGATAAACTATGGCAATTTTACCAAAAGTCTCATTTTGCAATCATGACATCAGTAAGTTGTTGATTGGAGATAATCCGATTTACGGTTATTCTCATTTCAATAAACTTCTTTCACAACATCAACAGGAGTTTCATACACCGGATCAGGTTGTTTCTACGCTTAAGCGTGCTGAGGAAGTTGGTATTAATGGTTGGCAGAATAGCGTAACGGAACGTTCAATGTCCGACCTACAGCGTTACCGCGATGCAGGTGGGACGATGCACTGGTTTTGTCTTAGTTGGAGTTCTGTGTGGTACGAGAAACCGGACACGGTTTTTGAAGATGCGAAACATAGTCCGTTTGGTATGGCACCGCACGGTGGCGGTGTAGGGCAGCGTTGTCTAAGGGAAAACAGACTTGACCATTTGCAGGATATTCTGAAACGAATTCGAGATACAGGTAATTTTGTCGGTTTATCTGTGCATGATCCGAAACTTGTGCATATTGCTGAAGATGAAGATTGGGATATAGATTACTATATGACAGCACTCTATAATCTGCACGGTGGAAGTCAAAAGTTTACGGAAAAGTTCGGCTATGCACCTTTAGGTGAAATCTATGCGCGCGAAGACCGTGATGAGATGTGCAAGGCGATACAACGGACAGATAAGCCGTGCCTTATCTTCAAAGTGCTTGCTGCAGGTCGGACAATTGGAAGTTCTCAACAAATTCGTGGAGAGGTGAAATTTGCTATAGAAAACTCAAAACCGAATGATGTGCTGTTACTTGGTATGTATCAGCAGTTTGGTGATCAAATTGGGGAGAATGCTGCGTTGATTACAGAACTTTGTGCATCAATGTAGGATATGCGGGTATGTTTGTGATGATAGAAATCAGGATTGCAGATTCGTCTTGAAAGTCGTTCTGCTTTATAGAAAAATAGGAGAAGTAAAATGTATAAGTTTCAGGTGCGTTTAATTGTTGGAATGATATTTGTGCTGACTTGTATGATTTCCACTACTGTCTTGGCACAGTTGGGAAATCAACGGAATCCTGATTATATTGGAGGTCCTTGGATTTACACAACTGTCCCCTGTGATAATATAGATTGTGAAAACATCAATAGTTTAAATTTAGACTTCCTTTCACGGTATACTGATAGGAAGGTAGCAGAAATTAATTTTGCTAAAGGTAAATCACAACCTGAAGAAATATTGTTCCTCGGTGGTCGTCTAAGTTGGCATGCCGGTTTTCTGGGGGGACGAGGTAATATTTTTACGGACAATGTAGGTGATCTTGTTGAAGGTGCTGAACTGGATCATAGTGGAGATTACAACGATGTATTCTACGGAATTATTGTCCTCAACGTCAATAAATCCTCTGATGTATTAATGCAGCTCGGTTATAGTGCCTATGCAAAAGTATGGTTAAATGGTGAAGTTGTTTATGATTCTGATAAACAGATGTGGAGTTTTGAAGCTGCAGATATGCCACAACGTTTTTCAGCACCTGTAAAAAGAGGAAAAAATCTATTGATGATAAAAGTAGTGGAAGGTATTGGTTACAACCTGTTTGTAAACCTCCACACCAATTTCACTGTCTCTTATCGAATGAGGAATGGGAAAATAATTCATGACGATATCCTATCAGTTGACCCATCAGCGACATCGATTTCTACTCGTTGGGCATCTATAAAACAGGGTGATAATTACTAATATTTGATACCGGTTTTATAGTAGCTTCTACAAATAACTTTACACTATTTGATTGTAGATGGGAACTCCGATTCCCGACTTGTCCATTGCTCTATCGCGACCGGTAAATCAACGGTATGAACGCCTATTGGCATTCACCGGGTCGCTTCTACAGAAGAGGTGTCAACACATTTTCAAAATCACTATAAAAGGCACTCTCACAAGAAAATGTATTCAGCAATCGGGGTTACAACCGTTCCTACAAGAGAGGAAAGAGAAGGAGAATTTATGGCTGAACATGTCGGTATTAGATTTAACAAAGATCTTGGCAAACCTTTGTCAACCGCAGCATCTGACCTAACGGAAACAAACGC
The DNA here is from genome assembly GCA_026710795.1 of Candidatus Poribacteria bacterium. Taxonomy (GTDB): domain Bacteria; phylum Poribacteria; class WGA-4E; order WGA-4E; family WGA-3G; genus MSPOR6. The sequence goes on from JAPOQK010000006.1 coordinate 7,302, forward strand.
TGATGGTAAACCTGTTGTGCCTTTGACACAGGAACATAAATATATATTTGATAAAAATGGATGGCTCTTAATACCGGGAGTGTTGACGGAATCTGAGATTGAGGAGATGCGTGACTTTTGTTACCAATTAAAGCGCGAACCTGCAACAATACCGAAGCATCAACGTTCAACTTATGGGGGTCCTTTGGAAGTATTAACAGATCATCCTGTTGTTGTTGCATTTGCTAATGAATTTCTGGCATCACCCTATTTAGCATCGGAGACATGCTACGGGTTTCGCATGGAGACGAGTTTCTTGTTTTTACGTTCTACATCTGATGATCCACCCCAAAAGTTCTCTCCACACAACGGTAACGGTATGTTTAGAATGCCAGGGGATTGTCATCAATACCAATGTTTACCCGGTCAAGCATACAGTGGATTGACACGCGTTGTTTGGGAATTGAATCCTGTCGGTAAAGAGGATGGCGGCACGATGTTTATTACCGGTAGTCATAAGGCTGCATATACCGCGCCAGAGGTCGTCCGGACACATGAATGGGAATTTTGGGATACTTATTCTTGTCCTGCGGGATCAGTCATTTTTTTTACTGAAGCGATAACACACAGTGGTCAACCGTGGCGAAATCCAGATACTGAAAGAGTTGCGATTTTCAACGGATATAACTCGGTCGACAAAAGGTGGAAGATCTCACTACCCCCTCAAGCATTGCTTGAAAAGATGCCTCCTAAACGCCAAACATTGTTCCGGGATGCTTATGTAAGTGGAAACGTAACAGGAAGAGCGTTTAAGATGTCGTTGTAAATCTCATACTTATTTCAACGAGGAACAAATATGACACCGAAACAACGTTATCTGTTTGATGTGACAGGCTACCTACATCTGAAAAATGTGATTACAGGAGATGCTTTAGCGGAAGCTGCTGATGCAGTTGATAGGTATATCACAACACCACCTGATGAATTACCGCCGGGATTTGAACAGCGCGGACTTCATCAGCACGGGTTCGCTTTTGACAAATCATTGGAATGTTTGACGATGCATGCTGCACTGTGGTCTATTATCAAGGAGTTGACCGATAATCAACCTCGGTTTGGTAGAGGTTCGCTCAAGCATGATAAACATGATTTGTGGAAGGCAGGTGAAAATGCACATATCAATCCGGGTGGATTGCACTGTGCGCGGGATGATTATGGATGGTATAGCACCCGCTATGAGGCAAGCAACGGACGTATCTACTGCGATAACTTCGTCTGCTTCCCTTATTTCACGGATGTCTATCCGGGTGATGGCGGTCTTATCGTGATTCCTGGATCACATAAGAGTGAGTTTGATCGTCCGAAAGAGTTGCTTACACTTGATGAAGCGGATGGTATTGATCCGATTGATGATCCTGTTTTTGTGAATATCACACCGAAGGCGGGGGATATCGTGATTATATCAGAATTGCTAACGCACGGTGTGTTGCGGTGGAAACCGAAGGATCGGGATCGACGGTTTCTGGTTTTACGGTATTTTCCGCAATTTTCTGGTAAGCATAACTTACCGCAGCCGATACTTGATCGGTTATCGCCTGAGACTTTGGAATTAGTTGCGTCTGAACCGTATGGACATATCAAGGAGATAGTGAAACAGGATGAGGTTACGTTGACGGTGTAGGCGTGTTTTGTAGACGTTTAAGTTCTTCTTGAAGTCGTGCAACTTTTGCTTCAACCTATTCGGCTCTTTCCTCAACGGATAACAACCACATTTCTGTGTCAGGATTATATACTCCAAAAGAATCATCGCGCAAATGGATCGACAAGTTCAACGTCTCTAAGAAAAACCCACCATTCGTTTGCTGTGGCACTTCAACATAACTCCCATTTACAAGCCGAAATCCCATCAATGGCACTGGAAGATAGCGTCTTTCCGCATCATAGAGGAAGTATTCCGTAACTCCAATTCTTGCGTATAACTCCACCTTTTTGTTTTAGTATACTTGTATAATTTGGTGGATGTCGAGTGTATGTCTGAACCAGGATTTTCAGGATTTACCTTAACCAAGTTGTTTACATAGGATTGAGCCAATTGTTTGTAAGAAAACTCTGGCAGGTCTAACTTCGGAAAGGACATTTCAAGGACCAAACTCATAGTCCTGAAAATCCTGGTTCAGACAAAAAAGTACGCTTAAAAAGCGCACCTACCTAAAAATGGGAGGAATTGATTACGAATTGTTTGCAACTTTAATGCGGTTTTGGGCGCGGGCGAGGGCTGCTTCTGCGCGGGGACGATTCAGGTCGGGGGAATCTTCTGCGAGTTGTTCTTGGGCGCGGTCGCGGGCATTTTCAGCACGAGATACGTCTATATCCGAACTCCATTCCGCTGTTTCAACTAATGCGGTAACACCAGTACGCAGTACTTCAAATACCCCACCACTTGTTGCAATTGAACGTGGTGTGTCCGATGACTCATTGACACGGATTTCACCGACGTCTAATGCTGTAAGGAAGGGGATGTGTCCATATAGAATCTGGAAGTTGCCTTCCATTCCCGGTGCATTAACACTGGTCACATCGCCTTCATAAATCAGTTTTTCTGGAGTTCGTATTTCAAGGTGAAAACTTCTATTCTGCATAATATTGAGTTTCTTTTGGATAACTGACTACTGACAACCAATTACTAATCCGCTGCTTCTTCTAATTCTGGTTCTTTTGCTTGTTCAAAGGCTTCGTCGATAGTACCGATATAACGTAGTGACTGTTCAGGTAGGTCATCACAATCCCCGTTAAGAATTGCTTGACAGCCTTGCACTGTATCCTCAATTTTCACATATTTGCCTGGGGTTCCAGTGAAACGTTCTGCCACAAACATCGGTTGTGTGAGAAACATCTCAATCTTCCGCGCTCTATTGACAACCAACTTTTGATCATCCGACAGTTCATCTACTCCGAGGATAGCAATAATATCTTGCAGGTCACCATATTCTTGTAATACCTGCTTGACTCTGAATGCAGTCTGATAATGTTCGTCGCCGATAACCTCTGGCGACAGAATACGTGAACTTGATGTGAGAGGATCCACTGCGGGGAATCTTCCCTTCTGAACGATGCTTCGTTCCAAACGTGTTACTGCATCAAGATGTGCAAAAACAGAGACCACAGCTGGATCTGTATAGTCATCTGCAGGAACATAGACAGCTTGGAATGACGTGATAGAACCGTGTTTTGTAGATGTTATTCGTTCCTGTAGTTCACCCATTTCTGTTGCGAGTGTTGGTTGGTATCCAACAGCAGAAGGCATCCGACCAAGAAGTGCTGACACTTCGCCACCTGCCAATGTGAAACGGAATACGTTGTCGATAAAGATGAGGACGTCTTGTCCCTGTTGATCTCGGAAGTATTCTGCCATTGAGAGACCAGCAAGACCAACGCGGAGTCGCGCACCTGGCGGTTCATTCATCTGTCCGAATACCATCGCTGTTTTGTCAATAACACCGTATTCGTCAAGTTCAAGCCAGAACTGGTTTCCTTCGCGTGTGCGTTCTCCCACACCACAGAAGACGGAATAACCACCGTGTTGTGTAGCGATGTTGTAAATCAGTTCAGCGACCAAAACGGTTTTACCGACACCAGCACCACCGAAGAAACCGACCTTTCCACCCCGAACAACAGGTTGAATTAGATCAATAACTTTGATACCTGTTTCTAACATTTCTGCGGCGGTGGTGAGTTCTGCTTGCGGCGGTGGTGGTCTGTGAATAGAGTATCTTTCGGATTCACCGGCATCACCTCTGTCATCAATGGGTTGACCTGTAACGTCAAAAACGCGTCCGAGTACCGCATCACCGACAGGGACAGTGATTGGACCACCTGTGTCTGTTGCGACTGCCCCGCGAACTAATCCATCGGTTGTGTCCATAGCGACTGCACGGACTCGATTTTCCCCTAAATGCTGTTGAACTTCAAGTACCAACTCGCTTCCGTCGTAACGTTGTACTTTAACAGCGTTTAGGATATCCGGCAGTTTGCTTTCCGAAAAATCTATGTCCACTCGTGCGCCAACAACTTCTAATATTTTTCCTTGGTTCATGTAAGATTCCTTTTGATTGGTTATGGTACGCGGAGCGTACCTACTACCTTTACCCTTCCAGAGCGGCTGCGCCACTGACTATTTCGGAAATTTCTGTTGTAATTTGTGTTTGACGTGCTCTATTGCGTTGTAAGATTAATTCGTCAATAAGTTCTTTTGCCTTTTGTGTGGCGTTTTCCATCGCAGCCATTCGAGCTGCTTGTTCCGCTGCGTTTGAGTCTAATAACACTTTCCACATTTGCATGTTAAGATCTTTATGGAGTAACATTTCAAATAACTCCACCTGTCCCGGTTCATAGATATAGTCTAAGAATAGCGTATCTCCTTCTGGTTCTATCGGTTCCAAAGGTAGAAGTTGCTCAATGAGGACAGTCTGGAGTATAGCAGATTTGAAATTGTTATAGATGACTTCAACCTTGTCAATCGTTTTGTCAATATAGAGGTGTTCAAACTCTTGGACAACGTCAACTGCTGTCTGAAATTCAAGTTGGCGGAAGATATTGATATAAGAGTCTGTAATATCATATCCGCGTCTGTCAAAATGTTCTTGTGTACGTCTGCCTATACAGATAAGTGTTACATCTGCCCCAGTTTCTTCGTAGTGCTGTATACGTTCAGTAGTGGTGCGGATGACGTTGCTATTGAAACTTCCACATAACCCACGGTCTCCTGAAACAGAGATGATACAGACATGTTTGACTTCGCGCTCTTCAAGCAGTGGGTGTGTTAAAGCCTTTTCTTCAACGTTCATCTGGGAAATCAGGTGACCGAGAATAGTATTGAGTTTTTCTGCGTAAGGACGTGTTGCAGTGATATTTTCTTGTGCACGTCGGAGTCGTGCTGCAGCAACGACACGCATTGCATCTGTGACCTGCTCAATGTTTTTAATACTGGTAATACGACGTCGTATTTCTCGTAACGTAGCCATGGTTATTCACCTTCTGTCGGTGTTTCCTCTGATTCCTCTGGTGCAGATTCTTCTGTTGACGCTTCTTGAACCTGTGGTTGTGCTGCTGGGGTATTACTCCAATTTTCCATGAATGATTTTACAGCAGTGTGCATGGCTTCAAGCAATTCATCTCCTAACAGACCGGTTTCTGCGATTTCAGAGAGAAGTTCTGCATGATTTCTATCAAGGTATTGTAGGAATTCAGACTCAAATCTTGCAACTTCTGATTCAGGTACCTCGTCTAAGTATCCATTCGTTCCACAGAAAATAGAGGCAACTTCACGTTCAACAGGCATCGGTTCGTATTGCGGTTGTTTCAGCAATTCCACGAGTCGTGTGCCGCGTGTGAGAAGAGATTGTGTTAACGGATCAAGATCAGAACCGAATTGTGCGAAAGCAGCAACTTCTCGGAAACTTGCAAGATCAAGTTTTAGGGTGCCTGCGACCTCATCTGATTTCATTGCTTTAACTTGTGCATCGCCACCTACACGAGATACAGAAGTGCCAACATCAATTGCAGGTCTCACACCTTGGTTAAACAGATCCGTTGTGAGGTATATCTGTCCATCGGTAATGGAGATAACGTTTGTTGGGATGTATGTCGTCAAATCCCCTTCAAAGATTTCAATAATCGGTAAAGCTGTTAGAGAACCGCCACCTAAATCATCGCTAAGTTTTGCGGCACGTTCCAATAGACGTGAGTGTAGATAGAACACATCACCCGGATATGCTTCACGACCTGGTGGTCTACGTGACAGCAGTGACATTTGTCGATATGCCCACGCGTGTTTTGTAAGGTCATCGTAGATGATAAGCGCGTGTTTGCCGTTATGACAGAAGTATTCCGCCATTGATGTGCCAGAGTATGGAGCGAGGTATTGTAGCGGTGATGGTGCACTTGCTGGCGCAGAAACGATGGTGGTATATTCCAACGCGTTATGTTCACGAAGGGTGTTAGCTACTTGTGCTAATGTTGAACCTTTCTGTCCGATTGCGACATAGATGCAATATACATCTGTATTCTTTTGACTGAGTATAGCGTCTATTGCGATTGCGGTTTTACCTGTTCGACGGTCACCGATGATGAGTTCTCGCTGACCTCTACCGATGGGTGTTAAGCTGTCAATGGCTTTTAAGCCTGTGTAAAGCGGTTCACTGACGGGTTGACGTTGAACGATTCCTAACCCTTTCTGTTCCACTGGTAGCCGATGTTCTGTATGAATATCTCCTAAGCCATCAATAGGGACACCAAGTGCATCAACGATTCGTCCGAGGAGTGCCTCGCCTACCGGTACTTCAGGTAGCCTTCCTGTGCGTTTGACAGTATCGCCTTCGTGTATTAGTTGGTCTTCTCCAAATAGAACACAACCGACGTTGTCTTCTTCAAGGTTGAAAGCGATTCCAAAAATATCGTTCGGGAATTCAATCATTTCACTTGCCATTGCATTGGCAAGTCCATGAACCCGCGCGATACCATCGCCTACCTCCAGCACAGTCCCGGAGTCATAGACATCCACGTCCTGTTCAAATTGTTGGAGTTGTTGTTTAAGGATATTTGATATTTCGTCCGGTCGGACTTCTCTTGCCATATTTTCAATCCTCTATGGGTTCGCAATTGTCTTCATTCAGTTGGGAAACCTATCGGTATAGTGGGATTTACTACAAAATGTGCAGTCAATTTATCCTTTTGCAAGTTGCTGTTTCAATCGTTGTAGTTGTGTTGCGACACTTGCATCAAAAACAGTGTCACCTAACTGTACGATAAACCCACCTTGAATCCGTTCATCGGTATCGGTTTCCAACCGCACCTGTTTTCCCGAATATGCACTTAATTGCTGTATAAGTCTTTGTTCTTGGTTTTGTGTTATCGGAACTGCTGTCGTTACTTTTGCGGCAATCCTTCCTGCAGCCTCATCAACGATGTCTGAAAACACATTCATTATTGCAATTAGATAACGTTCGCGTTGTTTCTGTGCGAGAAGTTTGAAAAAATTAATCGTCAAAGGATGCATTCCGTCAGTAAAGAGCTGCTGAAACGTATCGCTTTTGATCTGCGGAGATAGTAGAGGTGTATTGATAAATTGTGTCAACTCCTCAGACTGATCTAACAATTCTCGCATCTTTTCAATATCAGCGATGATAGCTGTTAAAGCATTCTGTTCAACAGCTGCTTCGTATAGGGCACGAGCATAAGGTTTTGCAACCCGAATGTCTCTCATTGTACGTTTTTACCTATCAAAATAAGATCCAAAAGTAGTTTGAAAATCTATAAAGGAAACTACTGAGGTGGATTCGTTGACAATCTGCTAATGGATGCATCAATGATACTTTGATGTCTCTCTGGACTGAGTTCTGCACTTATAATTTTCCCGGCAGCATCAATAGCGAGTTCTGCAACCACACCGCGCAGTTCAGAGATAGCATCATCTTTTTCACGTTGAATCTCGGAACGTGCTCTGGCAACCTCATCTGCTGCTTCTTGACGTGCTTGATCAACGATTTGCTGTCGTTCAGTATTGCCCTGATCAATAGCAGCTTGGATTTTGGCTTGTGACTCATTTTCAATATCACCTAAGCGTTGTCGTGTCTCAGCAGTAAGTCGATCCAATTCTTCTCTATCAGTCTTCAGTTGTTCCAACTGCGTATTGATATCGTTGCGGCGTTCTTCTAAGAGTCCACCGACTTTGCCGAAAACGAATTTCCATAGCACAGCAAGGACTACCAGAAACCCTAAGGCTTGTACCAAAATAGTCTTTGGGTCAATACCGAGGTCCGACAATAATCCACCACCTGAAGGGGCTTCGGCTGCAAAGACACTTGTTATGCAGATACTCATTAGAATGAAACAACTTGCATATATTTTTTTCATAAACGGTCTCTACTTTGAGATTTTGCTACGCTCAATCATTTAATATCTGTTGTTGATAAAAGCGTGCAATGTACTTAGATACCCAACGTGTTGGGGCAGTTACAGATTTGATGCCCCAACGTGTTAGAAGGTGATATGTTATTATTGATTGCCCATATCAATATTTGCATTGTTGTCACTTGGTGGTGGCGGGCGATCAGCTTCAATTGCATCTTTTACTGTAATTGTGTCTGGTTTTACGTCAACACCGGGGAGTTTTGGGAGTAAAAGAAAAAACATAAGCAACGCATAAATAACAAGTGATTCAATAAGAGCCAAACCAATAATCATAGCGGTTTGAATTTTCGCTGCTGATTCCGGTTGACGTGCAATACCTTCAAGGGCGGTACTCGTGGCGGCACCTTGTGCTCTTGAGGCAAAAATAACAGCGATTGGCAATCCTAAGGTTACACCAAACGCTAACACTGCTAAGTAAATCATGAAATGTCCTCCTTGGACAGGAATTGGCAAGCTAACCCTTGCCACATAGAAGTTTAATGATGCGCTTCATGCGCGTCGTCATGGTGCTCTATAAATAGCACGATATATATAGTTGTTAAGAGAGTGAATACGAATGCTTGGAGAAGACCTCCGAACATAGCAAAAAACACCATCGGTACCTGAACTGGTATCGGAAGGAAGAATGCTCCAATTGGAATTATTCCGAGTGCTGTCAGTTGAATAATTACTGATTTTTCTCCAAAAATATTACCAAATAGACGGATGGCAAGTGATCCTGCCCGTGACAACTGTGCGACTACTTCAATTGGGAACATCAAGAATCCTAGCCACGTAGGATTCCCGAGCAGATGTTTGAAATAACCTCCAAACCCATTTTCTTTAATAGCAATTATTTGAACACCGACGACTGCGGTAATACCGAGAGCAAGCGGTGTATTTAGATCTGCTGTTGGGGCTTGGAAACCTGGAATGAGTCCGATATAGTTCAGAGAGAGAATGAAAATGAAAAAAGAACCAACAAAAGGGATATACTTTTTACCTTGTTCCCCCAATATGCCGCCAAAGAAATCCGATATACCTCCGACAAACATTTCTAATAATGTCTGTCCTTTTCCTTCAGGGATTCGCTTCAACTTGCGAGTTACAAGAACGAAAAAAAGAGATAAAAAGAGAACGACAAATAATGTGTTAGGGATTAAGTCCGGTTGATGCCATTTTCCCGGTTCAGGAATTATATCATTCGGCAATAACTGTGATATAGGAGAGAACCAAGAACGGTAACCGTAATGTTGGATGGGGGCTTTAGCATGTTCATCCGCGTCGGATCCATCTGTAGACGCATCCTCTGCTGCGAATGTGCCAGTCATTGCTATAAAAGAGAGTGCAATGACCAGGCAAATAAACGAAATTTTTTTCATCTTGTATTGTTGACTTTTTAGATGTGGGTTATATTCTTCACCTATGTGTATTTTAAGGTTGTTCAGGATCTTTTTTTCTAAGAATTGTTATCATCAAACCGACTGCTTTAATGATAATTGCACCTTGTACTAAAACTATTCCTCCACCGAATGCATATACATTCAACCACTTCATTTGAAACAAGAAATAGAGAAGCACACCCAGCACAGTATATTTACCGAGTGCGATAAATCCAAGCAAATACTTGGTTTTTTGTGTTTTCCCTGGACGAACCAGTCTTCGAATCACGAATTCAATTGACCAAAACATACTGAGACCAATAACACTACCGATAAGAAAACTGGGGAGTGCGGCAAGATTGAATCCCAACAAAACTGCACTGATGACGATGGTCAGGATGATTGTTAAGATATAAACTTGTCGGATAAACCGGTCACCAAATTCAAGTGTGGGACCCATTTAAGTAGGTGACTCCTTTGTCAAATAACGGTGGATCGTTGACGGTTCTCAAGTAGTATCGTGTCGTGCTCTGAACGTGTTTTCAATGGTTGTTTTGCTCAGTATCTTGTTCTTGTTCTGCAGCTTCACGTCGTTGTTTTTCCATGCGTTCCATCTGTCGGTTCCACCGCGCTACCGAACGGAACATCTCTAGGAATCCAGCTGCAACCCCAATTGCAAAACCGATGTACGATCCAATATCTGCGTTGCCTAATTTTCCACCGATCCACTTTCCACCGAAATAACCGATTACAATAGCGAGTGCAAGCGTTATGCCTATTGAGGCAAGGTCAAACATTCCAACATTTTCATGTTTGAATTGGTCTAACCGACGTTTAATCATAGCGGTTACTCCCATATTCAGAAAATGGCGTTAGGATAGACTATACCCTAAGCAACGGTATATATTATACTATAAGATTTGTGTTAATGCAAAAATTTTGGGATTAATCCGACTTAGGTTTGTAGCAATAATATAGTGATAAAACAATAGTCATGATAGGAAAGATTACTGCTATAGCAGTTGTAGGAGTATCCACTACAAATAACGGATTTCCGTATCCTACTTTTTTAATTCTATAAGCGTTTCTCATTTTGCTTTACAAAAACGTCATTTTGCCTCGATTAATACTGCCCAATGCGCTTTTGTCGGTGTGGTTAATGTTATGCTATCGCTGAACGGAATTTCCTCAGTTTTTCTCCATTTGCTAAGTCGTATATTTAACCATCTGATTGTTACCGTTTTGGCATTTGACTTATCAATGGTACTGAGATCAAGATCAACTGAACCACCTTTTGGAAAATAGACTGCATATTCCTTTCCGGGATTTGCGAAGGTGTACGCCTCATTTTCTTCTCTATTAGAGAGCAGGTCATTGTGTGGCTCACACCTAAACACATCCATTTCATCTGTAATCATTCGCATACTTTTGAGACTTGCTTGTGCTGTCTTACCTAAACCGAGTCCGTTAGGTGGTCGGTGGAACCGTGCTGATGCAAAACCTCCGAAAATATTGCGCCAGAACCGTGCCAACCCATCTTGTGTTTTTCCGTATTTACCGGTATCAGCACCGTAAATCTTAACATTATTGATGGGACGAATCGGTGAGAGTTCTGTTCGATAATTCTGTGCATTATCCCAATGTGTCTGGCGTTTCTGTGTATTATTTTGTGATATATCGCAGAATGAGTATATTTCAGGATGATCCTTTGTATTACGATGTTGACTGTGATATATTTCCCACGGATTCCACATCTCAGTTGTTTCAACGCCACGTCCAGCCTCTGCGGCTCGATTCTTGATGTAAGTTGACCAGTATTCACCCCATGCAGGTGTAACTGCGGTCTCGTTGTCCATACAGTAGAGTATGTGTCCATAAGGAAGTGTCTCTGAAAGAAGTTTGTCCACATACTTTTGTTGATACTTTAGGACTATTTCCTGATTTCGCTCTTTCGGCACAGACCAGAAGAAGTTATTTTCCGCTGCAGATGGATGACTCTTAACAACAGTAGGTAACTCTGATTCCTCTATAGTATAATTGCTGTTATTTTTTGGATTGAAGGGATTCGTATCCCAAGGTTCACGGTAATAACTGAAGGTCGCCCACACCTCAATCTGGACAATAATATCCAGTTCGTGGGTCCACTTGATAAAATTGCGAAAACGCGTCCAAAATTCATCGTTCCACTGATTCAAGTCATATTTATCACCGACCTTTTTGTGAAAAGGTACATCACCTTCATCAACCCAACTCATTGTAGACCGTACATAGTTGCCATCGACTGACTTCAAAAGGTCAAGATGTTCTCTCAGATTCGGAATTTGAAATAAATTGTCCTCAACTGAACCACCGATGAGTAGAACAGGTTCACCTTTGTATTGCCAGTAACGAGGGTTTTCCGTATAAATTTTGATACGATTTTCTTCCATATCAATTTCCTTTTTGGAATTGGTTTCCTGTTCTGTAATTGAGTATAGGGTTATGGATATGAACAGAGTCAGAAAAAACTTACCGATTGCAGTGTGCGACTCCAACAGACTTGGCAAAAGATTGTCTCCTAAATGTAAGGAAGTATTAGTTTTAGATTAAGGTGCTACACGGGTGTAAAGTTTTTGTGCCAACATACCATCAACTAATACCATTTCTAATAAATAAAGCGTCATTTGCTGAGGACTACTTGTAGGAGCGACCTCCCGGTCGCGACCGGGAGGTCGCTCCTACAGAAGAAAGATTTCCAATCAATAATAATGTTTGAATCCGGTAATGGGACAATAAATATTAGAATTGGTATAACTATTGTTGGGAAGTTAATTATTAACAAAAACTTTATACCCGTACTACATCATCTTACTTGAACTAAAACTGCCCAATGTGCTTTTGTCGGTGTGGTTAATAGACATTATATAAGTTTAATCGAAATGTTTGTCATAACACCAAGGTCTGAAGTTTAGACGAAAGTTATGTAATCCACAACAGATTTTCATGACTAAATCGCTGAACCCTTGTTTCCAATTACGCAACTTGTCTTTGA
>JAPOQK010000113.1 GCA_026710795.1 Candidatus Poribacteria bacterium
TCAAAGACAAGTTGCGTAATTGGAAACAAGGGTTCAGCGATTTAGTCATGAAAATCTGTTGTGGATTACATAACTTTCGTCTAAACTTCAGACCTTGGTGTTATGACAAACATTTCGATTAAACTTATATAATGTCTAATGGTTTTATATCCGTCTAATAATTGATCAAGCAGTGGTTGGGTAAAGATGGCGAGATGTGTTGTTGGCATTTTCATATAGGTCTGGAAAGTTTTTGAAACCGAACAAATGGGTGTTGGATTAGGGGTGTGTAAGGTTCCAAATTAACATAGTTCCATCATCGCTCGCGCTGATGAGCGTTTGTCCATCGGTACTAAAGAAAAGATGTGATACCCTTTGACTATGTCCGTGAAAGGTTTTCTTGATAGCACCAGTGGCAGTATCCCAGAGGTGAATATCACCCAGTTTCATTCCACTTGCAAGCGTTTGTCCATCGGGACTGAAAGCAAGCACAGAAGCAACACCGGTATATATTCGGAAGTTTTCTGCCCAGTTTGGATCCGTGAGGACTTTGCTACTATCTGATTCTATATCCCATAAACGGATTGTTTTGTCTTGACTTCCACTGGCGAGTGTTTGACTATCCGTACTGAAAGCAATATTCTCAACATCATCAGTATGTCCTTTGAGGGTGCGGATATATTTTCCTGTCTCTACATCCCAAAGCACGATATTTCTTTCTTTTATAACTCGCTGACCAAATACAATTGCGAGTAAGTGCCCATCCGTACTAAACCGTGCTACATTAATATCTCTGTATCCAATGTCTGTGATATTGTAATCTCCCGTAACGAGATTCCATACGAAAAGATGCGGATCTAAATATTTTACCACACCAGCGCAAATATTCTTGTCTAAATATAAGTCCTTTGGTGCTCTAAATCTATCCTGATCATTTAATTGCAAGGTTCGTTGTATGCGTCCCGTCCCTACATCCCAGTGCTGGATAATATCTCTGTGGTTACCTGCCACACCCCAACTTGCGAGTACTTCTCCATCACGACTAAATGCAATACCTGTAAGGTTTCTCCTGGGTCCCTTAAGTTCATTGAGTTTACCTGTACTGACATCCCAAAGCCGAATCGTATTCTCGAAATACGTATAACTTGCAAGCTTGCTGCTATCTGAGTTTAGAACTGCCTTCCAAACACCTTTCTTATGTCCTATAAAGGTTTTTTCGTGCTGACCGGTGTTTGAATCCCATAGACGAATATATCTGCTATCATGGGCAGTAGTCGCGTCATAAACAGTAGTCATAAGCATTTCTCCATCAGCACTTAGCGACACATCTTTAAAGAGACGCCCGTACCCCGCTAATGTTTTCTTTACTTTACCGGTATCAACATCCCAATAACGTAGTGTATGGTCGAAACTTATACTGGCGAGTGTTCGGTTATCTGGACTGAAAGCGACTGTTTTAACATCGCTCTTATTCTCCTTAAATTTAATCTTTTCTTTGCTTGTGTTGACATCCCATATACGAATGGCTCCATCAACGTAACTGGCGAGAAAATTTCCATCTGGACTGAAAACCAAAAACCAATAATCATGTTTATCTGTTCTGATTGTCTCCTTCTGCGTTCCAGAATTAACGTCATAAAGATGAAGTGGCTTTTTATAACTTGCTATTGCCAGACTTCGCAAATCTGAACTAAAGGACATCATATGTCCCGAAGATTCTACCAGAAGTGTTCGTATTTCTTTTCGTGTCGCAATATCCCAGAAACGAAAGGCTTTATTGCCACTATAACTTACAATTGTTTTACCATCCGAACTGAATGAATTGCGATATCCTTCCAAATTCATATACATGTCCGGGATATAGCGAATATCCGCATCCGGGTCATTTTCAGAGGCAGCTAAAGGCGTGTTTTTACGCTTTCCTGTAACTATATCCCATAGATCGAGCATTGTAGAACGGGAACTCACAACTGCAACGGTGCGACTATCAGGCATAAAGAAAACCTTATTAATGCCAAAACGGTATTCTTGTCTTGTAAAGGTTTTCTGGTGTTCACCCGTAGAAGTGTCCCAGAACTGCACTGTCCCATTTCCAGTTCCTACGGCGAGGGTGCTACTGTCAGCACTAAATGAGATACTATTGATAACGCCAGTATGTGCTGCAAGCAAATGTTGTGGAGCTGCTGTCTGCCCATTGAAAATCCAAACACCGATATCACTCATAGCGGCTAACAGGTTGCCATCAGGAGAATACTGCATCTCACGGATTTCACCTGTGCCAATACGTGCCTTGGCACCATCAGGTAAATGCCATTGCTGATAGTTAATACGGAGGCTGCGCTCTTGTTCAAGCGTTCTCTCATTATCCAGGTGTTTAAAATAAAATATTCCACCGATGCCGATGAGAATGACACCTGTCAATATGCCTATAAAAAGTCGGTTGGAATAAAGGTATTTTACCATCGTAAAATCTCCAAGAGTTACGGTATCTCAATTACCACTTCGTGCAACAGTTTCCATTCGGTTCAGTTATTATACAGAACGTTATATCGGAGCAAGGAGTTTACTATCACCATTTGATTATTGCAAGAAACCTTGTCTACAATATTGCTTGGTATTCCCGTTATAAACATGCCTGCTACTGTGCAAACTATAGTTCCCACAACAACACAGTACCATCACTACTTGCACTCGCAAGCGTTTTTCCATCCGGACTGAAGGCAATGCTATTCACCTGATATGTATGTCCCTTCAACGCGATAATGAAGGTAGCGGTTTGCACATCCCACAGACGAATGACGTTATCCCAGCCGCCACTTGCCAGTATTCTCCCATCAGGACTGAACCTAATGCAACGGTTATCTCTGGTCTCAGTCTTTACTGTCCGAACAGATTTACCTGTCTGCGGATTCCATATACGAATAGTTCTATCCCTAGCTGCACTTGCTAACAACGAGCCATCTGAACTATACGCGACCTCAGTCACAGTATCAGTATGACCTTCCAAACGAAAGATAACTTTTTTCGTTTTCACATCCCAAAGCTGCACAGTGTTATCATTGAATCCGCACGCCAA
>JAPOQK010000005.1 GCA_026710795.1 Candidatus Poribacteria bacterium
GCTCGTTCAGTCCTACGAATCGGGTTATTTCCTCTGTTTTAAAAGATACAGTTTTGTGCCTTTTTTTACATAACTGTATCTTTACTGTGTTGTGGTCTTGTTTTAGTTCCTGTCTGGGTTTATGGGCTGTTTTCACCGGTTTACTGTGTAAAAAAAAACTTGAAAAACTGTATCTTTTGTTTTTGGCTATTTGTCGGAGGTTGCCTCTACAGAATGTAAGATGTCGGAGGTCGCTTTGCTCGCTCCGACCTACGAATGCGGTTATGTTGGATTTGTATGTGGTTTTGTTTTTCATAGTGATAGTATTATAACACGTGTTGTTGAGGGTTGGAAGGGGTTGTGGATTTTGAAACAATATATATCCAATATGTTTTATGTAGTTTTCAGTTTTCAGTTTTTTGTCAGTCGTAGGTCGTGTAGATTGATGTGAAACCCAACATGTTCAAACTTATGTCGGAGTTCGCCACACTCACTCCGACCTACATGTGTCGTGTCGTGTGATGCAAGCGAGTCTCGACCTAAGGTATTTCTGCAAACGTATCAACGCAATATATTTTATGTAATACCATTTCTAATAAATAAAGTTCCATTTGCTGAGGACTACTTGTAGGAGCGACCTCATGGTCGCGACCGGGAGGTCGCTCCTACAGAAGAAAGATTTCCAATCAATAACAATGGTTGAATCCAGTAATGGGACAATAAATATTAGAATTGGTATAATATACTGATTGCATGCCAACATACCTTACACACGCTCTCCGCAAAATTTACATGAAATTTAATCTGATTAGTGCTATACTTTAATTTGTTGAAACCTTCAAGAATACAATATGTTATTTCTAAGGAACAGGATTTAATAATGAATTTATCATCTACATTATTTAGCACTGCCACCGCGTTCATATCTATTGCAACCACTATTTTATCTTCATCTGCTGAAACCGTTGAAATTCCAACCGAGCCTCCACCTACAGTCCGTGAAAAATTTGATATGCCAGCGTTCTATAAGCAGTGGCTTGCTGTGGAAGGTTTCCCGATTGTAGCATCTGAGAAAGTGAATCCACACGCGCTACAGGAGGCAGCTTGGCTTATTAAACAGATGATTGGTCACCGATCAGATTTGTTACATGCATTGGCAGAAAACAGTGTTCGTTTCTCCATTATGGCTTATGATGAGATGACTACTGCGGTTCCTGAACACAGCGATCTGCGTCCTGATTTCTATTGGGATCGGCGCGCTCGTGGATTGGGGGCAACGTCAGCACGTCCGTCAGTGAGTTGTGGAGAAGAAAATCTTCTTAATTATCCGGGGGATCCTTATGGCACTGAAAATATCCTTGTTCACGAGTTCGCTCATGCGATACACCAAATGGGACTCAGTACCGTTGACCCGGATTTTGATAAACGACTTAAGGTATTGTATGAAGCTGCGATGGAAAAAGGTTTATGGAAAGGTACTTATGCTTCCACGAACAAAGAAGAATATTGGGCTGAAGGCACGCAATCTTGGTTTAACACGAACCGAGAAAACGATGCTCAACACAACCATGTCAGCAAACGGGGAATATTGAAAGATTATGACCCGGATTTGGCAGCACTGCTTACTGAAATTTATGGTGATGAAGATTGGCGATATACAAATGCGATAACTCGGACGCATTTACCGCATCTGGATGGATTCGAACCCGATGCTTCACCAAAGTTTGAATGGCCTGCTGAACTCTCTGCATGCTATGAAGACCTGTTTGACAAGAACAGCAAGGGTGGAGACAAATGGGTAGGTTTGAAACGTTATGAACCGAACGAACTTTCAACTTTAGAGTCTAATGACGGTGAACATTCCGCTATTCTTTTTGTGAACAAAACAGAAGCAGATATTACTTATTATTGGATAGACTCTGAAGGTAATGAGTCTTATCGTGGACGTGCTGCTGCGGATGCGTTCAGCATTCAACATACGCACGCTGGACATATTTGGCTTGTGAAAGATAATAATGGAGCCAATATCGCCATTTTTCAAGGTGAAGAAAAAACTGGTCGTGCATTAATTGGAGAGTGATACGATAATTTATATCTCTCTCTGGTGGTCACGGTGAACAACCGGACCTATTCAAGTGAATTATATTATAATTTAACATGTATGTTACAATGAACTAACTATCTATATTATTGTTTAGATGAATTATTGCACATAATGTATTCATCTAAATCATCAATTCTATTAAATTTTGAAAGGAAAAGAAAATGAGAAAATTAGGTTTTCGCCTTTTAGTATTAGTATTAGCATTTTTAATGGTTTCACCTTTGCTTGCAGATAATCACGGGGATAGTATCCTTGACAAAGTGAAAAAGAGGGGTCGTTTGATTTGTGGTGTGAATAAAGAACTTCCTGGGTTCGGTTATCTGGGTCAGGATGGAGAATGGAAAGGATTTGACGTAGATTTTGGTCGCGCAATTGCAGCAGCCGTTCTTGGAGATTCGAGCAAGGTTGAGTTCCGTTCCTTAAAGGCAGCAGATAGATTTCCAGCTCTTCAAACAGGCGAAATAGATGTCTTAATCCGCAATACCACCTGGACGTTAACCCGTGACACTGCAAACGGTGCAGACTTCTGTCCGCCAAACTTTTATGATGGTCAAGGGTTTATGCTACGTAAAGGTCTGGAAATAACATCACTGAAGGACCTTGACGGTGCTACTATCGGTGTTACTGCGGGTAGTACCACTGAGTTAAATCTTGCAGATAAAATGCGGACATTGGGGATAAAGGTTGAGTCTATTGTTTTTGAGGAAACTGAAACTCTTTACCAGAGTTATGATCAAGGACGTTGTGATGCGGTAACAAGCGATAAGTCTCAACTTATTGCACGCAAACAATCTTTGAAGAATCCTGATGAGCATATCATTCTTGATGTAACAATTTCCAAGGAACCTTTAGCACCTGTTACCGTTCATGGAGACAACAAGTGGAATGATGTTGTCAGTTGGGTTGTTTATGCTACGTTCTTTGCAGAGGAACACGGTATTACAAAAGCCAAGGTGAAGAACCTGAAATCCGACAATCCAGAAATTCAGCGTTTTCTTGGTGAAACTGGAAATATTGGCGAGCAACTTGGTTTACCAGCTGATTGGGCGCGCAATGCTATTGGTGCTGTCGGTCACTATGGTGAAATCTTTGAACGTAACCTAACCCCTCTTGGCCTTCCACGCGGTGTCAATAAACCTTGGACAGAAGGTGGATTGCTTTACGCAATGCCTTTCCGTTAGAACTACACTACACATAGGAAAGTCAAAGATGCATGGTGCTTTTCTATGCACCATGCATCAAATACAATGGCACAAAATTCAACAAAAATCCCCTTCTGGCGAGATACTCGCGTTCTTCAAGTATTATTCCAAATCCTTTTTCTTCTTGGTGTATTTCTATTAGCAGGAATTCTCTACGCAAATATGCTTAAAGGGTTAGACAATCTCGGCTTGAATCTCAAACTTGATTTTTTGAGAAATGAAGCGGGGTTTGATGTATCCGATACCGTCATAGAATATGATCCGTCGAATACGTATCTAAAGGCGTTTATTGTCGGTGTGCTGAACACCCTAAGGGTTAGTTTGTTGGGAATCTTGTGTGCGACAGTGCTTGGTCTCTTTATTGGGATTTCTCGTCTATCAACCAATTGGTTGGTGCGAAACATAGCGGCTACATATATTGAGATCTTCCGTAATATTCCGCTCCTGCTTCAAATATTGTTTTGGTATACCGTATTCGGTTCACTGCCTGCAGCACGAGAGAGCATTAATCTATTTGATACTGTCTTCATCAACAACCGGTCAATATATTTTCCCTCTCTACAACAGACAGCAGGAATCAGCAGTTGGGTTGGATATTTTTATGCTGCAGCTATTTTGTCAGTAATCTCTATATTTGTCTTAGCATTGATTTTCCATCGCAAACAGGTGGAAAGGATGGAAGAAGGAGATGACATTGGATATTTCACACATGTAACCAGAGCTGCGAAATGGAGTATTGTACCCGTTTTCTTTATAGTTGCTATCATAGGGTGGTTTCTTGCGCCAGAGAGTCCATTCGTATTGGGACGCCCAGAGTTGCAGAGGTTCAACGTTGAGGGTGGAATACGTTTTTCAGCAGGTTTCATTTCTCTCCTAATTGCGTTAAGTGTCTATACCAGTGCCTTTATTGCTGAAGTGGTCCGAAGTGGTATACAAGCAGTTTCAAAAGGACAACGGGAAGCAGCGCGAGCAGTCGGTTTGAGTACTGGACAGACGTTACGTTTAATCATTTTACCGCAAGCAGTTCCAATTATTATCCCACCACTTACAAGCCAGTATCTCAACCTCGCTAAAAACTCAAGTTTGGCAACAGCAGCGGGTTATGACGACCTATTTCGCATTGGAAGTACCATTTTGACTCAAGCTGGGAAAGCAATTCCTGTTTTTGCTATGGTCATGGCAAATTACTTGATAATAAGTCTCACAACATCAGCAGCAATGAATTGGTATAACAGATGGGTCAACCGTTTTAACCGGTGATGTATATATGTATGATTTTTACAGTAGTTCAACGCGTATCAACCTAAAGGATGTCGCATAGTGGAAGAACAAGCAGATATTCAACAAATTAAACCACCAACAAATGCAAAGGGACCTGTAGGGTGGCTTAGAGAGAATCTATTTAATACTTGGTATAACGCACTTCTGACTTGTGTTGCCTTGTTGTTTCTCTATTTTACCTTTAAGGGAATATTAACATGGGCATTCACTGAAGCAGAATGGAACGTTATTCCTGCCAACCTACAACTTTTTGCTATCGGACCCTACCCCCGGGATCAAGTCTTTCGTATATGGATTTGCCTCTATATATTGACAGGACTCTTAGGTTTGAGTGCAGGAATCTGGCGTGGGATAGTCCAACGATGGACAATTGTTGTTGGAAGTATTTTTCTTGTATTTCTCGTTATACCTTTTGAGATTGTTCCGCGTCAAGATAGTAATTACGTTTCAATTGAATTTAGGTTTAACTTGATCTGGCTTATTTTTGAGTCACGACGATGGCTATTAGGTAATATAGCAATACTTATAGTGACATTTTTTCTGGGAAATCGTATTTCCAGATTGCGTCCTTGGATATTGGGTGGGTGGATACTTTCTTTTCCGATAATCATGTTTGTCCTACACGGGTTTGGTGAAAATGCTGTTCATACAAGTTTGTGGGGTGGACTGATGCTCACATTAATTCTTGCTGTAGTAGGAATTGCCGTTTCATTTCCACTTGGTGTGTTTTTAGCACTCTGTAGACAGAGTAAACTTCCAGCTATCAAATGGGTATCAATATTTTATATTGAAACGGTGCGTGGTGTGCCGTTGATAACAATTTTATTCATGGGAAATACTTTGATAACCATCTTTATACCTTATTTTACCATAGACCAAGTTTTAAAGATGATGGTTGCTATAACTTTGTTCTCCGCTGCCTACATGGCAGAGAATGTCCGTGGTGGTCTGCAGTCGATACCCAGAGGACAACATGAGGCAGCACAAGCTGTAGGACTCAATTACGTTCAGAGCATGCTGTTTGTTGTATTACCGCAGGCACTACGTGCTGTCATCCCAGCGATTGTTGGACAGTTTATTGCACTCTTTAAGGACACATCTTTAGTGTCTATCATTGGCCTCATTGACCTGTTAGGTGTCGCTAAAAGTATTCTTGCAGAATGGTTAGGACGTCACGTTGAGGTATATTTATTTATCGCCCTTATCTATTTTATTTTTTGTTTTGCAATGTCTAAAGTCAGTCAAGAAATTGAAGCAGAATTAGGAGTTGGCAAGCGTTAAGGTGATGTCTGATAAATTCGCACAATATGTATCAGAGAAGAGGGAATAAAAAATGACTGAAAACGAAAATACATCGAATGACCCAATCATAATCTGTGAAGACGTACACAAATGGTTTGATGATTTCCATGTCCTAAAGGGTATAACTACCACTTTTAAGAAAGGTGAAAAGGCAGTAATTTGCGGTCCATCAGGGTCAGGCAAATCTACGTTTATACGGACAATCAACCGCCTTGAGGAGCATCAACGCGGCACAATCATTGTTGATGGTATTGAACTTACTAACGATCTCCGTAATATCAATCTGATTCGTCAGGAAGTCGGAATGGTATTCCAACAGTTCAATTTGTTTCCACATTTATCAAACCTAAAGAATATAACCTTAGGTCCTATAAGGGTAAGAAAACTGTCAAAACGTAAAGCTGAAGAAGAAGCATTAGCATTACTTGAACGGATGGGTATTGCGGATCAAGCATATAAATATCCGTCAGAAATTTCTGGTGGACAGCAGCAACGTGTTGCCATTGCAAGGGCATTGGCAATGGAACCCAAGATTATGCTGTTCGATGAACCGACAAGTGCCCTTGACCCAGAGATGATCTCTGAAGTATTAGATGTGATGCGTGAACTTGCACATTCGGGGATGACAATGCTTGTTGTTACACATGAGATGGGATTTGCCCGTGAAGTAGCGGATCGGGTCATGTTTTTTGATGAAGGAGTAGTTGTAGAGGAGGCAGTACCAGCAGATTTCTTTGATAATCCACAACACGAACGCACGAAACTTTTCATTTCGCAAACACTGCAACATTAGAGATATTTGTATGGTGAATCTTTATGCGGTTAAGAGACAAAATAGCCATTGTCACAGGAGCAGGACGCGGTATCGGTAGAGCAATCGCCATTCGGTTTGCTGAAGAGGGTGCAAAGGTTGTTGTTGATGACGTGAACGATGATATTGGTAAAGCAACTGTCTCTGATATTACCGATGCAGGTGGTGAAGCCTTATTTATCAACGCTGATGTATCTGATACTGCGGATGCTGAAAAACTAATTACTCAATCTGTTGAGGTATATGGAAAAGTTGATATACTTGTCAACAACGCTATCTGTTCTACGGAAGATGTCCTGAACAATAACTGGGAAGCAAATTTAGCAGTTGCCCTTCAAGGTACAAGTCATTGTAGCAACGCGGTGATACCAATTATGCAACATGCAGGCGGTGGTAGTATTGTCAACATCGCATCGGTTAACGGTCTCATTGGATTGCAAGGAATTCATGCCTATTCTGCTGCGAAAGGTGGTGTGATTGCATTGACGCGTTCTATGGCAGTTGCACACGGCAAAGATAATATCCGTATCAACTGTATCTGTCCCGGCACCGTGCAAACTGAAGTCTGGGAACCGATGATTGAACGCAATCCACAAATCTTGGATGAAATCATACCGTGGTATCCGCTGGGACGAATCGGAAAACCATTGGACATTGCTAATGCTGCGCTGTTCCTCGCATCTGATGAGGCGAGTTTTGCAACAGGTGCGGTTTTCGTGATTGACGGTGGGTTGACTGCTGGCAATCACCAATTTCCTATCTAAGTATCCAACTTCTCAAAATTTAAAAGGTAGACTTGATTTTATCTTTGTATACGTATAAAGTCATTGAACATCAATACACAAGGAGTGACACAATGGTAACACAAGAACAGGTAGACTTTTTTCAGGAAAACGGTTACCTCAAGTTCGGCAAAGTATTAGATAGTGATGGTGTAGAAGCCATGCGCGCAGGATTAGATACCATCATCGATTTAGAACTTAACGAAGGTGATGATTCCTCCCCTGAATTCAAGTATGGTCATGACCGTCAAGGGCAGCGACTCCATAGAGGAAGAGATCATCCGCGCGCCATCCATCAATTCGTCAATATGTGGAAACGTGAAATGAGTTATGAGGCAGCGATCCACAATCCGCTAATTGCAGGAACTGCTCGCGCATTATTGGAAACTCCAGAAGTCAGACTCTGGCATGACCAAGTTATATCCAAACCACCGCAAGACAATGGACACTTCGGTTTTCATCACGATTTCTTCTTTTGGCCCCTCAGTCCTCCCAACATAGTGAGTTGCTGGCTTGCTTTGGATGATGCTACTGTAGACAGCGGTTGTATGCACGTCATGCCGAAAAGTCACAAAGATGAACGTTTCTCTGTTGAGGCAAAAGCAGCGTTTGATGCAGCAACAGCAAAGGCTCAAGAAGAAGGACGAGAACCACCTCCGAACCCATGGTCAGAAAGACGGAGCTTAGACATCAGCCACGGTATCCCAGTGGAGTTAAAAGCGGGTGAGTGTATGTTCCATCACTGTCTGAATTGGCACGGCACACCCCCGAATGTTACAGATCATCAACGCAGAGCATTTGTCATGATTTTCATGGCACAAGATGTTTGCTATAATAACGCGCAATCTCCGGGGCACGTCCTTGTTCCGACAATAGAAGTAGAAAATGGTGAACCACTTGTGGGTGATGGGTTCCCTGTGGCATAGCATAGTATGGATACTGAGATGAAAGATTCAACATTTATTAAGAGAGTCATTCTAAAAAACTATAAGAGTATTGCCGCGTGTGATGTGCAGTTGCAGCCTCTGACGTTTCTCGTAGGTCGCAACGGATCGGGTAAAAGTAACTTTCTTGATGCGTTGCGGTTTGTTGCGGATGCATTGAATACATCGCTTGACCATGCCATAAGAGATCGCGGTGGACATAACGGTATCCGTCGACAGGCTCGCAGACGTCCAAAATATCTAAGTATTGGACTAAACTTTGTTTTACCTGACGGTTTTTCAGGGTACTATTACCTTCGTATTAATTTCCTCCCTGCTAAGTATTTTGAGGTACAGAACGAAGTATGTATCATTCAAAACAAACAATCATGTATAGCAGACGCGTACTATAGAGTTGAAAACGGAATTGTGAAGGATGCAAGTGTCGAAGTAGCACCAGCGGTTACAACAGATCGACTTTACTTAGTAAATGCTTCAGGTCTTCCTGAATTTCGACCTGTCTACGATGCATTTTCGCGTATGGGATTCTACAATATTAACCCCGCTTATATTCGAGATATACAGATACCTGATTCTGGTAATATGTTAAATCGGAATGGTAGCAACATTACAAGCGTTCTTGCCAACCTTCCTCAATCAGTTAAAACGCACGTTGAGGAATATCTTACATTGGTTACGCCTGGAATACATGAAGTTCAAGTCAAATCACTTAGAAATAGGGAAATAATAGTGTTTTTGCAGAAAGTCGCAGATGGTGACTATGTCTGGAGATATTATGCAAACGATATGTCCGATGGAACACTTCGCGCATTGGGAATTCTTGTAGCACTATTTCAGGAAAATCTTGACGTTGAAAATCACATTAAACTTGTGGGAATAGAAGAACCAGAACTGGCACTTCATCCTGCTGCTGCTGGGGTGTTGCTTGATGCACTTCGGGATGCTGCGTGTAAGACACAGGTTATCATTACCAGTCATAGTCCGGATTTGCTTGATAACAAGGATTTAGATATAGATTCAATTCTCGCTGTTGAAGCACATGACGGAACTACTGCAATTGCGCCCATAGACGAGGCAAGCAGATCTGTGATCAGAGATAGGTTGTTTACAACTGGTGAACTTTTGCGCCTTGATCAATTGCAACCAGATCCGATATCTGTTGAAGCTGCGGCAAAAACTAAACAACTCACCTTCACTGAAATTTTAAAGAACGAGAATATTCGTATAGACAAGAAAAATCGAAGAACAGATGACCTTTAAAATTGGATGTATTGTTGAGGGAGATGGTGAAGTTGGAGCTGTTCCTGTCTTGATTCGTCGCATAGCGTCGGATCTCTATCCAGAGTTGCCGCTTATCGTAGAACGTCCAATTCGTGCACCTAGAAATTTGGTGGTTAAGGCAGATGAACTTGAGCGAAGGATCGAATTAGCAGTTCAAAAAATTAGTGGAAAGGGAGCAATAATTATCATACTTGACAGCGATAATGACTGTCCTGCAGAATTGGGACCTGCATTACTTAACAGAGCATTGCAGACTCGTAGCGATTTACCGATTGCTGTTGTGCTCGCTAAGTGCGAATTTGAGGCATGGTTTCTTGCCGCAGCTCAATCAATTCGTGGTCAGAGAGGATTAAATGAAGATATTGATACTCCAAAGGATCCAGAGACAATCCGTGATGCAAAGGGATGGCTTAGCAAGCGAATGGAAAATTCCAAAACATATAGTGAAACGCGCGACCAACCAGCATTTGCAGCACTCTTTGACATTGAACAAGCACGGAAAGCAGACTCATTTGACAAATGCTACCGAGACATAGTACGTCTCCTTGAAGAATTGCAAACAGTGAATAAGCAAGAATAAACTATCACAATAATTTCCCTACTTATATGGAGTACACAATATGGAAAACAAACCAAATGTCATTTTTGTCCTAACAGACGACCAAGGTCCTTGGGCAATGGGTTGTAGTGGTAACGACGAATTACGTACGCCCTACATTGACCAACTCGCCGCCGAAGGTGCCCGCTTTCCCAACTTTTTCTGTACGAGTCCTGTGTGCTCACCTGCACGCGCAAGCCTGATGACTGGGCGCATCCCATCAGCACACGGCGTACACGACTGGATTCGCGATGGAAACATGCCACCTGATCCTGCACGCTATCTGGAAGGATTAACATGTTATAGCGATGTTCTCGCAGAAAACAATTATACCGTAGGATTGAGTGGAAAATGGCATCTCGGAGATAGTCTAACACCACAGCACGGATTCAGCCACTGGTTCGCTTTGCCGACAGGTGGTAGCAAATATAACGATGCAAATATGATTCGTGATGGACAGGTTGAGATGCAACCCGGCTACCTCACAGACATAATTACCGATGATGCGTTAGATTTTATATCAGCAAATAAAGATGGACCATTCTATCTCAGCGTCAACTATAACGCTCCGCATACCCCGTTTAATGGACATCCACAAGACATCGTTGATTCTTACGATGATTGTCCGTTCAAGACCTGTCCACAAGAACCATTGCATCCGTGGGCAGTGCAGGGTGCAGCAGCACACATGGGTAATCGTGAGTCGTTGAAAGGTTATTACGCTGCGATTACAGCACTCGATTTAAATGTCGGACGAATATTAGATCGACTTTCAGAATTAGATATCCGTGAGAACACGCTTGTTGTCTTTAGTAGTGATAACGGTTATTCTTGTGGACATCACGGCTTTTGGCATAAAGGCAACGGAACATTCCCACTAAATATGTATGACAACTCTGTTAAAGTGCCATTTGTTATCAGCCAACCCGGAAGGATTCCAGAGGGACGTGTTAGCGAGGCAATGGTAAGCCAATACGATTTCATGCCGACACTACTTGATTATCTCGGTTTACCTGATCCGAACGATGATATGTCACCAGGAAGAAGTTTTGTTTCCGCACTTACAGGAGAAACAAACGATGCACAAGACGAAATCGTTGTATTTGACGAATACGGTCCTGTCCGTATGATCAGGACACAAGAGTGGAAATACGTTCATCGCTATCCCTACGGTCCACATGAACTATACGACTTGAAAAATGACCCTGGTGAACGGAAGAATTTGGTAGAAGAAAATGAGCATAACGCCCTAATCAGCGATATGCGTCAACAGATGGGTGCATGGTTTGAACGGTATGTAGTGCCAGGATTAGATGGAGCAAGATGTTCGGTCACCGGTGGTGGACAAGCAGCAAAACTTGGAGGAGGTAATTACGGAGAAGATTCCTTCCATCCAAGATACGCACCACCAAGGCGAAATGTCTAAACATCTACGATGACTGCTACATGCACATGTAGTGTTAATTTGATGATGCCGAATAGAGGTTAGACATGTCGAATCACAAGGAAAACAATAGCACGCACATTTCGCGCCGAAGGTTTTTAAAGAACGTAGGCACAGGGACGGTTGCTGCGGCTGTCGCGCCTACGGTCTTGCTTGGTGCAGAGAAAAAAGGAGGAAATAATATGCAAAACCAACCAAATGTCATTTTTATTCTAACTGACGACCAAGGACCTTGGGCAGCAGGATGTTGCGGAAACGATGAAGTCCGCACACCTTTTATTGACCAACTCGCTTCAGAAGGCACACGTTTCCCCAATTTTTTCTGCACAACTCCTGTTTGTTCACCCGCCCGTGCGAGTCTAATGACTGGACGTATTCCATCGGCACACGGTGTGCATGATTTTTGCAGGGACGGCAGCATGCCACCAAATGCTGAACGTTATCTTGAAGGTTTGACATGTTATACTGATGTGCTTGCTGAAAATAATTACACCGTCGGATTGAGTGGAAAGTGGCATCTTGGCGATAGTCTAACACCACAACACGGATTTAGCCACTGGTTTGCTTTACCATTAGGCGGCAGTAGATACAATAACGCCAACATGATTAGAGATGGAAAAGTAGAAAGGCAACCCGGTTATCTCACTGATGTAATTACCGATGACGCATTAAATTTTATATCTGAAAATAAAGAAGGTCCGTTTTATCTCAGTGTCAACTATAACGCACCACATACCCCGTTTAATGGACATCCGCAAGACATCGTGGATTCTTATGACGATTGTCCATTTAAGACATGTCCACAGGAGGCATTGCATCCTTGGGCAGGACGTGGTTCACTCCCTCACATGGGCAATCGCGAGTCGTTAAAAGGATATTTCGCAGCTATCACGGCACTCGATTTAAACGTCGGACGCATTTTAGAAAAACTTGCTGAGTTAGATATCCGAGAGAATACGCTTGTCGTTTTCAGTAGTGATAACGGTTATTCCTGTGGACATAACGGTTTTTGGCATAAAGGCAACGGAACATTCCCATTGAATATGTATGAAAACTCAGTCAAGGTGCCATTTGTCATCAGCCAACCCGGGAGAATACCAGAGGGACGTGAAAGCGAGGCGATGGTGAGTCAATACGATTTCATGCCTACATTACTTGACTATCTCGGTCTACCTGATCCCAATGACGACCTGTCCCCCGGTAGGAGTTTTGTTCCAGCCCTTACCAGAGAAACAAACGATGCTCAAGATAGAATCGTAGTTTTTGATGAGTACGGTCCTGTCCGTATGATCCGCACGCAAGAGTGGAAATATGTTCACCGTTATCCTTATGGACCGCATGAACTCTATGATATAGTGAATGACCCACGCGAGCGGAAGAATCTGGTAGATGACAAGGCACATAGAGCACTGATTAGCGATATGCGAAGACAGATGGGAGCATGGTTTGAGCAGTATGTAATACCACGTTTAGATGGATCAAGATTTGGTGTCACTGGTGGAGGACAAGCAGCAAAAATTGGAGATGGGAAATATGGGGAAGATGCCTTCAAGATAAGACAAGCGAGACAAAACCAGAATAGACAGTAATCCGCATATTTATTTGGGATGTATAACATATAAGAAAATTACATGGGTTTCTATTTTGACTAAACATCCCAAACGCATAACTGAATTGCAATACCAAGACATTAAATATTAACTCAAGTTGATACATAATGTAGCACAATCTGTTAGATTGTGTCCGAATAGACGCAAACGAACAGTTTGCGCTACAATATTCCGAGAATAACGCCCTTTTTTGAATAAAACAGTATCCGCATGTCTAAGATTTTGTAGGTAGCAACTTGGGTTAAATAATAATAATAGGAGTGATATGACGAGAGCGTTTGCGCCAGGCAACATTTCGTGTGTATTCAAAATAATTCCGCACCCAGATCCAGCATGTATGCATTCTCTCGGTATGGGTTTCACCGTCAGCGAGGGTGTTGAAGTCACCGTTTCTGAATCTCACGAAACAGAAGTTTCATTTAATCAACAAGACATCATTTTCCCAACAGTCAGTGCTGTGGTTAATCGGCTAATCCAAAATACAGATGTTTCAGGTATTAAAGTAAATCTCATGTCTCCACTTCCTCTTGGATGCGGTTTCGGTTTAAGTGGTGCGGCTTCACTTGCTACAGCTTATGCCCTGAACGAACTTTTAGGGTCGCAGCAGAAAAATGAAGAATTAGCAATGATCACACACGTGGCTGAAGTTGAAAATAGAACGGGCTTAGGTGATGTCTGTTCACAATACCACGGTGGGTGTCTCGTCAAATTGAAGGAAGGTGCCCCTTTAGTTGCCGACAAATTGCCAATACCCGAACAACCGATCTATTATCGGTACTTTGGACCAATTCATACAAGCGAAGTCCTCAGAAACAGTGAACAAACGAAACTTATCAACAAGGCGGCAGATACAGCATTAACCGTTTTACAAAAACTCACACGCACACAATCAAATCCCGAATTATTTACTGAATGTTTTGCGATTGCGAAGCAGTTTTCAGTGGATAGTGGTTTGCTCAGTGATGATCGGGTGATAGACACTATTGCACAGATTGAGGCAGCAGGTGGTGTAGGTTCTATGATTATGTTAGGAAACGGAGTCTTCAGCACACATGCCTTCAATGGTGCAACCGAGACACAACTCTCAAAAAATCCCGCACGACTCATCTAATATGCCTGTTTTACGTCTAATACATAACGAATTCCACTTTCTGGAGTTGTTATGAGAATGAATGTCGCAATTATCATCGCGTTTGTTGTTGCATCTTCAGCATTCTGTGCTGTGGATTTTGAGGAGGTAACCTTTGGGTTCAACAACGGATATAAACAAGGAAAATGGACACCACTGACCGTTAACCTCCGAAGTCAGAATTCCCCTGTTCCGTTCAACGGAGAACTCACAGTTGAAGTTCGTAATTATAATACGGATGAAACAATTTACCGATATGCCACACCACTACATCTAAGTAAAACTGATCGGAAGCAGAAAAAACTATCTATCTACTGTCCAAAATCTTCTTTCCATCTTATCCTTCAATTAGAACAATCAGATATAATTGATCAAGACATTGAGTCTTCGATGTCAAAAAACGTTGTGATGCACGAAATCACACCACCAACACCGATTGCGAACAAAGATTATTTTGGGTTGGTATTAGCACCGAATGGAGACAAGATACAAAAAATCATTGATAATAAGCGATTAGATGATGATGGCACACAGGTTCATATTAAGTATCTACCGAACTCACGTGTAATGCCTACAAGGTGGATAGCTTATGATGCCGTTGATCTTATCATTATTCGTGAGGTATCACTTACAGACCAAAGAATTTTAAAACAACAGCAAACAGCACTGTTAGATTGGGTACAACGTGGCGGGACACTTATCGTTTCTGGAGGAAGCAACTTCCATTTCATTAAAGATAGTTTCATTGAGCAATTACTTCCTGTAAAAATGATTTCTGAAGAGACAATTGATAAGGTGCCACCCATCTTAAAACAACAATTCGGACTTATTACATCAAACAATCCTTTCCAAGCGTTTAAAAACATTTATTTTGAACCTAAACACGGATGCCAAACTCTGCTCGGAACTGATAAACAGATTTTCATTGCCAAACGAAACTTGGGAAGTGGACAAGTAATATGTTTTTCCTTTGATTACAATACACCACCATTTTCTGAACTGAAGCCGGGAGATACATTTTGGCATTGGCTACTGAAAACACACGGGAAATCACCTCGATTTTTTGCTAATAAATACGCGCCATTTCGTCAACATGAGGAAAAACTTCATGAACATTTTCTTTCAAAAATGCCAACACAGATTCCTATCATAAAATTATTAACTGTTATACTCCCAATATATCTGCTCAGTTTTGGTGGTATTACACTTTATTTTAGTAAAAAAGGAAGGAATGTGCATAACAGAAATCGTCGTTATTGGATTGTAGGATTAATCTTTGTGATTATATCCGTTAGTATCATTGGCGCGGCGCGTGCTGTGTTACCTAAGAATATCACAACAGAACAGTTCTCAATTTTATCAATATATCCCCAACAGAAAAACGCGCACATGCAAAGTTATGTTTCACTTAGGGCTGCTGCGCGGACAAAGACAACAATTCCAATGTCACAAAACACCTTTATTCATCCTTTGAGAATGGAAAATACCACTAAACCTGCACAGTTCCATTTTGGATCACCGTCTGAGTTGCGAGAG
The DNA here is from genome assembly GCA_026710795.1 of Candidatus Poribacteria bacterium. GTDB lineage: Bacteria > Poribacteria > WGA-4E > WGA-4E > WGA-3G > MSPOR6. The sequence goes on from JAPOQK010000005.1 coordinate 16,004, forward strand.
GTATCTGTAGAACCGTGGAGTCCCAGCACATACATACAAGAGACATTTTTTCCATTGGATATGCAGCAAACACCGATAAAACTTGAAAACACATGGAGAATTACAGGGGAAGCAGCAATCTACTTAGGGGATGTCACACTGGGAGAAAGCAATTTATGGGTATCAGATTCACCAAGTCAAGCGTTAAAAAAATTACCACCACTTGAAGATCTTAATGAACCAAGAAAAACTTTAGCGAAAATCTTACAACAGGAAGGTTTACTACAATATCTATTGCAGCAAGAAGATTCTCGTCAGATCGGTAAAACGCAAAACCGCACGGTAATAATTGGATGGATTTCGCAGTTGGTACAAGATTCAACAGTGAATCCGCACATATCAGCAAACGAATTTGTTAGCGAGAACAATGAGACTTTAGTTATAATGTCCCTTGATGAAACAGACACAGGAATGTAATATACACTCAATCAAATTTTAAAATAAGAGATAAACAAATGGACGTGCTATCACTCGGAATTTTTGTCGTTGATGTTATTGGAAAACCGATAGACCGCTTCCCTGAAAAGGGCAAATTAGTGCTTTTTGATGAACTGGAAATCCATTCCGGTGGTTGTGCAAACAACACAGCGATTGCTCTTGCACGACTCGGTGTTTCTGTCGGTGCAATGGGTAATATCGGCAATGACCATTTTGGAGATTTAATCCTGCAATCCCTGACTGAAAACAAAGTTGACACAGCCGGAATACAACGAAATACGGATGCAAACACTTCCTATACATTCGTAGCAGTCGCTTCAGATGGCGAACGGAGTTTTTGCCATTACATCGGAGCAAACGGTGAACTTTGCGAAAACGACCTGAATTGGGATATAATTAAAACAGCAAAAGTACTTCATATCGCTGGCGCATTCGTCATGCCTAAATTTGATGGTCAACCGATGGCAAATGTCCTTAAAAAGGCAAAAGCATTGGGAATAACTACCTCCCTTGACACCACATGGGACGCATCAGGAAAATGGTTAGAAACATTGGAACCGTGTCTGCCTCACGTTGACATCTTTCTACCGAGTTTGATCGAAGCAGAACATCTCACAGGCACATCCGAACTCCGTGAAATCTCAACATTTTTGAGAAACTATGGAATCAGCACTATTGGTATTAAAATGGGGGAACGCGGTAGTTATGTTACTACCCCCGATGAAGAGCTGTTTGTCCCTGCATATCCCGTTAACATCGTTGATGCAACAGGAGCCGGTGATGCTTATGTGGCGGGATTCCTCGCTGGAACTGTAAAAGGATGGGATCTCAAAACTACTGCCGAATTAGCATCAGCAACAGGTGCTGCATGTGTCACTGCAATCGGCACCACCGCGGGAATCCAAAATCTTGAAGAAACTATGAATATCTGTCAAAACAACACCGTAACATAAGAACGGAATAGGAACTCGCATCATGAATGATAACGCAATCGTCCAAACAGAAAACCTAACAAAATGGTACGGTGAAGTCATGGGTGTGAACGATGTCACATTAACCATTCACCCCGGCATTACAGGTTTGCTTGGTCCGAACGGCGCAGGTAAAACCAGCCTCCTCAAATTAATGACTGGTCAACTCAAACCCAACATGGGTATCATCACTGTCCTAAACCAACCTGTCTGGAACAACTATATGCTCACACAGCGAGTCGGCTATTGTCCAGATATTGAATTAGCATACCAATTTATGACAGGTTTTGAGTTCGTCACTTTTTTCGCAACGTTGAGTGGATATCAAAGAGCAGAAGCGGAAAATCAAAGTATGAAAGTCCTTGAAACGGTGGATATGGTTTCGGCAGCAGAGAAACCGATTGGATCCTACAGCAAAGGGATGCGTCAACGTATTAAACTCGCACAAGCACTTGTGCATGAGCCAGAACTCCTTTTTTTAGATGAACCACTTACTGGACTTGACCCGATCGGAAGACGGCATGTCATAAATCTCCTCGCTAAACTTGAAGAACAAGGGATTAGCATTGTAGTCTCAAGCCATATACTCTATGAAATAGAAGCGATGACAGAAACTATCCTACTCATTCATCAAGGACGAATTCTTGCTGAGGGAACTATCTCAGATATTCGCGAACTGATTGATGAACACCCGCACAAAGTCTACTTAAGTGCTGACGATCCGCGCCGTTTAGCCCAAATCTGTCTGCCGTTTGAAGATATTCTCAGCGTTACTTTCGGTGATGAAGCAGGGGATGTTATCATTGAAACAGCAAAACCGGATGCTTTTTACGCACGACTCCCCGAAATCCTCATTGAAAACGAGTTGAATGTCTCTCAACTCTATTCACCTGACGACAATTTATCCGCTGTCTTCAAGTATCTGGTTGGGTAGATTATCACACATGCCAGAATATCTATATCTTTTCCAGAATTATGTAACCTTTCCACATTAAACCCGCGTCATTATGTATTGATAGAACATTAAGAAATCTTCCACTTTCTTGAGGTGTCTGATGAAAAATGACGATGTTGCACTCATACACTGTATCCTTTCGGGTGATGAGAACGCTTTTGAAAGTTTAGTAGAAAAATATCAAAAGCAAGTTCATGCACTCGCTTGGCGGAAAATAGGTGATTTCCATATCGCAGAGGAAATCACACAAGACACCTTCCTCAAAGTCTACCAAAAACTTTCTACTTTGAAAGACCCAAATCAGTTTTCTGGATGGCTTTATGTAATTGCAACCAATCAATGCCGCACATGGCTTCGTAAGAAACGTATTGAAACTGAACCTTTAGATGGGACAGACAATGAGTGGATAGATGAGACAGCATATTCCAGATATGTCGCTGAAGAACATGCGAAAGCAACAGCAGAGACGCAGCGCGAAGTAGTGAAAAAACTGCTGGCAAAACTAAAGGAAAGTGAACGCACGGTAATGACACTCCACTATTTGGGTGAGATGACGACTGAAGAAATCAGTCGTTTTTTAGGTGTATCAACAAGCGCAATCAAACTCCGACTTCACCGTGCACGGCAAAGGTTACAAAAGGAGGAAACCATGATCCGAGAGGCACTCAGCAACTTCCAACTATCTCCAAACCTAACCGAGACCATCATGCAAAAAGTTGAACGTATCAAACCCGCTACACCATCAGGAAGTAAACCGTTTATTCCGTGGGTGATAGGTGCATCAAGTATTGCTTTGATTGTGCTAATGCTTGGATTGGGAAGTCGTTATATGGCACATTTCCAACAACGCTATAGTTTAGATGCACAGTCTGAAATGACGGTAGAACTCGTTGATGCATCTGTTATGCTTAATCTTGAAGCAAAACCTGATTTCCAAAATCAGTTAGGGCAAAACGCTAATGAAACGGGTCGAGGTAATAGCACTGGACAGGAAACTAATCAGGTTGTATCTGATAAAAGGGAATATACACAATGGGGTTTACCCAAAAATTCAAAAGCGAGGCTTGGTAAAGGTCTGGTAAATGATATGGCATATTCTTCAAAAAGTTCTCGCTTAGCAGTCGCAAGCAGCATTGGTGTTTGGATTTATGATGCACACACAGGGAAAGAGTTAGCATTACTTACTGGTCACGCAAACGCTGTTCGGGCAGTTGCGCTGTCACCCGATGGGTTAACCGTTGCCGGTGGGGGTGGTTTAGGTGAAAATACTATCCGCATTTGGGATACCAGAACAGGAGAACAGAAAGTCCTCCTTTCTGGTCATTCCAGAGATATTCGTACCTTAGCTTTTTCTCCAGATGGAAAAACACTTGCCAGTGCAGGTGAAGAAAAGTTAATTAGATTGTGGGATTCAATTACTGGGCAGCGCAAACAATCCCTTTCTGGTCATGATAGCGCAGTTTACTCGCTTGCATTTTCACCTGACGGAGAAACAATTGCAAGCGGTAGTTGGGATAACACTGTCCGTTTATGGAACACAGAAACAGGAGAACTCAAAAGAACTCTTGTTGGACATACTGAACGGATTTTTTCGGTAGCATTCTCACCAGATGGAAAACTACTTGTCAGTGCAGGTTGGGATAATACAATTCGTTTGTGGCACTCTATCACTGGACAACACATCATAACTCTATCAGATAACTTGGGAATGTACGCTTCAGTTGCCTTTAGTTCAGACAATCGCACCATAGCATGTGGGAGTTTGAATAGTAAGTATATTCAATTATGGAATGTAGAGACAGGACAAAGAGATAAAATCTCACAAATACCTCAAAATGGTGTAAATGTGGTTAAGTTTTCTAAAGATGGGAATATACTTTTTAGCATGAGTTGGGATGGTACGATTCATTCATGGGACGTGGTTACTAAAGAACGTATTTTTACAATTGAAGATCATACACGACCCATCAGTTCCGTAGCATATTCGCCAGATGGAAAAACATTAGCAAGTGCATTAGGTGAGGTTATATGGTTGTGGGATATAGATACAAGAAAGCATATGATGACCTTGGAAGGACATAAACACGGAATAAATGCTGTAGCATTTTCACCAGATAATCGCACACTCGCAAGTGGTAGTTGGAATGGAGGACTCAGGTTGTGGAATACAGACACAGGTTTACAGATTATGAAGCTAAATGGACATACAAAAGGTATCCGTTCTGTGACATTTTCTTCAAATGGTAGAATGTTAGCAAGTGCAGGTAACGACCATACAATTCGTGTGTGGGATGTGCAATCAGGAGAACAGATACATAAACATATTGAAAAGAAAGGACGCGCGTTATCAGTAGCATTTTCTCCTGACTGTCAGACATTAGCTTCAAGTGGTTTTAACGGCGTTCTTCGCTTCTGGGATATGGATTCTGGACAAGAAAAACTGACTTTGCCAGATACAGGAAATGGGTTTTCTATTGCGTATTCACCAAATGGATTATTGATTGCAAGTTCAGGAATGCATATAAAATTGTGGCACACCAATACAGGTAAATGTATACAAACATTTGAATTACCCAAAAATATGATTGAAAATATAAATACAAATGAACCAAACCAATTTTTTTCTGGTTATTTTGGCAATATGGTAGATTTATTGGCGTATTCTCCCGATGGCAAGACAATTGCGGGTGTTGGTAAAAATGGTATGATACGAATATTTAATATAGAAACAGGGAAACCTATGCATTCCTATTCAGGACATAAATGGGTTGTCAAGTCGTTGGCATTTTCTCCAGATGGTAACACACTTGTCAGTGGAAGTGTGGACGGTACAATCCTTCTTTGGGACCTCACATCCGCAACTAACGCTAACTAACATCCTCAGTAGGTTGTCCCAACTGCATCAATGCCCTAATATCCGGTTCATCAGTTGCAAGCGATGCAAAACTACCATCACAGATAGCACGTCGAATCCCGCGCATCAGACTAACATAAAAATGTAAATTGTGCAGTGTGTGTAGTTGCGACCCGAGAATTTCATTTTCTATATGTAGGTGTCGGAGATAGGCACGCGTGAAATTTTGGCAGGTATAACAGTCGCATGCCGGATCCAACGGACTAAAATCACGCGTATATTTCGCATTCTTTATTCGGACAATCCCTTCAGAAGTAAAGAGCGAACCGTTACGCGCATTTCGAGTCGGCATCACACAATCGAACATATCAATACCACAGCGAACACCATACACCAAATCCTCTGGTGTTCCAACACCCATCAAGTAGCGCGGTTTATCTTCTGGTAATAGAGGCGCGGTATATGCCAACATCTCATACATCAAATCCTTCTCTTCACCAACGCTCAACCCACCGATAGCATATCCGGGAAAATTGATTGATACTGTTCCCTCAGCACTCGCTTGACGGAGATCACGTTCCATACCACCCTGCACAATGCCGAATAGCAGTTGATCTGGATTCTGATGAGCGTTCTTACTCCGTTCTGCCCAACGCAAAGTCATCTCCATTGAATTCTTGAGATATTCATATTCGTTTGGTAAAGCAGCACATTCATCAAAAATCATGATGATATCTGCACCGAGTGCATTCTGAATCTCAATGGAACGTTCAGGACTGATAAAACGTTCCGTGCCATCTATCGGAGACCGAAAGGTGACCCCCTCCTCTGTTATCTTTCGTAGCGGACCGAGACTAAAGACCTGAAACCCACCACTATCGGTTAATATCGGCTTATCCCATCCCATAAACGTGTGTAATCCACCTGCTTCTTGGACAATCTCATGTCCGGGACGTAGATACAAATGGTAGGTATTCGCAAGGATAATCTCTGCTTGAATCTGTTGGGATAGTGTTTCGGAAGTGCATGCTTTGACAGTACCGCGTGTGCCAACAGGCATAAAAATAGGCGTGTTGACAACCCCGTGTGCAGTCCGAAGTTTGCCAACCCGTGCTTTAGTTTCTTTGTCTTTACAAATGATTGAATAAGTTTCTTGAGTGTCTGCCATTAGCGGCATTTTACCACATCTCTGTTCGATAAACAAGGATATCGTAGGTCGGAGCAAGCGAAGCGACCTCCGACATGTATTATTCTGAAAATCCTATAATCTTGTAAATCCTGGTTCAGACAATACCTTCTGTGTCTTCAGCGTCCTCCACGCCTTCTGTGATTCTGACAATAATCTTGAAAATCTTGGTTCAAACAAAACCTAAATACAATATATGTCCAATACATATCCAAAATAAATTCCATTTTTAATTTGACACATACAAATAGATACTATATAATTAACACATGTTTAGAATGTAGTCCTATATCGATAACACGTGTTTGGATACTCAAAAAGAGGTTAGGTTCCCTGATGAAGCGACAATTCGTGAACACAAACTTTACAGCCACAATGTGCGACAATTTCCGAAGGTAAGATTGAGTGAAACAAACAAAAATGGGGCAGAAAAAAAATGCTAAAATCGCGTCACTTTCCTTGTCCAGACTGGATTCAAAACGTCACAGTGACGTGCAAAAGGTCACATTTAAAACACATAGGAATGGTATTAAACGGGTATCTGTCTTTACACTACATTCTGAGGTTCAGAAAACAGAATGAAATATAGTCTTGAAACCGATCCAACAAGAGAAAAGTAATATCCATGCCAATAACTTTACGCACTCACAAAGATTAATTTGCTTGACAAATTCAACGAAAACCTATTTAATAATAAAGGTTATTCTAACCAATCGTGATTGTTACACCATTAAATATGAACTTATTCGGGAGATATAAAATTAGATGAAAATAGAGAAACGGCTTGAAGAATTAGGGATCGAATTACCAGAACCTGCAATACCCGTAGCAAATTACGTTACCACAGTTCAAACAGGAAATCTTGTCTTCACATCTGGACATGGACCCGGCACAGGTGAGGGCAAAATCTATAAAAGCCAACTCGGCACAGATGCCACCATTGAAGAGGGATATGAATCTGCACGTCAAGTTGGACTCGGATTAATAAGTACACTCAAACATGCGTTAGGCGATCTGGATCGGATCAAACGCGTTGTGAAGGTAGTCGGTTTTGTCAATTCTTCTGCAGATTTCACTGATCAACCTGCTGTCGTCAACGGTGTATCAGATCTACTTGTTGAAGTATTTGGTGATAAAGGCAAGCATGCACGTTCTGCTGTTGGCATGGTGCAATTACCCGGTGGTATACCTGTTGAAGTCGAAATGGTCGTAGAAATTGAAGACTAACCCTTAGAAAAGAAGGATAATAATGGCAGTTCAAATTGTCAAACCACGGATTCGTGGTTTTATCTGTACAAACGCGCATCCTGTTGGTTGTCAAACAAACGTTCAAAACCAGATACAACAAATTAAAGAGAACGCTCCGATCAAAGAGACAGGTTTGAACGCACTTGTTGTTGGTGCATCAACTGGGTATGGACTCGCTTCTCGCATTGCGTTAACATGGGGATACGGGGCAAAAACGTTGGGACTTCTCTATGAACGTCCCGCAGATGAACGCCGCACTGCATCAGCAGGTTATTACAATACCGTCGCATTCCATCAAAATGCACAACAGGATGGATTTTTAGCAGAAAGCCTTAACGGGGATGCCTTTTCAGATGATGTGAAGCAAGATGCCATCGCACAACTCAAAGCAAATTTTGGCAAAATAGGTATTCTTGTTTATAGCATCGCTGCACCACGCCGAACCCATCCACGCACTGGTGAAACACATAATTCTGAGTTGAAACCGATTGGTGAACCGTATACAGGGAAAACCATTGACCTGAGCAATGAAGTCGTTGCACCTGTAACAATAGAACCTGCAACTGACAAAGAAATCGCTGATACGATCGCTGTGATGGGTGGTGAAGATTTGGAGATGTGGGTTGATGCGTTAGCAGATGCCGAATTGCTTGCCCCAAAGGTTACAGTTGTTGCATATACCTATATCGGCAGTTCCTTAACGTGGTCTATCTACAAGGATGGCACAATCGGCAAGGCAAAGGACGACCTGAAAACACGTGTTGACGCACTGGATGAAAGACTTTCAAATCAGTTCGGTGGTAATGCGTATATATCGGTAAACAAAGCTGTCGTTACGCAAGCCTCCGCGGCAATACCTGTTGTACCGCTTTACATCAGTATCCTTTATGATATTATGAACGCGAAAGGTATAAATGAAGCACCGATTGGACAGATGCAGCGGTTATTCTCAGAACATCTCGGTCCTGAACTAACACCGCAACTTGATAGTGATCGTTACATTCGGTTAGATGACAGAGAATTACGGCAGGATATTACCGATGCGGTCACTGAACGGTGGGAAAAAATTGATACTGACAATTTTCATGAACTCTCTGATTACGCTGACTACAGACGTCGCTTCCGAAACCTCTTCGGTTTTGAGGTAGAGGGTGTTGACTACGATGAAGCAGTAGAGACAGAAGTGACATTCTAAGAATTGAAACTTGTTTAGTAAACAGATTGCACGTTAGATTCGGGATGGTATCGTGTGGATTTACAAACTATCCGTGAGAGAGTTCAAAATGGTAACTATCTTGTCAAAAAACATGCAATTCTGCATGCTCAAAAGGAAGGTTTTCAAGTTAAACACATGGTAGAAGTAATCCTCAATGGGAGAATAATTGAAACATATCCAGATGATCAACGAGTATTGATTTGTGGACGTTCTACTTTACTGAAAAACATTGTGGTTTATCTACATGTTGTGTGTGAATATGCGGATCCAATTTATATTGAGTTTGTGACTGCTTACATCCCCGATGAGAATCAGTGGCAATTTCCTCCGTTTTCCCGATTAAGACTTAGAAGGAGATAACCTATGACACCGAAGCCACCTCCAATTTGTGCAGAACATAACAAACAAAAAGAATGGCGGCAAACGGAATTCAGCTATAACGAAAATGGAATTACAATTCGTATTCCGAACGTCTATGCTTGGGTTTGTCCAGAAGATGGTGAAGCATCATTCACACATGAGACTGCCGACGAATTGATTGTAGTATTGCGCGATTTCGTTGAAGCTGCCAAGCGTGCCAAAGAGAGGCGGTCTGTTTTCACTGAATATGTTGTCGCTGTTGAATAAACTTTTCTTTTAAGGTGAAATTATAAACAATACCTGAAAATAAGGAGAAACTTATGGCACAACCTTTTGTTACAGTTTGGAACGAATTTAGACACGAAAAAACGAATGAAGCTATCAAAAAATTATATCCCAAAGGTATTCATAATGCAATTGCCGATGGGTTAAGCGAACACGGAATTGAAACCTTGACTGCTACGTTAGATGAGCCTGAACACGGACTAACTGACGAAGTGCTTGAAAAAACGGACGTGTTGATATGGTGGGGACATGCCGCACACGGTGCCGTTGAAGACGCAATCGCTGATAAGGTAAAAGCACGGGTACTGCAAGGTATGGGACTTATCGTCTTACATTCTGGACACTATTCTAAGCCGTTTATCCGTTTGATGGGAACATCTTGTAGCTTGAAATGGCGTGAGGCAGCGGAAAAGGAACGAATCTGGGTGATAGAACACGGACATCCAATTGTCGAAGGACTTGACGAGTACTTTGAAATTGAGCATGCCGAAATGTATGGTGAACCGTTTGACATTCCTGAACCCGACACGCTTGTTTTCATCAGTTGGTTCCCCGGTGGTGAAGTGTTCCGTAGCGGTTGTTGCTACTACCGCGGCAGAGGAAAGATATTCTATTTCCGTCCCGGTCATGAAACATATCCAATTTATTACGACGAAAACGTCCGTCGTGTGATAGCAAACGCATCACGTTGGGCAGCCCTCGGAGATGCACCAAAACCTGTTTTTGGACATTCACAACCCTTAGAACCGTTAGAATAGAAGACAATAGAAAACAACATTAATTGACTCTATTCCTTCAAATTTATAACTTAAACTATAGTGAACTTTAGAATTAACAGGACATTTTGAGTTGTAGGAGGAAACTCCGATTCCCGACTATCAGTGAGTTTTGTCGCGATTCGGAGATCGCTCCTACAGAAATGTGTCTCTTTAATTTCAATGTTTACCATAAATACAGAATGTGCTCCTATGTGGAAACTTGAGCTAATTTACCACTAACTCTTTTAACCTTAAATGGAGATGAACCATGGAAGACAATAAAGCCAATACCGCACAACTATTACAAGACGGTTATGTATTGATTGAAGGTGCATTGTCCCCTGAAGAGACCGAGAATATCCGTCAACGTGTAAATTACGCACGCGAACAGGGTTGGGAAGAAGGATTGAACGCAGTTGGCAATATGTGGTTTGATTCTCTGCTTGACAGAGAGCCGGATACTTATACGCCACTTGTAGGACATCCAAGTGTTCGTCCATACCTTGAAGGACTAATGGGTAAGCAGTGTCAACTTCGTAGTCTACGTGCTCATATCAACCCGGGTCCATACTTACAGGAATGGCACATGGACTTTTACGGTTACTGGCACGAAAAGCGATATGTAGAAGAACACCCGTTTGCTATGGCACCAGCCGGTATTAACACCACTTACTATTTTCAAGACAACGGACCAGGTGATGGACACCTGAAGTTTGTAAAAAATGGACATATCAACGAGCCACCGAATCTTTATCCTTTAGATAGACCTAAATTTGAGGAATGGTGTGAGGCACAAGAACATGTTATATTGTACCCGAAAGCAGGGGATTGTGTCGTGTTCATCAACCACATGCCACACCAAGGTGCAAAGGAAAGAGACGATATGGAACGCAGCAATGTAGTGTGTCATTATCAGGTTACACCGATGTATGATGGTGTGTGGCATGTGTCACGTCCGCGTGGATATCAGGGCACCTTTCCGTTTGCTTAGAAATATATTCAAATGTTTCAAGCACAGGTGTGCTTTACATCCCAAGATGTTAAAAAAATGAAGAATTTCAATTACTATCCCACAATAATAATCTTGCTTCTGTTTACAACTATTGCATTCGCGCAAGAGGGGAATATAGAACGCAAAGAAGATGGACATAACTCTATGAATAGACTTCGTGTAATCATGACATCGGATTTTCCACCGATTGGTGTCGTCAAGGGTGGAAACGCACCCAACCATCAGAAAAGTGACCCCGATGATATGCAGTCAATGGTCCGCTTTCTATTGTATGCTAATGAGTTTGACATTGAAGCACTGATTGCTTCTTCGGGTACCTTTGCCAACATTGCCAAGAAACAACACATACTGGATGTGATTGACCGCTATGAAAAAGTATATGAGAATTTAAAAAAACATGACCCCTTGTATGCTACCCCGGACTATCTGCGTTCGGTTACTTTCCAAGGACGTAGCGGCACCTGGGGCAAAAAGGGAACTGTCAATATTGGTGAAGGAAAAGACAGTGAGGCTTCGGAGGCAATTATCCGCATCGTGGACAAACCCGATCCTCGCCCGGTCTATATTGGCATCTGGGGAGATTGCAGCGTTGTAGCGCAAGCAGTGTGGAAAGTCCAAAATACACGCAGTGCTGCCGACATAGAAACGTTCCTAAGCAAATTACGTATTCATCAAATCGCTACCCAAGATGGCACGATTGGTTGGCTACGCGATAATTACCCAAAGGTATTCATCATTCATTCCAAAAAGACTTACCAAGGGATGTTCGGAGGACGTGATCCGATTTCAAACCTTGCATGGGTCAACGAGAACATTCGCAAAAACCACGGACCTCTCTGCGACGTGTACCCGCACGAAGGGATGGGATGCACCGGTGTGTGTGAAGGGGATTCGCCTTCGTTCCTGTGGTTAGTTAGTGCTAACCGCGGATTGAACGATCCGGATGACCCAACCCAGGAAAGTTGGGGAGGACAATTCAAGCGAGTCGCGAACACCAATCACTACGTTGATGGTCCCGGTACATCAAGCATCTCCAAGTGGCGTGCCGACTATCAGGCGGAGTTCAAGGAACGCGCAGATTGGTGTATAAGTCCCCCTTAGTGCTTCGTCCACTTTTATTTATGGTGCATTAACAATAGGGTGAGGTTTCTCATCCGACAACGAACAGATACCATCAATTTAAAATGATCTGAACCTTAAACGAATTGGAGGACACTCATGCATAAATTTGTAACTTGTCTGTGTGCTGTGTTTCTGATAGGGAGTTTACAGAATGTCATCTCAGCTGCAGAACTGGAAGGGTTAGTTGTTTATTTTGCATTTGAAGCTGGCAAAGGTGAAACCGTCGAAGACCTGTCAGGGAAGGGAAACCATGGAGATTTAGAAGGTGATACTGACTGGGGTGATGGTAAGTTCGGTAATGGACTCAATTTTGGTGGAGAGAATGGAATTGTCCGAGTCAAACATAATAACGACTTTGTATTTACCGAAGGTATCACCATTTGTGCGTGGATTCGTCCTACCTTGGTCGTAGGACCCGGCACATGGCAATTGATTGCTGCAAAAGGTCCCGATGTAGACGAATTTTTTGAAATACTTCTACATCCGGATGGATACATCTGGATGGGTTGGAAATTAACAAATGGTCGTCAAGTTCCTGCAAAAAGTCCCGTTAAGATAGACAAAGATACATGGCAGCATGTTGCTGTTTCCTATCAAAGAAATGAATGGTGGACAGTATATCTTGATGGAGAGGTATTGATAGATCATCCAAAGCAAGATGCCAAATTAGTTCCTGTTGAATCACCTTTAATTATCGGAACTGAGGAACCGCTCAATTTAAACCGCTACTATAATGGCGATATGGATGAGTTTGCTCTCTTTGACCGTGGACTTACCCAAAAAGAGGTTCAAAGGATACAGGGTGGTATTGAGGATATATTAGCAGTTGAACCGACAGCGAAACTCTCCACAACGTGGGGTAGTATTAAACAGAAGTATTAGCATTCATAGTGTGTCAAATTGACATCAGCAGCCGAAAGTTATATTAAGGCTAAAACTGCCAATTTGACACGGTTACTGTGTAAACCATTCAATCTAAGGGATTAAGGTTGGCACAGATATTGCACTTATATTTATCATTAATATTGTAAAAGAATAGAATTAATAAATCGGAGATAAAAATGGGTAAAGTAATTGGAATTGATTTAGGAACAACAAATTCATGTGTCGCTGTATTAGAAAGTGGCGATGCAAAAGTTATTGAAAATGCGGAGGGAAATCGGACGACCCCTTCGGTTGTTGGTTTCACGAAAGAGGGAGAACGTCCGGTCGGACAAGTAGCCAAAAGACAAGCCATCACAAACCCTGAAAACACAATATTTTCAATTAAACGGTTCATGGGGCGAAAATATAGCGAACTTGGGGACGATGCTTCCCGAGTGCCTTATGAATTAAAAAGCGACAAAGATGGGGATGTTGCAGTAGATATTGAAGGCAAAGAATACTCTCCCCCAGAAATCTCCGCTATGGTCTTGCGGAAAATGAAAGAAACTGCTGAAGCATACCTTGGAGAAGAGGTTACACAAGCAGTCGTCACCGTACCAGCATACTTCAACGACTCACAACGTCAAGCGACAGCAGATTCAGGTAAAATCGCAGGTTTAGAAGTGCTACGGATTATCAACGAACCAACCGCTGCTTCACTCGCTTACGGGTTGCAGAGTGAAGGTGATAAGAAAATCGCTGTTTATGACCTCGGTGGGGGCACTTTTGACATCTCAATTCTGGAGATAGGTGATGGTGTTTTTGAAGTGAAAAGCACTAACGGTGATACACACCTCGGTGGTGATGACTTTGACCAAGCCGTAATTGATTGGATGGCACAAGAATTCCTCAGTAGCCAAGGGATTGATTTACGAAACGATCAGATGGCACTACAACGCCTGAAAGAGGCAGCGGAAACTGCAAAGTGTGAACTATCCAGCACACTCCAGACAGATATTAATCTGCCGTTTATTACTGTGGATGCCAGTGGTCCGAAGCACCTTAATCTAACACTTACCAGAGCAAAACTGGAACAAATAACCGATGATCTCGTAGAACGTTCTCTTACACCATGCAAACAAGCACTCAGTGATGCTGAGATGCAACCCGCTGATATTGACGAAGTTATACTCGTCGGTGGGCAAACACGAATGCCGAAAGTTCAGGAGGCAGTCGAGCAACTCTTCGGTAAGGAACCACACAAAGGTGTTAACCCAGATGAAGTAGTAGCAGTTGGTGCTGCAATTCAGGGCGGTGTGCTTGCTGGAGACGAAGAAGTCAAAGATATTCTCTTGCTTGATGTAACCCCACTTTCACTCGGTATTGAAACACTTGGTGGGATGTTTACTCGGCTAATTGAAAAGAATACCACAATACCAACGAAAAAATCCGAGAAGTTCACAACCGCGGAAGACAACCAAACTTCAGTTGATGTGCATGTCCTGCAAGGTGAACGGGAACAAGCGGTCTACAACAAAACAATTGGTCGGTTCCGACTCAGTGATATTCCACCTGCACCCAGAGGTGTTCCACAGATTGAGGTTACATTTGATATTGATGCAAATGGTATTCTCAATGTATCCGCAAAGGATACAGCAACGGGTAAGGAGCAGAACATTACAATCACTGCCTCCTCCGGTCTTACGGATACAGAAATTGATCAGATGGTGAAGGATGCGGAAGCGCACGCTGAAGAGGATAAACAGAAACGGGAAGAAGTTGAGACACGCAACCGTGCTGATTCTTTGGTCTATGAAACCGAAAAAAACCTGAAGGAATTTGGCGATAAGGTAGATGATGCGACTAAGCAAAAGGTTAACGCTGGCGTTGAACGTGTCAAGCAGGCACTGGAAGCGAACAACAATGAAGAGATAAAATCTGCAACTGATGACCTAATGCAGATATGGCATGAGGCTTCAGCACAATTATACCAACAGACTGCTGATGCTGATCCGGGTACTGGTACTCCTCCTCAAGATACTCCCTCTGAAGATGCTCCACCAGAGGATGTGGTAGATGCTGAATACGAAGTTGTTGACGAAGATGAGAATAAGGAGAAGGAGTAGACTATCCTAACTTAAGTCTACTTCTATTCATGAGGTGTTATAGATGTCTTATAGGAACTTTACCTTATACCATTTCTAATATTTATTGTCCCATTACTGGATTCAACCATTGTTATTGATTGGAAATCTTTCTTCTGTAGGATCGACCCGGTGAATGCCTAAATGGCATTCATACCGTTGATTTGGGGGAATGCCTAAATGGCATTCATACCGTTGATTTACCGGTCGCGACCACGAGGTCGCTCCTACAAGTAGTCCTCAGCAAATGGCACTTTATTTATTAGAAATGGTATTACATTTATGGGGCATCTACAACAGGGATAGATTGAGTGTTTCTCAAATTAGAAGAAAAATGTCTGCACATTGATATGGCAACCTACCAAATCGGTCGGTGTAACAGAATCCTTGGCATCCTCTCCAGTATGGTATTACAAAAGGCGTGATATTACCTTTGACTATGTCACCTAAATTAGGGTGGCTATGTCTTTGGACTGAATATGTGAAGTAGTTGAGGAAAATGAGAATAAAGACAAAGAATAAAAATAGAATTAAAAAACCCTCGTACCAACATCCTTTATAGACGTTTTTACGAGGGCATTCATTTTATAATGGAAATGTATTAGTACCCCAGCAGTGCAATCCCCTCACGGTAAGTATTCGCAGATGTTTGCAATGCATTCAACTCGTCATCTGTCAATTCAATCTCAATAATCTCTTCAATACCGTTTGCACCGAGTTTTATCGGAACACCGATATAAAGGTCGTTGATGCCGTATTGACCTGTGAGATGTGCAGAACATGGCAGTAGCCGTTTCTTGTCCAAGACAATCGCTTCTGCCATTTGTGCTAACGATGCACCAGCAGCGTAATACCCACTTGTCTTAAGAAGATTGACCACCTCAGCACCACCATCACGGGTGCGCTGTGCCATCGCTTCAATACGATCTTCGGGTATCAATTGCGGTATTGGAATGCCGTTGACGGTTGTATAACGTGGTAGTGGCACCATCGTGTCACCGTGTCCACCAAGCACGAGGGCATGGATATCTTCTACCGATACACCAAGTTCAAGAGAAATAAAATAACGGAACCGTGCTGAATCCAATACACCTGCTTGTCCAACGACTCGGTGTGACGGAAATCCTGATACCTTCCACGCGTGGTAGGTCATGATGTCAAGTGGATTGGTAAGCATCATAATGATGGTGTCTGGAGAATGCTTCACTACGTTTTCTGTGACACTGCCAACAATGTTTGCATTTGTTTGTAGTAAGTCTTCGCGTGTCATACCCGGTTTGCGCGGGGAACCTGATGTGATAATCACTAAATCGGAATCTGCGGTTGCGGAATAATCAAGGTCACCGCTAATCGCGGCATCAAACAGTTCCACCGGTCCCATCTCTGCCATATCCAACGCTTTACCTTGCGGGACTCCATCAACGATGTCAATCATGACAACATCCCCAAGCTGCTTCTGTGCTATCAGGAATGCTGCTGTCGCTCCGACGTTACCTGCACCAATTACACTAATTTTCTTTCTTGCCACTTCTTCCTCCGTTATGAGTAATTTATTCGAAGATTTGAGTTGTCCAAAACTACCTTTCTCCCTGTTCACGAATTGCTACCAACTCTTCCAAGATACGTTTATGAAGACGATATAACTCATAGCCTATCCCAAATCCGATTCCCGCTAATACTCCGATTCCTACGATAAATATGGTTTTTCGAGACATGAGACTAATCCTTTTGTGTATTGCGTTTTACGAAAAGTTCTCAATAATCGCTTCACCGTACTCAGATGTGCGAACCTTTGTAGCACCTTCCATCAACCGTTCCAGATCATAGGTTACTTTCTTTTGGAGAATAGTCTTTTCAAGTCCAGCGATAATCAGGTCTGCTGCTTCTTGCCAACCGATATGTTCCAACATCATCACTGCGGAAAGGATAAGTGAACTTGGATTGACGACATCCTGATCAGCATATTTGGGTGCTGTGCCGTGTGTTGCCTCAAAAAGTGCGACTTCATCATTGAGATTGCCCCCCGGTGCCATACCGATTCCACCGACTTGCGCCGCTGCTGCATCGGAGAGATAATCGCCGTTCAAATTCGGTGTAGCAATCACATCGTATTCATCGGTTCGCGTTAAAATCTGCTGTAGCATGCTATCCGCAATTCGATCATTGACGATAATTTTACCTTCTGGTACGTTTCCATCATACTTGTCATAGAGTTCGGCTTCCGTGATAGTGGAATCAGCAAATTCCTCTTTTGCCAGTTCGTATCCCCAAGCACAGAAAGCACCCTCAGTAAACTTCATGATATTCCCTTTATGAACAAAGGTGACACTTCGTCTGCCGTGGTCGATTGCGTATTGAATCGCCATTCTCGCTAAACGTTTTGTCCCGAAAATGCTTATCGGTTTGATGCCAACACCAGAGTCTTCTCTGATTTCAACACCCATTTCGGTGCGAAGTAGGTCAATAACCTTTTTCACTTCTGGTGTGCCTTGTTCCCATTCAATCCCAGCGTATACGTCTTCGGTATTCTCACGGAATATTACGACATCCATTTTTTCAGGATGGGTAACAGGAGCCGGGACACCTTGGAAGTAACGGACAGGTCGGATACAGGCATAGAGTTCAAGGACCTGACGTAGTGTTACGTTTAGACTACGAAACCCACCACCGACAGGTGTTGTCAGTGGACCTTTGAGTGCCACACGGAAATGTTCAATCGCATTGAAGGTATCTTGTGGTAACCACTCATTATATTTTGCCATGGCGTTTTCGCCAGCGTAGATATCAAACCATACAATCTGATTCTTTCCACCATAGGCAGTTTGGACAGATGCATCAACGACACGACGGGTCGTTTTCATAATGTCGCGTCCGATACCGTCACCTTCAATTACAGGAATAATAGGGTTATTTGGAACAATCTTCTGTCCGTTGGTTGTTTCTATCTTTTCACCTGTTGTTGGGACTGTCAATTGGTCAAAATCAATCACTTGGATTCCTCTCTGATTAACATAGAATCTCTATAGTCTGATCACGTTTAGTTTATATAGGGGTGTAGCGAAGAGAACTTTCTATCATTCAAATATCTCGGGACCAGCCATCCGTTCATGTAGTGCGACAACTTCATTAGCGATTGTCATATCATCGGACGGTTTTGGAATAATCTTGGGGTCTGGAGGTATGACAGGTCGGATAATCTTGATTTGGAGTTGTTCCCGCGCATCCATTATCCAACCAAATCCGCGGAAGATGTATGTCAGGAACGTCCTGTCGCTTTCGTAAATATCCAATCCTTCTTGAACTGCCCATCCGCCAAAATCGGTATTAGGAGTTAAACGGAGCGGTGGTTCATTTTCACGACCTGGACGCACGACCCCCTCAATGAATGCGATCTGATATATACGCTGCATAATTGCTAACCGCTTTTTCTGTCTGTCACTGAGTTTAATTTCCCCTTTTTCAACAGCATCAATAAAAGGGTTGAAATAGATTGCCGGTCTGGGGTCTTGTTGGATTTCGTCAGATCTGCCAGCGGCGGCAATTTCTGGGTGTCCGAAGGTTGGCAAAGCGATGCGCATCCGTTCACGAATTGCTGTTTCCCTTGCATTCGTGTCAAGTGGTTCTATCTGATTGATAAATGCTGTCATATCATGGATAGCACCGAAATGTCTGTCTCCATCTAATGCCATCTGTGAAGCGACAAAGAAATCGGAAACTGCACCAGCGTATAAAGTAGCAAGGTAGCGAGCAACAACGTTAGAACCTGCAGAACCGTGATGCGTCTGTATGATTCCCATACGTTCTAATATATTTGCTTCAACGGAACTTGCCTCTCTACCCAAAAGGAGGCTATAACATGTTTGGAATGCGGATTTCTCATCTTTTTGGTGTTCAGTAATAAGGTCATTGGTACGCATTGCGAGAACTTGTGGGTGTAAAGCACTGCTTTGTCTCAACTGGTGACGCATGAAGACAGATACTGTCCCCACTGCAACGTTTTCCATGTGTGTTCCAATGAGTTCCAATAGCAGAGAACCAGAATTTCTTGTGGCTTTAATACCCTTCTGATTTGGGACACTTAATTTACGTAACGTTGAAAAATGTTGAATGACTGCTTCAGGCCCAGCGTCGGGGAAGGATTTTACGAATTCTGCGACCTGATTGATGAGGCGATGTTTCCCTGTTAAACTGTCTCTGCGGAGTTCAGTAAACCGATAAAACTTTCTGTCTATTAATTCGGATAAAATTGCTTCTTCATCTAAATTATCAGAATGTTTCTCAGGTTTTCTACCAAATAGTCCTGTGAAAATAACATAAGCCGGACTAAGTTTGTTAGCGATAATTTCACTTTCTGAGACGGCACCGCGTATGGCAAAACTTCTGATATTCAGGGTTATCTGTGCATCCTTACAATTCACAGCTGCCTTGTGTAACACAGGATTGGCAAATACATTTGTGGATTGCGGCATAGAACTGAAACTTTTTAGGGCTGCCGCAATATCGTCCTCCCCTAAATCTGCTGCTCTATCCATTGACTCCGTTACAGGGGAGTAGGCAGAGGCAACGGGAACTTCAGACAGAATTTTTCTGACCGCCGCTACCTGTTTCGCCTCCATATTCTTATTCAACATGAAATCTCCTTCGTTCAGAATCTGATTCGTCCCAAAATACACAACCACCCGAAAACGCCGCATGCTATTTAAAACTTACGTTTAGATGGTGAGGTATTCAGATTCTCTCAATTAAGAAAGTTTACTGACTGATTGTTTTTGTCTTTAAAATATAGTATCAAAATAAATGTTAAAAGTCAAGATAAAAGTTGGGAATGGGTGAGTAAAGTTATTGTACTCTTGATCAAATTTCCTTATCTGAACCAAGAATCGCGAATCAATACCAAATACGTTGTTGGATATTTATGGAATTAAGAATGCCAAGATTGCTTCCATCTTAGTAATTTTCTCAGTATATTCCCATAGGTAGATAGGGATGTGTCTGCGAAATCCATAACAGTCAATTGAAGGTCTTCGTAGGTCGGAGTGAGCACAGCGAAGTCCGACATCTTACATTCTGTAGGATCGACCCGGTGAATGTCTAAATGGCATTCATACCGTTGATTTCTTGATTTGGCAAATCTTGGTTCAGACAATAAACAAATACCATTATTCACAGATGTTAAATAACCGTAGCCAAGAGCGCAAATGACTTGACAAAATCCTGATTTTACTTTAGAATTCAAGAAAAAATTGGACTGGAGACAATGATGAAACTCGCGATATGCAACGAAATGTTTGAAGATTGGAAAATAGATGATGTGTTCACCTATGCCGCAGAACTCGGTTACGAAGCGGTTGAAATAGCACCATTTACATTGGCAGATTCTGTTTTAGACATCAGTGAAACCGAAAGAACACGAATCCGAAAGGCTGCTAAAGACGCAAAGATAGAAATCGCAGGATTACACTGGCTGCTGGTTTCACCACCGGGACTTTATGTCAACCATCCAGAGGAAGAAATTCGAAACGAAACACGGGATTATCTACTTGCCCTTATTGAACTTTGTGCGGATTTAGATGGAAAGATATTAGTTTTCGGTTCACCCCAACAACGGAATGTCATGGAACCGCTAACCTTTGAACAAGCCTGGAACTATACACAAGACACATTCACAGAAGGGGCAGAGCTTGCTGGCAAAAGAGGGGTCGTATTGTGCATGGAACCATTGTCAAGCGATCAAACAAACTTTATATCACACCCCGATAAAGCCGTTGAAATGGTTGAAGCAGTGAACCATCCTAACTTTCAGATGATTTTGGATGTTTGCAGTACTGCTAAAGAAGGATTGGATATGCCGACACAGATTCGCAACTGTGCCAAACACGTTGCACACTTCCACTCCAATGACGACAACGGATACCTACCCGGTTCCGGGAATGTAGACTACCCACCAATCATTGAAGCATTGAAAGAAATTGATTATAAGGGTTATGTCTCAACAGAGGTATTCGATTTCAAACCAGATCCAAAAACAATTGCTAAACAGAGTATTGAATTTTTGAATTCCCTAATATGAAAACACAACTCAACGAAATCTATAACGCATATAACTCACTTAGATCAGGAATGGGACGTTGGCTCAAACAGAGCATGTTGCTTGATCCTCCCGGTCCGAATAAAGGTGGCGAAGATGAGGCAAACTACGCACTCGCGTGGTTTCCACACTATTTAATTACTGGTGATGAAACCGTTCTGAAACACTTTGACAAGCTCAAGTCAGAACTTGTCGGTTGGGTAGAACGAGATTGTGTGCACGGTTACGAACCGAAGGCTGAAGCACACCACGGCACAGAACCTTTTCTGCTATTCCTGCCTCGCTATATCGGATTAAAACCTGATGATACCGAAGCGAATTCACTCCTATCAGATGCCGCTGAACACATTGGAAATTGGGTACAAGAAATACCACCTTGGTACGATTATACAAAAGATACCTTTATCGGATACAACATCGGAACGGAATTTGTGGAAAACACAGAAAAAGATGCCTATGAACTTGCGGAACACTTCCGTTTTATCCACATAGCACTTGCCGCGTATCGGTTCACTGGAGAAAAACGATATATGGAGTGGGCATTGCGGTATGGACGTAAACGTGCTGAGCGTATCATCGCTGCATCAGATCCGATGCCATTACTCTGGGATTTGAATGGAAATGGGTTAAGCGAAGAAGATGTAAATGAAAAGAACCTTCACCGATTGGTGGCAAGTTCACACCACATTCCGGGTGATCCTTTGGCTGGTATTGAAAACCTATTGGCTTCTGGTGCTATCTATGCCTTAGGAGATCTATACCTCTTGTCTGAGGATGAAATCTTCCAATCCGCAGCAAAACGCATCGTTGAACCTCTCGTCACATCACTTGATGATCCATATAACGATCCAGCATCGGCTGCCTTGAGCTATTATCGATGGACATTTAATGATTCCTATTTTGATAATACAATCACTGAAGGTTTAGAAAACTTACCTCCTACTCCCC
Source organism: Candidatus Poribacteria bacterium (assembly GCA_026710795.1). GTDB lineage: Bacteria > Poribacteria > WGA-4E > WGA-4E > WGA-3G > MSPOR6. Next base: position 38,492 of record JAPOQK010000005.1, read on the forward strand.
CAAAATTACTGGCACTTGTTTTCCCGCAAAAAAACCGTCGCAGAGAACCCGGCGTTGGAAAACGTGCGGATATGGCATATTGGGGAGAATGGTCAGATGATGGTTCCGTAAAACCAATTCGGGAACCTTCAACAGCAACATTAACACTTGCATATCAGGTAACAGGTGATGTTGCCTACGCACTACGTGCCTTGCAAAATGCCGCTACCCGTCTGGATATGGCACGACGAGTACTACGTGGTGGACGGGAACACGCGGATATGGGGGGTGCGGTGTGCTCGGTTGCGGCAGGACACGGACGCAATTGGGGACAAGGTGCAGTAACCGCATGTTACGGTCCGCTGCTTCTCGGGACCCGTGAAGTACTAGGAAAAGTTGTTCCGCTTGTCACCATCAAAAAAGCCGATGGTAAAAATCAGATCCCATCAAACCTTCTCTCTCTGGTACGACCTCTAATTGAAAAAGATAAAAATGTTGAAGTGATTTTCTATAATAGCGGCGATTCACCCATCACTTTTTCGTGGCAGTTTCACAAACACGTTGATGTATTGCAATCTGATAAAGAGACTTCATGGAAAGAGGAAACACTTGAGGTAAGCGAAATACAAAAACGGATTTTGTAAGTAGCATGTAGAACAGTAAAACCCACATTTTATACCATTTCTAATAAATAAAGTGCCATTTGCTGAGGACTACTTGTAGGAGCGACCTCCTGGTCGAGACCTTACTTGAATATTACACACTAAAATTCTGCGCAATAAGTACCAAATCCAGAATATTTACTTTCCCATCGTCATTAACATCCGCTTCCTCACTCTCTTCACCGAATCGAGAGGCTACGAATACAAGATCTAAGATATTGATGACACCATCCCCTGTCACATCATAGGTTGATACGTCAGAGAGTAGATTAGAACTGACCAATTTAAAAACGAGGTTTTGGCTATTCTCAAATTTAACGGGACCGAAATCAGGAGCAAGCCATTGGTAGGATGTTGAGCGCGATATTGTCGCAGCTTGGCTTCTTGTACGTATCTTGACTTTTATGCAATCTTCAAATGTACCAGCTGGAGTCACAACATCTTCCACCGCTATAACTTCGCTAACACTGGTGAATGTGACAGGACCGACAAAGTCAACATCGGTTTCAGTCGTGTATTCCCACGGTTCGTTGAGTTGCGGTGACAATGGATAAAAGAGAATAGGTGGATAGAACAAGCCTGTAGCTACACCGAACACTGAGCCGAGTTCTACTACATATTTATATAATTTGATCCCTTCTTCGTCAAAATCCACAAAATACTTTTCTGTTAGGATAGAATCTGTTCCTACGGTTTCAGACGAGATTTTAAGTAATGACAGTTCAATACCGTTAATTGATTCCTCAGATGCATCAATTGAGTAAGTGATTCGTTCAGTTTTATCGTCGGTTTCTAACACCCATACATTACCGAGATTTGTCGGATAATAAATCTGCGATGCTACCTTACCAACACAACATACCGTAAGAACTACTGCAAATAAAACTATACATAATTTGTTTCTATACATTCAATTCTCCTTATCTGAAAATGTATAAGCTTCTCTCATGAACACCGATTATTTTGAATAAAAATGGAAACGCCTTGATTCAGCAATTTCAAGCAATCCGGTATGGTGTCAGATTGCTTATTGTATCAAGGCGTTTATCCAACGATCATTGCAGCAATACTATTTAAGAATAACCATTCTACGGGTAGCAGAAATATACTCTGTTTGGAGTGAATAGAAATAAATACCACTCGAAACATGTTCACCTGCTTCATTCTTACCGTCCCAATATGCTGCTGTGGAACTTGTCATGTATGAACCAATTGACTTGTGACCAAGATTAAGCGTCCGAAGTGAATGTCCAGAGATATCAAAGATCTGAATCGTTACGTTTGTGTCACGACTCAGTTGATAAGGTATCCAAGTCTCAGGATTGAAAGGATTCGGGAAGTTCTGTGCCAGAATTGTTTCTCTCGGTCGCACATCACCAACGCGCATCTGGACACTTAGAAATGCATTGTTAATGTCTGTAGAAGTAACAGTGCGTTGAAACGGCCCAGACACAATAGTTCCATTTTCATCAATGAGCGCAACCTCAATCTTATCATCAACATTAATAACGCTCTTACGATTTAGATTTGCCCACACAGTTGAGACATATCCGTTGTCATTGATGACTTTCTGTGTAGAAACAACACCACTACGAAGGTTTTTAGCAACTAAGGTGTAAGTTGTACCCTCTTCTTCAGCTTGTAAATCGCTTGTGATGACAAATGCCCACGCGCTCTTATTCGTCGATATCTTAGGTGCTGCTGCCGCATCGTCGGAAGGTTTTTGCCACGCTGTACCAGTAAAGGTTGCTTTTCCACCATCGGGAGTATTGACAATATAACCACTCATACCATCTATATCAAATCCATCGCCTTCTTCAGCGGTGGAGTAACCGACAAAACTCTGTTTATCCGCATCTAACTTGATAACAACCGTAGAACCCAACATCATTGCAAGTGATTTTGCGGTGTAAGGTTCTGCTGGCATTAGAGGAATAGAGATTAGGTTTAAACCCGAAACAAGGGTCATATTAAATTTGGGTTCAGACACTTCTGGAGTTTCAGGCACAACAGGTTCTTCTGGGGTCTCAGGTTCTTCTGGAGTTTCAGGCACAACAGGTTCTTCTGGGGTCTCAGGTTCTTCTGGAGTTTCAGGCACAACAGGTTCTTCTGGAGTTTCAGGTTCCGTTATTGATTCATCAACTAAGTCATAACTTTGTAGTTCATACACAATCCCTTGATCATCTTCGTATTTGACAGGACCGAGATCAGGTCCTAACCACTGGTATGAAGTTGATCGGAGTACTGCGACTGCAGTGACGACTCTTCTATCAATTCGAAGTTTGACACAGTTCTCAAATGTTCCTAACGGGGTTTCTACGGGTTCAATAGCATCAACTGTTATTGTGCTTGTAGTGTTTGCTGTACCAACAAGGTTCAGTTCTGTTGTCGTCATGACATCCCACGTCCGTCCAAGTGGCAGGTCTGCTGGGAAGAAAAGAGCAGGTGGATCAAGCATTGCTGCAGCGATACCAAATGCGCCTTCTTCTAAACTTGTCCGGTGAAGTTTCAAATCCCCCGCATCATCAGATATATAATAAACATCGTCATCAACTGTTTCTGTGCCGAGGGTCTCAGTGAATATTCGCAGAATAATAATACCTTCTTCTTCATCGGTATCAGGTTCTTCAATAGTATATGTGCGGCGTTCAGCACCATCGGCACTTAGGAAAACCCATGTATTGCCGATAGCAGTCGGATAATAATCTTGTGCTGCTGCTGTAAGTGCTAAACAGCATATAAGGCTAAACACCAAAACCGGTTTCAGCCAAGATATAGATCTTGTTTTCTTCATAAATTGTCTCCTTTTACATATAATAATGCGCGATGTTGATAAGTTCTGAACAACATCAAAACAGGGTTATCACTGGATATGTGTTCGTGTCCATAAAAAGGTATTTTATATAAGGCTGTTGATTTCGTGCTTGGTAATGGATATCATCCTGTTCGGATATATAACGGAATCCCAACCACATCCCGATTGCCATAAGTAGAATAGCAATGACTATAACAACTAATACCACTTTCCAAGGCACCATATCAGCTTTTCCACACGATTCGCGATAGTAGTAATATACTATCAGTTTAATATTAACATTTCAAGATTAAATGCAAGGTTGTTTAGAATACCTTCGCTATAATAGACGAATTCAAACAATGTAACCCACATTTATGAACAATATAAAATTGTCCAGCCGGGCGAAATGTATATAGAACGTGAAATCCACCAGACACATAACCCCAGCGGGGTGACAGGTATATCATCAAACTCCTGTTAATACCAAGATGATTCAATTAACTCACACCTACAAAAAATATCCAAACTATAGTTTTACTACATAAGAATATCCTTAATTAATAGTCACATCAATAGTAACAGTTGTTCGTCCTTTATTATTTTCAGCGAAAAGTGTTATTCTTCCTCTGATCGGGGCATTGGTAAAACGTCCAGCAACCCATAGATCCTGTTTACTTTGGAAGTTCGTTGCGAAACCCGTTCCATCACCTGGTGGTACAATATTTCCTGTCACGGAGAGTATTCCTAAATTCCCAACTTCCGTCACATAGTCTTCTACATTCTCAAGTACCCTGGCACTGAGTGTATCTCCCAGACGCGAACCGGAAACTTGAAAATTTAGTGATGGGAGTTGCCACATGGGAGGATTCTGTGCATTTAAAGGTGGCGGTCCGACCAATTTTAAACTAACCATCTCAAAAACCTGACCATCATCAGCCTCATATTTGATAGGACCGACATCAGGTGCTAACCATTGATAGGAAGTTGTTGGATCAAAGTTTATTGTCCCTCCTGCAGCAACAACTGTTAATATCAACTTTATTTTGGCACAGTTCTGAAATGTTCCGGCAGGAGTAACAATGTCTTCAAATCCAACTATTTCAAAATTGGTTGTGCTTTTTAAATCTATTTCCAATATAGGGCTTTTTAGGTTTGCATCTACGATCACATCCCACTTATCACCTAATACTAATTCTTTAGGAAAGAAAATTGCGGGAGTTGTGAAAATCGCTGTAGCATTACCAAATGGAGCTTGTTCTAAGACGGTTTTATGAAGTTTAATTCCTTCCTCGTCAGATGTCAAAAAGTATTTGTCCGTGTCAACAACCTTATTAGTGTTGGGATTCACAGTTTCAATTTTTAGGAGGGTATATTCGCTATCGGCAACGTCTTCAGGTTTCTCAAGCTTATAAACACGGTTTTGCTTCCCGTCGGTTCTTTCCAGCACCCACTCATTACCGATATCTGCGGGATAATAATTCTGTGCTGCTGCAGTGTAAGAAAAATTACATATAATAGCTAATACTAAAAGCAATTTCAAAATATTCCAAAACGGGGTTGTTTTCATAGTTTAATTCCTCATATCTCTTCCATTGTGAGTGTCTTGACTTTTACAAGAATTCGTGTGATAATGTCTACATGTTACTACAAAATACAGAACGTTTTCAAGAAGAAAAGAGTGCAGAAGAACATAGAATCAAACTGCACTCACTATAGAAATACCATTTCTGATAATACAGTTCTCTTTTGTAGCACAAACTGTTAGTATGTGCCGTATTACCCACATACTACAATAACCGGGAACATAATATCAGAAATGGTATAACCAACAAAGGAGAACATTGATGCGGTTGGAAGGGCGCGTTGCAATTGTAACGGGAGGTGGCGGCGGAATTGGAAAGGCGACATGCTTAGCGTTTGCTCAAGAAGGTGCAGATATTGTCATCCCAGAAATAAATATGAAGAATGTGGTGTCGGTCTCACAAGAAGTAACTGCTCTCGGAAGACGATGCAATGTAATTGAAACGGATGTCGCAGATGGCGAATCCGTGTGTGCAATGGTCAACATGACACTTGAAGAATTTGGAAGAATTGATATTTTAGTCAACAACGCAGGCATTTTCAGTTACACCCGTATAGATGCATGCACCGAAGCGGAGTGGGATAGGATGATGGCAGTCAACCTCAAAGGTCCATTTCTCTGTTCACAAGCAGTCATGGATACGATGAAAACTCAAAAGTTCGGACGGATCATCAATCTCGGTTCGTTAGCGGGACAGGTAGGTGGTATAGTTGCATCTGCACCTTATTCTGCATCGAAAGCAGGTGTCATGTGTCTCACGAAATCGTTCGCAAGAGTTTTAGGTGAGTATGGAATTACAGTCAACTCAATTGCACCCGGGATCGCGGCAACCGAGATGGCAAAAAATCATCCTGATATGACTGACCAAATACCCCTTGGACGCGTCGCCGACCCTTCCGAAGTAGCAAATGTAATCCTTTTCCTCGCTACGGAAGAGGGGCAGTACATTACAGGGGCAACACTTGATGTCAATGGCGGTATTCGGATGGCATAACAAATTGGGAAGGAAATGGATATGGAATATAGGACACTTGGACGTGCAGGAGTGAAGGTATCCTCTCTCTGCCTTGGAACGATGATGTTTGGCGGACCAACAAATGAAAAGGACTCCATCCGAATCATCCACCGTGCCATGGATGCGGGTATTAACTTTCTTGATACGGCTAACGTCTATAACGGCGGTGAATCAGAGCGGGTCATCGGTAAAGCAGTGAGTGAAAACCGAGAGAAGTGGGTTATTGCCACAAAAGTTCACGGCACAATGGGAGATGATGTCAATGAAAGTGGTTCTCACCGATTTCATATCATGTCAGCAGTAGAAGCGAGTCTCAAACGGTTGGGTACCGAACATATTGATGTCTATTACCTGCACCGTTGGGATGCTTCCACCCGAATTGCGGAATCTTTACGGGCACTGGACGATTGCGTTCGGCAGGGGAAGGTTCGCTACATCGCTTGTTCCAACTTTGAGGCATGGCGTGTTTGTGAGGCATTCTGGACAAGTGAAAAGTTGGGGTTAGAGGAATTTGTCTGTGTTCAACCGCTCTATAATATAGTAAATCGCGATGCTGAGGTAGAGCTGCTCCCGTTTTGTGAAAAGTATGGAGTGGGAGTTGTGCCTTATAGTCCGTTAGCACGGGGTGTGTTGTCAGGAAAATATATGCGTGGGGAACAACCTCCGAAGGGTTCACGAGCAGAACGTCAGGATAGACGAATTTTGCAGACTGAACTTCGGGATGAGAGTTTTGACGTAGCACAGAAGTTGAAACCTTTAGCAGATGCACACGGTAAAACATTGACGCAATTTGCATTGGCATGGGTGTTAGCAAATCCGACCATTACGTCTGTCATCATTGGTCCTCGGACAATGGAGCAGTTAGAGGATAACTTCGGGTGTTTAGATTGCGTCCTAACAGAAGATGATGAAAAGGCAGTTAATGCGTTAGTACCACCTGGAGAACATACAGGTAAAGGGTATAATGACCCCGCGTATCCTGTGCTTGGGAGAAACCTGAGAGATTAAGTTATAATATATGTTTTAACCTTAGGTCGGAGTGAGCCTATCAAGCTCCGATATGTATGATTTCAGCGAGTTTCCAATGTCGGACTACGCTACGCTCACTCCGACCTACGTATATAATGTCAAATTATTTTCAAAAATCACCACAGTTCAACCCCACAACTCAAGTCCTAACAACTTCTTACCGAGCTCAGTCAACTCTGCAGTTTCACCAGTCTCATGTTCCTTTTCTGCACGCTCTCCACCAAAACCTGCCATCCGTTCTTTCCATGCATTGATACGACGGTCTCGCGCTTCCTGATTTGCTTCACCAGTAGGTGTCATCGTGATGTATTGCGCAACGCGTGGGGCATCTGCTGTATTGATACCAGCACTGTGAGGTAAAGCACTATGCCAAATTATCAAGTCCCCCGCATTTGCAGGAACAGGAATCATACCTAACGCTTCTAAATTCTGTTGACGTGGATCCTCATTCTCAGGAAGACTCTTTATCCACTCCTCAATTTTGTTGTGGAATCCTGGAACACACACAAACGCACCTTGGTTTGCAGCGGTATCAGTTAGATAGAGGACACCTTGCACATGGAAACGGATTGGAAGGTCTATGGACATGTCCCAATGGAGTCCAACACTTGACCTTTCATATTTACCGGGAAGATTGGGAGGACTCATGCTGGCGCGATCAAAACTTACCCATAATTTCTCCGTTTCCCATATCTCTGCGAAAGCCTGATGCACACGAGGGTATTGACGTGTTCCCCACAATGCCGGGTGTTGATAGATTTCAACCATAATACCGCGTGGTGGATCTGTGTACCAACTCTCTGGTGAATCGGCATCCATCTCAAGGAAATCCCAAACCGCCTTTTCTGCGTCCTGGATTAACTCAGTCGGTGCAGCATTAGGAATAATGACATATCCGTTTTCTTCCCAAAATGCTAAATCTTCTTTGCTTAATACTGGCATCTGGTTTTTGTTCCTTTCAATGCTTAAGTTATTCCATATCTAATAATTATGTTTCATTACGAACTTCAACCATTGGTATGAGTTCCAAGATATAACGTCCTTAATACGATAAACGACGTAAAAACGCTGATAAAAAGATGATAATAAGTCCTAAAATGATCGTAAGGTTCAACCACGGTGTAGGCTTTTTCTGGAACCCCTCAAATACTGGATATGGGAACGTTAAAACAACCGCAAGCGTATAAACCAGAAATACGATAAAGAATTTGATAGCTAAGACAAAGATGTAAAGTGAATAGTCTACTTCTCCGGACTCTACAGCAGTCATCCGAGCAGTTCTAAGGAAACTGATAAAGTTATACACACCCGATAAAAGAACAGTGAGTAGAGCAGTCCAGACTATTGAGCTGAATCGTCTGAGTGCTGATAAAATCAACGTTTTTGGGTCGGGAAGGCGATTGGCAATAGGAATGAGAACAACGCGGAAAAAGAAGAAACCGCCTATCATCAAGACAACGGAACCGACGTGCACCCATTGTATCAAAGGTTTTAGCAACATTATCAAGATTTAAAATAGCAGCAGAAAGATTATCGGCTATCAGAAAGATGGCGGAATGCGCGTTTGGCATTCCGCATGATCCGATAACAATATATGCTTATTATACTACCGGTTTTCCACCAATCGGACTGAAACAGGCACGCGATTGTTTGCATGCTTTTGGTGAAACAAACTGGTCGTCTGGTCCGACTACCTGCATTGTGCAATTGCACCAATAGTGTGTTGCCGGATTTTCTTCAACAAGGTTCTGCAGGTTCCCGCCGGGTATGTATATTGCCTTTGTCCGTAGATCCTGGCATATAGGACGGTTAAAAATTGGAAGTGATTTTCCCTCTAACATGTTCTTTCATCCTCCTATTTGCTGACTGCCATCATCGCAGCACGACTGATGAGATTCTGGGTTAGTGTCACCTTGTATTCGTTATCGTTCAAGGGTTGTGCGTTCTTAACTGCTTCCTCGCCTGCTTTCGTACTGACGGAGTCGTTAATCATCTTTCCAGTTAGAGCAGTTTCAGCATCCGTTGAACGCCATGGTGCGGGTGCAACGCCACCGAGCACGATACTCGCAGTTTGACATGTTTTCCCCATCATTTCAAAAACACCTGCGACACTTGCCAATGCAAAGTCTGGTGCACCTTTCTCTCTCACTTTTAGGTAAAGACTTTTTGTGTTTGGATTAGGATTTGGCACCTGAACTTCCACAACGATTTCATTTGGTTCAAGCACATTTTCGCGAAACGGATTTGCCGCTGGCAATGTGAAGAATTCCTCAACTTTTATTGTCTTCTCACCTTCAGGACCAGCAATCTTTATTGATGCGTTGAGTGCGATTAACGCTGGTGCAATATCCGACGGATGCACAATATAAACTGGATCCCCTCCGAAGATGGCGTGATATTTACTCAAACCTTCTACAGCATAACATAAGTCTCCACCTTTTTTAAGACAACTAATGGTCTCATCTCTGTAATACCAGCATCGAGGACGTTGGCAAAGATTACCGCCAAGAGTACCGACATTGCGAATCTGTGGTGTAGCAACCGAAGCTGCTGCTTGTGCAAGTACAGTGTAGTGCTGTTGGATAGTCGGGTGCATTGCAATCTCAGCAACGGTGGTTAATGCACCGATTTTCAATCCTGACGCATCTGCAGATATGCTATCCATGCCGGGTAAGGTCTTGAGATTGATCAGCGTTTTAGGGGTTTCAATGTACTCCTTGAGTTCAGCGAGTAGGTCAGTTCCACCTGCAATCATCATGATTTCGCCCCATCCGCTATCACTCAGAAGTGAGGTAACTTGTTTCAGACTGGTCGCGTTGACGTAACTAAATTTTTCCATTGCTTACCTCCTTATGCTTTTTCAGCAAGTGCGGTTAGGACTTTATCGGGTGTAATGGGTAGTTCTCGTATACGGACACCGATTGCGTTATAGACAGCATTTGCGATTGCGCCAAGTGTGGGAATACACGGCGGTTCACCGACACCCGTGACTTTACGGTGCGTATCAAAAACGATTGACTTGATTTCGGGTATCTCATAAGTTCCTGGAACTTTGTAATCCTCAAGGTTAGCGTTGAGCATCCGTCCTGTTTGCGGATCCATGATCCGTTCTTCAAGCAAGGTTTGCCCTAACCCCATAATAACACCGCCATTGATTTGGCTTTCCGTTGTTAATCGGTTAATTGCCAATCCGCAATCTTGGACTGCGACAATCTTGAGGACTTTGACATGACCTGTTTGTGTATCTACCTCAACTTCAGCGAACTGCGTGCCTGCGACACCACCTTGACGAAGTTCCTGATCCCAGTTTCCACCTTCGCTAATACTCTCTTGTCCGAGTAGACCTGTCGCCTGATTCCAAGTGACCGTATTGGTTCGGTCAGATGCAACGTAGATAGTGCGACTTCCAATACGGAGGTCATCCACGGGTGCCTTGAGTAAAGGAGCAACGTGTTCAAACAGTTTCTGTTTCGCTGCCATTGCTGCGGTCTTGATAACAGGGGCAACGGATGCTGTTGTCTGACTTCCACCACTACCACCAGAGGGTAGTCCAGGTCCACTATCCCCTACTTTTACAGAAATATCTGTTGGTGCGAGTCCCAATTCTTCAGCGACGATGATAGCAATGGCAGTCCGAATTCCAGTGCCGATGTCTTGTGTGCCAGTGACTGCTTCAACGGTTCCGTCAGCATTGATGGTAACACGTGCTTGCGTGCCTCTGCCACCGCCGCCACCCCATTGACCACTACCAACACCCATGCCACGTTTTTTAACACCTGTGCCAGAACCGGGGACAGTATTCCGTCTGTGCCATCCGATTTCCTGTGCACCGAGGGTGTACTGTGCTTGACGCACCTCGCTTGAGTCATTAATGCGACGGAATTCCAATGGATTCATTCCGAGTTTTTCTGCAAGTTCATCCATCAGTGAGTCCATTGCGAATGCACCCTGCGGATGACCTGGTGCACGCATAGCGCGTTGGTTGCCAGCATTTGTAGCGACGTTAAACTTTTCTGTTTTCCGATTTTCTACGTGATAGACATAAGGTGCTTGGAATCCTGCACCACTGGAGATACCACCTGTACCGTAGCCGCGCATATCATAAGCAACGAGTCGACCATCACTTGATGCACCTGCCTTCACATGTTGTGTCATTGAAGGTCTATTTCCAGCAACAAGGTGTTCCGCCTTACGTGTCAGCATCAATTTTATCGGTTTGCCGGTGATACGTGATAATTGTGCTGCAGTATGTCCTTCTACCCCAGGACCGAATTTGCTGCCAAAGCCGCCACCCATGTGTTCTGTGATGACTCTGACTTGGTTCGCGGGTATATCAAAGCGACGCGCGAAATCGTTTCGGACTCCAAAAACCGCTTGTGTAGATGCCCAAACGGTAAGATTCTGTTCATCTGTCCATTCAGTGACGTGTCCATGTGTTTCTAAACAGACATGCGTTTGGACAGGCGCGTGATAGGTGGCTTCTACCGTAACTGCTGCCTCCTCAAAACCTGCTTTCACGTCTCCCTGTTCGTTAATACCGGGATTACTCTGATTTCCCTCCCAATCGCGTATCTGCGGGGCATTTTCTGCCATCGCATCCGCTTCTGTAACAACGAAAGGTAATTCTTCTAATTCAACAAAAATCAACCGTAGTGCGTCTTTAGCAATGTCGTCTGTTTCTGCTGCGACCGCTGCGATCTCTTGCCCTTGGTAACGCAGTATTCTACCTGCTTCTGTTAACGGCATAACCGCTTGTACACCGGGCAAGGCTTCGGCACGACTAAGGTCAATATCCATCACGGTTGCATGTGCAACATCAGACCGTAGAATCCGAGCAAAGAGCATTCCCGGACGATTGATGTCATAAGTATACTTTGCTTTTCCTGTAACTTTATCCTTACCGGACAAACGGGTAATACGCTTGCCAATAAGTCGAGATTGACTTGCTTCTCCCCATGATGCCATCTGTTTTCTCCTTTTCAATACATGACACGTTCAAATTGACTACCCTACAAAAGTGAGGGAATATTGAAACTACATCTTCTCTGAAGCGGTTTCAACAGCGTCAAATATAAACGGGTAAGTGCCGCAACGACAAGTGTTGCCCGATAAGCCGTCCTTAATCTCTGCGAGCGTCGGTTTTTTGTTTTCGTTCAAGAGTGCCACGGATGAGACGATGAATCCGGGTGTACAGAATCCGCACATCGATGCATCGTGCTGGATAAATGCATCTTGCACGGGATGCAGTTCATCTCCATTGGCAATGCCTTCTACGGTTGTTATCTGTTTCCCTTGTGCGTCCATTGCGAGCATCATACAGGCATAGACAGGTTTGCCATCAACTAAGACAGTGCATCCCCCGCATTCACCTTTGTCGCATATAAGTTTAGCACCTGTCAGATCAACATAGTTTCCTTCCGTATCAATTCCATCTCGCAAAACTGATAGCAATGTAGTGCGTGCTTCAACTTCAATCTGATATACTTGGTCATTGATATTCAACTGAATTTCCGCAGTGGAGATGGCTTCGTCCGTTTGTGCATCCGCTTTTTCTGGAGCACCGACTAATACAGCTGCTGGTGCGACGGTTGCAGCAACGGTTCCTGTACCTACACCCTTTAAGAAACTTCGACGCGAAATATTCGTACCCTTCTTTTTCTCCTTTTCTTTATCTGACATACCTTCCCTCCTTTCGTGTGTATCCAATGCCTAAAATAATAAACCGATAGTCGTTAATCCATAGGTCTGGTGCGTTATGAAATACCTTCAGTCATAGGTTTATATATCTAAGTTCTTCGTAAAATATATCACGTTTGACTTTTTTTATCAAGCGGAATTATTTAAATAGATATGTAATTTTCGCCATGTGTTTTTCTGTTAGAATCACAAAAAGCACAGAAGGGTTTTAGTTTGCTGATGTTTTGTCTGAATCAGGATTATCAGGATTGTGAGTTTGAAACTATACATCACATATCTAAGTATAGATGTTTATCTATTGAAAGGAACCTCGAAATACCATATTCATAATCCTGGAAATCTTGTAATCCTGATAATCTTGGTTCAGACAATTAATCATGCAAATTCTGGTTCAGAAAAAACTTAAAAGAAAATAATATGTGGATATTTATCGTAGAATAGGGTAACATATTAGCATATTGATTCGTCTAAAAAGAGTTCTACCAATTGATCCAACTAATTCAAATGCGGTGGATGTTTCAATAAAATTCTGATAATAACTACATGAATAGAAACCTTAGTGGCGAACATGCCTAAACGATTATTACACTATCTAAGCATAAGGAGTTATGATGGCTGAACATACTTTTGAAATCACCGACGATACATTCGAAGGGATGGTGATTCAATCAGACACCCCTGTCGTTGTTGACTTTTGGGCAGAATGGTGCGGTCCGTGTAAAATGATAGCACCTATTTTGGATGATCTTGCCGCTGAAAATGCCGACACTTTCAAAGTCGGAAAAGTCAACGTGGATGACAATCGTCAAACAGCGATGAAATACAGTGTGCGGAGCATTCCGACCCTTCTTGTATTCAAAGATGGAGAAGTAGCGGATCAGATTGTTGGCGCAATGCCTAAAGATGCGCTTAAGAAGAAAATCTTGGATGTTATCAAGAAGTAACCTAACGCAACATTAGATCTATCCTCCTCATTGTGGAAGCAGCAGAGCCGAAGCATAACCGCTTCGGCAGGCTTCTGCGAGGGTTTTGTCCTACCAAGTTCCTTTTCGTAACACCACCTCATGTTTTGGCGATTTGTCTACAACGCGCTTGCACTTCCCATTATGTTTATCGGCTTTCATGTGGCAGCGTGCTTTAATCGCAAATTTCGTGAGGGAATCATTGAACGACGAGATGTCTTTGAAAAATTAAACCGTCAACTCAACGATGCCCGAAATATAGAGAAAACTGCATGGTTTCATTTTACCTCTGTCGGAGAATTTGAACAAACGAAACCGCTAATTGAAGCGATTTATGCAGATACACGAATTGTCTTAACTTTTTTCTCACCTTCTGTTGCACCAAATGTAGAATCTTATCCTTATGTTGATGCGGCTGTATTTCTTCCCTTTGATACCCCTCGTAATGCAGAACGTTTGATTGATCTCATTCAACCTACTTGTCTAATCTTTTCAAGATACGATATATGGCCCAACCTTGTCTGGAAAGCATCCAAATACAATATTCCTACCATTATTATTGCTGGAACAGTTCAATCTGGTTCTAAACGTCTTTCTCTTCTTGCAAGGTCATTTTTTCGGAGTGTGCATCGGCATATAACGTTACATTGTGCTATTTCGGAAGATGACGCAGCTCGGTTTCAACAACTGGGTTCTACAAATGAACAGGTTGTCGTAACTGGTGATACCCGTTATGAGCAGGTGTACGGACGCGCACTTTCGATTGCACCCGATACAGTCTTTTTCCACGGACAAGATACTTTAAAGCATCCCATCCTCATTGCTGGCAGCACATACTCAGATGATGAGGCAGTTGTATTTGAGGCGTATCAGATTCTTCGGAAAGATATACCTGACGGTAGGCTACACTTAATATTGGTTCCACACGAACCGACACTTGATAGGATAACGGAAATTAAAGCAGAATTGAATAAGAAAAAAATAACATATCTTTGTTATTCAGAACTCAGTAGCGATGTGAATTTGGAGAGCATGGATGTTCTCATCGTTGACACAGTAGGGATTTTGGCTAAGCTATACCAATTAGCAGATATTGCATTTGTTGGAGGGAGTTTTCACGGTAGCGTGCACAATGTTATGGAACCTGCTGCAATGGCGAAACCGATTCTATTTGGACCGACGATACAGAATGCTTACGAAACGTCTCTTTTACTCGAAAAAGGAGCGGCGAAACTTGTACATACACCACAACAAATGGCTAAGGTTATCACAGAATGGCTGGACAACAGCGAGTCAAGAATAACTACTGGCAACATTGGAAAGCAGTTGGTTGAGGAAAATCTTGGGGCAGTGGAACGGACTTTGGAACATTTGCGAAAATATGTGTAAATTGATTGGCAAGAAAGCACGGTACGATAGAAATGCTTTCTTATCGTTCAATTTCTGTTGACTTCAAAGCCTGTTGAAAGTCTTCTGGAGTGTTTGCAAGGATTGCTGCACGATGTAACTGCTTAAGACGGTCTAAGTCATCAATTGCATCAAGCACGGGTTTGAAAGCATTTGCTGCTTCAAGTTCCAAACGTAGTTCCAACACCTCAAGGATATCTTCAAGAGCACGTGTCTTTATTCCTTGTTGTATTCCTTGTTGGAGAGCTTCTGCCGTCGCTTTTTCAGTTAAATATTCAACGAGAGGAGATTCGTGCATGGTTTCCTCCGAAATAATATCTATAATCATTTGATGTTCGTAAACTAAATTTCCTATGACAGCCTTTCCAGCAAAATACGCTGGCTTGTCCGGTACCTCTACGGTATCCGAAACTTGAACACAACGTCTTAACCATTGTTCAGCGTCAACATCCGCAAGACGTTTCATTAGCGTAGTGGAATAGTGTCCGTGTCCGTTTTAGTCTGGTAGCGAATTGTTAACATCGGACGCAGATTTTCATCGACTACCTCTTTTGATGAGAAAGTAATTGGTGCAGTCCCATCCCGTAATGCGAAAAGATATCCGTAGTTGTAATCAGGATTTGCAACCCAATAACGAACGGCATCTGTGATTAAATCGCTTTTGAAGGTATAACGTTTGTTTGACTCTTGAATTTCAAAAGCACCATCAATTCGATGTGCGACATCATCAGAACCGTTGTAATCACTTTGGTTATCGCCATCAATCCCTGCCAACATGGCTTGTGCAGGAGGTTTATTCCATGGCAAGTTGCGATGTAATGCGCTGTTATATGTGAGTTCGTCCTCTTGTGCGCGGTCTGATTTTCCTCTGCCTTCTTTCCACGGAAGCAGAACACGACGGAGTATCAAGGTCTGAGCAGAATCTGTTTCAAATTGCTGGGCATGTAGACTTATTGTCGCATCCAAGACCTGTTTTGGATCTCGGATAGCCATATCTTCAAATGCATCATAGAGGTCAAAAGCAACAAAAAAGACACTGCCAGTCGGATTACATTGAAGGGTTGATTCAGCCCCAACGTTGTTGTTACGTGTTTTTCGGTCTTTACTGACAATCAAACTGGTATCCTGTGAGCTGCCAGAAAATGTAACCGCGTTTCCCGTGCCGAAGGTTATTTCGTTTTCGGCAGGTAGTGTTAAGTCTATCTCTGTTTTTGTGTTTTTAAGTGATAGACGGTAGGATTTTCCTGTCTCTAACGGTGAAGTGAGAATCAGCACGCGGTTTAAACGTTCATCAAGCAGCGCAAATTCAATTTTGACATCCGGTATAATCTGATAGAATGATAAATCTTCAACGGTATCTGCTTGCAACTCTCCATCAAATTGCAATTGAAGTGCAGTCTGAGAAAGTGGTTCTGCTTTTAACAGTTTAGGTGTGTTTTCTGCTTGTTGACTGTCAGATACCAAGAACACAAAAAATAGAATGGATATAAATGTTAATAACGCCTTCACCTTGTACCTCCAATACATAAATTATTTCGTAACCTTTGTAATAAAGACCGCATTAAGCACCTCACGTTCTCGATTGCCTGACGGTTTATTGATCACTTCATCATTTACCACAAAGGTACTTGAGGAACCACCATCAAGATTGATTGCTTCAGTCGCACCAAGTTCAATAAGAATGCTGGCAAGTTCGTAAAGTGTTAAGCCGGTGCTATACTTAGGTTGCCGTCCGTCTGCGACAACTAAAAACAGTTTATCGGCATTGTACCCCAGAGCTGTCCGCGGTTCATGGCTTAGGTTTAGTTCTTGGTTGCGTTTACCGGGGACATGTTTCTTTTCTTGATTGTGTTTATCCACAAGTATTTGATTTATTTTTCCATTTCTGAGCAGTCGTAACCTTCCACCAACGGCATATCGGACTTGATTCCATTCAGGTGGTGAAAGCGTAACGGTGAGTTTACCACTTGCACCAGGAATAAGTTTGTTGACACTTGGGGTTTTTACTTGAGTACTAATCCAAAGGATTGCACCGTCTCGCGGTATTGCACTGTTTCCATCACTTGAAACCGACTTTACCTGATAAGGATGTGTATAGTTTGGTGTCAATGGCAGTTTGAGTCCACTGAGCATTATTTCTTTCCCTCTACGTCGGTTGGTCCGTGTTGATTCTCCGAGGCGCGGGGTATAAAGTATCACTTTGCATCCATCAAGTCGACGTTGATTTATACAGCCAATTTCCAATGATTGGTTGTCAATCTGCAGGTTTGATTTCATTTTCACGGGAGAACTCAAGAATTCACCGGTCTCTGTAACACCAAAGCATGCATCTGTATCTGTCGGATGTGTGATGAGTTCTCCATCTTGGACATGAAGGCTTTCCAAAACGCCACCGTATCCCCGCATATCACCGAGAACACCAAAGCCACCGTTAACTGCTACGACAACCCTACGGTCTCCGCGTTGTGTCCGCCGTTTTGCTATAGAACGAACAGTCTCTTTTCCCAGCACTTGAGAATTTGCAAGTGCTACTTCAAAATGCAAGGTAGACTCTTTCCTAGACATCTCAGCGACATAGAGGACACAAGTTTCAACATCCCAATCGTATTTGTAGATATTGAGTCCAGGTAACTGATCTGGAAAGAGTTGTGTCTTTTTTCCAGCTGCATGAGCAACAGGTATAAATAGGCATATAATTGATATTATTATGCCCAACCGATGTCCAAAACGCATGCTTACTCCTTCTCACGATATATCTCTACTGCAAAGTAGGCGATCGGTTGATTAATTGGGGGATGGAGTTTCTTGACAATAAGATGGACTGTCTCTACAGGAAATTGTCTTAATATTTCTGAGCAAATTGTCTCTGCAAGTGCTTCAATCAGGTGAAATGACTTTTGTGTGCCAATATCAACAATGAGATCAACGACTCCTGCGTAATCAATCGTGTCCTCAAGCGCGTCGGATTTACCAGCATCAACAAGTGAACACCCCAATGCTGCATCTATTTCGTAATGTCCACCGACTTCACGTTCTGCTTCAGGCACACCGTGGTTGCCATGAAATTTGATACTTTTTATGATGATTTTATCCATTTTTTTCACTGTTTGATTCAGTCCATATCTATCTCTATTTTAGCAAATGGACTCTCAAAAATCAATCCTAAATTTGACTCACATCTCTTGTTATGATATACTTTTAGACACATAATTCTAAATGGAAATAGAGCAGCAAGGAGACCTAATGAAGGTTACAGTCAAATACTTTGCCGTATGCCACGAGATGTTAGATAGATCCGAAGAAGAGATGCAGCTGCCGAAAGGTGCTACCGTCCAAACGATTTTAAAAAGACTTGAGGAAGAATGGCCTGAAATTGCTGAGTTTTACGAAGTGATGCAAATGTCTGTTAATTGGGAATATGCCACCGAGAATACTGAACTAACAGAGGGTGATGAAGTGGCGTTGATTCCTCCTGTAACAGGGGGAAGAAATGTTTAAGATTACCACGGATGTCATTACAGGTGCAGAGGTCCGGGAAGCGGTAGAGGCACCGGATGCCGGCGCGGTGATTCTGTTCTTCGGAACCGTTCGGGATAATACCGACGGTAGACCGACAAAATACCTCGAGTATGAGGCATATCCTCCAATGGCTGAAAAGAAGATGGCGGAGATTGCTGATGAAATAGCAGATAAATGGGGTATTCATCGCGTGGCAATGATTCACCGTATCGGTAGGTTGGAAATAGGCGAAGTAAGTGTGGCTGTAGCGGTAGCTTCTCCGCATCGCAAAGATGGTTTTGAAGCCTGTCAATATGCGATGAATCGACTGAAACAGATTGTGCCTATTTGGAAACGCGAGGTGTGGGCAGACGGTGAAGCAGAATGGGTGAAACCGGATGCTGTCTTCTTTGAAGAACTGCCTGAAAGGACATAGTTGGCTGTCGGCTTCATATAATGCTAAATACTATAAAAGATAATTTTATAGGTGGCAACTTATGTTATTTTAACTTAATGAAGTTTTCAATCACATTTTTCAAACCCCTTGGATCCAATTGTTCAAAAAATTTAGTGTTCTTAATACCCATAGCATTTAACCATGTTTTCCAATATGCTTGAATAATGTCAGAATCTTGGAAATGCATCACTCCATTTTCTTCGCGAAGTCGTATTTCAAGCATCAAGAATTTTATATTGAGATCACTGAAGTTTTTGACTGGTCGTAACCCTTCACTTCTGTTCTTTATCTTATTAACTGCTTCTGATTCATCGCGCAAAGTTCCAACCCTCATATATGTATCTTCGGGACGAATCGCTTCAATGTCAATATCAAAATTGAGGTAGCCATCAGAAAGACAGATTATCAAATTCTGGTGGTTTTTCGAGAAGGAAGACTCCGCTTTAGACCTAAACCAATCCCAAATATCTGAACCGGTTTGTGGGTGTTGCTGAACATGGTCATATAACTCAGGAATAGCATCAATTAACTCCTGTTTCCTTTTTTGGAATTCAGGATTTTCGCTACGTTTTTTTGGTGCTGTAATTGTCAACTTGCTTATGATTTCATCGGAAGGATGCTTTGTTTTAGGTTGCTTTGGAACTGCAAGAGTAAGACTATGTGGAGTTTTTATTGTGCCGCCTTTCATGATGGTGGGTTCAACAAGTTTGTAAAACTGATCAACAACCTCTTTTATAACGTTGATGTCTCTTTCTCTTTGGTCGGGATGTCTTTCTTTACAAACACGATCCGATGTATCAATAATCACAACGATGTTTACGGGAGCATCTGATACTTTACTATCCGAATAACTTACATTTAGGAAAATAAAAAATAGAATATATATTACTACGGTGATATTAATTCTTCTCATATAAAACCTCTAAAATGTTTTAAGAGTTGTTTTGAAATTCTCAAGCGTCTGCTTCGCAAGTTCTTGAATCTCGGTGATTTGGTTTGAGATTTCCTGAGGTTGAAGATCGGTACTACATTGTGCTACATACCGACACCATCCCGTCACGAATTCATTAGCCTGTGCTTCCATTTTCTTTATGTCAATAACCCTTTCGCGTTGTCCTTTTAAGTGTGCTTCGATCTCAGATTCACATCTGTCAATTTCCATTTGAAGGCTGTCAACCTGCTCGTTTAACAATTGGATTTCGTCTTGAATACTTTGGATTTCAGCATCTAAGCCAGCGATTTGGACTTCAATCGGATGCCGATATGTTTTTAGGAGCGACTCCGAATAGGTTCGTTTCTCTTCATCAAGTCGACTTAAACCTTCTTCTAAATTTTGGATTTCAGTATTTAAAGCAGATAATTCAACCAGTTTATCACTCTTTTCTGCTTTAATCTGCATTTCCACCTGCTTAGACTTGTCGTTTTGTGGGCGGATATTTTCCCATAACCCTAAAACCCAATGTAAACCGAAGCCTAAAAGGACTGAGGGACCAAAACCTAAGAGAAGGAAAAGGAAAAATAATCCCGCCTTACCTGACTCCCAAAAAGAATCCCAGTTAACATTTGTATTGCTTTCAGCTAAATCTTTTCTTGCTTGAACTATCTTTTCTGCGATGTCCAATCCAACTGCCGCTTCAACGGAGAAAGTCATAAATATGAAGAAAATAACCACAACCCATTTTGTCCGTTGTTTTGTCCATTTTTCAGAATACCAAGCTAGATGCGTTACAATTGCAAGAAAGATGAATATAGAAGGAAACATAAGAATCAACCATCTGCGCGGGTCCTCATCGCTGGATTGCCAAGATCTATCTAACGCCTTGTAGTCAATAAGAGCAGTTAAATCCATATCATCACTCGATTTGACAACTTTTTCCCCCGCAGACACATAAAAAAGATAGAGATAAAAGAATAGTGCAATAACCGCAGCTGTGGCGAAACTCGAAAAAATTAATTTAGGAACCCTCTGTAATATATTAGAGACCCCGTGTCGTAATTTTGAAAACCAGTGTTCAGACTGCTGGTGAACCGCTCCATCCGTGTTCAAAGCATCTAATTCAACTTGAGTTGGTGATTCTAAATCTGTTTCGATTTTGGCTTTTTCTAATTTCTTGGATTCCATATCCGAAATCTTTACTTCAATTTTTTCGTTTAGTTCCACAATACGTGAACCTTCCGATGTCTCCAAGATTTCTACTGGGGATTCCATTTTTACATTGAGCTCGGTTAATTCTACCTTCTTTATTTCAAGTTCTTTAGTTGCATCACGGATCGCATTTTGCCGCTGGACCTTCTGATCCTCAAGTACACTTTTATCCTCAACCAAAACCTCTATTTTTGCTTGAAAATAATCATCGGTAAATGCGATTTCAAGATTCTCATCACGGATAATGACATTAAGATGTTCTTGTAATGCCTCTGTTATCCCTCTGCCCGCAGCTGCACAAGCAAAACCACTGTCTGCACTATAATGAGGTTTACCATTCAAAATTGTTCCTCCTCTTTAGGTGCTGGTGTTCTCTTATTGGAGAGTTTGCTAAAACGTGTCAGAAATTGTGATGTCCACTTTCTCCAAAGACTATCAGAACTAACACAATTGGCATGTGTTGGTTGGCGTTTATGAACTTCTTTTAGTTTGTGTATTGCTTCTGACGGTTCTGGAAATGTAAAAAACTCACGATCTTTGTTAGGACGCGACTCAATGAGTTCTTGATGTATCAAGGTTTCAAGTTCCTTTGGATTGTCACATAATTCCTCATGAACAACATCAAAAGGCAGTGGTACACCAGTTCCGACCGTGCCATTATAGCCATGATAAAGTTGGTCTGCTCGATCTTGTGCAGTTTGCGTCTCCGTAAATCCGATTTTTACTAAGTCCGGCATTGCCTTATTCGTCAAGATATAAACACTTCCCATAAATTATCCTTTCATACGTATTATATTAAGGTGAGTTTCGGTATAATTATTTGAAACGGATGCGGTTAGGAAACCGCGCCTACTAAGAATGTAGGAAGCGGAATGAATTGCGCGCCTACAATGTTATAAATCTAAAGAACATGGGACTGTATGTCTTATTAATGGTTTCAACAGAGATATTACGAAACGCAAAACCGATCAACAAACTTGCTAAAGATGTCGATTCCCTTCTCAAATTGATCTAATGCCATCCACTCATCAACGGTATGTGCTTGTAAAATACTTCCTGGTCCTATAATCACTGTTTCCATGTGCTTTGAAAAGACCGCTGCATCGGTGCTATACGCCACAGTATGCGGTTTCGTATCTCCAGTGATTTCAAGTGCTGCTTGGATAATATCAGCGTCAGGTGACGTGCGAACGGGACCAGCATTGATGAATAGATTGAATTCCAATCCGTATTTTTCAGCCGCTTCGCGTCCCCGATCAATCCATATTTGCGGTTCGTCACCCGGCATCGGACGGTAGTTTATATTACACACACTCATTGGTGAGGTGATGTTGGCGGTACACTCTCCATCACTGATGGTGATATTCCAATCTGTAAAGGGCGGGGTAAATTCAGAATTGAAATATTGAGAATCGGTTGTCAATTCTTGATGTATCTCTCGCATTTCTGAAAGAAACGGTATGAGTTTTAGATTTGCATTGTCTCCTTCACCGGTGCTGCTGTGGGCTGCGCGTCCGTATGCAGTCACCGAAAAACGAACTGCACCTTTGTGGGCATAAACGGCTTTCAGCTCAGTCGGTTCCCCAACCACCCCGTATTGTGGAAATCCGTGCTGTTTGAACATCTCCGATTTTTCTTCAACAGCACTTGCACCAAAATAGCCGACCTCCTCATCAGCAGTGATAACCACATACAGTGGGGCATCTAACTCAGACACGGAATAACGAGACGCAACCTCAATCATACAAGCGACGCTGCCCTTCATATCGCAGCTGCCACGACCATACATCTTATCGCCTACGATTCGCGCCTCAAAAGGGTTTTCTGACCAGCCAATCGCAGGAACGGTGTCTATATGTCCAAGAAGTGCGAGTCCACCTTTATTGGTATTGCGTCCTTTACGACCAATCAGATTTACTTTCAGTACACCTGCGGGGTCATTATATTCCACACGTTCCACTTCGCAACCAACGGATTCCAACGTATCAGTAAGGAAGTCCATGACTTCAACGTTGCTTTCAGGGCTTACTGTGTCATAACCAATAAGTGTTTTAGTCAATTCTATTGCATTCATAGTTTTCTATTTTACTGAATGCTGTGTAGTTTGTCAATTCCTTTTTATCATAAAAGGTTTATTAGTTTTAGGGTTTTTGATTAGATTTTATCACAAACGTTCTTGTTCCTATTGCTTTTTTGAGGTGTTCAATCATTATTTGTCTCAACTAGGACTTGCCGTTTACAGGACCCCTAACATTGTATGGTAGGGTCTCTGTGTCCTGCCATATCCATCCTTTAAAAAGGAACACTGGAATACCAAACTCATAATCCTGTAAATCCTATAATCCGTGGAATGCCAAAAGGCATTCATACCCGACAAATGCCATACGCGCATTTGGCGTTGATTTGGGGGAACGCCAACAGGCGTTCATACCGTTGATTTCTTGATTTGGTAAATCCTGGTTCAGGCAATCATAATTTAAAATACCAATATATATCCAATAAAACATTTACTTTTTAATTTGACATCTACAAAAAGATACTATATAATTAACATTTGTTTAGAATGTAGGATTATATCTGTGACACGAGTTGAGATACGTTAGAAGGAGGTATAAACACAAATTCACCAAGTGTGTAGTGCTTGGTTTTTGTGTCTAAGGGACTGTATATGGGGTTTCTAAATTTCCCAGCTTCATGTCTTACAAATTGTGAAGGTAGGTCAAGATAAGAAAAAGACTAAAAAGGAGCAAATAAAAAAAGCGAAATTCGCGTCACATTCCTTATCCTGACTGAATTCTTTAAGTCACAGGTGACGTGTAAAACGTCACAATTTATAGCACATACTGATAAACAACGTAAGGGTAAATTAACAGGTATAGGTTTGCTTCTCTCTACACGGTCTATAAGAGATTATATTGAATTGTGAAAAATATATCCGAAAATACTTAAAACCAAATAACCCTGTTGTCATCAAATTGTATCTTGACAAGATATAATGGAAAGATTAATATAAATATATGATGTGTATATCTAAATGAAGTTCTACAATATTCAACCTAATTTTCCTCAGAATATGCCGACTTTTATTGCAAACTGACTAAATAAAATATTGCTCTATTATATGGACTATAGACAAAAAATGCGAATTCTGCTATTATTTCAATACGGTTTCATTTTGATGTTGACCCTCTTTTGCGGTATTGCGATTAATTCTGCGTTTTGTGACCCACAATCATTGATTGCATTTGCTTCTAATATTAATGGGAACTGGGACATTTACCTTACAGATTCCAGTGGGAAGAAACCTGTAAATCTTACGCTCAATCCATCAGCCGATTACTACCCAATGTGGTCACCCGATGGGACTGAGATCGCATTTTTTTCAAGACGTGATAAAAACCACGAAATTTATGTGATGCACGCTGATGGCACAAATCAGAGAAGGTTGACACATCATCTAGCAACAGATAAAGCACCTTCATGGTCACCAGATGGCAAACGTTTGGCTTTTAGTTCAAATCGTGAAGGTCATTACAATATCTACATTTTAGAATTAAAAAGCCGTGTGGTAAAAAATATCACTAAAAACAATTTCTCAGACGGTATACCTATTTGGTCACCAGATGGAAGATTTTTGGCTTTTCACTCACAACGTGACTTAAATTGGGATATATACACCATTGATGTTACAAGCCGAGAAGAGCAACGATTAACACATCAACCATTGATGGATACATACCCAACGTGGTCACCTAATGGTAAGAATATATTATATGCTTCTATGCGGCAAGATGTGGATCAAGCCGATTTCGACCTCTACCTAATGGATGCTGAGGATGGTGGGAACAAAAAAGCACTCACTGATACACCAATTGATGAGGCAGTTCCATCGTGGTCACCTGATGGTAGTTTGATTGCATTTCAATCTGAAAAAGATGCACGATGGGTTATACATCTTATGAACGCAGATGGAAGTGAACGTCGTGAGCTTATTAACAATAATGCTTGGGCAGCACAACCGAAATGGCAGGTTGGTACTGTAGGATTATCTATTGAACCCTCATTTTTACAATTTCAACAATGGGGTAAACTTAAGACCCCGTACGAAGCCATCAATAACTAAAAGTGAACAAACGGTGCGTTATTCGTGTCGTATAGAATACAAAGGAGATGTTTATATGCGTAACATGATGTATGTTTTGAGTATATTATTAATTATCGGTATACTAATGTTGAACGGTGTTAGTTATAGTTATGATAGAGCAATTGAGGCAGAGATGGCTGACACAATTGAAGCACCAATGGTTGTCGCCGATGATGATGGAGCATCAGACGGAAAGTATGTATGGATGGAAGGACCTCCACTTGCTGGTGGCGGTGACCAAGGTTGGGCTGAATTCATAATAGATATCCCAACAGCCGGCACCTATGCATTATGGGCACATGTCTTTGTGTGGGATGGAAACAGCGACTCTTTTTGGGTAACTTGGCAGCCAGCGGATCCAGATGAAGATGCTCAGGTTACAAAAAATACAGAATACCGTTGGAGTATTGGTACAAAGAATGAGTGGCACTGGGATCGTATCAATCATTGGTTGGATGGTGGAACTTTCGACAGAGAATGGGAGTTACCTGCCGGGGAATCAACCCTACGCATTGCTGTTAGGGAAGATGCGGCAAAATTAGATGTGGTCTTTATCACAGATAATCTCTCTGATAATGTGGAAGAAGTCAACCCGCGTTTCCCTGGACCTGAGGATGTTACCCCAGTTGAACCTCAAGCGAAACTCACCACAACATGGGGAAACCTCAAATCGCAATGGTAAGTAATTCGCATAACACAATTCAGTGTTAAACCCATATCTATTTTAGGTTGAGATAACAATTTGGTTATCTCAACCTGTTACCTTACAATAATATATAGAAAGGAGTTACCATGAAATACGGTATTATTGTTTTTTCAATGCTAATTGTTTCAGTATTTGTTATTACACCAGTGAGTTATTCTGCGGATTTTGAACTGGCACTTGAAGCAGAATTGGCGAATGTTATACAGGAACCGATGGTAATTGCTGAAGATGCGCAGACATCAGATGGCAAATACGTCTGGATGGAAGGAGAACCTGCAACAGGTGGTGGTGACAAAGGTTGGGTAGAGTTCATTATCAACCTTCCCGATGATGGCACCTATGCATTATGGGCACATACTTTTGCATGGGACGGCAACAGTGATTCGTTTTGGGTAACATGGCAGCCCTCTGACCCAGACGAAAATCCTCAAGTTACAAAAAATACTGAGTATAGATGGAGTATTGGCACAAAAAATGCTTGGCATTGGGACCGTATTAATCACTGGTTAGATGCTGGAACCTTTGATAGGGAATGGGAGTTTGATAAGGAAGGTGAAACTGTATTGCGCATTTGGACACGTGAGGATGCGTCAAAATTAGATGCGATTTTTGTGACTTCAAATACAAATGCAGGGACCCCTGACCAAGCCAAAGTCCGTTTGCCAACAGCTGAAGATAGGGAATTTCAGGTTGAAGGACTATCCGTTGAAGCGAAGGACAAATTGACCACCACATGGGGTTCACTGAAACAGACATATCGTTAAGAAAAGATGGGTAAGATCCGTTCCAACTTGATAATCTATATGGTTCTGCACTCCACTGCATGTAATCTAAAGATGTTTGATTAAGAAAAGGGACTTTAGTGGTCCTTTTTCTTATGAAACGATTGTTTATGAAATAATAGGTCTGTTCACGATAGTGATGGACTTCCCATTTGTCAAATCCACGCTCAATTTGTATGATCTGTTCAGTGGAACCGAGTTTTGACTGCACTAATTCTGCTGCTTGTCTGTCTCGCTTGACAAGTGTGTGCGTCAAAAATGCAACGCTCGAAAGAACACCCGCTAAAGCAAGTTTTCCTCTGAGTTTAACCGATAACCCAGCCGCAGATAAACTCAAATTCCAAAATATACAGATAATAAGAATAAAACTAAGCGTTTTCTTGATTTTCATTGTAAAAATTGGCAAAATACTTGCGTTTTTGTGTGTTAAACTTGACAAAAAAGGAATTAGTGGGTATCCTAATAAGAACAAAGAAGACCCGCTATGAAAATGGATTCGGACTCATCTGTCCTTTAATGCATGTAGTTGTGATGAACGAATTACCTATCCACATTTGATTAGCGAATTACTTGGAGTGTGATTAGCATGGATCCTATGGGAAAAACTCCCCAAGTGGAAAATGCGCAGAATTCCAGTATGGAACTCACCCTTGAAGACGTTAAGAATGAACTATATAACCGACACCACCCGAGTCTAACATCTCTTGACATAGAAGTCCACGCAAAAACAATATACAAGATACGAACTTTGAAGCAGAAACATGGCATTGTGATGTTAGGACACAACTATATGGAACCTCTGGTTTTTGGACTCTCCGACAAAGAAGAACAAGGAGATTCCCTCGGACTAAGCATGTTCGCTGCGAAAACAGAGTCACCATATCTCATTTTTAATGGGGTGCCGTTCATGGCAGAAACTGCTAAAATCCTGAGTCCAGACAAAACGGTGTTAGTAGCAGATAAGACAGCAGGATGCTCACTCGCCGACAACTTCGGTGCTGAAGATGTGAGAAAATTGAAAGAACTGTATCCTGGTGCTCCCGTTATGATTTATGTCAATAGTTATGCCGATGCAAAGGCGGAGTCTGACATCTGTTGTACATCTGCGAATGCTGCCCATATCGCAAAATCTCTGCCGGGTGACACATTGATTTTCGTTCCAGATATCTTCTTCGCACAGAATTTAGAAGAAGAGTTAAAAGATGAAAAAAATGTTGTTTATCCCGGTAAAGACAACACAGCACGCGGAGCAGTCTGTGAAGTCCACGAAAGATTTACACTATCTGATTTACTTGCGATCCGTGAATCTTTTGAGATTCCAAAAGATCATCCGAAACGAAAATTATATGCACACTGGGAATGCCGACCAAATGTTCTAAAGGAAGCAGATTTCTATGGCAGTACCAGTCAGATCATGAAGGATATTGCCACCCGTGTAGCAGACGATAAATTAGAACGCGCATTTATTGCCTCGGAGTGTGAATTAACTTCTAATTTAGCACAAGAATTTCCAAAGGTGCAATTTTGGACAGCCTGTTCAGTACGATGTTCACACATGGCAAAAGTGCGATTAGATAAGATTGCGAACATCTTAGAGGCAATTGACAGCGGGGACGACCTTTCGGAATACGAGGTTACGTTGGACCCAGAAGTGATTGACAAGGCACGTTTACCAATTGAGCGCATGCTTGAAGCGAGTGTATAGCGAAAGACGATATAAATGTTATTTAAAAAATAGTGTGAGGTATGATGTAAGTCATACCTCACACTATTTTTTTAGTAAGTCTGGGTTGGATACCTTCCTACAGGATAAATGTAGTAACTTGGCTTTAATTTAGGAAAAGCCTGAACTAAAATCTTGTAATGACAGAAATTCGGTGTGAATTTCCAAGATCTGCATCAGGTACGAAAGCATAATCAAATTGAAAATCTATGTTTGCTAATGAGTCCAGTCCTTTCTTTCGAACTCCGAAACCAATTGCTAATCCGTCGCTTGGATTTTCGTTCTGACTGATTCTATATCCGACGCGTGCAGCGACAATATCGTAGAACCATCTTTCAACACCGATGTGGAAGCTCGGATATGCATCAATCAGGGGTAGATTTACATCAGCGACTAATGTCCATAATTCACGTGGTGGCATTACTTCATCTGCCTCTGCTCCAACTTGCTTCCAAATTCTGTAAGCGAGTCCAACGCGTAGTGCCATCGGAAGTTTATCGTTCGGAAGATCTTCATCACGATCTGATGCTTCAAAGATCAATCCAGCATTTTGCATGGCAATTCCGATTCCGAGATGATTATCCATCATCCGTAAGATTACTCCGATATCCGCTGCCGCACCGTATACATTTTGAATATCCAATTGTTGTGAAATAAACTTAGCAGTACCACCGATGGAAGCGTTTGTTCCAAGCGGATAAGCCAGAGATAAACCTGTAGCGAACCCACCTATTGTAACAGTACTATCCGGTTCCAGCGTTGCCCCTACACGCCGTTCAATTTCAGGGAAACTACCAACTAAACTTGCCCCCCATACGATTTTATCTGTACGTTGTGCGTATCCAATTGATTGAGTGCTAATATCAGCAATCCAGAAGTGCTGCATTGCAGTAAGTTCTCGTGTATGAACAGAAGTTAATCCTGCTGGGTTCCAAAAGATGGTGTTAATGTCGTTTGCCAAACCAGTGAACGCACCACCCATCCCGACCGGTCTACTCCCCGGTTCGAATTTGAGAAAAGCTGCACCTGCTGTTCCGGCACCGTCATGGGGCTCAGCGAAACTCTGAGCACCGTTAAACAGTAAGGTTATTGTTAGAACTACTACAATTACACTCTTGTGCATTATCTGTCTCCTTTATCAGTTTTTCCGTTTTTTGAAGCCTTAGTCAACGACAAGTATTTTGCCGACTGAATTGGCGCGATTTCCTGCTCCATTGACTGCTTCTAAACGGAACACGTAAAGGCCGCGCGCTACAGGGGTTCCGGCTTGATTTTTTAACTTCCAGTTAATGTGTGTATCATTCCGTTCCCCCGGTATAATATTGGTATATGTATTTGTGTAGACCAGATCGCCACTCCAATCATAGATATATAAGGTTAATTCAACTTGTTCTTCTGCAGCTGCATTTAAGTCAAACGAGATAAATGCACTATCTCCTTTCGAGTGGCGTACCGGATTCGGATATACGAAAGTATTCCCCTGGAAGGAGAAAGAAACCGACATTGTATACTCACCGACATCATAAACAGCATAGTTTCCTGCTGTGTCAGTGACTCTTATATCTAAATCATATTCACCTGATCTGGCTGGTAAAAAGTCTATAGACCATCGGCTCCAAGGTTGCTGTTGTGCATTGCTTTCATCGGTAGCAAGAACAGGTTCAATAGGTTGTCCATCTGGGCCTGTGCCAACGATTTCCACCAACCATACACCTGATGCTGGAACTGGGACCTCATTTTCCCCTTGTGGACCGGCTCTACGTACGCCTTGTGGGTCAGCAGCCGTTCCTTCTAAAGTTAGTTCTTCATCCGTGAACTCAGTTTTTCCACCATCATTGGTGACAACAGCAGTTGGATCTGTCGTTTCATAGAGGAACGCGGTTGTGATTGAACTGTTGGGAGAAAATCCAAGTTGTTCAGTGTCATTTCCAACGGCAGTGACCATAACCTGGTAATTGCCTTCAACATTCAAGCCGTCTGATGTGAAAAGAATCGTATCAACACCGTTTCGTCGGGTAGTTCCAGGAATTTCTTGACCATTGGGATTTCTTATACTAATGCTGGACAGCGACAGATTTACACCTAATCCAGTGTCAGATACACTTGCTTGTATGGTAACACCACCCGTTGATGAAATTGCGCTTGGGTAATCTTCAGCATCAATATCAGTCAGTAGTGGTGTATCGTTGATAAGTAGAGAATTAGGATCAATCACTGGCGGACTTGTATCATAGGTAAATTCTTCTTCGTAGGTTTCATCCCCGTTTCCGGCTTTGTCTATAGGCGTAACGGTAACCCGATATTTCCCATCGTTAGAACCGTCGTCCGCGAGTGGAACTTTCAAATCAAAAATAATATATGATTGTTCATCGGCTACGTAAGACACACTACCCGTTATTTCAGATGGGTTCGGTGATAGCCGTTCAAAGGTTACCCAATCTTCATCAAGATTCTCCCAATCAATACCTGCTACGTTATCTGTGAGGTTTAACCGGATTTGAGTAAGAGAATTATTAACCTGAGCTTCTGCTACGATGAGTTGAACCCCTTTTGTAATAAGTTCAGGTGGTTGCGTATCGTAGGTGAAGGACAATTGTTGAACTTCTCCGCTACGTCCTGTTGCGCTAATCGGTGTGAACTCAATAGTGTAAATACCATCTTCAGACCCATCCGTTGCAAGGGGACGAACTAATTTATAGATCAACTTGTCAGGCTGCCGAAGCTGCTGTCCGGAGATAACTTGATTATTGCTATTCAACAAGCGAACCGTTGATAGGTGGCTTTCATCTGTTGTTTCAAGCATGACTTCAATCTGCTCAACTTCTTCATTTGTATAGGCATCCTCTATTGGTGCTGTTTTGGGTGATGTAGATAACACAGCGGGTAGAGGCCTGGAAAGTAGGAAACTGCGTTCAAAGATAGATTGACTACCGTTTCCTGCTCTATCAATTGCTTGCACACGCATAATATACATACCATCAGCAACAAGTTGATTTGTGGTAAGAGTCATCTGTGTTTTACCATTACTGGTAAGTTCGCCAGAGATTTCTACACCATCTGGATTAACCAATGTCACCGTTGTACGCGACCAATCTATACCACTTTCACCTTTATCATCCAATACTATCTCTATCTGTGTCACGTCTTCTGTAAGTTGTGCACCATGTGCAGGGACTGTGCTAACAAGAGTTGGAGCTTGTGTATCGTATACTATTGGGTGATTAATAGATAGTATATTCCCCGCTTTATCTGAAAATGCTATCTCAACGGTATATTCCCCATCTCGACTACCATCAAGCGGAAGTGGCTCGTCAAGGGTTAGGAAAAGCCGATTATTCGTATCATTCGTAAGTTTTGTTGGAATTAGCGTGCCACTTTGATTCCGTAATCTGACTTCCTGATCTTCAAGCGTTAGGTCTGCTGGACCGACATCCTGTACTGAGAATTGGAATTGTGTTAAACTTTCACTGATATAAGAAATCGGTTGACTTAGGTTGATCGGTGTAGCCTCTGTTATCTCTGGTTCTTGTGTATCATATATAAACTCACGATAGATGGTATTGCCTTCACGTCCTTTTTTATCAACAGGATAGATATAGACAGCATATCTACCGTCAGAACTTCCATCACTGGAAAGCGTTGATGGACTCCAAGCAATTACATCCGTTTCATTGGTTGCGATCCTACCTGGAACAATTTGATTATCAAGTGTTGCCACCAAGATCTCTGATCCGGTAATACTGTCAAAGGATAACCCGACTCCTGCTGGGTCAAGTAAGTTCACTACAATCACCAGATTGTCTGCATTGACATAAGCGATATCTCCGCTATCCAATGTGACAGTATCACCAATCCTTACAGAATCAACACCTGGAAGAATGAACAACAAGTTGAAAGCAAACTGTATTGGACTCTGTACAGCATTTCCTGCAACGTCTTGTGGGGTCACTTGTAAAGTATACTGACCGATCTTTGTTAATTCAGTAAAACTCAATGTCAGTTGAGAAACACCATCATCCCCTTGAGTGAGAGGGATAGTTAAGTTATCTGGATCTGTCAGCGATACACTTGTATTTTCAAAGTCAATACGTGTCGCCTCAGAAAACTGGATCGTGATAGTGTCAATAGTTTCAGAAAGATCGGGTACCTCGTTGATAACAAGTTCTGTAGGAGCACCAGGTGTGTTTACTTGAACTGAGGATACCTGCGGTACTTTCGAATCGTAAACCAAGGCAAGCCGAGAGTTTAAAGTATTGCCTGCTTTATCTATCAGAAGTGCGTTTAGCGTATAAGACCCATCAGCACTACCATCACTTGCGAACGGTTTGGTAAGTGTTAAATATAATTGTTGCGTAAGTTCATCGTATGTCAATACTGCTGGTACTGGCTTTCCTGTAGCATCTATTAATGCTACAACTTGAGATGCAAAAACGAGGTTTGCTGGTCCTACATCTTCAATGGTAAGAACGAATTCACTTAACTCACTGACATAAGAAACAGGGGCATGAAGTGTTAACGGTGTGGCAGATACAATACGAGGTGCTTGTGTATCATAAATGAACTGACGGTGGACAGTTGTACCATTCCGTCCTGCTCTATCTACTGGCGTAACAGCAACTGTGTATTGTCCATCAGCAGTTCCGTCTGTCGGGAGCGGTGTGGGTATCCATGTCAATTGATTTTCCCCGTTTGAAGTCGTAGTACCCGATATTTGTATCCCTTGGGAATTTGTTACGACGATTGTTGAACCACTATCTCCAAATGCCACACCAATACCGATTGAATCAGTAATTGTAGCAATTATTCTTGGGATTGCATTGCGGACGTAAACAGTTGAGCCTCTTTTTCCATCAACCATGATTGAACTGACTGATGGAAGTGTCGTGTCAAGTCTGAACTGGTATTGAATAGCACGTTGTGCAACATTACCTGCTTTATCCTGGGGTGTTACCGCGAATGTATAAATCCCGCTTTGTGTCAAAGCAATAAACCTAACCATTAACTGTGAATCATCATAATCCTGTAGCGTAATAGCGATTTCTTGACCGTTCGGACCAGTCAGTGTTATATCGGTATTATCAAAATCAATGCGTGAAGCATCCGTGAATTCAAGTATGAGGCTACTAAATGTTTCTGAAATCTCAACTATCTCATGCATTATAAGTTCTATAGGTGTTCCAGTGGTGTTAATTTTCACCGATGCTAAACCCGGCACTTCAAACTTCAACCTGAACGGATATTGCACTGATCCTTGTGCGACATTTCCTGCTATATCTTGGGGTGTGACAGAAAGTGTATATGCTCCACTTTGCGTCAGTGGTACAAAACGAACCATCAATGTGTCATCTTCAGTTTCTACCGAGGTGACAGATATTTCTTGACCATTTGGTCCGGTCAATACTATTCTCGTATTAGCAAAATCAACGCGTTCAGTATCTGTAAACTCAAGTGTGAAACCATTAACGAATTCAGATATTTCAACTATCTCATACGGGATGAGATCAAATGTAGCGTCTGGAGTGTTTGCTTTGACCGATGCTAAACTCGGCACTTCAAACTTCAATCTAAACGGATATTGCACTGATCCTTGTGCGGCATTTCCTGCTATATCTTGGGGTGTGACAGATAGCGTATATTCACCACTTTGTGTTAGTGGGACAAAACGAACCATCAATGTGTCATCTTCAGTTTCTACCAAGGTGACAGGTATCTCTTGTCCATCTGCACCTCTCAACGTCACGCTTGTATTTTCAAAGTCAATACGTTCAGTATCTGTAAACTCAAGTGTA
>JAPOQK010000004.1 GCA_026710795.1 Candidatus Poribacteria bacterium
CAACCCATAAACCCAGACAGGAACTAAAACCAGTGAAAAATACCAAAAGTTACCGTTATGCAGAAATTAGACACAAAACGGTAACCTTTTTATACGGAAGAAAAATCCAATGAAAATACAAGACAAACAATTCACAGTCAAATATGATGTCCGGAGTCTTATGCATGGTGTTTCCATTCCTTTCTTTATCCAATAAACTTTACACACCCGAGTTTTGGTCAGATTAAATACTTGACAGTGCTAAAAAATTAGGTTAACATTTATTGGTATCCCAGATTTTCCTTTTTTGAAATGTGATAAATAGGTAATTTCACAATTAATTAAACAAAATGTAAGTTATATATTATGAAAAATTATCGCGTAGCAATTCTCGGGTGTCGCAGCCGTGGCACTTCTGCAGCAAAGGCATATCATGCTCATCCACGCACAGAAATCGTGGCACTGTGTGATCTTGTACAAGATAGATTAGACGCTCTCGGTAAAATCGTAAATGTCTCAACACATTTCACCGATTTAGATGAAATGATACAGCAGACTTCACCAGATATTGTTGCAATACCCACAGCAACCGAGATGCACTATCCACTGTGTATGCGTGTGCTTGAATATGGTATCAATATAGAAGTTGAAAAACCTCTCTGTGTTGACTTAGTCCAAGCGGATGAGGTATTGTCAAAAGCAAAAGAGAAAAATGCACGAGTTGTCGTGCACCATCAAAGACGTGTGAGTCCAACAGTTCAAGCAGTAGCGAAAGCTTATGCTGAAGGAAAAATTGGTGAACTGCGATATATGTCCGCTTGTGGAAAAGGATATTATGCTGGCTACGGTTTGATGAATATCGGCACACATGTCGTCAATAACATGCTCCGCTTCGGTGGTCATTGTAGAAGCGTAGTTACACAAGCGACAGCAGGAGGTCGTGAACTTATACCCGAAGATGTTCTTCCTTCACCCGCTGGTATGGGGACAATCGCAGGAGAATACACGACTTCAACACTCCAATTTGATAACAATGTGACCGGAACACTCATCCAACAACGCTTTCCACAGGTAAGTAGTGATGCCTATGTGTTAGAACTCTACGGAACTGAAGGAAGATTGTTTTGGTCAGAATTAAAGGGAGCGTGGTGGTTACCAACCCCACACTTTATTCCTGATGGCACAAATGACCGATGGGAGAAACTAACTCCTATTTTTCCAGACCATTTTGATAAAGATAAAGGGGCAGATGCGGACGACTATTGTATGGTTGACGAATACGTGAATGCATTGGACGAGAACCGAGAACATGAATGTAGCGGTGAAGAAGGTCGACATGTGATTGAAATTCTAATGGGTATATTTGAGTCTGCAGTCTACGGAACACGAGTAGAACTTCCTCAGAAAAATCGTGAACATCCTTTAATCCGATGGCGTAATGAAAACGAACTTGGACCACTTAAAGAGATGCCGCGAGACTATGGCAATTGGTTATCATTAGAAACTGAAAGGTTATACGGAAAATAAGGTAATACATTACAAATAAGTTGTATCTGATAAATGTTGATATTATCTCTATAGGGTAATTTACAGTTGGAGTATTTTATGCCAAATCCTGAAACGAATGCTAACAATTTACCACCAATACCACTCACAGAGGAACAACGGTTTCTATTTGATACACGTGGATGGCTCTTGTTTCCGGGTGTGTTAAGTGAGACTGAGGCTAAAGAGATGCGTGAGTTCTGTTATCAACTTCAACGTGATCGAGAATCCATTCCTGAACACCACCGTTCTCCTATAGGAGGTCCATTAGAATCGTTGACTGACCATCCTGTAGTTCTCGGCTTTATGAATGAATTTTTGACGTCAGGCTATGCCAACGAGAATTGCTATGGATTTCGTTTTGAAGGAACTTTCCTCACAATACGTGGAAATGGACACGACAACTTCCGTCCACACGGTGGACGCGGCATGCTAAACTTTCCCGGAAATTCTCACACCTACCACTTACACCATGATAAAGCACATAGCGGCTTAACCCGTGTTGTGTGGGAACTTAATCCCGTAAAAGAAGGTGGTGGTGGAACAATGTTCCTGACGGGCAGCCACAAAGGGGCATTCCCCGCTCCACAATCTACCGCAGACCGAAATTCACCGTTATGGGAGGACTACAGTTGTCCAGCAGGTTCTGTCCTGATTTTCACTGAAGCAATTACACATACAGGTGCGAAATGGATAGATGAGAATCTTGACCGCGTGGCAATTTTCAACTGCTACAATACAGTTGGAAATAAATGGCACAGTTGGGAACCCCATCCAAAACACCTTGAAGAGATGTCATTCAAACGGCAAACACTATTCCGTCCTGTTTATTGTCAAAACAATACGCCGACTTTAGATAACGGATAATTTAGTTAGTCTTTATGCATTAAAACGAATATAGGAATACACGAACATAACAGATTGGGTAGTATATGAAAATAACCAATGTCAAATCTTTCGTTTCATCATCAGGTCATTTCTTCGTCAAGGTAGAAACTGACTCGGATATATACGGTATTGGTGAGGGTGGATTAAGGCGACGTTCTCTTGCATTAGCAGAAGTTGTTAAATCGTTTGAGCCTTTTCTCATCGGTGCTGATCCTTTTCAAACTGAACATCTATGGCAGGTAATGTTCAGAGGTGGTTTTTTCCCAGGAGGTGTCGTTCAATCCGCAGCAGTCAGTGCAGTAGATATTGCTCTATGGGATATTAAAGGGAAAGCACTTAATGTTCCGATTTATGAACTATTAGGAGGACGTACAAGAGATAAAGTCGTGTGTTATCCACATAATGGTGGTGGAAATTTAGATGCTCTTGTTGAAAGTTGCAGACAGACCTATGAAGCAGGTTGGAAATTCGTCAGATGGGGTTTAGCTGATAGGACTGGATCTGGGACTTTTGAACCAAGACGTGCTGTACAATTTGGATTGGAAGAGGTACAAGCTGTCCGAAAAGCATTAGGTGAAGATATAAATATCCTCGTTGATGTCCATACACGTCTGGATCCTGCGGATAGTATTGATTTCTGTACAAGAGTTGAAGAATACAACCCATTCTTTATTGAAGATCCGTTGCGGAGCGAAAATCCATCAAGTCTCAAAAGGTTGCGCCAACAAACCTCTGTTCCGATTGCTGTAGGTGAACAATTTGATAGTAAGTGGAGTTTCAGAGAGGTAATAGAAGACGACTTGATAGATTACTGTCGTGTTGATTTGTGCATTGCTGGTGGATTAACTGAGGCGCGAAAGATTGCTGGATGGTGTGAAACACATTATATCCATCTTGCACCACATAACCCGCTTGGTCCTGTTTCTACCGCTGCCTGTCTACATCTATGTTTAGCATCCTCACTTGTAGGAGTGCAGGAACTACCACGTGCTCCGATGTCATCGCTGACAGATGTATTTCCCGTTCAAGTGCCATTTGAATCCGGATACCTATTACCACCGGAATCTCCCGGACTTGGTATTGAATTCAACGAAAATGCACTCACTAACGTATCAACACCTGAACTTTCAGTTCCCTACGGATATCACCGTGAAGACGGTTCCTATACAAATTGGTAAAAGATTGAGTTCACAAACTCATAGAATCCAAGTGAATCACAAAATACATTTGCATATATCTTAAGCATACAAGGAGAATTTTTTATGTCAACTGCAGATATTAAGTCAATGGCTACTGAATATATAATTAATACTTATGGTGACAGAAGTCTTGCATTCGTTAAGGGTGAGGGACCCTATTTATGGGATGCTGAAGGAAAGAAATACCTCGATTTTTTAGGTGGTTTGGCTGTCAATGGATTAGGACATGCACATCCTAAGGTAGTTGAAGCAATCCGTGAGCAAGCAGGTAATCTACTTCACACCTCAAATCTGTACTACATACAGCCACAAGCAGAATTAGCGAAACTACTTATAGACAATTCGGATATGGACCAGTGCTTTTTCTGTAATAGTGGTGCGGAAGCGAATGAAGCAGCAATTAAATTAGCACGCAAATATTCCAAAGACAACGGCAGAACAGATTCGTATGAAATAATCACGATGGATAATTCCTTTCACGGACGAACTATGGCGACCATTACTGCCACTGCACAGACCAAATATCACGTCGGATTTGAACCGATGCTTGAAGGATTTGAATATGTACCATTTGATGATTTGACAGCAACCGAAGCAGCTATCTCTGACAAAACCTGTGCAATATTAGTTGAACCCATTCAGTCAGAAGGGGGTGTAAATATACCAAGTGATGGATATTTACAAGGATTGCGAGAATTATGTGATAAACATAATCTTCTGCTCATTTTTGACGAGGTGCAAACAGCAATGGGAAGATTGGGTACATTTTTCGGTTATCAAAGTTACGGTGTTGTACCAGACGTAATTACGATGGCAAAAGCACTCGGCAGTGGCGTTCCAATCGGTGCAATGTTAGCAAAAAAAGAGGTAGCTGAGAGTTTTGTCCCTGGTACACATGCTGCAACATTTGGTGGAAACTTCCTCTCCTCCGCTGCAGCAGTTGCTACAGTCAAAACAATAATAGATGAAAATCTCGCTGTAAATGCAGTCAAAATGGGAAACTATCTTGCAGGTGGTCTTATGGAACTCAAAGATAAGTATCCTATCAAAGAGGTGCGAGGTAAAGGTTTGCTTCGTGGTCTTGTACTGGATGTTGACGCTAAACCACTTGCTGCAAAATGTATTGATAATGGGTTAGTAACTATCTGTACCAACGACTATGTCCTAAGGTTCTTACCCCCGCTCAATATCAACGCTGGTCATGTTGAGGAAGCAGTAAACATAGTTGAGAAATCAATGTCGGAGTCTCTGTAAATGAGAACCTATCACAAATGTGGTATTCTGGGTAATGTATCTTTTTTATTTTCCTTCATTATACTGATTTCTCATATTGGATGTATTGCAACTAAAACAGTGATCGAAGGAACACCTGTAAATGTATCTGTCATTGAACCGTACTTAGAAACACTCCAAGTGAGATACGACCTGACGGAAACCCTAAAAACCACTAAGATGATGGTATCGATACAAGAGGGACAACATAAGTCAGAAGAACTACGAGAGTTATTATATTATAAAAAGACAACTGATGGTAGTGAACTGTTACGGATACAAGTATTGGGAATCTTCGATGATACAAAGGGAGTTGCTATTGCTAACAGAGACCAATTCCTCCTTTCACTTCTTGATGAACGTGAAACCTATGTTGGTAAGTTGTCTGATGGGATCTTGAATGAATTATTTGGGATTGATCTTCGTGTTTCTGATGTTCTAAGTGCTATTTTTGCAAATCCATTCCTTGATGGACGCACCGAAGATATAAAAGTTACACGTTCTGGAAACAAGTATATTATTACTCGTCCGGGTATTGAAGATGGTCACACTGAGACGATAACTCTTCTTGTTGTGGCGGAAGAACCGAGAGTCACTGAGTGGTCCATTAAAGACAAAAATGGATTGCTGCAACAGAGTGCATCTTTCACCGAATATAGTGAAGTTGATGGTATTCTCAGACCGCACACTGTAAAAATCAAACGTCCTCCAGAACAGACTCAGGTTACAGTAAGGACAGAAAAGGTTCAATTGAATCTGGATATTAAGGACAGTAGGTTTGAATTTGAGAGATTTCTCACCGAAGAATTTACAATCAAATCACTATCTGATAGCGAATTAACTGATGTTCCAGAATGAAAAAACCGAATGAGTTGCGCGTCCGTGCACACGGAAAAATAAACTTATATCTGGATGTTGTCGGAAAACGCAATGATGGGTATCACAACCTTGAAACCGTTTTTCATTCCATTGCATTACATGATGAGGTAATTCTACGCGAAAAATCTGAAACTGGTATCAAAATCTTATGTGATTATCCAGATGTGCCTTTAGATTCAAATAACCTTGCATATCGTGCAGCACAATCACTGAGTGATTTTGTAGGCGGTTTTAGCGGTCTTGAGATAAAAATCAATAAACGCATCCCAGTCGCTGCTGGACTTGCAGGTGGTAGTGCCAATGCTGCTGCTGTACTTGTCGGTGTAAACACAATTTTTTCGTTAGGTTTGTCTGATGAAATGTTGATGACAATTGGTGCCAAATTAGGTGCTGACGTTCCATTCTGTATCCAAGGTGGTGCAGCTTTCGGCAAAGGTATAGGTGACATTCTCACTCCTTTACCAGACCTTTCGGACATTCCTATTGTATTAATTAATCCAGGTATTGCGATCTCGACTTCCAACATATTTAGAAATTTGAATATAACCTTGACAAAGCCATCAAATGAAAGTATAATTATAAGGACTTGTGTTGAGAAGGGTGATATTATCGGAGTTGGTAAGAACCTTTACAATCTACTGGAGATACCAGTTTTTGCCAAACATGCAATACTGTCAGAGTTAAAGACTCGGTTATCTACGCAGACTGGGTGTTATGGTGCTTTGATGTCCGGTAGTGGTGCTTCTATCTTTTCACTGATGGAAAACACCGTTACAGCAAAACAGTGTGAATCTCTCTTCAAAACCAGCGTTAGTTTTTGCACTACTACACATACCTACGGTTTAGGAGTGTGTATTGATAATTGAAGGGCGGTGGCCAAGCGGTAAGGCACAGGTCTTTGGCACCTGCACGCGTAGGTTCGAATCCTACCCGCCCTGTTCATTTTTTAATATAAAGGCTAAGAATAAGATGCAACAAGCAAAATTACAAGTCCAACCAAGAGATACATTTGGTAAACAGAGTGCACGCGCAATTCGTCGTGCGGGTGATGTACCAGCTGTAGTATATGGACGTAAACAAGGAACCGTTCCACTTCAGATTAATGAAAGGTTACTTAAACAATTCCTGAGAACATACGGTGAAAACGTCATCATTAATATGGAAGTCACCGAGGGAAATTCTGAACCTGTCATTATCAAAGAAATTCAACGTGATACAGTTGAGAAACGGAAATTACTCCATGCTGATTTTTTACGTATATCATTAGATGAACCGGTCACATCATCAGTACCAATAATATTAGTTGGCACCCCTGCTGGAATACAGGAAGGGGGAGTAGTTGAATTTCCACTCCGATATTTAACGCTGAATTGTCTACCGGCATCAATGCCGAATGATATTACAGTAGATATTGCCGAATTAAATATTGGTGACATCATATATGTTCATAACATGGAAATTGATGATGAAATTGAAGTTTTAGACGAACCACAACGGATTATCGTTTCCGTAAGCCAACCACGCGTCCTTATTGAAGAAGTTGAGGAAGGTGAGGAAGGCGAAGAAGGTGAAGAGGGTGAAGAACGCGATGAAGATGCAGCTGAAGACGCTGAAGAAGAGCGTACCGAACCTGAAGTAATTTCACGTAGACGTCGTGATGACGACGACGATGCAGTATAACATTAAGATGTGTCTACGCACATTTGATCCCATAAAACTCTTTCTATTCATTATTTTGTTAGTCTCCGCAACGCACGGTTTTTCAGATGCTGAAACCGTGCGTTTTGTTAATGGGGAAGGGGATATTCTTGATGAAGTAGAATTCAT
The DNA here is from genome assembly GCA_026710795.1 of Candidatus Poribacteria bacterium. Classification (GTDB taxonomy): domain Bacteria; phylum Poribacteria; class WGA-4E; order WGA-4E; family WGA-3G; genus MSPOR6. Next base: position 7,590 of record JAPOQK010000004.1, read on the forward strand.
ACTTCATGACAACAATATCTATCTACCAGTTGAAACACTTAAGTCTGTCTTTGACCCTGAGATGAAACACTCATACCATACCCCAAGCAAACAACTCACTATAAAAACAAAGGATAAAGAAATAAAATTATTGATGGGGAATCCCTCTGTTACTATTGATGCTGGTAGACAAACAATTACCCTGACAGTGCCACCACGTATTATCAAAGGAGAACAAAAGTTACCAATAAGTTTTTTTGAGGTGGTCTTACCAGAACTGGATGATGTTCGGGTTATATATAAACCTGAACTTCAACGAGTTAGGATCATGCAAAATACTTCCCTACCAAGTGATTCATCTGAAATAAATCCACTTTGGACTGTTATAATTGATCCTGGACATGGTGGTGAAGATGACGTTGGGTGCAAAAGTCAAACTGGACTTTTTGAAAAAGATGTTGTACTATCTGTTGCAAAAGAGATCGAGACTTTATGCAAGCAACATGGATTTTCAATTTATCTTACCCGTGAAGAAGATGTCAAAAAATCTCGTCAGCAACGCTTTCAAATCGCTAACCGGTTCGAAACAGGCTTATATATTAGTTTACACTGTAATGCCTCGTTTTCTCAGAATCACAAAGGGCTTCGTCTCTACCTGAACAATCCTTACGGGAGTTTACGGTTTAGAACTGCACCAATACCAACACTTGGTATAAAAAACCTTAACATACGTACACAAGCAAATTTTCTACAACAGAGCAAAGATTTTGCATCTATCCTACAAAAGGAACTAAATTTCTTTGCTAAAGATCCAATTGCTATATCTGAATTTCCAGTTATTTCTTTGAAAGATGTGTATATGCCTGCAGTTTTAATTGAACTGGGATATCTTTCAAATTTAGAGGATGCAGCAAGACTTACTAATCAAGATCATATTAGAGAACTTGCACAAACTATTGTCCGTTCTATTCAAGTATATTCTGCAAAAGTTGGTCATACAATAAAATCTAACGGTGCAACTGCTGAGGAATCTTCAAACCCCATAGAGAGGTAGAAAAACTCAATGCAGGTCAAGATAATAATTACCTTTGATAGCCAATCTCATAAAGAGAACCGATAAATTCAGACATCCTTTAAAATAATACAATGTCTAAAATAAGAAAAATAATCCACTCAAGACTCATCGTAACATGGGGAATTACATTAGTTACTATCGTAATCGGTCTTGCTATCGTTCTGCTATTAATTGCTAATTCAAAACGAACTGTCATTCAAGATGCGCCACCTGAGTTACCTAATCAAGCAAATCCAACGGATATGTTGCCATCACCAAAGGATGTGAATATATACTTATTAGAATCTGATGGACTGGAACTCACACCTGTCAGGCTCGAATTAAGGTTATATGCAGAACCGACAGAACAATTGAAACAGATCCTCTCTGCCCTCGTACAAACAACTCCAACCAACTATAGAAACCCGATTCCACGCGGAACTGTTCTAAATGAAGTTTATATAGATACTCAAAAGACTGCTTATTTAGATTTTTCACACCATCTTGCGGATGGACAAATTGGGGGAACAACGGCTGAATATATGTCTGTTACTTCTATACTTAGAACTGTATTTGACGCATTACCAGAAAATATAAAACATGTTCAGATATTAATTGATGGGAAAGAAGTAGAGACACTCGCTGGACATTTAAACATATCTCAACCATTACGGTTTTGAATCCACAAACAGAATTTGTCATGCTTTGTAAGAACACTACTGATACTTATCCTAAACTGATTGTCGGTCTTGGTAATCCTGGACTACGATATGAAAAAACTAAACATAACATAGGTTTTCGAGTTATAGATGCTCTCTATGACAAAATGCATACCTCAAATAATACTGATAGTTCAGCTACTAAACGTGTTACATCTATCTGTAACTCACTCGTAATACAGACGGAATTTCACGATTCAACCATCATACTTGCTAAACCGATGACATATATGAACAACAGCGGTTCAGCAGTTGCAGCCCTCATCAATCGGTATGATATTTCGCTTACAGATCTGTGTATCATATACGATGATGTACATCTGGATATCGGTATAATACGGATACGACGCAAAGGAAGTGATGGCGGTCAAAAAGGGATGAAGTCAATTATCCGGCACCTAGGAACCCAGGAGTTTCCGCGATTACGAATAGGTATCGGAGAACCTGTTGGAGATATAACTGACTACGTGCTATCAGAATTTTCAAAAACTGAAGAGGTCGAAATTGAGCAGACGATTGAACGTGCAGTCGATGCTATAGATGTAATCGTACAGGATGGAATACTCGCTGCAATGAACAGATTTAACGGTCGGTAAGGAAAATATTGATTCTGTCTGAGAGGAATAGTAATGGATCAGAAATATCGTATACATAACGTTGAAAACATACCAAGTCCGTCACTGGTTGTATATAAAGAATTGGTTCAACAGAATATTGCACATGCAATAGAGACGGTTGGTGGTGATGTATCTAAACTGCGACCACATGCAAAAACACATAAAACTGCTGAAATAATCCAAATGGAACGTGAAGCAGGTATTCTTAAACACAAATGTGCTACATTGAAGGAAGCAGAAATGCTTGCACAAAATGGAATTGAGGATATCCTAATCGCTTATCAGATGGTCGGTCCAAATATCAATAGGTTTCTATCTTTATGTCAAAGGTTTCCAGATGTAGATTTCAAAGTTATCGTTGACCACAAAGATGCAGTAATTGCATTATCTGATGCAGCACTGAAATACAGTTTGAGTATTAAAGCCATGCTTGACCTTGATGTTGGAATGCGTCGGACAGGTGTTCCTGTCAGTGATAAGGCGGTGGAGATATATGAATCTATTGATCAGTCAGATGGATTACAACCGTGTGGTTTACATGTCTACGATGGACACATACATGATACAGAATTCATTCAGCGGATGAATGCTTGTAATCAAAGTCTGGCACAAGTTGAACTGATGCAAGACAAGTTGACTGAAAAAGGACTCCCTATACCACTTATAGTTATGGGTGGAACACCGACATTTCCTATATACGCAAAAACAGATGGTGTAGAAGCATCGCCCGGTACTTTTGTCTTCCATGATTATGGATACGCGTCAAATTATCCTGATCTGGGTTTTATTCCTGCAGCGTTATTACTAAGTCGAGTTATTAGTATTCCTACATCAACACGATTCACGCTTGACTTAGGACATAAAGCAATCGCTGCTGATCCTGAGGGGAAACGCGGAACTATATTGAATATTGAAAATGCTGAAGTTGATACACAACATGAGGAACATTGGGCAATAAATGTGCCTGATACTAAACAGATTCAAATTGGACAAGAGGTATATGTCTGTCCAACACATATCTGTCCATCTGTTGCGTTACATCCGTTTTATTTTGTAATTGATGCTGATGGTTATTACAGAGAGACATGGGATGTTATCTCCCGTAATCGAAATTTAACATAAGTGGGAAAATACCCGGTATATTCCATTGACGAATGCTATTATTACTGATGTGTCTTTTGTACAACATCAACCAATTTCTCTGCACCAAACTTTACAACATCTGTCGCGGGTAAACCTGTCTCTTCCTCTACTGCGGCAATTGCTTCATTGGCTTCCTTTTCAGTTAGGTCGAAACAATTTAAGGCTAATCCAATTACCTTGGCAGGTTTTATTGGAGCAGTTAACATTTCATAATGAGCAATCATTTCCGATAAAGATGGTAGCGGTATAGTATACCTTGCAACCTTTTTCCGTGAAGGTTGATGACAAAATATCATGGCATCCGGCATGCTACCGTGTAGCAGGCTTAATGTAACACCCGAATAACCCGGATGAACTAAGGATCCTTGTCCCTCAACAATAAGTAGATCGTGGTTTTTCGCACCTTCAAGTACAATCTGTTCTGCTGCACCTGCAGTGAAGTCTGAGATAACAGCATCAATTGCTATTCCCCAACCCCACACCATAATACCGTTCTGACCTGTTGGACAAAATTCTGCATTGAGTCCTCTATTCTTTGCTTCATGTGTAACCTCTATGCCAGAGAGCATTTTCCCAACTCGGCAATCCGATCCGACTGTGAGAATGACAGTTGCGTCTACATTCGCAGCTTTACAGGTCGCCACAGGTAAGTTCTCAGGTGGTTTCCGTGCATCCCAGAGAACAACATCGTGATCTGCAGCTAACTCAGACAGTTCAGCATCATCACTCAAAAAATAGTGAAGTCCACTCATAATGTGAAGTCCATTTCTGATAGCCATGCATAAAATAGAATACCACGGTTTAGGTAACTCTCCACCAGGAGGGGCAATTCCAATAGCTAACATCGTTGGTTGATATTGCATAGCACTTGCCAGATTACTGACAACAGGTATGCCTTCTCCAATACCGATGACTTCACTAACATCTTTTCCTGCATTATTGCTATCAATAACTGCGACGACATTTTTAGGTAGGTAACGAACCAAGACAGTTGCCGTCTTAGATTCAAGGACACCGAATGAACCTTCAGCAAGGATAACTATTTTCTGTGAATTAGGGTTAAGCTGCTTCTGCATATTTCAATAGACTACCATAAATAAGGTTGTATTTCAAGATGTGAATTCGGTATTCGGTAGGAATTGACGGAGATGTTTACAACCGAGTGCAAAACCATCTAACCCTGGTGCACCGCGATCTTCGTTCTCTACACAAAGGACATAATCATAGTCAGATTCCAATAGAGCACCGATAATAGTACCCCAATTCAACTGTCCTCGTCCAGGTACTCGATACTGCCACCACCAGTTGCCGATAATCCCTTGGCGGAAAAGCATCCGTGGACTTATTTCACAATCCTTAACATCCGCATAATACCATTTTCCACTAAACATTCGAATGGCATCTTCCGCGGGTAGAATCCCCATCCATAACCAGTGTGATGGGTCACAAGAAAGTCCTAAAGCATCGGATGGCACAGCATCAAGTATCCTTTCCCACATTTCAGGATTACACGCGATATTACCCATCCGAACAGCACAATCCAAAGCGAGTCTCACACCCTTCTCTTCAGCGAATGAGACCACAGGTGTCCACATCTCTTTGAACCGTTCGACAAGTTCTACCGAACGATCCCCTGGATTACCCGGTTCAGAAGAGAATTGTCCATAAAAATGCCAACTGACAGGACTACCAGCATAGGTAACTATCACTGGAATTTCAAGGACATGTGCTGCTTCAATTGATTGCATCAACGTATTTCGAGCATTTTCTCGTTTTTCAGTATCATCGTCTAACAGGTTAGAATGTGCTGTTAAGGCTGCAAGATATATGTCTGTTTCATCCAAAATCTTCTTGACTTCTTCTCCACCTGATTGTATAATCTGACTTGGTTCAAATAAACCGTTATTATTGGGTCGGATGGCATCAAAGTAATTTTCTTTCGTCCAAGTAGTGCACTCCTGTAGACTCCATGAACCTCCACCGACATTAGTACTAAAACTGATATGCATAACATATTCCTTTGACTTGAACTGGAATTAATGTAGATTATACCGATATGCGAATAGTTTGTGAAGAGAATCTTAAGAATAGATTACTTGAACTTTTTCATCAACTTCAGGAAGAACACGGCAACCTTAGATGGTGGCCAGCTGATACTCCTTTTGAAGTAGCACTCGGTGCTATCCTAACACAGGCAACTGCATGGAGAAACGTTGAAAAAGCATTGGATAATCTAAAAGCTGCTGATGCATTTACCCCAGAAAAAATACATATTATTCCCAATGATACGTTAGAAGACCTTCTCCATCCCTCCGGTTATTTTCGTGTGAAGACAAAAAAAGTGCGTGCTCTTGTTGCTCATATAGTTGAACGTCCTTTTGATGTAATGTTCAATCAGAATGTGTCTGAATTACGTAAAGAATTATTGTCTATCTATGGTGTCGGTCCAGAAACTGCAGATTCAATTATTCTCTATGCAGCTGAAAAACCGAGTTTTGTTGTTGATACCTATACATACAGACTTTTCAGTCGTTTGGGATGGGTAGAAGGTAACTTCCATTATGAGCGTCTACGCGCACTCTTCATGGACAACCTACCACACGATGTTAATCTCTTCAACGAATATCATGCCTTGATAGTTCGTCATGGCGCAAGAGTATGTAAGAAAACACCGGTTTGTGAAGCCTGCTGCCTACAAAGTATGTGTGAATATTATAACAATAGTTAAATAAAAAAGACAATTGGTTAGTCCACCTTTGATTATCATTTTCTATAAATTAACTCAAGTTGCTACCTTCAAGATTTTAGACAGTCTAACACCATTGTTAAATGGTAATAATCTATATTTCGCAAGTATTTGTAGCGCAAACTGTATGAAGATTAATTTATTAAATCGGTAATTTTTATTTTTGTGTTATACTGTTGTGTAAGGAGGTATTTTATCATGGCAAAACACCATAAACTTGAACTGAGTGCAACTGAGCGTCAAGAACTTATCGAACTCCGCGATAA
>JAPOQK010000021.1 GCA_026710795.1 Candidatus Poribacteria bacterium
AACGCCTGGCGGCTTCGGCTTTACTGCCGCCCGCCTCAACAAAATCTAAAACGCGTTTACGTAAGTCTATTGAATATCTCATAATATGGATATTAAATCAAAAATGAAAAACTGTCAACTTATTTCTATAATCTACTATATAGTAGGAGGGAGCGTTCATTAGCAAATCAAATTTACTATGCACATACTAATACGTAAAAGAAACCTCTTTTACAAATATTCGCGACAATTGACTGGTATAAATTGTAAAACTTTAGAGTTTTTAGAGTCAAACCGGATAATGTCAATTTTCGTCTAAGGCAGAATATCCTTGTCAGGACTGGGTTTACGGCTTATTTATGACAATATTAGTCAGGAATGACTCTAAAGTTTTACATTTTTCCCATAAGTCAGATAGTTAGGTTGATATTACGGTTATTTATAGTGAACATTGAAAATAATAATATAAAGTCCATGTAGGAGCGATCTCCGAATCGTGACAAAACTTAGGAGCAGTCGGGAATCGGAGTTCCCTCCTACAGTTCAGGAATGTAGCGTTAATTCTAATCTCTACCATAAACAACCCTATATGTGAGGTATGGGACCTGCGACATAATGTGTAATATGATATAATACAGGAAATTTGAAATTGTGCAGACATTACCTACATGTTGAAAGGTTGAATACGATGACAAAATTGATACCTGATAAACTTGTTGCCCTCACTTTTGATGACGGTTGTAAATCCCAAGCGGCATATGTAGCACCAATGCTGAAACATTACGGTTTCGGTGCAACCTTCTATATTACAGAGGGAGTTGGTTTTCTTGAGAATAAGGAAGCGTATATGACATGGGAAGAGGTGCAAGGATTACATCAAGATGGTTTTGAAATTGGAAATCATACACGGCATCATCGTAATGTTACTCAGCAATCAGAAGATGAGTTGAAAATGGATTTAGAACATATTGATGTTCGTTGTGCGGAATATGGGATTTCTCGTCCGACAACATTCTGTTATCCTGGATATAGTCATGATGAATCAGCAGTTAAGGTTATTGCTGCACACGGTTTCCACTTTGCACGTCGTGGTGTTGCTCCAGAGTATGCCTACAATTCTGAAGGGGGACGTGGACCTGCTTATGACCCACTAAATCACCATCCACTTCTGATTCCTACTACCGGTGCTTCTGGACCAAATTGGAATTATGAAGATTTCATTTGGGCAATTGAACAAGCTAAAGATGAAAAAATTACAGTATTGACATTTCACGGTGTTCCCGACCTTGAACATGCATGGGTTCACACAGACCCAGAAGATTTTGACACATATATGTCATATCTTGCTGAGAACGACTATACTGTCATCGCACTCCGTGATCTCTACCCCTATGTCAAATTATAGTGAACTTTAGAATTAACGGGATATTTTGAGATGTTCGAGGGAACTCCTATTCCCGATTATCAGTGAGTTTCATCGCGATTCGGAGATCGCTCCTACAGAATGTAAGATGTCGTAGGTCGCTGTGCTCACTCCGACCTACGAAGACTAATCTCTACCATAGTTTGCGTATAATGAGTCACAATCTAACAGATTGTGGTACAAAAACCATACTAAAACCTGTCACATTCTGTAGGAGCGATCTCCGAATCGCGACAGAACTTAGGAGCAGTGGGGAATCGGAGTTCCCTCCTACAGTTCAGGAATGTAGCGTTAATTCTAATCTCTACCATAAATTCCATGCTACGGACTTGAAAAATACACATAATTGTTGTATACTTAATAGGCATTATTGTCGTAATATAATTTGGATTTTGCATAGTGATGCTGAGACCAATAAAACTGGTACCAATGTGAATAGTCTGTAATGGAAATAATAAGGAGGAAAGATACATTAACGTCCTAAACCTGATTTCATATATTTGGACTAAAAATGTAGTGTGTCCTTTTTCTGTACACATCAATTAACTGCCTATGCTAAGACAATTTACAAATAATGTAACCCGGTGGGATACCTTGTTATTCCATCGAATCTTTGGTTGGGGTGATAGACGTTTACTCAATCGAACCTTCCGTTTAATATCTTGGAGTGCGAATGGATATCTCTATCCAATAATAACCATCTACGTATTTGTGGTGTTTGAATACACGCTAAGTATTACTTTTTTAAAGTCTATAGTTGTTGCATTTCCAATTGAACGATGTCTTTATCATTTGCTAAAACAATCCTTGAAACGTGACCGTCCATTTATCAAAATTGATACGGTTCACTTCAGAGTCCGCCCACCTGATGAGTTTAGTTTTCCGTCAGGTCACACATCATCAGCGTTCCTTGTGATGATGTTGATGTCAAGTTTCTTTCATGTGCCTGCGATACAAATTGGAATATTTCTCTGGGCATCAATGGTAGGTGTAGCAAGAGTATATCTTGGTGTACATTATCCTACTGATGTATTGGCTGGTGCAATTATTGGGATTTTTACTGCAGAGTTAGGAATGTGGTTTATAATGTAGTCATATGCGATCACATAATATATACCGAAACGCCTTGTAAAAAGATCCATCAATCCACTCTTGCTGGCGAAATACAATCCGTTGACCATCAGGGGACCAGCGCGGGTATGAACGGTTAATCGAGAATTCCCCTTCCCCGCCTACAGGTGTCGGTATCAGTTTCCGGCGGTCGTGACCATCGACATCCATGATCCAAATCGTGGTATGGACTCCGAACGTGATCCATTCTCCACAAATAATATGCTTACCGTCCCACGTTCCAATCAAGCGTGACCCTTATAGGCGGTGTTTTACGTCTCCCGCAAGACGCACGGCACCCCCGGCAACCTTCCAACGGCAGTAATCGAACCCACTGACAGGGTAACGCTTTTTAAAGTATAGCATTAGCAGGACAAGTAAACAAATGTCCTTTTGGTGGTGTATACGTGTATATTGTCTGAACCAGGATTTACCAAATCAAGAAATCAACGGTATGAACACCTGTTGGCGTTCCCCCAAATCAACGCCAAATGCGCGTATGGCATTTGTCGGGTATGAATGCCTTTTGGCATTCCCCGGGATTTTAGGGTTAGCAGGATAAGAGAAGAGGGATTTGTCTGAATCACTGAAGGCACTGAGGGCACAGAAGCACACAGAAGGGTTTTTGTCTTTCAAAGTTGTTTTCTAAGTATAAATATGTCTGTAGAATAGTCTCTTTTCAGTGTCTTCAGCGTACTCTGCGGTTTCTGTGATTCTGACATAAACCTATACACCTAACACAGGGCATAGAATTTTCCTTAAGTTGACACCTATGGGTTTTGCTGCGCTCTACCCAACCTACATCTACATTTGTGTCTAATTATCAAACTCATGTTTATTATAAACATGACATAGTTTCTTTCGATTTTTGTCAACTATGCAACCTTTCCACTTCATAATCGCGTCATTAATTAATTGTAAGGATATGTTTGTAGAGGTGTTAAATGGTAATAGATGATGTGCAATTAATTCATGATATATTATCTGGTGATGAAACAGCATTTAATATTTTAGTCAAAAAATATCAAAAGAACATTCATTCCTTTGCATGGCGTAAAATTGGAGATTATCATATCGCAGAGGAAATCACACAAGACACCTTCTTACAGGTATACGATAAATTGTCTACCTTAAAAGATCCAAATCAATTTACTGGATGGCTCTATGTTATCGCTAATCGACGTTGTATTGCATGGCTGCGAAAGAAAAGATTGGTGATACAATCACTGGAATTAATTAGTGAAGATATACTTGAAAAAATAGATTATTCATCCTATTTGGCAGAACAACGTGAAAATGCATCTGATGAACGTCGACGCGAAATCGTTGATAGTCTACTGGAAAAGTTGCCGGAAACCCAACGTATAACGATGATCCTCTACTATCTTGGAGAAATGTCCTGTAAAGCTATTAGCAAGTATTTAAATGTTTCTCTGAACACGGTTAAAAGTCGACTCAACCGAGCGCGAAATCGTTTACAACAGGAAGAACCAATAATTCATGAGATCCTTGATCAAATACAAGGAGATAATTTTATGGAGAACCAAAAACCATCAATTCCTGTGCCGGTTGGTTCACTTGAAGGTGATGTGACAACATGGGGCATTTCTGAAGGCGCGATTGCTCGATTGGGACGTGGAAGTGAACCTAAGATGGCGTTCTCACCTGATGGGAAGTATCTTGCTATTGGCACCTATATTGGACTCTGGTTATATGACCTCGTAACGCTTTCCCCTATTGCACTTTGGGAAGCAGAAGAAGGGGTGGTCGAATCTGTAGCCTTTTCACCTAACGGTAAATGGATAGCCGCCAACAAATCAGGTGGAAATATTAAGATTTTGGATGTCCAAAATGGTACGTGCTTGACAGAGATGAAATCAGAGAGTCATATACATAGTATGACCCTTTCCTATGATAACTGGTTTCTTGCTGCTGCCTATTACACTACGCCTGACGTTGTAGTATGGAATACGGAAACTGGTAAACCGTTTGCAAGATTTACACCAGACACTGAAAGAGCTGGTTTCTACCGTCCAATTAGTTTCTCACCTGACACTCGACTTATAGTATCTACGTGCAGATCGGGTGCCACTGATGAGGTAGAGTCAATAATCGTATGGAGTATGGAAAGCAGAGAACAGATTGCGCGCGTCTCAGCACACACCAATTTGGTAACGACACTCTGCTTTTCACCGTGTGGACAGTTTCTTGCATCCGGAGGAGAAGATGGAACAGTGTACGTTTGGGATGTTAACACTTGGCAACAAGTACAGTGTTATACCGATTATGGTGATGTATATCGCATTATTCCTTCTTATACTTCTGATGGCATTTTACGTGCAGCGGTTATAAATTATGACGATACCGGTCCAGCTACTGTCTCTGTTTATGATCTTGTAAGTGATGATCAGCTTTACACTGATCAAGTATGGGGTAATTCAAGTTATTTTTCCCATATTGGTGAATGGGGCAACACTGTGGAATTTTTATACGGTACACAACTTGCTTGTGAATGCAGACATGAATCTATCATTGTATGGACTCTTGATCACCCATACAGACGACAGTTCACACATTCACCTATTTCATTTCCTGATTCTATGGTATTCTCACAGGATGGAAAAACATTGGCGGTGGAGTATTATCATGAAGGTGTCGTGTTATGGGATATTGAAAGTAAACGTTCCCGTCCAGCAATTAACGATATATCGGCAGGGAAGAATCAGTTTATATATAAAACCGTAAGAGGAAAACTGTATGCTTCAAGTATTAATAATGACAGTGTGAAACTTTGGGAGACAGATAGTGATGGAATACCACTTATTGAAGCAAAGGGACGTCAATACTGGAGTGCATTTCCTGCATTAGCACCGACTGGCACACTATTTGCTTATGCATGCGAAGATGGCAACATACAAGTATGGGATGTACAGAGTGGGACGAAACTACATGTAATGACACATCCACTTGAACCAAGTGATAACAACGACGATGAGGATGAAGGTGATTTTGTATATCAGTTGGAATTCAGTAATGATGGAAAATTACTTGTAAGTGAATCAAAGGCTCGCAATATCAGATTGTGGGATATGGAACTTGGTGAAGAGATAGAATTGTTTCCAAGTGATAAGGTCACTGGATTCCGATTTTGTTGCTGTGGACAGCACCTTGTTTTCAATGGAGATGAAGAAATTCCGTATTGGGATATCACCCACCGAGAATTCTGTGAGGATGATACATGCCAGTATGAATCGAAACAGTATGAAATTGAAAACAGGTTGTCCCTACCCAAAGCGTGTGAATATATTGAAAAACCCGTATTTACTACTTGTGGACAGTACATCGCATTTATAACATCGTGGAACAAGGTTACAAAGAGCTTTCCTATCTGTTTGTTTGAAGTCGAGAGTGGTAAGCATCTTGTCACTTTCAAGGGACACTCCACAGATATACATGCACTCTCCTTAACTCCAGACAACAAAATTTTAGCAAGTGCAAGTCATGATGGCACTATTCTGCTTTGGGATCTTACCCCTTACATTGATTGTTAAAGCGCAAAGATCTAATTTCTTTAAACCTTTCTCCTAATTTCACTCCTCTATATAATAAACCGACCACGGAATTAGTCTATGTACAACGACTTTCACGCATTTAATAACCTGTCTGATGAAGAGTTGATTCAACTTGTACAAAATAGGAACGAAGCAGCTTTTGCGGAACTCATTTCTCGCTATACACCACGGATTAGAGGTGTCATTGCGGCTAATTCGAGAGAACTTCGAGACGGTGAAGAAATTCATATAGACATCTGGATATCTGTATGGCAAAATATCAGTGAACTCAGGAACGTAGATAGTTTCGGTGCATGGCTGCATCGTATTGCATATAACGCCTGTAAGCGGTACTACACTTTGGCAAGAAAATCCCGTAGTGAAATACCGCATCAACACTCCGTGATAGTTGAAAATATTGACCAATATGCTGCAGCGCGATATAGAGAAGCACAATTGATTGCTGATGTAAGAGAAACTATACATCACCTACCACAAAAGGTGCGTTCTGTTGCAGAATTGTTTTACTTAGAATCGTGGAGTATCAAAGAAATCTCGGATGAGTTCAACCTTGCCATTGGTACAGTTAAAACGAAATTAAGAGAGGTACGAACACTTCTCCGTGAAGAATTTGATACAGAATCAATAAGAGGAACAGTAATGTCTTCAATAAATGTTGAACCACATAAGCCAATACATATTGAAAAGAATAAAGAAGAACCAAGTTTAATACCCGCTCAGCTGAATGTTGCTGCGAACGATCCTACAGGAGGTACTTGGGCACTACCGGAGGGTGCAATTGTAAGGTTTGGTAAAAGTTGTACAGCAGGTGTCAAACTTTCACCTGATGGAACACATTTTGCTATAGCTACTTCGATTGGATTATGGTGGTATGATGTTTCCTCAGTGTCGCCTATTTCGTTATGGGATTCGAGGAAAGGACATATCAGTTCTATTGATTTTTCAACTGACGGCAAACATATCATTATATATACTAAGTACAGAACTATCAAGACTATCAAGGTAATGGATATTCAAACTGGAGAGTGCGTCAAGCAGCTTGATGATCATGATGCCGATGGAGATCTTGTATGTTCATCAAATGGAAAATGGGTTGCGACAGCAGGTGGGGATGGCGTTGTAAAGGTGTTGGATTTCCAAACTGGAGAGTGTATCGCTCAGATGGATCGTGGAGAACACAAGTGGCAATCGAACGATATTGACAAACTCCAATTTTCGCCGGACGGCAAATTACTTGCCGCTGCCGTAGGGAATCCATATCTTTATTCAAACAACGAACTTTTAAACCCTGATGTAGAGGCACCTCAAATTTATGTTTGGTGTCCTGAAACGGGTGAGGTGATACTCAAGTTTGCAGGAGCAGAATTTACATTTTCCTTGGACAGCCGTTTGTTAGCAGGAGCATGTCCTGACGAAACCTTGAACGACGACAGAAGCGATGACCTTTTGGTCTCAGTATGGGATGTAACATCAAGGGAACTCCTTACACAATTTACAGGACATGATGATGAGATAGATGCTGTCGCTTTTTCACCTTGTGGACAATTCGTTGCATCAAGTGACGGGATACTACGTGTGTGGAATATTGCAACAGGTTCAGAAGAGAAGTTTTTTTCTGACTTTCCTGACTATAACAATTATTTCTATTCAGAGGATGGAGAACTGTTTGCAATAATAATTCCCAGTTCACCTAACTTGTCATTTGAAGTATGGAATGTAGAACGTCGTGAAAAGATATTTGAGATATCTGATATTGATGGTCTGGCATATTCTTTTGCCCGGATCTATATACAACAATTGGTTAAAACAGCATCCTACAAACAGACAGATGCAAAAATACCGAAGTTCTCAACAGTGCGAGAACCTCAGTTCCCTCCGTGGATCGTGCTGCAGATAAATTGGTTGGATGACAAGACACTTGTGAGTAATGATAGCAATGGAATAGTGTTGTGGGATGTCGACAAGAAATGTTGCCGAGAGACAGTATCCATAGACGGATGGATGGATGCTTTCACCGTTCTAACATCTGGTAAAATACTGGTTTCTTATTTTCTTGAGGATAGCAAAGTGTGTGTTACCAGCATACCTGATAAGCTAATTGCTGAGTTCACTCTTCCTGATGAACTATTGGAATTGAATCGTTATCGTGCATTTGCCCCGACAGGTGAGTATTTTGCGACAGGAAGTAGGGAAGGCACAATCTATGTGTGGAATTTCAAGCAACCTGAGCACCCGATACGCCTAAAGGGACATACAGATTTCGTTTACAGAACTGCGTTTTCGTTGGATGGGAAACGACTCGTGAGTGGGGCAGCTGACGAGACTACCCGTGTATGGGATGTGGAATTAGGTGAAGAAATTGCCAGATTGCCTATGGACGAGTCTGACAGAGGGTGGGGATTTGTGTTCTCACCGTGCGGTAACTTTATCGCGGGCTCTTTGGATAATGAGATCCGTTTCTGGTGTGCTAATCAGTTCATAAAGGTCCGTTCAATACCGCAACCGGAGAAGAACAGCCAGACACATCCGCTTGCATTTTCACCGTGTGGACAGTATCTTGCAGCAGCGACTTGTTGGCAGGAGGGATCGGAAAATATGGCAATCCGGATATGGGATGTGAATACAGTCGAACAAGTACATGCCTTCCATGGTCATAATTCACTTGTACAATCACTTGTCTTTTCACCAAATGGCTCAATGTTATCGGGTGGTTGTGATAATGGCACAATCTTGGTGTGGAACTTGAAACCGTATCTATAAAGGATAAAGATTAATTACAATGAATAATACAAGACCTGCGGAATTAAATATAATTGCGAGTGACCCTATCGGGAACACTTGGGGATTACCAGAAGGCGGTATTGTGCGATTTGGAACAGGTAGACTTAACAGAGTGGAACTTTCACTTTGTCCTGATGTCAGGTATCTCGCCATTGGCACTGGTGTAGGTCTATGGTGGTATGATACCACGTCTATGTTGCCGATATCGCTCTGGGAAAAAGAAAGAGGGCTTATTGATTCAGTTAATTTCTCTCATGATGGCAGACAGATTGTGATTTGCAATTGGGATCGTATCATTAAGGTCATGGATGTTCAAACCGCAGAATGTATCTATGAAATGGAAGTGCAAGGTTCAAATTTCACCTTATCATCAAACTGCAAGTGGATTGCATCATCTGATGGACAAGGAATTGTTAGAGTATATGATATACAGAAAGGTAAAATTTTAGCACAGATGGATCGAGGACAACATAAATGGAAGTCAAACGATATTTCTCATCTTGAATTTTCACCAGATGGTAACCTCCTTGCTAGCACAGCACAAAATCAAAAATTCTGGTCGGCTGACGATGACCGTGTGCCTATCCCCGACAGAGAAGGTGAACAAACATACCTATGGCATCCGGAAACGGGTGAGGTAATTCTCAAGTTGGCAGGAAGAAATTTCGTCTTTTCGGCAGATAGCTGTTTGTTGGCAGGCGCATCTCCGGATGATTCCGATTCCACCAGTGATGTTAAGCGTATTGACCGCTGTGTTTCAGTGTGGGATATTAAGAACAGGGAGCGTATTGCCCACTTCACAGAACATGACGATTGGGTACAGGCTATCACTTTTTCACCGTGTGGCAAGTTCATCGCTTCATGTGATGAAACGCTGCGAGTATGGGAATTGGCAACAGGCAGGCAAAAGATGGCGCATGAAAATTGTTATGATTCTTTCTATTCCCCGGATGGTGTGCTATTTGGGTTTGTATTTCCTTCCGATGATACGATAGAGGTTTGGAACATGGATTCTCAGCAAAAAGTGCTGGAACTACCTCAAAGTTTTAATTTTGAATTAGTAAAAAGTAAGGTTTTCACTTACATGCGAGAACATCAATTCCATATCGCTGATGTAATTTCTAACAAACAAGCAAATGGCATGCAGTGGACACTTCCAATAGAACATAGAATCTCCTTTTCTATGCCAGATCCACTGGTAGAGTGGATAGATGATCAGACCCTGGCAAGTGGGAGCCTTAGGCAAGGTATCGTGTTATGGGATATTGTGGAAAAACGGGTTCGTGAAAGGTTGTTAGATGGGGAATATATCCATATCTTCACAGTTCTACCTGACGGAAAAATGTTAGCTGCCTTGGTTTGCTCTCAATACGACGCGACTAAGATATGGGATGTTGCAAACCCTGAAAAACCCATCGCTGAGTTTCATACAAATTTGTGGTGGGAACGTCACCAAGCGTTTTCTCCTACAGGTGATCGTATGGCTGCAGGGAGTAACGATGGTCCAGTTTATGTCTGGAATTTACAACAACCTGAGCATCCAATGATACTGACTGGACATGCTAAGAAGCATATTTACTCACTTGCTTTTTCACCAGATGGCAAACGTTTGGTGACTGGCTCAGATGACAACACCGCGAGATTATGGGATTTAGAGTTAGGTAAGCAAATCACCATACTGCCTATGGATGAACATCATTTACCGATAAAAGTATTGTTTTCGCCTTGTGGTAACATAATAGCTGGAGGGTTGGGCAACGAAATCCGTTTGTGGTGTGCTGAGCAACTGACAACATTACTCACAATACCACAGCCAGACAATAACCAACGGACTTATGCACTCGCTTTTTCACCGTGTAGTAATTATCTCGCATCGGGAACATGGTGGGAGAAGGGCATGCAAAAAATGGCTATCCGATTATGGGATGTTGCTACAGGTGAGAATATCCATACTTTCTGCGGACATAACTCAGATGTGCAATCGCTTGCGTTTTCTCCAAATGGCACAATGTTAGCAAGTGGTGGTTTTGATGGTACTATCATGGTGTGGGACTTGAAGCCGTATCTGTAGACTAAGGAGATGTCATGATGCCTGACAAAACATCAGTAATTTATTCACAAGTAGATGTTAATGAAAGTGATGTAACAACTTGGGAACTTCCTGAAGGTGCTATTGCGCGTTTGGGGCGCGGACGTGAGCCTGATTTCGATTTTTCACCCGATGGACAGTATCTTGCCATTGGCACATCATTAGGACTCTGGTTGTATGACCTTGCCGAGCTTTCCCCGATAGCACTTTGGGAGATACAACGCGGTATGGTAGGGTGTGTCGCCTTTTCACCTAATGGAAAATGGATTGCCACCAGCAATTCAGACAATATTTTAAAGGTATTGGATATACAGAATGGCGTGTGCCTAACGAAAGTAGAATCAGATGAGTATATTACAGGACTGACCTTTTCGCCTGATAATCAATATATCGCAGCTGCATATTCCCGATCGTCAAAAGTAGAAATCTGGTATGCTGAAACAGGTGAACCGGTTGTCCAATTCACTGCAGACACTGAAGAAGCATCTTTCTTTAGACCTATTAGTTTTTCACCTGATACTCGATTGATAGTATCTACATGCAGATTCAATACCACTGACGAGGGGTATTCTGTAATCGTGTGGAATATGGAAAGTAGAGAACAAATCGCGTGTTTCTCAGCACACACCAAATGGATCTCAACAATTTGCTTTTCACCGTGTGGTAAGTTCCTCGTCTCTGGTGGTGAAGATGGCACAGTAAATCTGTGGGATGTTAATACTTGGCAAAAAGTGCAGACATATTCAGATTATGGTGATGTGTATCGTATCATTCCCTCCTATACACCAGATGGTATTCTACGCGCAGCAATTATCAATTATGACGAATCTGCTCCCGTCACTATCTCTGTCTGTGACCTTGAAAGTGGTGAGGAAATTTATAACGACCAAGTTTGGGGCAATACTGTTCAATTCTGTGATGCAGATGATTGGGGTAACTTTCTCGTATTTTCAAACGGTTCGCAACTTGCTTACGAATGCAGACATGATTTCATCAACGTATGGACACCTGAATATCCATATAAGCGACAGTTTACTCATTCACCTATTTCATTTCCTGCATCTACACATTCACCAAAGGCGTTTCCGACATTTGCAGTGTTTACGGATGATGGCAAAACATTAGCAGTAAAACATCATCATGAAGGTGTTGTGTTATGGGATATAGCAAGTAGACGTTCACGTCCTGCAATAACAGTGGAATCTGCAGGAAAAAACCAGTTTTTATATAAAACTGAAAGTGGTAAACTCTATGTTGCAAGTATCAAAGATGATAATGTTATGCTCTGGGAGGTTGATGGAAATGGTATTCCACTAATTGAAGGAACGGAACGCAAATATTGGAGTGCATTCCCTGCTTTATCACCAACTGGTAAATTATTTGCTTATGCAGATGAAGAAGGTAATATCAAAGTGTGGGATGTAGATAGTGGAAATCAACTCTATGAACTGAAACATCCACTTGGACAAAGTGACGACGATGATGACGAAGAGGATGATACAATCTGTGATTTGCAATTCAGTTTTGATGGAAAAATACTTGCAAGTGAATCAGATTATCCGTGCGCGCATGTTATTTCGTGGGACATGGAACGTGGCGAAGAGATTGATAATTCTCTAAGCGATAATGCTGCTACACGCATCCGCGGAAGACTCGTCTTTAGGCATTTGAAACCAAGATCTCGTGAGGTTGTCCATATATCTCATGATAGGAAGTATTTATCTTCCATCGGAAATAACCCATACTTGTATGATGTGAAACAGAATGATTACCTTACTCGGTTTTCTCTACCTAAAGGGTTAGAAGATATGTTTTGGGTTGCTGAATTTTCCATGTGTGGAAAATATTTTGCAGCTGGGACATGGTGGCATGAAGGTATGGAGAAAATGGTAATTTGTTTATATGAAGTTGAAACCGGAAAACAGATTGCTACATTTAAAGGACATTCAACAGATGTACATGCACTTGCCTTCTCTCCAGACAACAAAATATTAGCCAGTACAAGTTATGATGGTACTATCCTGCTATGGGATCTTACACCTTATATATAGACGATAAAGGACTATGAAAAGAGTTGTAGGGAAAAAATAAAAAAGAAATTGTTTCAATTATGACAATCATGCAACCTGACCACCTGAAAATCGCGTCATTAATTACTGTATGTCCATGTAATTATGAGGTATCTAATGAAGAAAAGCGATGCTGAATTGATTGACGAAATCCTGTCAGGCGACGAGGATGCATTTAGTACCTTAGTGGAAAAATATCAAAAAAGTGTACATGCACTGGTATGGCGAAAAATCGGTGATTTCCATGTCGCAGAGGAAGTTACACAGGATACTTTCCTACAGGTATACAAGAAGTTACCCACCGTAAAAAACCCAAAACATTTTCCTGGATGGTTGTATGTAATAGCTAACAGACAATGCATTACTTGGCTACGCAAGAATGATAAACAAACTGAGCAATCCCTTGAAGCCACAAGACATGATACTTTGGAAGAAACTGCGTATGCGTGTTTTGTTTCGGAAAAACGTGAAGAAACAGAAGTTGAGAGACGACGTGTAGTGGTTGAAAAACTTCTGGAAAAGTTGCCAGAGAGCGAACGTACAGTAGTCATACTCCATTACCTTGGGGAAATGTCCTGTGATGCAATAGGCAAATTTTTAGGTGTATCTCCAAACACTGTCAAAAGTCGACTCAGGCGTGCGAGAAATCGTTTAAGAGAGAATGAATCACTTATCATAAATACGCTCGGAAGTGTTAAATTATCCCCAAACCTATCTGATAATATTGCGAGGGATATTGCCAATGTTAGTCAGACATCTCCATCCGGAACAAAGCCGTTATTGCCGTTAGCATCTTTAGGGTCATCCTTATTATTGGTTATACTTCTGATTGGCGCGAGTAATCAATACTTGACTCAATTTCAGTTGCCATATAGTTATGACGCACAATCAGAAACCACGATTGAAATTGTGGAATCACCATTCATGCTAAATATTATACCAAGACTGGATGTGCAAAATCGGTTAGGAAGAGAAGTTGATCGTGGGAAAGGTAACAACGATGGTCTACAAGAAGGAAATACATCTATGAAAAATAACCTTGCAAATGATTCTATACATTGGAAATTACCTGAAGGCGCAAAAGCCCGTCTTGGAAAAGGATGCCTATTTGAAGTTGCGTACTCTCCAGATGGCACACTACTTGCTGCTGCGGGAACGATCGGTATATGGATTTATGATGGACGCACCGGTGAAGAACTCAACCTACTTACAGAACACATAGAAAGTGCTTCAGCAGTCGCTTTTAGTCCCGACAACCGACTTTTGGCAAGTAATGGTGGTGACAAAACTATCCTATTGTGGGATATACAAACTGGACAGCTTAAAACAACTCTTACGGGACATAATAAAATAGCAAATTCGGTTGCCTTTAGTCCTGATGGAAAAACCCTTGTAAGCGGTGCGAACGATGAAACTATTCGGTTGTGGGATGTAGCAACAGGTGAACTTCGTCTCACCTTTGCTGGACATGCAAATGACGTATCTGAAGTGATGTATTCACCAGATGGTAAGATGCTTGTAAGTTTTGGAGGAGATGATATGATTCATCAATGGGATGCACACACCGGAGAATACATTCGCTCACTTACTGGACATGAGAGTTATATTCATTCTATAGCATATTCTTCTGACGGCAAAACTATAGCAGCAGGTATTGATGATGGGACAATTCAAATATGGGATTCCAACACCGGAAACCTTAAGACAACCTTAGCACATTCAACAAATTCCAATGGTGTTTGGTCGGTCGTATTCAGTCCGAATGGAAAAACTCTGGTTAGTAACGATTTCGCAGATGATATGATTCGGTTTTGGGATGTTGCTACTGGTGAACGTCTCAAAACCATTAAATGTCCTCCAGATACACCCAGAAATATAGTTTTTTCACCAGACGGTAGTTTGTTGGTATATTCAGGTGAAGATGGTACACTTCGTTTTTGTGATGTTGCGACCAATGCTCCGATACATACCATTACAGGATACCCAGATATGATTTTTGATATGGTGTATTCTCCAGATGGTAGTAAGTTTGTTGCAGTCAGTGCTGGTCCCATCATTCAGATATGGGAAACTCACACCAACAAGTTGATAAAAACATACTCTGTAGATGCCAGAAGAATTGATTGTATTGCTTATTCGCCAGATGGTAAAACACTTGCTTGCGGGGGTGTTACAAATGCATACACTGGAGTTTGGTTTTTGAATACTGAAACAGGGGAAATTGAACGCGTTTTCAAAGAGCGTAAGGATACTATTGCAGCCGTTGCGTACAGTCCTGATGGGAAAATAATTGCGAGTGGAAGTGATGATACAGTGAGATTGTGGGATGTCAATACCGGTGAAACCATAAGAATTCTAACTGAGGAGAAGGATATTTTAGAAATACACTATTCTCCCGACGGGAAGATGCTTGTGAGTAAGAATTATTCAGGAATCCGTGTTTGGGACATAAATACAGGTGAAATCTTAAAAACCTTACATTATAAAAACCTTACACCAGAGTTAGAAAAATATTGGGATGTATATTCACCTGATGGACAGCAATATGTTGGTATAGATGTAGTTGATTCAGAGGGTAAATTAGCGTTTTTCAATGCAGAAACTGGTGATGTGATTCAGAGTTTTGCCGTTGGACATAAAAGAAGTAATTGGGTAGATAATAGGTGGGAAGATGTTGGGTTATTTAAATATTCACCAGATGGACGCACCGTTGCCACGGCAGGATGGGACAGCACGATCCTTCTATATGATGTTCCGCAGTAAGTGTTAATGCATAATATAGACAACAGATACAATCTTCAACGGAGTTAATATTAGATGAAAATAGTAAGTCTCTTACTAACTATATTGCCACTGATTTCAACGTTATTTCTTTTCACGTTTTTGTCCGCGACTGCTTTATCACAAGAACATACACACTTTGGCTTGCTACCGAATACAAAAGCGCGTTTTGGAAAAGGCAGAATACATCAGGTAAAGTATTTTCCAGATGGCAACCGTTTGGCTGTTGCTACTTCTATTGGCGTATGGATTTATGATGTTCAGACAGGTGAACCGCTTGACCTCCTTACTGAACATACAGCACCTGTAAAGTCGATAGAATTCAGTCTAGATGGTGCAACTCTTGCATCAGGTAGTGAGGACAAAACCATCCGACTATGGGACACAAGCACAGGTAAACTAAAATCTACATGTCTTGAACATGAAGATGAAGTCGTATTATTGGCATTTTGTCCTTCTGGGAAGTCCCTCGCCAGTACCAGTGGAAGTTCGGATATCCAAATTTGGGACGTTCAAACCGGTAATGTTTTAAAGACCTTTGAAGCAGGAGTCACACCTATATATTCAATTACCTTTTCTCTGGATGGTACAATGCTCCTCATCATCGGTAATACTGAAGACTACGACTCTCGCATTGAGTACTGGGATACACAAACCGGTGAACATATAAAAAATGTTCTTATAGAAAGTAAATTTAAGGCTGCAGCGATGTCACCAAACTGTAAAATACTGGCTTGCGTGGATTATTATCCGCTCCAGTTTTACGATGTGGAGACAGGTAAACACCTGAGGAGTGTAGAAAAGCGTTTAGGAGAGTTAAATTCGATCCAGTTTTCATCTGATAGACGGACTCTTATCACTGGTGGTCGTTGGGGTACGGTTGATATTTGGGACGTGAATACAGCAAAAAATCTGAGAAGCATGCTACATAAAAAAGATGATGATGTTGTATCTGTTACTTATTCACCCGATGAACAGACAATCGCAAGTGGAGGAGAAGATGGCACAGTTAAGTTTTGGGATGTAGCCACTGGAAAACTCACAAAAACCATCACGGGACACATATCATCTGAAATTTACTCTGCTGCATATTCACCTGATGACCATACACTTGCTTGTGGCAGCGAGGACAAATTGTTCACATGGAATGCTCGGACTGGTGAATTGTTGAAAACTTCTACTGATCCTAACCGTGAAGTTTATTCTATAAAATATTCTTCTGATGGAAAAATAATTTCTACTGTTGGTCTTTCTACACGTTCCCATATAACAAATTCTCATAAAGCGCGTCTGTGGAATGTGAAAACCGGACGGTTCCTCGGCAGTTTTGCCGGACATTTTTCCATAGCCTTTTCACCCGATGGCACTATTCTTGCCACCGGAGGTCGCTTCAGTCAGGTCTGTTTATGGGAAATTCGTAGAGGTGAATTATATCTGATTGGTGACCGCTTAGCAACATTTACAGAACATACCGAAAACGTAACTTCAGTGGCATTTTCACCTGATGGAAAAGTGCTTGCAAGTGGAAGCCAAGACAAGACAATTCAAATCTGGGACATGGACACACGCACGCATCTTAAAACATTCACAGGACATGATGAGGGTGTCACTGATGTGGTGTTTTCCCCTGATGGAACCACACTTGCAAGCGGAAGTGAGGATGGTACGATCCGTTTGTGGAACGTTAATTCCGACGGCTTGGTGCTACCACCCATTGAAGGTGCAGGACATATAACTTCCCTGGATTATTCTCCTGATGGTGGTATACTTGCCAGTGGAACTGAGGACGGAAATGCTATCCACATTTGGGAAGCAAAGACAGGAGAAAAACTTCATACATTTACCGGTCATACGCAACGTGTAAATGATGTGGTATTTTCAACGGATGGCACAACATTAGTAAGTGTTAGTGATGATGGGACAGTACTCTTGTGGGATCTATCAACATTAGCAAGTGATTAATAATTATTTTGTATACTGAGTTCCATTTGTGTACCTCAATGAAGTGTATACAAATGTTATTATGAGGTATTTAATGAAGAGAAGCGATGCTGAATTGATTGACGAAATTCTGTCAGGAGACGAGGATGCATTTAGTGCGTTAGTGGAAAAATATGAAAAAAGTGTACATGCACTGGCATGGAGAAAAATCGGAGATTTCCATGTCGCAGAGGAAGTCACACAGGATACTTTCCTACAAGTATATAAGAAGTTACCCACAATTAAAAACCCAAAACATTTTCCTGGATGGTTGTATGTAATAGCTAACAGACAATGTATTACTTGGCTGCGTAAGAATGATAAACACGCAATACAATCGCTTGAAGCAACAAGTCAAGATACTTTAGAAGAAACTGCGTATGCATGTTTTGTTTCGGAGAAACGTGAAGAAACAGAAGTTGAGAGACGACGTGTAGTGGTTGAGAATCTTCTGGAAAAGTTACCAGAGAGCGAACGTACAGTAGTAATACTCCATTACCTTGGAGAAATGTCCTGCGATGCAATAGGTAAATTTTTAGGTGTATCTCCAAACACTGTTAAAAGTCGACTCAGGCGTGCGCGAAATCGTTTAAGAGAGAATGAATCACTTATCATAAATACGCTCGGAAGTGTTAAATTATCCCCAAACTTATCTGAAAGCATCATGAGGGAGATCGCGAATGTTAGTCAGACATCTTCTACCGGAACAAAGCCGTTATTGCCGTTAGCATCTTTAGGATCATCCTTATTATTGGTTATACTTCTGATTGGCGCAAGTAATCAATACTTGACTCATTTTCAGTTGCCTTATAGTTATGACGCACCCCAAGAAACCACGATTGAAATTGTGGAATCACCATTCATGCTAAACAACACGCGAAAACTCGATGTGCAAAATCGGTTAGGGAGAGAAGTTGATCGTGGGAAAAGTAACAATTATGGTCTACAAGAAGGAAATACATCAATGCAAAACGACTTTGTTCAAGATTCTACGAAATGGAAATTACCTGAGGGGGCAAAAGCACGTTTGGGAAAAGGACATATATTTGATATGGCATACTCTCCAGATGGTACACAGCTTGCTGCTGCGGGAACGATCGGTATATGGTTATATGATACACTCACTGGTGAGGAATACAATTTGCTTTATGATAACATGGACAGTGTTTCGACTGTAGCCTTCAGTCACGACAGCAAATATCTCGCAAGCGATGGAATAGATAACACAATTATAATTTGGGATCCGAGTTCTGGACAACATATCGATACTTTCAAAGGACATCAAGACTACGTTAATTCGGTTGCGTTTAGTCCGGACGGGAAAACACTCGTGAGTGGTGGGGGCGATGAAACAGTCCGTTTATGGGATGTAGCAACTGGTCAACTTCGTCTCACCTTTGCTGGACATGCTGATGGTGTTTCCGATGTGGTGTTTTCACCCGATGGTGAAATGCTTGCCAGTCATGGAAACAGAGATGGAAATCTTTATCTTTGGGATGCACACACCGGGGAATTCCTACACTCGCTAACAGGTCATGATGGAGATGTTAATTGCATTACCTTTTCACCTGATGGTAAAACTTTAGCAAGTGGTGGAGAAGACGGGACAATAAGATTGTGGAAAACATATACCGGGCAAATGATGAAAACCATAGAAGTCACATCTGGACTTCACGGTATCAAGTCAATCGTTTTCGTTCCAAATGAAAATATAATCATTAATACTAACTATGGAGATGATAAGATAAAGTTCTGGGATTGTGCCTCAAATGAACTTCTTTATACAATAAATAGTCCACCAGAGACAACCTATCATATGGTTGTCTCACCGGATGGAATGACACTTGTAAATGCAGGAAGTGACGGGACAATCCAGTTTTGGGATGTTGCTACTTTAACATCAATACGAACTCTTCATGGTTATGCGGAGATGTTTCGTGATATGTCGTATTCACCTGATGGAAACATACTCGCTACAGTGAGCACTGGTCCAAGTCTTCGTTTATGGGATCCAAATTCAGGTAGACTGAAAACTACTTACTATCCAGGTTCTGTTAGTATAACTTCCATTGACTATGCTCCTGATGGAGTAACACTCGCATGTGCTCCTGGACCAAATGAATATGACACGGTTTATCTCTTTAATACTGAAACAGGTGAACAGGGACGTGTTTTCAATGGTGATTATGATGGCTTTGAATCCGTAGCCATAAGTCCTATAGGAAACATACTTGCAGGTGGAGACAATAGTGGGAACATCTATTTATGGGATGTGTTTACCGGTGAAATCATAAGAATACTCAAATGGCACGGTGATATTGTAAGGACTTTATCTTTCTCCCCTGATGGAAAATTGCTTGTGGGTACCAGTGATTCAGGCACTCGTTTTTGGGATATAGTCACAGGTGAAACATTCAAAGACTTTGCATCTGTTTATATTACACTATCCCCAAGTTGGGAAAAGTTTGTTTGTGTGGATTGGGGAAAAAATGGACTTATGCAATTTTGGAACATGGGGGAAGATGAACCAATCAAAACTATCACAACAGAAGAAAGAACATATTTTCAAACTTATTCACCAGATGGATCTGAAATTGTTGGGATCGGTCCTGGGAATAATATTACATTTTGGGATGCAGATTCACTTAAGGTAATTCACAGTATTGCAGATGGACATAAGAAAAGTGCGAAGTCAGAAGGTGTTTGGTTTGTAAGATATTCACCAGATGGTGGATCCGTTGCCACCGCAGGTTGGGATAGCACTGTTCTTCTATGGGATGTTCCGCAATAATCAGTTATTAATTTCGTTTCCTAATTATCATCATCAATACAACTATAATAGGAGTCAATATTAGGATGAAAATACTTGGCACCGTAGCATACATTTTGCCCTTATTTACTATCCCCTTAATAATTACTTTCATAACAACAGCCGCTTTCTCTCAAAGCCATATTCACTTAGGATTACCGGATGGTGCTAAAGCACGTTTTGGAAAAGGGAGTATAAACTTGGTAAAATATTTTCCTGACGGTATACGTTTTGCTGTTGCGACATCCATTGGAACATGGATATATAATGTCAATACTGGTGAGGTAGTTAATTTACTGTTAGGTCACACAGCACTAGTTAAGACTATATCATTCAGTCCAGATGGCAAGATAATAGCAACAGGTAGTAAGGACAGGACTATAAAACTATGGGATACAAGCAATGGTAATCTAATTTCGACATGTATTGGACATAAAGAGGAAATTAATTTAATAGCATTTAGTCCTGATGGAAAGAGTATCGCAAGTACAAGTGCAGACTGGAAAATTCGGATTTGGAACGTACAATCCGGAAACACTATAACGACTATTTCTGAATGTGGGGCAGAAGACATGTGTGCAATTGTCTATTTACCCGACGGTGATATGCTGCTTACTATAAGGAATGACGATAGGGACGAGTCATATATTGAGTATTGGAACTCTCAAACGGGTGAATTTATAGACTATGTTCTTATAGAGACATCTTTTGAAACTGCAGCTATTTCACCCGATTGTAAAATTCTTGCTGGTACAGGAAAATATCCACTTCGGTTTTGGGATTTAAAGACAGGTAAATTGTTGAAAAATAATGTTAAAGAAAAAGTTAGTCCTGAGTATATGGAGTTTTCAGTGGATGGTAGCAAACTCGTTACAGGAGAAAGATGGGAATCTATATGTGTATGGGATACAGTAACAGGAAAATTGATAAATAGTATGTCGCATGGTAAAACAAACAATTCTGTAACATATTCACCGGATGGGAAAACTATTGTAGGTGAAATCGGTGATGGTACAATTAATGTATGGGATTCTGTTACAGGTAAACTTTTCAACACAATCAGTGGACATAGCAATTCAAGTTTTTACGCTGTTGCTATATCTCCAGATGGAAATATGCTTTCCACTGGTGGTGAATCCGAAGTTCAGTTTTGGAATACACTGACAGGTGAAATCCAGCAAACCATCAAAGAACCGCGTTGCGATGTCCATTCTCTAAGCTATTCATCGGATGGGAAATTTCTTGCTACAGCGGGAACATCCATTAAAGCGCGTTTGTGGGATGCACAAACAGGAAGGTTCCTTGGAGGTTTTAGTCAACATAAAAAAAACAGTGATTACAGACATCAAGATAATGTTCCTTCAGTTGCATTTTCACCCGATGGTAGTATACTTGCAACCGGAGGAACAGATAACCAGGTCAATTTGTGGGAGATTCGCACTGGTGAACAGTACCTTATTGGGGAACGTTTAGCTACATTCTCTGAACATACGGAAGCGGTCACTTCAGTTGCATTTTCACCTGACGGAAAAATGCTTGCGAGTGGAAGCCAAGACAAGACAATTCAAATCTGGAACACGGACACACGCACGCATCTTAAAACATTCACAGGACATGATGAGGGTGTCACCGATGTTGTGTTTTCCCCTGATGGAACCACGCTCGCAAGCGGCAGTGAGGATGGTACAATCTGTTTGTGGATTACTGATACAGACGGCTTGGTACTACCACCCATTGAAGGTGCAGGACATGTTACTTCTCTGGATTATTCTCCTGATGGCAATATACTTATCAGTGGAACTGAGGACGGAAATGCTATCCACATTTGGGAAGCAAAGACAGGAGATAAACTTCATACATTTACCGGTCATACGCAACGTGTAAATGATGTGGTATTTTCATCGGATGGCACAACATTAGCAAGTGTTAGTAATGATGGGACACTTCTCTTGTGGGATCTATCTAACACTGATTTTTTACTCAAAAAGTAAAATAATCGCATTTTTTAAACCATTTCCCTAAAAACTCTCCTCTTTATATTGAAACCTAATTTGAAATTGGTCTATGGACACCGATTTGATAACTCACAGTGACCTTCAAAACGACGCGTTGATACGTCTCGTACAAAACCGGGATGAGACTGCCTTTGTAGAACTCATATCACGTCATACGCATCGTATTTGGGGTATAATTGTTGCAAAATCCAGACAACACCGAGATGCAGAAGAGATTCTAATGAATGTGTGGATGGCAGTTTGGGAGAATATTGAAGGTCTAAGGAAAATTGAAAGTTTTGATACTTGGTTACGCCGAATAACATTAAACGCATGTAGAAGGTACTACAGTTCACATCGTCGTTCACGTGATGTAATCCTGCAGAGACATGAGGAATTATTTGAATATATTGACAGAGCAGCACCTTCACGTTATCGCGAAATACAATTACGTCAAGATGCCAGAGAAGCGGTGAATCATCTTCCACAAAGGGTACGTTCCATTGCAAAATTGTATTATATTGAATCATGGAATGTCAACGATATTGCTGATCAATTAAACATTGCAATAGGCACAGTCAAAACAAGATTAGCAGAAATACGTACACTCCTACGAAAAGAATTTGGAGTTGAACATCTACAAGGGGATGTAATGCAGGTAGAGTCTGTAAAAACGCAACAACAAGTGAACTGCTACAAAAGTTATCTACCTACAGGCGCGCTTGCGCGATTTGGAAAAGGTTACATTTTTGATTTTGCCTATTCACCCGACGGAACGAGACTTGCCGTTGGATCTACAATTGGTATCTGGTTATACGGTACAGAAACTGGTGAAGAGATAAACTTTCTAAAGGGTCATAGTTATTTTGTGAGTGATGTTGTCTTCAGTCCAAATGGAAAAACACTTGCGAGTTTAAGTAGTTGGAATGACTATACAATTCGTTTATGGGATGTGCCAACAGGTGAATGTAAAGCAGTACTTTCAGGACATACACAGGATGTACATTCTCTTGTTTACAGTCCTGATGGAAAGAGGATTGCAAGTGAGAGTGATGATGGAACTATTCGATTATGGAACGGTATCACTGGTAAACCAATAGCAACTTGGGAAAATCATACGAATTTAATCAAGATATTAGCATTTAATCCAGATGGTAGGGCACTTGCAGGTGGAGGCAGTGATGAAGTTATACGAATTTGGGATGTTGTAACTGGAGAACTTCAGTTAACTTTTGCAGCACACGCGAATAGCATAGATTCCCTAAAGTATTCTCCCGATGGGAAAATACTCGCAAGTCGGGGAGGCGATAACAATGTGTGTTTATGGGATGCACATACCGGTGAGTTTTTACGCCTATTCAAGACGAATGCAAAAACTGTCGATTCAATTGACTTTTCAACAGATTGGAAGACGCTTGCGGTTGTTGACAACGATAAAACTCTACATCTGTGGAATACCCATACTGGTAAAAAAATAATAACTATCAATTTGAATAGAAAGTTTGGTTCAGTTCAGTTTTCTCCAGATGGGTTATATTTTGCATGTGATGTGGATAGTGATGGAGTTGTTTTTCTATTTGATACCGTTAGTGGGAACCTAATTCATGAACTTAAAATTGAAGGAAGTAGAGAGAGGGTCAATTTTTATCAATTTTCACCTGATGGTGAGTTACTTGCAGCATCCAACGGTTTTGAGATATTTTTCTGGAATGTAAAAACTGCAGAACATTTAAAGACAATCACAGGATATTCTGAAGTAATAGGTGCTTTAATATATTCTCCAATTGGAAATACAGTAGCGAGTGTAGATAGAATGGTACGGATTTGGGATATAAATACACAGAAACTACTAAAGACAATTGCACCAGAAAGTTCAGTTAGATCAATTGTATATTCTCCATGTGGAGAGACACTCGCTTGCGGAACTCCCGATAACACTATTTTACTATTGCATGTTGGAACGTGGGAACATTATAAAACATTAGAAGGGCACACCAAGGGTATTTCCTGTGTAATTTACAGTCCTGATGGACAAACTCTTGCAAGTGGGAGTTGGGACAAGTCAATCAGATTGTGGAATCCAAATTCTGGTGAACTTCAAAATACAATCATTGGACATACAGATGGAATTCATGATCTGGTTTTTTCACCAAATGGTAGAACACTTGCAAGTGGTGGCTATGATGGAACAATTCGGTTTTGGGATGTTGCAACAGGGGAACTGATTAGAACAATTGATACAAAGTCAGACAATAGCATAGATTCTGTTGCATATTCTCCTGATGGAAAGATACTTGCATGCACAGGTGATAACGGTGCTGATGGAATCCGTTTTTGGGATGTTAAAACCGGCGAACTTTTGAAAACTATTGAAGTTGAAGCAGGTGCGTTTTCAGTAGTTTATTCACCTGATGGCAGCACATTTGCAAGTGGTGGGATGGGTGAACTCTCTGTTTGGGATGCTAAAACTTATGAAATCCTAAAAACTTTCACAGGACATATTGATCCTGTTTATTCAGTAGCCTACTCACCAGATGGTAAGACACTCGCAAGCGGTTGTAGAGATAGTACTGTTATTATATGGGATTTAAGAAAATAAAGGTTATTCATATATTGAGAGCTATTAGACGAGATAATGCATATACCACAACCCGACACACAATGGTCCCTTCCACCTTTTGCTAAAGTTCGAATCGGCAAAGGCGGAATAAATGCAATAAAGTATTTTCCAGACGGTACCCGTCTTGCTGTTGCGGGTACGATAGGAATCTGGATTTACGATGTGGAAACATGTGAACCAATTGAATTGATTACTGGACATACTGGACCAATCAATTCATTGGTATTCAGTCCTGATGGTAATGTGTTTGCAACTGCAAGTGATGATCATACCGCACAAATATGGGATGCTAACACAGGAAAAAACAAAGGTAGTTTCATTGAACATACAGATGTTATAAACGCAGTGGACATCAGTCCTGATGGTGCAAGAATAGTTACAGCAAGTGATGACAAGACCATTGGACTTTGGAACCTACATTCTGGAGAATCGATAGAAATGCTTCATGGACATACGGAGAAGGTCTTGTCAGCAGTTTTTTCTCCCGATGGTACTGTGATTGCCAGTAGTGAAGAATTTGGAAAAGAAGGTGGAATTCGAATTTGGGATGCACACACAGGTAAATTTCTAAAATCCTATACTGAAGATACCGGCTGGGTAGAATATGTAGTATATAGTCCAGACGGTAAGTCACTCATCAGTCGAGATTCTTGTCGAGATATTAATTTTTGGGAAGCAGACACAGGAAAAAAACTAAAACCGTGTGAAACAGATGATTGGATGGATAAATATAGTCCTGTAGCATTTTCTCCAGATGGACGCACATTTACGATTGGAGTACGTGATGGTCATGTCTGTCTTTGGGATATCAAAACCAGGAGATTGCTTAAAGAGTTTGAAATTGATGAAAATTTAGATTCTTCTCCTTCTTCTGTAGCATTTTCTCCAGATGGAAAAACTATTGCATCTGCGAGTGAAGATGGAACGATTCGCTTTTGGGATATAAAATCTGGGCATATCTATAAAACCATTGTTGGACACACACCGCATTTGTCCTCAACACAAAAAGCGGAAGCATCATATCAGACAGATAAACGCTTCCTATCTGTCGCATATTCACCTGATAACAGAACTATTGTGAATTCATACGATACTGCACTACATATACGTAATTTAGATACATGCGAAATACGAACAGTAATTACCGGACCACGTGGCAATGTTCGAGAAATTACCTTTTCAAATGATGGGAAAATACTTGCGATTGTTGATGAAAAATCTGTGCGTTTGTGGGATGCACATCATGGAAGATTCCTTGGAACAATCGTAGGACATAGTAATGGTGTTACTTCTGTAGCGTTTTCACCTGATGGCACAGTGCTTGCTGCTGGCGGTCATGACAATACAATATATTTATGGGAAGTCAGGGAAGATGGACTCTATATTATTGGCGATCTAATTCAAACACTTACTGGACATACAGATATTGTATCCTCTGTGATATTTTCACCTGATGGACATATCCTTGCGAGTGGAAGTTGTGATAATACAATCCGATTATGGGATGTACAAACTGGAAAAACAAAGAAAAGCCTTACTGGACATTTAGGTATTGTAAACGCAGTTGATTATTCATCAGATGGTAGTCTACTTGTAAGTGGTAGTCGTGATGGAACGATTCGGTTGTGGAACAGTAATAACGGCAAACTGTTAAAAACCTTAAATGGACCATCACAGAACATCGCATCCGTTGTATTTTTTCCTAACGATAGATTTATTGCTGGTTGTACTAATGGTCTAATTTATTTGTGGGATGTACAAACTGGAAAACTAATTGACACCTATAAAGGTCATGCTGATGTTATAAATAGTCTTGCTGTTTCACAAGATTGCCAGACACTTGTCAGTGGTAGTTATGATGGCACAGTCCTTTTGTGGGATCTTACAACCCTAATACCAAATAATTAGAAGTATCACCCATTTTTTATATGAAACCATCTTAAAGTGCATCCATGAATGTGTATATAATGGCAGACACTGTATTTCAATAGTTTAGGACAGATAATCTCTTGTAAATCAACACTGACTGAGCTAATACATGGGAGTCAACAGATGAAAACTAAATCCCTTATCAACATGATATTTATCTTATTGGTATTCCTTGGTTGTAATATACCAATTCTAAGATTCACTCCAAAGGAATTACCTGGTGTGAAAGTAATTACCCCTCCTGTCATAGATGGTAAATTAGATGATGATGCATGGAAGAAAGCACCGCGTGGAATTGATTTCACTGACAGAAACGCAAACCATGAATTAGCAAAAGATCAAACCATGATTATGTTGGTATATACCGATTTAGCAATTTATGTTGCATGTTATCTATATGATGAAAATCCTGATCAATTAGCAGCATTTGTTACAGAGGATCAGATACGTCCCCAACAGGATGACTGGGTTTCTTTCACAATAGATCCATTTCATACACACCAATTCCGAGACAGGATATTTTTTATGACAAATCCGAATGGAATCAAGTATGTAAGTCATCCTCCCCCAGATATTCCTTTAGAAGATGTGCCACTTATGTGGGATGTTGCTACAGACATTGTTGAGGATGGATGGATCATTGAAATGGTAATCCCTTGGAACATGTTAGACTACCCACAGACAGAAGAACCGATTGATATTGGCATCAATTTTGACCGAGGACATCCAAGAACTGGAGAAAATTCATGGTGGTCTGTAGTTCCATCAAGTGAAGATAATAGGCCGGATGGACACTGGTTGGATGTCTTACCCCTACAAAAAAAATAGTGTTATTATTTCTTATATTCCATAACGTGAATTCGGAACAAGTGATGTTGTAGGTTGTCCAGAGTGTATTGATACTCCACAGGTTCTGATTATTGTATCCTGTCGTTATGTTTATGTGATCTACTATTCCACTAAATATATTCACGTCTGTAGAAAAATGTGTAAAAAATCCATTGTAAATAAAATCCTAATTATACATAACAAACGGAGACTAATCCATTAAACAAATGCCTCAACAAAAGTCATATACTCAATGGGGACTTCCACATGGTGCTATTGCCCGACTTGGTAAGCGTGGCATTGGAGGAATGAGGTATTCACCAGATTGCACGCAACTGGCTGTTACCGGTCCATTAGGTATTTGGCTATACGATACATATACTTTCAACGAAGTCGCACTATTGAGTAGGGGACAAGTTTATGGTACTACCACACTTCCACAATCATGGAGTGGGATAACCTTAGTCAACCATAATTCGGATGATACCGTTTCACTTTGGGATACCAAAGCCGGACACCGTCTAATAAAGCCAGATAGACATTCAGATATCTACGATGTAGCATTGTCACCCGATGGAGCAATCCTTGTAACTGGTAGTTCAGATAATACAATCCGTTTTTATGACAGTCACAATAGTCAATTGCTCTCTGTTTCGGTTGGTCACACTGAGTCAATCACCGGTTTAGCATATTCACATGATGGCAAAATTGTCGCAAGTGGCAGTAATGACAATACTATCCGTTTATGGGATGGCAGAAATGGTAAACATATTACAACACTTACCGGACATGAAGATGAGGTTTGGTCATTGGCATTTTCTCCAAACGGTGTAATTCTTGCAACACGAAGCACTGATCAAACACTCTGC
The DNA here is from genome assembly GCA_026710795.1 of Candidatus Poribacteria bacterium. Taxonomy (GTDB): domain Bacteria; phylum Poribacteria; class WGA-4E; order WGA-4E; family WGA-3G; genus MSPOR6. The sequence goes on from JAPOQK010000021.1 coordinate 28,834, forward strand.
CTATGGGATGTGGCTACCGGTGAGAAAGTGAAAACCCTTGCCTCTGAATTGGATAGGTTTGGACATATTGTGTTTTCACCAGATGGAACCCAATTGGCATGTGGGGGAGGTGATAAGTCAGTCCGTATTTGGAATGCTGACACATTCACTGAGCAATTAACCCTTACAGGACACAGAGCAACAGTGTGGATAACAGCATTTTCACCAGATGGTAGAACAATTGCAAGTTACAGTGACGATACAACCATGCGGTTTTGGGATCTGAATAACGGCAGCGAAAAAGGTATCATTACTGGTCATACAGGATGGATTAATTCGATTGCATTCTCACCGGATAGTAGCATGTTGGCTTGTGGTAGTACGGATAATACTCTACATTTATGGGATATGCATAACTATACTGTGTCAACACCATACGACAATTATCCTGATTCTATTAATTATGTTAAGTTTTCTCCTGATGGCACAACGCTTGCCATTGTAAATCGTGATGACTGTATATATTTGTGGGATATGAATACCAGTTCTCAGAGAGCGGTATTGCAAGGACACACAAATACGATTCGTTCTGTGGAGTTTAACCCTATCAACACTAATCTTATCAGCATCAGTGATGATAATACTATCCGTATATGGGATATTGATTCAGCAAAAGAATTAGCAGTAATAGTTATTAGAGATACCAATTATATTGGATATGTTGCAATTTCACCGGATGGTAGAATTATTGCCTGTAATACCAACGAGAATGTTCACTTATGGAACGCAAATACAGGTCATCCATTAACTATTCTCAAAGGACATACTGATAATGTTCGTGCACTTGCATTTTCTCCAGATTGCAGATTATTTACCAGTGGAGGTGCCGACGAAACTATTAGAATTTGGGATCTACACCATTTCCAACATCTGTCAACTCTTAGAACATCAAGTAGTGTCTTTGCTGTAGCATTTTCACCAGATGGATACACTCTTGCCAGTACTGGTATGGATGGAATTATCCGATTATGGGATCCTATAACAGGAAATCAATATGCTGTCTTAAGTGGACACTTTGATGATGCTGACATTGTGACGTTCAGTCCTGACGGAAAAACCCTCGCAAGTTGTGGTGATGGAATCATTTTCTTATGGGATCTCAATGCTGTTGTGAACACACATTATTGATACCTACTAATTACATGATGCCTAATGATTTGAAAATAATTAGAAATCTTACATTTAGGCTTTATCATCCTGTCGGTCCTACAGTATATCAGTGGAAAAATTCAAATTGCGCGACTATCAATACAATTACTGAAGATATTATATGACAATCATGCAACCAACTTACAATATTAACGCGTCACCTATATTGAAAAGCTCAAATAAACCAATAATTATAGTAACACTCAGTACAACATCAATACAAGGAGAAAAAAGCTATGGAGATGACAAGTGCGGATCACGCACTTTATCTAACATTTGAAGGACATCAGGAAGGAGTCAATAGTGTCGTATTCAGTAAATATGGTAATACACTCGCAGCAGACATGGACAACACCATTAGATTATGGGATATTTCCACCGGACAGGAAAAAAGGGTGTACTGGGTAGATATAGGAGAGCATTCCACAAGTAGTGTTAGAAGTGTTGCCATTAGTCCGAATGGATGTGTTATTGCTGGGGGTATAAACGAAATAGAGACAATCTGTCTGTGGGATGTAGAAACAACTGAACAAACAAATTTATTGCGTGAGACGGCAAGTGATGCGTTGCATTGGGTCAATACTGTCGCATTCAGTATTGATGGTAAGATGCTCGCAAGTGGAAGTGAAGATGGTAATCTTTACTTGTGGAATGTGACGACAGGTGAAAAAATAAAAGCACTGACAGAAGATACAGAAAATATTTTTAGTATTGCATTTTGCCCTGATGGAAAAACCTTAGCGAGTGGAGCTGCTGACAACACTATACGTTTATGGGATCTTCCATCAGGTGAAAATATCGCGACATTAGAAGGACATACTGATTGGGTCTTCTCTGTAGCGGTTAATCGGGATGGCAAAATGCTCGCAAGCGGAAGTAGAGATAAAACAATTCGAATTTGGGACACAGCCACAAAAAAAGAAATAATGCCACTTATTGGACATCAGAACGTTGTGTGGAGCGTTGCATTTAGTCCTGATGGAAAAACACTTGCAAGTGGAAGTGAAGACCACACAATTCGTCTCTGGGATATTGCTACAGGTGGACAACTCGCCGCTATAACAGGACACACCGCTCCAGTAAAATGTGTTACCTTCAGTCCAGATGGATCTAAAATTGCAAGTAGTACTGACAACGGTGCTGTATTCATCTGGGAAATTAATGTCTAATGAAGATTACTATGTTTCTACATTATTATCGCTTAATTCCTTAATCATGACATTTATGCACCATTTTAATGGTCACAACACGTCAATTATGAAGTGGAAACAATAGTCATAGTAATTTTACAAATAACTTTACATTGTTCAATAGTAGTAGGGAACTCTGATTTCCGACTATCAACTGTTTATGATGAATTCTGATAATAATTAGAAATGACACACGTAGGTCGGATTTCGCTACACTCACTCCGACCTACGGACTATAACTGTCTAAAGTAATTCTAAATTCTACTATAAATTAACGTGAATTCAGTTTTAAAGCGGTTAGTATTTATTATTTTCAATTTGCCTTATAGCAGCAGTAGATTCAATTTCTAATTGAAAATTGTGGTGTAATAGTTACTTATACCGAGTTTACGTTCCAATAGTTCTCTAATATATATACTGGTCTACTTATGATAACTTTAAAGGATATAAATCGCCATGACTATCAAAAGAGTATCATTCGCGGGTTTCCTTCTTTTGTTAATAATAACATTTGGAGCGTTTCTGTACCAACAGAACGATCCACGTCCAAATACTTCAATAGACCAACCTACGCAAAAAACACCCTTAAATCCACACGTTAACAAATCAATACCAAAGAAAAACAAAGACGCTATTAGTAAGAACACAGATGAGTTCTATCAACCGATAATTGACAACAATATCTTTAGACGGCTTGGATGGAAACCACCCAAAAAACCAGAGGAGTATGTCCTTATTGGCACCGCAAGTACAAAGAATAAAAATAATTCCAAAGCGTTTATATTGGAAACAAAATCAAAACAATTACATACAGTCAAAATCGGGGACTCCATCGGAAAAGCTACAATAACTGAAATACGAGATAAACAAGTAACAATGGTAAAAGATGGCAAGGAAGTAAAACTACAAGGAGGAAAAAGGCAATTCCTTCGTTAACCATTCAAATTGGATAACAATAATTAATTCTTAAAGTGAATTGTGTTTACAAATACTGTTATTTTATGTAGGAACAGACCACTGTTTAGATATATAAGGAGATACATGGATAAGTCAATTGTAACGCATGTGGAACTAAGTTTTCTTGATGAAAAGGAACTTATTATACGGACACAGAAGGGAGATTCAGAAGCATTTAACCCGATTGTAAGCAAATATAGACAAAGAATCTATAATTTGATTTTCCATCGAGTGTCTGACCGAGAAACTGCTGAGGATATTTGTCAAGAGGTATTCCTGAAAGCTTGGAAAGCACTACCAAAATTTAGAGGTGATTCTGCTTTATATAGTTGGATATATAAAATTGCTATCAATTGTATTATTGATTTCTATCGCAAAGAGAACAAGCAGTATATAAAGAGTCTGGAAGAAATACCAGAATACTCTGATGATATACTTTATACTGTGGAAAATCGTACTCCTCAAACCCAATTTCTTGAAAATAAGGAATTAGAAAATATCATTGGTGAAGCAGTAAGTAGACTACCTACCGGTCAAAGAAGGGTTTTTCATTTGCGTTATGATGAGGAACTACCGATAAAAGATATTGCATCACGTTTGAATAGATCTGAGGGAACTATTAAAACCCACTTACACCATGCCCATCGTAAATTACGGAACATGCTGCTTCCTTATCTGCATAATGAACATTTAGGATGGCTCATTTCTCCATAATGCTATTCTTTTATAGAATCACTAATTTTGTGGATTATACGAATTATATGTTTTAGCCAACAAGTATATCTAATACCATTTCTAATAAATAAAGTATCATTTGCTGAGTGATATTTGTAGGAGCGGCCTCTTGGTCGCTCCTACAAAAGAAAATCGGGCGGACAAAGCCCTCCCACCAGATAACATCCAGTAATTTTTTCTTAAATTGACACCCGCCGAATACCATACGCGTATTCTGCCGATGGCATTCATACCGTTGATTTGGCTGAATGCCAACAGGATATTCACACCGTTGATTTATGGGTTTCGTTACTCAACCCAACCTACGACGTAATTTCTTAGTATAGTAGATTTTAGAATTACTTGAACATATCTATAATTTCGGTAAGTTCTTTCTCTGAGTTATATTTTCTGAGCCGCTTTATATTAGCGAAGTCGTGTTCAATCGGATTGTAATCTGGGGAATAAGGCGGTAAAAACAAA
>JAPOQK010000031.1 GCA_026710795.1 Candidatus Poribacteria bacterium
AAAACCGAGAAAAACAACCCACAAACTCAGGAAGGCACAACACACATACCACAACAACGAAAAGACACAGTAAAGTAAAAAAAGGCACAAAACTGTATCTTTTATAAACGTTGGAAAATAACACGATTTGTAGGTCGGAGCGAGCAAAGCGACCTCCGACATCTTACATTCTGTAGAGGCGACCTTCGACAGAATATTATACCATTTCTAATATATAATGGCTCTTTTTGTAGCACAAACTGTTAGTTTGCGTCTATTCGGACACAATCTAAATGAAGATTAGGTTATTAAATCGGTAATTTTAATTTTCATTAGGTCCGGTAAGCGATTTCCTAACAGCATTCAGATGTCAAATAAGATCATGTCTTTGGTTGAGAGGTATTGGATACCCGAATGTTGTGATACACCTTTCGCACCGCTGGTGCTTTGCTTCTTTATGAGATGCGTGGGTTCTATACACATTCCGCACCTCTGGTGCTGAGAGGCATTTACGATATCCTCGGAGAGGCGAAAGGTGTATAGTTAGCGTTGATCCACATATAACAAGTCCCAGCGGGGCGACAGGTGTATAGCATAGCTGCCAAAACTTTACACACTCGGTCGGAGCAAACAAAGCGACCTACGACAGTATATTAGACAATTAAAAAATAGCCAAAAAACCGACAAAAATCAAGTAGGACAAAGGTTACCGTTTTTCTTTTTTTTACATTCAAAAAAACCGATGGAAACAACCCATAAACCCAGACAGGAACTAAAACCAGTGAAAAACACCAAAAGTTACCGTTATGCAGAAATTAGACACAAAACGGTAACCTTTTTATATGGAAGAAAAATCTAATGAAATTACAAGATAAACACAAACAATTCACAGTCAAATATGATGTCCGAAGTCTTGTGCATGGTGTTTTCATTCCTTTTTTATGCAAAAAACTTTACACACCCACGTGCAATTATAGCGGAAAAATAAAATGACACGGACACCGATTATTGAAATGCATGGAATCAATAAGAATTTTGGACATGTATGTGCTAACGAAAATGTGGACTTTATTCTACAACAAGGTGAAATCCATGCTATTGTTGGTGAAAATGGTGCTGGTAAATCCACATTGATGAAAATCCTTTACGGACTTTATCAACCAGATTCAGGTAATATACTTTATAATGGAAAGCCTGTGACTATCTCTTCACCACGAAAAGCGATGAAACTGGGTTTGGGAATGATTCAGCAACACTTCACGCTTATACCCGCTTTTACAGCACTTCAGAATATCTTTTTAGGAAAAGAGACAGTAAAACAAGGAACACTCCTCGATGTGAACAGAGCGGAAGATGAAATAAATGAACTCGCTGACCAACTCGGTTTTGATGTTCCTTTGAACATTCCTATAGAATCCCTACCAATAGGTACACAACAACACACAGAAATCCTTAAAGTCCTCTACCACGGTGCAGATATATTGATTATGGATGAACCGACTGCCGTGCTTGTTCCACAAGAAATTGAGGGATTGTTTGAATGTATGCGTAATCTCAAAAGAAAGGGTAGGAGTATTATCATAATTACTCATAAACTTGATGAAGTTATGACGATAGCGGATACTGTCACAGTGATGCGACGTGGGAAAACCGTTGCCACCTGTCCTATTGTCGATACAGATCCGAATCAATTAGCAGAACATATTCTTGGTGAACAGATACATCAAAGCGAAATTGATCGAAAAGAGATTGAAAATGTAAATCCAATATTAAACATTGAAGATGTAACGATTAGTTCGGACACAGACAAGAAACTACTTCATAGAATAAATCTTGACGTTTTTTCAGGTGAAATAGTTGGAATTGCTGGTGTGGAAGGAAATGGACAAACCGAACTTGTTGAAATGTTGACAGGTTTAAGGAAAATTCAGTCAGGAAAAATCACATTAAACGGTGAATCAATAGCCAATGCATCATCTGCTGAAATACGTAAGAAAAAGATGGCACACCTTCCAGCAGACAGACATCGCCACGGAGTTAGTCTAAATAATCGTATTGATGAGAACTTTATTATCGGAAAACATCAACAGACATTGTTCTCCCATAATGTACTACTTAAATCTAAAAACATACAACGATTCTCTATGAATGCCTTGGATAAGTACCAGATTCGCGTTAGGGATATTGCGGATCCAATAAAAACACTCTCAGGTGGAAACCAGCAGAAAGTTGTAATTGCACGTGAATTATCTGGAGATCCTCTACTCATTATTGCTGCACATCCAACACGTGGATTAGACATTCATGCAGCGAATTTTGTGCATACACGATTAATTCAAGCGCGCAACCGAGGAAAATCGGTTATACTCGTCTCATCTGACCTTGATGAACTTCTTTATTTGTGTGATAGGATTGCAGTAATGTATAACGGTAAAATTGTTGGCATAGTAAAACCAGATAATATAAATCAACGTGAGTTGGGAAAGTTAATGCTTGGATTATCTTCAGAAGAATTAGACACTTCGTAATTATATTCTTAAGAACCCATTTTTAATCAAAGGAAACTACAATGATTATTGATTCTCACACACATGCGTGGTCTCGTTGGCCCTACCAACCACCTGTTCCAGACGATGAAAGCCGTGGTAAAGTTGAACAACTCCTCCACGAAATGGATTTGCATATTGTTGATAAGGCAGTACTTATCTGTGCACGTATTGATAGAAATCCTGACAACAATGACTATGCTGCCGATTGTGTCAAACGATATCCAGATAGACTTATTCAGTTTGCTGATGTTGATTGTGCATGGACAGATACATACCATACAGACGGTGCTGCAGATAGACTAAAGACGGCTGCAGAAACATATAACCTTAAAGGTTACACGCATTACCTAAGAGGAGATGATGACGGAAGTTGGTTTTTTTCAAATGAAGGACAACGGTTCTTTCAGACAACCGCAGATCTTGAACTGATTGCAAGCATAGCGATGGGTAGTCATCAACACGTTCCACTCCGAAAACTGGCTGCACAGTTTCCTACTATTCCATTTTTGTGTCATCACATGGCAGGTGCACGTGCTGATGAAGCACCTCCATATCCACAATTGGAAGAAGTACTCGCATCGGCAAAAGAACCCAATATCTACGTGAAAATGTCAGGATTCGCCTATGTTTCAAAGGTCTCTTGGGAATACCCCTATACGGATACGCATAGGATTGTCCGTGCACTCTATGAACATTTTGGTGCTTCTCGTCTCTGTTGGGGTTCTGACTATCCAGTTGTTCGCAACTTTATGACATATCAACATTCAATTGAAGCATTTAGGACACACTGCACCTTTATCTCGGATGATGATAAAGCGGAGATTTTGGGTGGCACACTCCATAAATTACTGTATCCATAAGATTATACATGTATAACAAATTATAATTGGGTGTGTAATATCTTTATCAGATATATTCAATTACAAAGTTAGATAGGTGTTTTCATATATAGGACGAATTCCTTAAACAAATATATTATGGTGAACTTTAGAATTAATGGGACATATAGAGATGTAGGAGGGAACTCCGATTCCCGACTGCTCCTAAGTTCTGTCGCGATTCGGAGATCGCTCCTACAGAGGAAATGTAGAATTATTTCTATAATCCACTATAATTACCAATACTTTACACACCCATCATAAATTTGAGACTTGACATCTCAACATATAATTGATATTATATATAAAAACAGCAAAGGTTATTCATGAATAAATTGACCCCCTCCAAATCAAATCATGTCCTTTTACTTCTCTTATTTACATTAACATTTCTTTTTCAAAGCGCAAATCTGAGGACTGCAACTGCTATAGACTTCATTAAACTGGAACATACGTTTTCTGGTAAAGGTTCATCTCAAGGGGCATTTGGCAAAGAAATTCACATTGCATTCAATAAAAACATCTATGTCAGTGATACAGATAATCGTCTTATACAGAAATTATCTCCAACTGGACAATTCCTATTCCAAATTCCCGAAGCCCCAGAATCCTCGGATAACATCCTCCGTAAACCAGGACACCTTGCCGTAGATAACATAGGAAATATCTATGTTGCAGATATAACCGCACACCACATGGCAGAAACTAATGATCCCAAAATATATATGTACGCACCGTGTGTCCACAAATTTAGTCCAAAGGGTGAGTTGCTACACACATACTTTGTCGCTCCTGTTGACGAAAAACCAGGTGTAGTTTTACCTGCAAAGTTAATAATTGATCAAAATGGTAAAACTGCTTTCGGTATACAACCAACTGGACACGACCGCGCTCTACGTGTCGCTGTTAGTGATGATGGTCAATTATATGTTTTGGATGCTAAACGAGGACGAATACATAAATTCAGGGTTGATGGTGAAAAAGTCCTGACATTCGGTAGGTATGGTGCGGGAGATGGTGAATTTGATAAGGATGCTGCTGACATCGCGATTGATGCTCGTGGAAACATTTTCATTGCGGATACTGGGAATCACCGAATAGTTAAATTTAATCGTGATGGAAAACATGTAAATAGTTTTGGTCAAAAAGGACGTAACAACGGTGAGTTTGTAAAACCAATGGCTATAACGACACTACCCACAGGTGAAGTGTTGGTCAAGGATTCCAGCAAATTCCGAAGAAAAGTCGGGGGATTACCAGAAGTAATTGCACTTTCACCAACATTGACGCAGCTAACGGAAAGCACACCCAGCCAAGCAGAACTTGCAGATACAATAACAAATGCAACTCGACCTCAATATGGACCTTTTGCGTATAATCCCAACACGACAGTTGATGCTGCTAATTTTAACCGACGTTTACGACTGCTTGAAGAAGCAGAATATCTACGCTACTATGACGATAAAGAATATGATGAAGACGATAAAGAACTTGCAGAAGAACTAAAACGTGCAGATATCAGATTGACACTATTTCATAACGTCATCTCACGCGTTCAGAAATTCGATAACAACGGAAGGTATATTGGACGAATAATATATGAAACAGATCAACTGAGTGAAGAGAAGCATGACCTAACTTTTCTTGCTCTTGATACATCGGGATATCTATACCTACGAGATATAAGTGATTTTACCATAGCAAAATATTCTATCACCGGATTTACCGTGAAGCCTTCTCACATGAACGGTTTTTACAGCACCAGAGTCGCAAATTTGAATAACAATTATAGTGAAGATTATGAAGATATCGACTTCTCAACCGATGTAGAAGATAAGCTTAACCAGTTAGAACTTAAGAATCTATTCGGATGGACATATAGCCTTTCAGAACGTTGGCATCTAACTTTACTTGATGAACTGACCTATGCCGAACAAGATGAGCGGTATACCACTCCAGCAAAAATTGAGGATAGTTTTGATTTTGAGACAGAGGCATTAGAAAATGCTATTGCTGCAAATCTGAAGTATATCATAAATCCAAATCCGTATCGGTATAAAGAAATAAACCTATCCGTAGGTCGCGTTGACGGGACATCTGATCTCACACAGGATGCACTTTTCCAAGATCTAAATAAACAACGCAGATTAGACGAAGGTGATGCAAGTTCAACGGTTCTTGAACTCAATTGGGATTTATGGTCACGCACAAATCTGTGGTTACGCTATGCAGATCTCAATCCTTCTGAAACAAGCCGTAATTTTATCCGAAAGTTTTACGATGTCTCTGGTGATCTCTATGAGGTATTTGGTAGCCGAAATGAAGCACGTCAGTTCCTCGGTGAGTTGACGATTAAGTTTTGATGGAGTCATGCAGCTATGGAGATTCGTGCACTTTATCCTGATGAATTTGAGTTATGGTTAGACCACGTCAGCCATGTCTTTTCTGCAGATCGTCAATATTTCTCCAATCATTGGTATAACGATCCGTGGCGTGATGTTGAGGGAATACGTGTTGCTGTTGATGATGGTACAATTGTCAGCACTGTGCGCGTATTTATCCGACAGATGTACTTCCACGGTGAACCAGTTTCCGTTGGTGGCATCGGGGAAGTAAGTACACGACCGGAATATCGTAAACGTGGTCTCGCAACACAACTTCTCAAAGATTCCATTCAGTTCATGGAAAGCAGAGGAATTGCTATCTCTATGCTCCACGGCAGCCAACGAATCTATTCTATTGAAGGATGGGAAAGTGTTCCACGTTACTATGCGAAGAAAAGTGTTGTTGGTAGAAAACAACAGACGTGGAATATTCGACCAATCAACTTTCAGGATACAGGTGAGGTTAAACAACTCGCTTCAATCTACGATTCCTATTCCCGCAAATTCAACGGTGCTTTCGTTAGGGATGACATTGCATATTGGACAAATTGGGTAAAAACCGAATCTCCGCAGGCTTGGATTGCTGAACGCGACGGTGTCATTGATGGTTATGTATCCGTTAGAAGACGGGATGGAGAATTGGGTGTCAAGGAGTTTGTTGCGTCAGAGGAATTGTTCGCAGAGAACGGAGCAAAAGACCTTTTTGAAGTTATGCTATCAGATATAATCACACAGATGGGTGAGGAAAGCCTTATCTTAGAGTATCCCGCGCCGATTGCTGATGGATTCAAATCTTCATCAATAGATTCTTATGGAAGTACGATGTATCGTGTTATTCAACCATCAGCCCTACCATCAGAGTTTGCGAAAAAACGGATAGATGTATTTCCAGACCTCATGCATTACCAAGTAGAGTCTATCAGACAAGACATCCGGTCACACCATGTCTTTTGGCATACTGATGGGTTTTAAGGGTTAGGTGGAGCACCAAGAACAATCTCGTTGCGAAGTGTAGACGGATGCATATCCAATAACTACCCGAATGCTCTCTTCACTTAGATCTGGATAATCAGCAATAACCCCTTCATTGGACATACCATTTGCCTATAAACCTAATACGTGTTCAACACTTATGCGTGTGCCTTCGATTATAGGTATATATCAGATCGTCTCCATAAAAATACTTGACACCAATTCTACTGTAACATACAATCATTTCTGAGGTGATACGTTAATCTTCATGGAATCTGACTTGGTAATGAGGAGGACAAGAACATGGCAAAACTACGTGTTGGAGTGATAGGTTGTAGTGGAATTGGGACAATCCACGCGTCTGGATTAGTGGGTCTACCGAATGTGGAATTAGCCGCAGGATGTGATTTCGTCCAAAGCACATTGGATGCTTTCAAAGCAAAATATCAGGACAATTGGGACAACATCTCGCTATATACCAATCATCAGGAGATGCTTGAACAAGAAAATTTGGATGTAGTAACGGTCGCTACTTCTGACCATCGGCATGCAGACCTTGTCGTAGATGCTGCAAACGCAGGTGTCAAAGGTATATTTTGCGAAAAACCGATGGCAACTAACGTTGCAGATGCCGACAGAATGCTGGAAGCGTCAGATAAAAACGGTACAATTCTATCAATTGACCATACGCGTAGATGGCAACCTTTGTGGCGATACACCAGAGAAGAAATCGTTGGTGGTGGTCGAATTGGTGATGTTCAATATGTTATCGGCACGTTAAGTGGTGGACGCGCAATGTTGTTTCGTAACGGCACACATTGTGTTGATGCAATCTGTTATTTTGCTGACTCAACACCCGAATGGGTCTCTGCAGAACTGGAAGATGGATACGAAGAATACAGCGAATATAAAGGGGATGGTGGACACGATCCATCAACTGAACCATCTGCACACGGTTATATCCACTTTGCCAACGGTGTGCGCGGTTACTATGCTGGCGGACCTAAAACTACTCAATCCGGATTCAGATTGGAGATTGTTGGGACAAACGGATATATTCTAATTAGTGATAATGGAGCAACAATTCACCAAGGGGATTCACCCGAGTCAATTGAAGCACCATCGTGGGATGTTGTTGGCATTCCTGCAGGTGTACAAGAGACGGTGAAACTCGTTGCAGAAGGTGGAAAACCGGTATCACCCGGTAGTGAAGGACACAAAGTTGTGCAAATCATTATCGGTTTCTTAACATCGCAACAGAACGATAATGGAAAGGTCAACTTACCAATTCGTGCCTAATCCGTATCTGTACTTAAGAGGATCGCATTCTCAGGTAACCATTGTAGGTATACCGTATCTCCCTGTTGATACCGAAGTGTCTTGTCCTCACCTTTACTCTGTTCGTTTATAATGTTTGGTAAGGTATCAATGCTTCGCCATTGCTGATTAACGATAATAGACGACGGATAATCGGTTTGCACTGTATATTGAACAGTTGTTCCGAGGTAACTCTCGTCCTGAATTGAACCTTGCAAACAATTTGGTATATCAGGATTCGGTTCTTGTGATATTTCAATTCGTTCTGGTCGCACTGCAATTGTAACAGGTGTACCTACTTGTAGATTACCATTGTAATTACAGACAAATTTAAATGACGGTTCGGTATCTGAACCTACCTCAGCAACATCTCCATCAGTACTAATCAGCGTTCCCTCAATAAAGTTAGAAGTACCGATGAAGTCCGCTACAAAACGGTTTTTGGGCAAATCATATATCTCTGATGGTGTCCCAACCTGTAGGATTCTCCCTTCGTTCATCACCGCTATCCGATCTGACAACGCCAACGCTTCTCCCTGATCATGCGTAACATAAACGAATGTAATACCGACCTTTCGTTGGAGTGCCTTCAGTTCCAACTGCATCTGTTTGCGAAGTTTTTGGTCAAGTGCTGAAAGGGGTTCGTCTAAGAGTAGGATTGACGGTTCATTGATTAATGCCCGCGCAAGCGCAACGCGCTGTCTTTCCCCACCAGAAAGTTCGTTCGGTTTCCGATCACCGTATCCAGACAACTTAATTAAATCAAGTGAACGTTCTACAGCATTCGCAATTTCCGATTTAGGAAGTTTCTTCATCTGTAATCCAAATGCAATGTTCTGAGCGACATTTTTATGTGGAAACAGAGCATAATTTTGAAAGACAGTGTTGACAGGACGACGATAAGGTGGTGTTTCTTGCATCTGGTCGTTATTGATATAGACATCACCTGAAGTGGGATGGACAAACCCACCGATAATGCGTAATGTAGTCGTTTTACCGCACCCACTTGGTCCGAGTAAAGAAAAAAACTCACCGCCCTCTATCTGCAGTGATACATTATCAACAGCAACTGTATCACCGAATCTTTTTGTTACAGATGAGAGAATAATTTGACCATTGTTCATGCATTAATTTTAGTTTGACTGTCTTCTTGAAGCACAAAACCTTGAAGATCATGTTGTAAATAATGACATCTCATTGAGGAAGTTAATTGAGGGTGGTTCATAATTGTTTTTGAAACAACGCAACAGAAAGCGGTAGAACATTATTTATAAACCACCCTCTGTTAATTCTCTAATAATCACATAAGCGTTATAGCTTGATTTATTACATTAGTAATCATATCCAACCAGAGATTCTATATTCGTGTTTTCTCCATTTTACCCAGATCGCACCCAATAAAATTTCGTCCCTTTGAGAGTGCTGCTTCCATGACAGAAAAAGAACCCGCTGCTGGATCAATAACATAGTCCCCTTCATTACTGACGGCAGCAATGAGTTCCCCTTGTAAGCCGATAGGTTTTTGATGAGGATGTTCTTTTGTCTTGGTTCGTTCAAGCCAAACATCACGAATGTTGTGTATTTTCCATACACCTTTAGCCTTTCGTGGATGCTTTTGCAGAACAACACAATATTCGCAAACTCTTCGCGATCTATAACCCATTCCAAATCTGTCCTTATTCCAAACGATCAAATCTACAATGTCTAACTGTGTACCTTCAAACCATGTTTTGAAACCTTGACAAAGGTGAAATTTGTCCATCCACAGAAATAGATGTCCAGACGGAATAAGCACATTGTCAATACCCTGAATGAATTCGCCAATCAATTCTTCCGACATTTGCATCAATGAACTTCTACGTTTCTCTCTACTCTTTCCCTCATTACCATATTTCATTTTATCAAGTACACCTCGATATTGCGGGTCAAGAAACGCAACAGGTATAGATTCCTCAGGTAGATGACAAAGTAATTTCAGACCATCCATCTTTAATCTTGTATTTGGTATCAGAAATTCAGGTAAATCTAATGGAGGAGTTTGTACTATCCGTTTAGAAGAGAAAACACTGTGTGTAACGTTTTCTGTTGCTTTAGAAGAAAGTGGAGATTCTTTTCGTCGCACGATAATTTTTCCATATCTTTAGTTAAAATTCAAGTTCTATTATCACTTCATCAGATAAACGGGCACTAAATTTAGTGACAGATGGTGCGATTTGTATTTCTGATTTCTTAACATCTACTCCTAGACCAAATTTTTGATTTAAGGATTCAATTTCTTTAATTTCAGAATCCGAACTCTCTGGACTTACAACGACTTCCTTAATTAAAGACTGAATATTCACCGGACAACGCACGCCACATCCAGAAAAACCTACATCTAATAGAGATGCATGTTTCTTATATGTAATTTTAATATCGTTCCAAACTTGATGGATTACATCCTTAATCTTTGTTGTATGGAAAGAAGAAATGTCCATATTGTCAAAAACATGTGGTAGGTTAAATCTTTGTTCGGGTGATAAGTGTAGTTGCATAATTACACGTAATTCTCTCTCGGAACTATATTCAAGCTGTTTATGAAAATACCGAGCTGAACCAACAGGTTCTATATAGCTTCCACGTGTTACATATTTTACTTTTTCGGTTTCAAAAAATATATCATACCCATTACATGGGTCTATGTCATGGTTTTCTTGAAATACAATGGAGTGTTGGTAACTCTCAGCACTTATTCCTAAACTGCTTTTCAATGAGCACAAATCAGATTTTATCATTATACCCTTATCTGCATACATTTTCCACATGGGTATAGATTCTATTTCACTCTGATGCCAACAACTCACAAAAGTGAATTCTCTCAAAAATTCATGGTAGAGCAATGGTTCAAAAACTTCTAGAAATTCTTTAGCAATAGTCAGCGGTTTTAGCGGTCTTGTAGATATTCGACTAATATAATCCGTTTGTTTTTTTATGAATATATCGGTAGGAATATGACCTAAGCACCCTTCATACGAATCCCCTAAATTGTCATAGCGTGGTAAAAACAAAGTTTTAGAAGATAGTAAATCTATATATTTACAAAGATTCATATATCTTGTTAACTTCATCCATCACACTCCATTTTTAGTCTTGTTAATCGGTGCCATTGTCTATTTTATCGACTTCAACGTTCAGGAAATTTGTATTTTCTAAATTCTGGTCATAGTTTACATTAATTCTTATAGTATGACATCTTATAAATTTGCGATAGTTGGGTGGAGCATAAATATTAAGTTGAATTTCCAATACATTATCTTTAGCATAAAGCAACAGATGTGGATCATTTAATTGAAGTGAGGGTTTCAGACCTTCTACTATATCTACTTCCAATATTCCTGTTCTTTTATCCGGATAGGTTATTCTGACATTTCTATGTGATGTTACTTGACATATAATAAAACCTGTCATATTCGCCTGAGATGTCCCATTAAATTCTGAGAGAAATTGAGCTATGTACTGATCCCCTGTTGCTATTATTAATTTTCTAGCAATATCGATTGCAGTATTAACATCGTATTTATTTTCTGTTGTAACCTTAACAATTAACTTATTATCAACATGCGCTGAACTCTCGGCATCAAAATTCAGCCCTGGATAATCAATTAGAATCTGTTTAAGATTCTGTACAACTTCTTGATTTTCTGATAGTTTCATTATTAACCCTTTAATGATTCTTACTCGTTGATTATTACAATCAATCTGCTGTTAATATACGTGCTAAAATCTGATTTACCAGCTGAGGATTTGCCTTTCCTTGTGTAGCCTTCATTACCTGACCAACCAGAAATCCGATTGCTTTTTTCGTGCCATCACGAACATCCTGGGCAGGACCAGGGTTATCCTCAATTACTTGTAGAACGATTGACTCGATCTCGGAGGTATCCGTAATCTGTGACAAACCTTTTTCTTCTACAATCTGTTTTGGCATCTTACCTGTATCAAAAGCATCATCAAGTACAGATTTGGCAATCTTTCCACTGATAGTGTTGTTTTTTATCAATTGAATGAGTTCACTTAGATGTGCTGGTGTAACTTTAGAATTCTGGATCTCAATCTCAACTGTATTGAGCAAGCGACTTAGGTCACCCATTATCCAGTTGGCACAGATTGATGGTTCTTTACTAAGATGTGCAGCTTCATCAAAAAAGTCTGCTATCTGTCGTGTAGTAGTAAGGAATTCAGCGTTTTCAAGAGATATGTTATATTCCTGAATGAACCTATTGCGTCGATCAGCGGGAAGTTCAGGAAGTGTTGGTTGAATTTCTTCAATCCATTCATCGTCAATTTGAATATGAACAAGGTCTGGCTCTGGAAAATAGCGATAATCGTCTGCTTCTTCTTTGCCTCGCATCGCAACCGTCTTGCCAGTACTCGCATCAAACAGTAGTGTTTCTTGGACGACTTCACCGCCAGCATCAAGGATTCGTGCCTGTCGTTTCACCTCGTATTGCATTGCATCCAATAATTCTTGAAAAGAGTTTTTGTTTTTTATCTCAGTGCGTGTACCCAATTCCTTGCTACCTTTCGGTCGTAGAGAGAGATTCGGTTCACAACGGAGACTTCCTTCCTCCATATTGCAATCACTAACTTCAATGTATTCTAATATCTCTTTGACAGCACGGCAATAGGCAATCGCTTCTTCAGGAGAGTGAATATCGGGTTCACTTACAATCTCCATTAAAGGCACACCCGCGCGATTGAAATCCATAAAACTTCTGGTGGGATCTCCAGTGACTTCAGCATGGATGGATTTTCCAGCATCTTCTTCAAGGTGTATCCTCCGAAGGGCAACAGTTCGTAATTCTCCATTAAAGTCAAATGTTACCTCACCATTTTTACATAAAGGCAGGTCGTACTGTGATATTTGATAGTTTTTCGGAAGGTCCGGATAGAAATAGTTTTTCCGATCAAATTTACTATATGTAGTAATTTCACAATTCATAGCCAATCCCGCCCGGATTGCATATTCCAATGCACGTTTATTGATAACTGGTAGTGTTCCGGGCATAGCTAAGCAAATTGGACATGTACAGTCATTTGCGGATGCTCCGAAAGTATAAGCACAGTTACAAAACAACTTACTCTCAGTGCATAATTCTGCGTGAATTTCTAAACCGATAACTATTTCATATTTGTCCATCGTATTACTCGCATTCACTTCTTTCTATAATAAACAGCGCGAGTGTCCATCTCAATAATAATTGGAGGGACATCTCGCGCTACTAAAATAAAAATATATTATATACCATTCCCCGATAATTCATTTACAACTGATACATTTGCATTCACTTCAGCACGAGATGTCATACCAATAGTCATCGCATGAACACACGGTAATCCCATCACAAATTCAATTGCATCCCGTTGGCTTTCTGTATCTTTTGCCAATTTACCCATACCTAAGACCTTCATTCCATAGATTCCTTTACCTGAGAACGCCATCTGTTCCAGGGTACGGATAACATCTGGGGGTGAAGCGTCCATTTGTACACCAGCATGATTTATCCGTGCCAAAACAACTTCAACCCAATCGGTCATGGCAGATGTTTGAAATGCACCGAAGTCGTGGCAAGATACACCATGGGCACGAATTAATCCCTGTTCTTTACAACGCGATAGTGCTTCCATAGCATCCGGATATCGGTTTGGCCAATCGTATTGTGTTAAGCAGTGAAGTAAAACAATATCAACATAGTCAGAATCGATCTCTTTGAGAAATCTCTTGACATCTGCTTCTACCTCTTCAGCAGTTCGAGAAACAGTTTTCGTTGTTATAGTTACACTACTCCTGGGAACATGTTTGAGAGCCTCTTTGATATGTGGATGGCTACCGTACTGATCAGCAGAATCCCAAAATGTAACTCCCTTTTCGTGTGCAAATAATAGTAGGTCACGTAAAGCTTCAAAACCTAAATCTGTCTGATTTGAACGTCCATTCCAACCATTTGACCCAGTACCAATTGAGAGTCGTGAAACATCTAAACCCGTTTTTCCAAGTGCAACAATTTCCATGGTTTTCTCCTCTATATCAATATATCTGATGAAAGTATATCATTTTTTTTATAATCTTACAACTAAATCCATCAATAAACAAATACCATTATTCACTTATGTAACAAAACCTGATATTTCTTACACCCATCATCCGTTAAATATAGTAACCAATATATATCCAATATAAAATTCTATTTTTTTATTTGACATACACAAAAAGTTTATGTATAATTAACACGTGTTTATATTTCAGAAAATATTAACTACACGAGGCGAGATACTCTAAGAGATATTGAGGATCCTAATGATGTGTGAAACCAGACTTTATAAACTCAGAAGTATATCCTTAGTGAATAGTGAATCAACAATTATCTTAAAATGCGTTGATTCCACTGACGACAGGTATGTTCTTAAATTTAAACTTATATGTTGATTGAAACAGAACCAAAAAGGTGCCCCAAAAAAAAAGCGAAATTCGCGTCACATTCCTTGTCCTGACTGGATGCAAAACGTCGCAGTGGCTGCAAAAGGTCACATTTTCATGAGACATAAGTCACAATTCATGAGGTAAGGATATGATGCTCCTACTTTCAAATACTATCACCTAAGAAAATCTTCACCGAGGAAATATAAAACAGCATTTTAAAGGAATCTCTTACCGATATTTCTCTTGTAACACAAAATTTTGTTGTCATTCCGTATAATCTGACGTTATAATTATTATTTTGAAGAATAAGAAAATCTACGATGTCATTTTAAATACAAATATAGTAATAGCATTTCAATATTATAGGATTTCCTATTAGGAGGAAAAGCAGATTCTAATCCTGCTTAATACAAACATGTGTCTTTTTGCTAAAACGCCAACTTCAAAAATACTGAATTACCTTATAGTTATATTATTACTTGGTAATATTCACGGCATAATATGCATGAATATCTATGCCGAGGAAGATAGAAACCCAATACGTGAGAGTGCATTTGCGCTCATAGATAATGGTGACTTTAAACGTGCTGCTCCAAAATTAGAAAGTTTGCTACACACAGATATGTCCAGAACAGACAAACTTGAGATTCACCATGCACTCGGCTATACCTATGAAAAACTAAAGAATCGTCCTAAAGCAGTTGGTAATTATGTTAGGGTTATAACAAAAGAATATCCACTTGCAGCCACAGCAGCATTTCGTCTTGCTAAGCTTTACGAAGAAATGAAAAATGATCCGAAAGCAATAAAATGGTATACTCAACTTGTAAATAATTATCCGAAGAGTGTATATCAATCAGAAGCAAAATGGAACTTAGCTGAACTCCACCTCAATGAAAAACAATATACACATGCAAAAGCCATTTTAGCTAGTATATTAGACCACCCAACATACGCACGGAAAGCTAAATACGGATTAGCACGTTGTGAAGAAGGATTAGAAAACTATAAGGAGGCTTTTCACATACACCAAGAACTGATTCGTCATAAGCAATCTGATGAAGTGGCAGAAGATGCTGTTGGGAAATTGAAAATGCTTGCAAACGATCACAAGTCTCTTAAGTTAACTGTGGGTGACAAAATGAATTGTGGTTTAGTTCATTATTACCAAGGCAATTGGAAATCAGCAGTCAACGAATTTACGCCACTTACCCAAAGTTCGGATGAGAAACTAAAGGGACGTGCACTTTACCACCTGGGACTCGCTAATCAAGGTCGAAAGTGGTATAATACCGCCACCAAAAATTACAATTCTGTTGTAACACTTGGATCCAAAACCGACTACTTAACGCGAGCACATTATCAGATTGCACAATGCTATAGGAGTAAGGGAAGTCTAACAACTGCAGTAAATCGGCTCGAAAGTTTCGTGAAAGCATATCCATGGAGTGAAATGGTTGATAATGCACTTTACGATATCGCACAAATACATGATAAACGGAATAAAACGGAGTTGGCGTTAAATGCGTATTCACGATTGATAGAAGTTGAACCCGGTAGTCCGTATGCTGATTGGGCAGCATGGCGAATTGGTTGGCAGAGATTTGATGAAAAACAGTATGAAAAAAGTTATAAGGCTTTCGAAGGTTTAAAGGATAATTTTCCAGGAAATCGATATGCAATGGGTGCACACTTCTGGATGGCAAAAATTCGAGAACGGCAAAATAAACCTGAACTCGCACAAGAAATATATGATGAGGTAGCAAAGGCACGTTATTGGTATTACAGTGCAAGAGCGAAGGCAATACTTAAAATCACTACTTCCGAATTGGAACCTAAAGCAGTACCTGATGATAAATTAATACAGCATGAATCATGTCCAGAACACTTACCAACATTGATGAAACTAAGACTTTATGAGGATGGTGTCTATCTGTTAACACATTTCATTGACAAAACACCAACTGCTGCTAAAGAATGTTATTATGCTTTGGCTACATGCTACGAAAAACTACAAAGATTTGACAAAGCTCGCGAGGTAGTAGACAGAGCACTTTTAAGTCCATCATTTGCAAATCAATCCACTGACGAATTAGCCAAAATACGCAAACTCCTTTACCCACTACATTATGAAAAGTATGTTGAAAAGTATTCCGAGCAATATAAGGTAGAAAGTGCTTTGATTTATGCAATGATTTTAGAGGAAAGTAGATACCGTTCAGATGCAATAAGTTGGGCGGGGGCAATTGGACTAATGCAGATCATGCCTGCTACAGGAAGAGAACTTGCAAGACAACTCAATATCCAACGATTCCGCACATCAATGCTCAAAATCCCCGAGATTAATATCCGCATGGGAACAAAATATATCGGCTATTTGAACTCAAAGTTTGATGGTAATGCAATGTTGGTTTCTGGTGCGTATAACGGCGGTCCAGGACGTATGAGTCGGTGGTTGGCATCGAAAAAAATCAAGGACATAGACGAATTCGTTGAAAAAATCACCATCCGTGAAACTCGGTTACATATTAAAAAAGTCATCAACAGTTATGACAACTATATTGAGATATATGGACAGACTGAAATTCCCGCAGTAAATTCCGCATTAGATGAAAAAAATAAACAACCCGAGACTCCAATTCTTGGGAAGTTAAATAGATAAAATCTTAGGATTTGATAGACATGTCGTTTAGCATAAACTTTTAGTTGTATAGAGGACATTCCAACAGTATAGAAGGAATTACATACTAAGGGTTTGTGCTACACGTTAACTCAACTATTTCCGGTTCATGGTCTTTTGTAATGATGATACGTCGTTGCCAAACAGTATCATCTTTTTCGGGGAAATCTGCCCGATAATGTGCCCCGCGGCTTTCTGTCCTAACAAGAGCGGCTTTTGTTATAATCCACGCAACATGCAACATATTTACTGTCTCACATAATTCCACACAAGTTGTTTGTACAGTGGTTGGTGAAGATGGACAAATACCTATCTCATCCCCTATTGCTTCCAAATCGGCAAGGGTTATTTCTAAACCTTCACAGTCTCGTTCAATAGCAACGTTCTCCCAGAGTGTATCGCAAATTGCATCCTTTATTGCAAGTAAAGTATCCTTATCCAAAGTAATATTCGTTGCTTCTGAATCTGTTGTCTTACTATTAGATTGGTGGGTGATTGGTGGGGATTGCGATGTTTGTGTTGCTGCAAAGGCAGCAGCGTTATTCCCTGCACGTACTCCAAATACGAGACATTCTAATAGAGAATTACTTGCCAAACGGTTCGCTCCATGTACGCCAGTACATGCAACCTCACCACACGCAAATAGTCCGAGTATGTTGGTTTCCGTATCAGAGTTAGTGCGGATTCCTCCCATCATAAAATGGGCACCCGGACGAACAGGAATAAGGTCTATACTTATATCCAAACCATAATGTTTGGTCGTAGCAGTTATAGTGGGAAATCGATCATGAATAAAGTCAGAAGATTTATGTGTAATGTCAAGATAGACGCACGGGAAACCTGTTAACAACATCTCATTTTGAATGGCACGACTGACGACATCTCTTGGTGCAAGTTCACCTTTTTCGTGGTATTTATCCATAAATTGTTCACCACGAATGTTGACAAGTTTTCCACCTTCTCCCCTTACTGCTTCGGAAATAAGGAAATTTGGAGCTCCATCAAGGAAAAGTGTTGTCGGATGAAACTGAACGAACTCCATATCTATCATTTCACAGCCTGCGCGCAACGCAGTTGCAAAACCATCTCCGGTTGCAACTTCTGGATTTGATGTACACGGATAGAGTCGACCAAGTCCACCAGTAGCAAGAATTGTCGCTTTGGCATAGATGTGTATTATTTTACCGTCTACGATTGCGGAAACACCATAACAAGCATTTTTATCATCAACTGATGTTTCATCTGTTAGTAGATCCACTGCAAAAGCATCTGAAATAACACGTATGCGTTCAGTATTTAACACACGCTGGATAAGAACGTCCGTTGTCTCACGTCCAGTTGCATCCCCTTTATGAACTATTCTTTTTCGGCTATGTGCAGCTTCTTGTGTAAACCGTGGAAGGGCACCTTCCCAATCGAAATTTGCACCCCATTCTAACAATTCTGTCACACGCGGGATACCTTCCGAAACCATAGTTTCTACCGCACTGACATCACACAAACCACATCCAGCACTGCATGTATCTTCTACATGGAGTGCAACCGTGTCATCAACATTCATTGCAACCGCTATTCCACCCTGCGCGTATAACGTATTGCTTTCTTTTAATGTTGTTTTTGTGATGAGTGTAACATCGGCACTTTCGCTTGCAGCAAGTGCAGCGCGCAGTCCTGCAGCTCCACTACCAATGATTAGAACATCTGTCAACCAGTCTGAACGTTGATCTGAATTCAACTCAGAAAAATCAGTTTCGTTGTTCATATATTTCTTGCATTCACATCTGCATCCACTGTTATTGTGTTGAAGGTGTGGGTGCAAAACTTTCATCAACCGGCATAACCTTACCTGTACCGGTTGCTATGGTAGTGCTATCACTGAGTTTTACTTCAGCTATTGCTTCTACTAATCTTCGTGAAACTTTTATACGTTCTGCATTAACAAGCAGTTTTACACCTGTCGGTGCAGGCTTTCGAAAACGGACTTCAAGTTGTGCTGTTACAGCGGGTCCATTAAAAGTACCAATTCCTATGTGAGTTATTGCCTCATCTAACAGTGTACTAATTATACCACCGTGTAGAATATTTGCCCACCCTTGCATGTGTTCGGGTGGTGTGCATTCTATATAAACTTCTGCCCCTGCATCTCTGACTATCGGTTTGACTTGAAAGCCAAAGGGGTTTTCTTGACCACAAACAAAACATCGATTGTTATTCTCAATTGCCATGTTTATCCTTATATCGTTCTGCGTAGTATACAGTTTTGTTAGGAAGAAGTGAGCATTGAAAGGCTACGTTCCAACTTCTTTTGTTCAATCAACAACCTTTCAAGTAGTTCACGTTTCTGAGTAACGACGTTTTCCGGTGCTCTTTCAATAAAATTTGGATTTTCTAATGTTTTCTGTGCTGCCGCCACATCTTTTACTGCTTGCTGGTGACGTTTTGTTAGTCTGGCTTGTTCAACCTGAAGATCAATCACATCCGCAAGTGGAATATAGATGGCAAGTTCTCCAATAACCGCTTCTGCAGAGTTAGGTGGTTTTGGTAAGGATTCTGCAATGTAGATCCCATCTACCCGTGTAAAGGCAGGTAAATACTGCTTAAGGTATGTTTCAAGATTCCTACGAACTTCAGTATTTGGGGATTGAATGTGGACTTCCACGGATGCTCCTATCGGCACGTTTAGTTCTCCGCGTATACTCCTGATGTTATCTATGACTTCCATGACAGCTGACATCGTTGCTTCTGCAGATGGATTATGAGATGCTGGAATTGGCCATGAAGCTACGGTAACTGATTTATTTTTTACTTTATCTGAATTATTTGAACTGTGTGGTAGTTGCTGCCAAATCTCCTCAGTTATAAATGGCATAAGTGGGTGTAGTAGTCGCATCATCTGCTCTAAGACATCTGCTGCAACCCATAACGCCTGTGGTTCATCTTTTGTCAATCGTTGTTTAGCAAATTCCAAATACCAATCACAGAACTCATGCCAGAGAAACGCGTATAGCGTTTGTGCTACTTCGTAGAAACGGAAGTTTTCCATCGCGTCAGTTGCTGTTTGTATTGTATGACTCAGACGGCTTTTTATCCATTGTACTTCTAACGGTTCCTGATGTTCACTTCTATCTTCAGTAGGAGGATTGGGATATTTCTCCAAATTCATCATGATGAAACGAGCCGCATTCCACACCTTGTTTGCAAACCTTCTTCCTGCTTCAATTTGAGATTCTGGTAAAGGTACATAGGGATTCGGTGTGCTTGCATTTGCAAGAGCAAAACGGAACGCATCTGTCCCGTAAGTTTCTATTGATTCTAACGGATCAATGCTATTTCCTTTCGATTTACTCATTTTCTGTCCCTTCTCATCAGCAACAAGACCGTGTAGATAGACAGTACGGAATGGAATTTCATCCATACAGCCAAGTCCTAACATAATCATCCTTGCCACCCAAAAGAAGAGAATATCCCACCCAGTGACTAACACAGATGTAGGATAGAATGTTTTCAACTCCTGCGTTTCTTGGGGCCATCCCATTGTTGAGAAAGGCCATAAACCTGAACTGAACCATGTATCTAATACATCTTCATCCTGATGAAAATCGGTTGATCCACATTCACACCGATCAGGTGTATCCATCGCTGCAGCTACTTTTTCACAAGAATTACAATACCATATTGGTAGTCGGTGTCCCCACCATCTTTGTCGTGAAATTGGCCACGGTTCAATATTCTCCATCCAATGATAAAATCGACTGGTTTCGCGTTCTGGTATGAAATTTACTTCACCCTTTTTAGTTGCTTCTATTGCGCGTTGTGCAAGAGGACGTACATTCATAAACCATTGTAAGGATATTGCAGGTTCAACTATTGTATTACATCTATCGTGATGTCCAACAGCATGTCTATGAGGAACAATCTTCACAAGATAGTTCTCGTTCTCCAAATCTTCAATCACCTTTTTCCGACATTCCCAGCGAGATAAACCGACATAATTCTCGCCTGCTTCCTCATTCATATTACCATCTGGAGTGAAGATAGTTCTTTGCTCAAGGTTATGTCTCAGTCCGATTTCATAGTCATTGACATCGTGTGCAGGAGTGACTTTCAATGCGCCAGTACCAAATTCAGTATCAACGAATTCATCAGTAATTATTGGAATCTCTCTATCACATAGGGGTAAGAGAACTTTTTCACCTATAAGATGTTGGTATCGTTCATCGTCAGGATGGACTGCGACTGCTGTATCACCTAACATCGTTTCAGGTCGTGTGGTTGCTATCTCAAGCACTACATCTGTTCCTATAACAGGATAGCGTATATGGTAGAAATGACCATCGATTTCAACAGGTTCTACCTCAAGGTTACTTACAGCAGTATTACACTGAGGACACCAATTAACCATATATGTGTCACGATAAATAAGACCTTGATTGTAAAGTTTTACAAATGCGGTACGAACTGCTTTTGACAATCCTTCATCAAGTGTGAAACGTTCCCGTTCCCAATCACAAGAACATCCGAGTTGTTGAAGTTGTGAGACAATATAACCTGCGGATTCCTCTTTCCATTGCCACATTCGTTCAATAAACTTTTCACGACCAAGTTCATTCCTACTAGTACCCTCATCCGCAAGCTTTCGTTCCATAATCAGTTCAGTTACAATACCAGCATGATCAGTTCCGGGCATCCAAAGCGTATTGTAACCTTGCATGCGTTTCCAGCGAATAAGACAATCCTGTAATGTGTTATCAAGTGCATGACCGATATGTAGACTACCAGTTATGTTAGGTGGTGGGATTACAATTGCATAGGAAGGCTTGTCAGAGGTAGCTTGAGCATGAAAAAAAGCATTTTCTTGCCAAAATTGGTACCATTTACCCTCAATTTCCTGAGGGGAATAAATCTTTGGAAGACTTGTCATATTTTTACCTAATGAAACCTGTTTAATTACATTGATTTAACTTTGGCATGCGCGGTTAGATACCGCACATGCCAGATTAATAGGTTACATGAATAATGGTTCTACCCAACCATAATCTCCATTATCAGATTGGTAGAGTAGATTCACCTGTCGAGTTTCAGAGTTTAAAAACATCAATAGTGAATCTCCGGAAGAATGAAGTTCAGTTGCAGCTTCACTAACAGTCAGCGGTTTTGAAGCAAACTTTTCCGAAGCAGGGACTATTGTGGGTTCTTCTGTTATATCTATATCTGTCGATACCTCTGAGGTGTCTGGGTTCAACTGTTCTACCACCTCACGATGAGGCACATTATGTCTTTTATCCTTCACCCGTTCCTTGTAACGACGAATCTGATTGATGACTTTTTCAGCAGCTCCATCAAGAGCAGACATAAGTTCATGTGTCTCATTTTTTGCATAAAAGGAGATACGGGGTGCATTAACTTTTACCTCTGCCTCAAATCGATGCTTTTCTGCTTTAAGGATTACATTGAATTCCTGCATCTCACCGAAACGAGATTCAATTTTTTCAGCACGTTTTAGTATGTATTCATGTAGATCGTCAGTTATTTTAAGTTGATGTCCGGAATAAGTAATTTTCATAATGTCCCTCCCCAGAAAAATAAGATCAATTGTAATTCAAATGTATACCGTTAAATTAAACTGTCTTTTCTAATTGAGTTATCAAATTCATCTATCAAGATTTTTTCGTTGTCTGGAAGATAGGATTCCAAGTTCTTCACGATATTTTTGAACAGTTCGTCTTGCAATAACAATCCCTTCTTTTTTCAATGATGTACTGATTGCTTGGTCACTTAGGGGTTTTTTATGATTCTCCTTGCTAATCAGTTCTTTTATTTCTGCTTTGACATGTTCTGATGAAACCGAGTCACCATGAGTCGTTGCTAATTGATTGCTAAAAAAGAACTTCAATGGATAAGTGCCTATTGGTGTTTGTACATATTTGCTACTTGTTACTCGACTAACAGTTGATTCATGAACACCTGCCATATCAGCAATAGTTTTTAATGTCAAGGGTTTAATGCTTTGAGGTCCCTCTGTCAGAAAATCGGATTGAATTTTGAAAATAGCTTCCGTTACTCTTTCAATTGTACGTCCACGTTGTGCAATACTACTGAGTAAATCTGTGGCATCGTTATATTTCTTTTGTATCCATTTTTTTGATTCAGAATCTAAAGTATTATTTTCTTCCCGCATTAGATTTATGTAGTAAGGATTCATACGTAAACGTGGGATATAATTGTCAAATGGTAAAATATAATATTCATCATCAATATTTACAATTTGCACATCAGGCGTAATGCCTTCAATTGTCTCAGGTGACTTTACCAAGTCTTTGACAGATGGATCAGAGAAGTATCTTCCTGGATACGGAGATAATGTACTGATCCATTGTGATGCCTTGAGAATAATGCTTTTGTCAACATTAAGAGCTTGAGAAATAGAGGTAATTCGACTTTCTAAAAGATCTTGTAAGTGATTTTCAACGATTTCTCTTGCCAGATGAAATGGAACACTACTATCATAAGGATTCTGTCCGTTCTGTTTAAAATGTTGCATTTCATGATGTCGAATCTGTATACTCAAAGTTTCTTTTAAATCGCGATATGCAATACCTGTAGGTTCAAAAGTCTCTTGTATAGTCTGTAGGACATTTTCTACATCAGCAACTGAACAATTAACTTCAGACGCAATATCTTCTAAGGTAAGCTCATAAAGATTCAGTTCACAACCTTCATGTTTAACTGTATATGTCTTTCCGTCTGTTGTATCAATGATTTTCCAACTTCTGTTTTCTTTTTCCTCGTGATTAGTGTTTGGTGGGTCATCTGTCCCTTTTATCTCAAAAATCCTTTCTAAGTCTACTTTCTTTGAAGATTTTTTATTATTAAAATCGCTGAGTTCTTTTGATAGCGTTTGCTGTAATTCTTCGGATAAGTCTCCACTTTCTAACTCCAAAATGTATTCATTAGGTAAAGAAAATAGTTGCAGTTGTAGTTGACCATCATCGTTTAAATTTCCAATAATCAATTCCCCGATCTCCCGTTCCATATCACTAAAATGTCCCAATTGCAGTTGTTGTAAAAGATAATTCTGGAGAGAAAGGGCTTCAGCGACATCTGGTTCTGGAGCATCACGATCATTCCATTGATCATTAACATTTGTAGTAGGGACACGCATGTCATCAAACACAGATTGCCAATCTATATCAACAGAGGTATCCTCGCGATCAATGTTTTCCTCAGGTTTATTCAATTCAGGAGTTGGATCGTATTCCTCAATAGAAAGTGCCGTATCATACTCATCATCTATTTCTAAGAGCGGATTCTGATTTAATTCTTGTTCAATAAACTGTTTTAACTCAAGTTGCGGCATCATAAGCACCTTAATTGCTTGTTGCAACTTCGGGGTCATGATGATTTTCTGCTGTTGAGTTTGTGTTTGGGTAAGTTTCGGTGTTATTTTCATCACGCGGCACTCCAATATTCCTTATTTGAACGATTGATGTGTGCCTGCAAACATCTTCTTCGTGATTTAAGTGTAATAGAAAACTACACTGGTTTTACTAAGGTTTGTTCTCCTGTATGGCATATTGAAAGTTATGTCCGAAATAGAGGTCTCTTGCAACTTCGCTACTAAGCAGTTCATCTGGTGTACCATCCAAAGTTATTTTTCCATTTGCGATAAGATACGCTCGATCAACGATATTTAAGGTTTCAACAGCATTATGATCTGTGATAAGAATTCCAAGATTTCGACTTCGTAAATGCAAGATAAGCTGTTTTATGTCAGCAACGGCAATAGGGTCAATTCCTGAAAGTGGTTCATCAAGTAATATGAAATCTGGTTGTGCTGCAAGCGCACGAGCAATTTCTGCACGCCTACATTCCCCACCAGAAAGTGTATACGCCTTCCTATCTAACAGGTTCGATATACCAAGTTCATCTGTAAATTCAATTATACGTTCCTCTCGCTCATCCTTTGGCATTCCGCGCGCTTCTAAAATCGCCTCAATATTCTGTTTTACCGTCAATTTACGAAAAATAGATGTCTCCTGTGAAAGATAACCTATACCAAGTCGGGCACGTTTATACATCGGTAAAAACGTTATATCTCTATCTCCATAAGTTATCCGTCCTGCATTTGGGCGGATTAAACCGACGACCATATAGAATGTAGTTGATTTTCCTGCACCGTTCGGTCCTAATAAACCTACGATTTCTCCCTGCTGAACCGATAGACTTACTTCGTTGACGACGATTGGACCTCGCCGTGTATACCTTTTTATAAGATTGTGTGCTTGTAGTTCTGTTGCCACTTTAACGCTACCTATGCTCTCCTATTTGTTGTGCTGCTGGTGGATTGGTAAAGTACTTGATTCAAGATAATCTAATACCATGTAAACATTTCTATCCCAATAATTATTCGGTTTCTTCCGGAGTTTCAGTTCCAGCATCTGATTCAGGCTGCTCAGTTTCTTCAGTCTCTTCAGTCTCTGCTGACTCAGTTTCCTCTGATTCAGTTGGTTCCGTTTCCTCCGATTTGCTTTCGTCAGATGATTCAGCTTCCTTTTTTTCTGTTTCTGGTGTATCGGATTTTTCTTCTGAAACTGGATTGTCAGCTTTACTATTGGACTTAGTCTCATTTTCCTTTTCTGTGTCAGGAGATGTTTTCTTTTCGTCAGTATTATCAGAGGTATCAGCACCGTCTTCTTCAGCATTCTCTGGCGGACTGATTGGAGTCGTTTGTGTAACTGCAACTTTAAACTTTACTCCACCAACACCGGTCTGTTTCCCTGTTAGTCGATTAAAGGTAAAGAGTTTAGTTTCAAGCCGATCCTCCTTTTGTAATACCACAACATTATCTTTCAATGTAATGATACTTGTAAGGTTATCCATCTTAGCGTGGTCAGAGGTGGCAAAAATCTTATTATCTCGTATTTCAACATTACCTTCAGCGACAATTTCTACTGTTTCGCCTGTATCAGGATCACTCTTGAGCGTGATTTTATCTGCATTGAGGAATCCAATCATTTCTTTCTTCTCGTTGTACCTTTGGGTTTTCGCATTCCCAATCAAGATTGTAATTCCATCTTTTTCAAACCTCTCCATTTCATCTGAAGTGCCCTCAATTATCTCTTTTGTTACTATTACCGCGACATCATCCTGTTTCTTAGGTTCTTCTTCACCTTTAGAACTCGTTTTGTCCGTATTTTTTGTAGAACTGTTATCATCCTTTTTTGATTCTTCTGGGGACTGTTCCGTTTCCTTGACTACTTCAGCATCCTTCTTTTCCGATTCAGATGTTTCATCTGTCCAGGCTGGTATTGTTGTCAAACAGAAAACTACTGCTATAAAAACTATCCCGTATGATATGAATTGGGGTAGTATTGATGACATATTCATCTTAATTGCTTTGAAATTCTTTCTATTCATTTATTTCCTCGTCTTTTGGATATAGTCTAAATCTATTATTTGACATCTTTACTGTTTCGAGGTTAGGATTGGCGACCATTTCTGTTCCGACCCATGTGGAATCTCCACGGACTACCTTGACTTCTAAGGGTGAATATAACGTCTCCTCTTTGCTTCGCCATTCAAGTTCCTCTGTGTATAGAGATCCGTTTTCGTTGACACCGACTACCTCTCCTTTAAGGTACACATTATTCTTCTTTATGCCAGTGCTGAAAAGTTGTCCTGTTTTACTTGTCAGGGTGATGGATACTTTTCCTTCTTCATATATTTGAACCTTTGGGTTCTGTATTATCACTCTGTTACCGATTGCTTTGCTTTCTCGCAATTCTGATGTTTCACCAACCAACTTCCATTTTAAAACACCTTCCTCTGTATGCTGAGTTGTAAAAGTCTGTAGCTGCTGTAAAGGTGGAGGTGGTGTTGATTGACTCTCTTCTTCACGATCACAACCCAAAACGACTGTGAAACATACAAGGATGAATGCAATTGCGTATTTTTGGTTCAAAAACGTTTGCTTAAACAAGACACTTTTTGGATTATGGATGTGTTTTCCATCGTTTATGCATCCAAATCCACTGTTCAGGATATTTTCTGATGTAGGATTCAATAACTTTTGTAAAATTCTGTGTATTGATAACAAGTTCTTTCTCTTTATCATCACACCGTTTTAACCTTAACGGTGGTTCAATAATTGCCCGATGTGTGCCATCAGGTTGGCGAATAATAAAAGATGGTAATATAGCTGCACCGGTTTTTAGTGCAAAAGCTACCGGACTGTATGGTGTATAAGCAGGTCTGCCAAAAAAATCAACAAAGACACCGTTCACTGTTGTATCTACATCAGCGACAATTCCAAGGAGTTCATTCCGTTTGAGACATCTCAAGGCTTGTCTAACCCCAGTATCTCTATCAATAGTAGAATATCCTGCCTTTTCTCTATAACCGCTTACCAACGCATTGAGACGTGGAGAACGCAACTCTCTAACAATTGGGAATAAGGGGGCAATAATATTGCTGATACTTGCAGCTAATAGTTCCCAATTCCCAAAATGTCCGGTGAGGATAATTGCTCCTTTTCCTTTGGCTAAGGCATCATGCACATGTTGAATACCTTCAAAACTGACATACTTTTCAATCTGTTTCGGATACAAACACCGAAACTGCATGAACTCAACCACATTTTTACCTAAATTCTTAAAGCATTTCTTTGCTATTGCATTGATTCTACGTCGGTCTGAGATTTCTAAACTCTGTCTTATGTGTTCACATGCCAACCTTCTCTCTTCATGTATTAACCAAAATCCGACAACTCCTAACCATCCTCCTATAATCAATGCTAATGAACGTGGTAGTCTTGAAATGAAGTATCCAGCAAGTTTGGCAGTAAATCCGTAACACCAATCTTTCATTAGAAATATAGTATACCAAATTTCTATCACAATTACAAAAAAATAATTAAGAAGATAATCAAATCACTGTTAAACAGCGTATTATTGTTTGTTGTATCATTGGATAGTTTTCTTTGTAAAATATAACTCAACAAGAACCTCCATAAAATACTATATATGAATCGCATCTTATAGAAATATATGAATTGAATGGTTCAAAAAATGTCATACTTTAGAGTTTTTAGAGTCAATCACAATTTTGATTATTTTATTACAAAGCTATAAACCTATATCAGTGCTGGGTTTACGGCTTATTTATGATAAATATAGTCAGGATTGACTCTAAAGTTTTACATTTTTTTATAAGTCAGATAGTTTGGGAGATAAATCCATGATACATCTGCAAAGTATGACACGCGTAGGTCGGAGCGAGCATAGCGACCTCCGATATGGGAACCCGATAAAAGCATACTTGTCGGAGGTCGCTATGCTCGCTCCGACCTACAGTCCTAATCTAAGACTTTCACGTATGTAAAAAAATGTGATAATCCTGTGTTCACATGAACATCATTTGATTTTCAAAATAATATCAGTTATACTCAAGAACACAATGGAAAACTACAGACAGAAATCCGACAACATAAATAGACAGATAGTCAAACTTGCATTACCTAACATTGTAAGCAACTTCTCAATTCCTTTACTTGGGGCAGTGGATACAGCGTTAATGGGACGGTTAGAAACAGTACATTTTGTCGGTGCAGTTGGTATCGGTGGAGTAATCTTCAGTTTTATCTATTGGGGCTTTGGATTTTTGCGAATGGCAACAACTGGATTGGCTGCACAAGCATACGGTGATAAAAATCTTACTGAATGCGGTCTATTATTACAGCGAAGTTTGTCTATTGCTGTTATCGGGAGTCTGCTGTTATTATGTCTACAGTGGACACTTGCAGACCTAAGTTTTGCACTCATTAAGACAAGTTCAGAGGTAGATCAACTTGCTCGCACTTATTTCCATATACGCATATACGCTGCCCCAGCGACCCTATGCCTACACGCCTTCCATGGGGTATTTCTCGGTTTACAAAATGCTACATATCCTATGTTTTTGACTATAGTCGTCAATGTAATAAATATCGTGCTTAATTTGGTTTTTGTTATCGGTTTGGGTATGAAGGTCGAAGGTGTTGCTTTAGCAACAGTTATTGCACAGTATGTGGGTCTTATTCTTGCAATAGTGCTTTTCCTTTTTCGCTACAAACATATCCTTACTACATGGGAAATACGAAAAATACTTTCGTTTTCTAAACTCAAGCGATTTCTTGCTATTAGTAACGACATATTCATTCGCACACTTTGTCTGGTCTTTAGTTTTACATATTTTACAGCAAAATCAGCTGAATTGAGTGATACCTACTTAGCCATTAACACTATTCTTCTACAGTATATCAATCTCCTGTCGTATGCGATTGATGGATTCGCTTTTGCTGCAGAGAGCATGGTGGGTAGATACAAGGGTGCACAGGATATGTATAATTTTAAGCATACTATTCGTCAGATTTTTCTGTGGGCATTTCTGTTTGGTGGCGCGATAATGTTGATTTTTGTTCTATTCGGAGAACAACTACTATATTTATTCACAGATAAATACAATCTCATTATACAGACAAAACCTTACCTAATATGGATAATTGCCGCACCAGTTGTTAACGTAGCTGCTTATATATGGGATGGGATATATCTTGGTGCGACTGAATCCAAAGTATTACGAAATTCCATGATTGTGTCAATGTTGATCTTTTTAGGTGCAGTATATCTGTTGATACCGTATGGAAACCATGGACTATGGTGTGCATATACGTTGCTTCTGATTACACGCGGTGTGTTGCTGACAGCATTGGCACCGAAGCATTTGTTTCCTGAGAACAGTATGCCTGTTTGAGTTATTGAAGAAAAAGTAAATATTGATATGCGCGGAAATGTTGCGCATATCAATATCAATATTACCTCCGAACACATTAGTTGTTCGGATCACAATCATCATCATCAAGATACGAAAATAATGTGGCA
Organism: Candidatus Poribacteria bacterium; assembly: GCA_026710795.1. Lineage (GTDB taxonomy): Bacteria > Poribacteria > WGA-4E > WGA-4E > WGA-3G > MSPOR6. The sequence goes on from JAPOQK010000031.1 coordinate 30,137, forward strand.
AGGTCAAGAATATTGTCAGATGTGTTGTCATCAATACTGGGATATGTGATACCTCTGGACGTGGAATCCCATGTCCCTAAGCCATCTGCAGCACTGCAAATTGTCTGATATAGAGTCTTTGTAGCTGCCTCAAGAGTACTACCATGCACTGAAGCTTTTATGTATCCATGTGTGAAACCATTGTCTTCAGAATAATCTGCCTTCCAATCATCTAAGTGATCGGAGATAGCAGCTTCTTCTAATACTGAACTCCATCCTGTTGAGGTTTGTTCTGAAGAACCATCTTCAAACTTGTAATAGTTATCTACATAAATTGGGTCGCTACCATCGTAACCGTAACCACGTATAGTATAACACTGGACCGTCAAATGATTTCCGTCCAATTTTAACGCATAATAGACTTCTAAGAACTCTTGTTTCTCTACGTAAAATTCAAGCACATCAATTTCAACCGATATTTCGTCAGAACCACCGTTATTGTCAGTGACAGAGACTGTAACTGAGTAGGACGATTGAGTGTCATAGTCAAGAGTAGTGTTTGTGCTTAACCGTCCTGTACTGGTATTGAGGCTGAATGAACTTGCATCAGTACCGCTTATACTGTATTCAAGCGTGTCATCATCCTCATCAGTAGCAGACACGGCATGACCGACATTAGTGCCAGATGACGCAGACTCAATGATCGCACGGAGAGCTGTATTACCCTCTCTGAACACAGGAGCATCATTTGCATCGGTAACACTGACTGTAACGAAAGTTCCGTTAGTGCCACCGTTGTTATCAGTGACAGAAAGGGTTACTGTATACGACGATTGCTCCTCGTGATTAAGTATAACTTTGGTACTAAGTTGTGCAGAACTGCTATCAACACCGAAAATATCTGTGTTAGAACTTGTGATACTGTATTCAAGCGTGTCACCGTCTTCATCCGTTGCCAATACAGGATCTCCGATAAGCGCGCCTATAGCCAAATTCTCTGCTACGGAACGTCCTACAAAAAATCCTTCTGTGAAAACAGGTTTATCATTCTCATCAGATACACTGATATTCACCGTTATATCGGTTGTTCCACCGTTGTCATCATCAGCAGTAACTGTTACCGAATAAGTGTCTTGGTCTTCATAGTTAAGTTTCTTGCTTGTACTTATCTGACCTGAACTACTATTAATACTAAATGAATCTGCACCCGTCCCTGAAATGCTGTATTCAAGTGTATCATCATCTTGATCTGTTGCTAATACAGGAACTCCTACTGCTGCACCAGATGACAAGTTCTCTGCAACAGAACGGGTTGTCGAATCACCTTCTGTAAAGGTTGGCGCAATATTGCATAATGGCACAGGATTTGGAGACAAATCTATCAAGGCAGCCATGCCACCAATGGCATTACTTGAACCATCATCATTCTGTCTAAACTTTTCAATATCTATATCTGCAGATGTCAATCCACACCAACGTTTAAAATCGCTAACATCAACGTGGATAGTAGTAGCAGAGTCGTCTAAATCTCTTGGGACTACACACCAGACTTGGACACCCCATAAGTTCCATCTGTCCCCTCTAAATACACTGTAACTGTCTAAACTTGGATGAACTGTGGTTCCATCAATATCACATGAAATATCAATATTCACTCCTGGCTGATCTATATGTGGTTCAAATTGCATTCTCTTTGGTCCTATAGCCACACGAAGCTTTATAGTGTCGATACCTTCAGGTGGAGTCCAATTGTCTAGGTCCCCCCCACCTATTATATTATTTGTGCCACTATTAAGTTCATTCCCCGTATTACCTCCCGGAGTAGAACCTTCATTATTATCACCATTATTTGTGTCATCAGGATCAGTTCCGGTGTTACCTCCGGGTGTAGAATCATCTTCATTACCACCATTATTCAATCCACCATCAGGATCAGTTCCAGTATTACCTCCGGGAGTAGAACCATCTTCATTACCACCATTATTCAATCCACCATCAGGATCAGTTCCAGTGTTACCTCCGGGAGTAGAACCATCTTCATTACCACCATTATTCAATCCACCATCAGGATCAGTTCCAGTATTACCTCCGGGAGTAGAACCATCTTCATTACCACCATTATTCAATCCACCATCAGGATCAGTTCCAGTATTA
>JAPOQK010000003.1 GCA_026710795.1 Candidatus Poribacteria bacterium
AGAAGGAGGTAGGTATAAACACAAATTCACCTATTTTGTAGTGAATGGTTTCTGTGCCTAAGGGACTGTATATGGGTTTTCTAAGTTTCATATCTTACGAATTATGAAGGTAGGTCAAGATAAGAAAAAGAACAAAAAAGGAGCCCTGAAAAAAAAGCGAAATTCGCGTCACATTCCTTATCCTGACTGAATTCTTTAAGTCACAGGTGACGTGCAAAAGGTCACAATTTATAGCACATACGGATAAACAATATAACGGTAAATTAACGGATATAAGTTTTGCTTCTCTCTACCGGACCGACAAGAGATTATATTGAATTGTGAAAAATATATCCGAAAAATCCGAAAACTAAATTACCCTACCCATTAGGAAAATATACTTGACGATTTAATGAATTTAAGATATACTATTAAGTTGAGAAAAGAGTTACCTTAAAGAGAATTGAAAGCGAAAAAAGCCTATACGTGCTAATGAATTCGGTATCCAAATCATATATTTTTCCTTTTATTATCATACACAACTTTAACGGATACCTGATAAATTGATTACTTGGAGTATTAGTTTACAAATGTACGAACATTTATATGAGAAAGATGCCTGTGGAGTCGGTTTTATCGCAAACCGTTCAGGGAGCCGAAGTCATGAAATCCTGAAAATGGCGATACAAGCAGTCACAAATCTGACACACCGAGGGGCAGTTGCTGCTGATGCAAAAACAGGGGACGGTGCAGGCATACTGACACAGATTCCGGAGAAACTATTTAATAAAGAATTAGAGAAACTCGGAGTAAACCTGGATTCAATTAACGACCTCGCCGTTGGCATGATTTTCCTGCCGGGGAATGACCCTGTTGCACAAGAACGGGGACGAGAAATCATCGCTAACATTTTACAACAATACGGATGTCCACTCTTAGGGTGGCGTACAGTTCCTATTGATGTTTCCGCTCTTGGTGAAAAGGCGTTAGCTACACTGCCATTAATTCAGCAGGTGCTTATTGGCAGACCAACCCACATACACACCGACCAGTTTGAACGTCGTCTCTATCTTATCTGTAAAGAGTTGGAACATAAAATTACAGATGAGAACCTTGACGACTGCCACATTACCTCTTTTTCACATCGGACTATTGTCTATAAAGGACTTCTTGTTGCCTCACAACTTGCAATGTTCTATTCAGACTTGCAAGACATAGACTTTGAAGCATCATTAGCAGTTTTTCATCAGCGTTACAGTACGAATACATCACCATCATGGTCACTGGCACAACCTTTCCGAATGCTTGCACACAATGGTGAAATAAACACGTTGATGGGAAATAGGAATTGGATGCGTGCACGTGAAGCAGAAATGAACTCACCTGTATGGAATGAAGATATTAAGAAGCTTGCACCGATTATCAACCCTCACGGCAGCGATTCAATGAGTCTTGATAACGTCTTGGAGTTGCTAACACATTCTGATCGTAGTATTCTTCATTCAATGATGTGTTTATTGCCAGAGGCATACGAGCAGATACCAGATATGCCTCCCGCTTTAAAAGCGTGCTATGAATACCTCTCATGTGTTAGTGAACCATGGGATGGTCCGGCTGCTGTGGCATTCACAGATGGGAATATCGTTGGTGCCAGTTTGGACAGAAACGGTCTAAGACCGGCTCGCTATAAAGTTACCGATGATGGACTTGTTGTAATGGGTTCTGAAGTCGGGATTATTGAATTGGACGATAGACGTGTTGTCAAAAAAGGACGTTTAGGTCCAGGGCAGATGATCGCGGTTGATACTTTACGCGGGCAATTGTTCATGGATACAGATATCAAAACTGAAGTGGCAAATCATAAGCCTTATAGCAATTGGGTTAAACAGATAATCCATTTAAATGAACTAAAACCTAAACCCATAGGAACGATAACTCCAGTTCCCGATAATTTGCAGACACAACAGAAAGCATTCGGATATATGATTGAAGATGTGGAACGGTTTATTAAACCGATGGTTTTGCAAGCCAAAGAAGCGATTGGGTCAATGGGTGATGATACACCTCCCGCAGTCATTTCACGGCATCCACGTTTACTCTATCACTATTTTAAACAACTTTTTGCACAAGTTACCAATCCGCCAATTGATTCCTTGCGAGAGCGATTGGTCATGTCTCTGACAACGTATCTGGGAAAACGACACAGTTTGCTGACAGAAACCGAAAAACATTCCAACGTAATCCGATTGACTTCACCAATTTTGACAAATGGAGAATTGGAAGCATTAAAAACACAAGAATTACCTGAGTTCAAGTACACCACTATACCTGTCTGTTTCCGTGTTGCTTCTGGAACACAAGGATTGGAGAGTGCTTTAGATACTTTGTGTGATACAGTTTCAGATGCGGTAACTGCTGGGAATACACTCTTGGTCTTGAGTGACAAGGATGTCAATGCTGATTTCTCTCCGATCCCAATGCTACTCGCTGTTGGAGCAGTACATCACTACTTGATCCGTGAAGGCAAACGGAGACAGGTCAGTATAATCGTTGAAGCAGGAGATCCGCGTGAAGAACATCACTATGCCGTACTACTCGGATATGGAGCGGATGCTATCAATCCCTACCTCGCCTTCTCAACTATCGCTGAACTTGCTGAGAACGACGAATTTGAGGATCTTTCAACCGAACAAGCAATTAATAACTATAAAGAAGCGGTTGAAAAGGGAATCTTGAAGATTATGGCAAAGATGGGTATTTCCACTGTGTCAAGTTATCGTGGTGCACAGATTTTTGAAGCTATCGGTATCAATTCATCAGTTATTGATCGATGTTTTGTTGGCACGCCATCAAGGTTAAGTGGTATCGGTTTTGAGCATATTGCCGCAGAAACACTGCATTTCCATACTAAAGCTTTTGGTGGGGTTGATGATAGAAAGACATTACAAGAAGCAGGTTATTTCCGATTTCGGAGAAATGGTGAATTTCACGCATTTAATCCGACTGTTTTCAAAGCATTGCATAAATTCGTTAAAAGTGGAGATATTGAAGATTATAACGTATATGCTGAAGCTGTAGAAGTAGGAGAACCTTCCAGCCTTCGAGATTTACTTGATTTCAAGCCAAGTACTCCGATACCTATTGAAGAGGTAGAATCCGCAGAAGATATTGTTCGTCGCTTTACCACTGGAAGTATGTCTTTTGGTGCCTTAAGCCGTGAAACACACGAAACTTTGGCTATCGCAATGAACCGTCTCGGTGCCAAATCAGGTAGTGGTGAAGGTGGCGAGGATAGTGGTCGTTTTGTAAAACAACCCAATGGTGATCTGGCATCCAGTGCTCTCAAACAGGTTGCCTCTGGACGTTTTGGCGTAACACCGCAGTATCTTGCTTCCGCACGGGAATTGGAAATCAAGATGGCACAAGGGTCAAAACCAGGAGAAGGCGGACAAATCCCCGGACATAAAGTTACACTGGAGATTGCGAAGATTCGCCACTCAATTCCTGGGGTTCCCTTAATATCACCACCACCACATCACGATATCTATTCGATAGAAGACCTTGCACAGTTAATTTATGACCTAAAACAGGTGAACCCACGTGCAAAAGTCGCTGTAAAACTCGTGTCAGAATTTATGATTGGTACAATTGCATCGGGGGTTGCGAAAGGATACGCAGATGTGATCCAGATAAGTGGACACGAAGGTGGGACTGGGGCTTCTCCACTTAGCTCCATCAAAAATGCTGGCACACCATGGGAACTCGGTCTTGCGGAAACACAACATCGACTCGTTGAAAATGAATTGCGTGACCGTGTTGTACTAAGGGTTGATGGCGGTATGCGTTCAGGACGTGATATCGTCATTGCAGCTATGTTAGGTGCCGAAGAATACGGTTTCGGAACAACTGCGATGGTTGCAACGGGGTGTGTAATGGCACGCCAATGCCATTTAAACACTTGTCCTGTCGGTGTTGCTACACAAGATCCAGCACTTCGGGCAAAATACCCTGGCACTCCTGAAATGGTTGTCAACTTTATGCTCGGTGTAGCAAATGAAATCCGAACAATCCTTGCGAATCTTGGACATCGTTGTCTCAACGATATTATTGGTCGTCCAGAGTTACTGGAACTTGCTGACTTAGTTGAATATCCAAAGGCAGCAACCCTTGACCTAACCGAGATCCTCTCATCCGCTGATCCAACAGGAGAGATGCCTCGCTACCATTTACAAGAACGTAATGACCGTGTAGATACTCCCTTAGATGATCAGATTTTAGATGATGCAGCAACCGCAATTGAGAAGAAAGAACCAATTCAACTCTCATATCCAATTCACAATACGCATCGAACGGTTGGTGCTAAGTTGTCTGGTGAAATTGCCCATCGATATGGGGATACACCTTTACCCAAAGAAACCATCCGAATCTACTTTACGGGTAGTGCAGGACAGAGTTTTGGGGCTTTCTGTATCAATGGTATCCAACTTGTTTTGACTGGCGAAGCAAATGATTACGTCGGCAAAGGAATGGCAGGAGGAGAATTGGTAATTAAACCTTCACCTAATGTCCGATTCAAAACCCATGAAAATACCATCATTGGTAACACTGTGCTATACGGAGCTACCAACGGGTTTCTATATGCTGCAGGTACAGCCGGTGAACGTTTCTGTGTTCGGAACAGCGGTGCAACTGCTGTTGTTGAAGGTGTAGGAGACCACGGATGTGAATATATGACAGGTGGTACCATCGTCATTCTGGGTGAAACAGGTCGAAACTTTGGGGCAGGAATGACAGGTGGAACAGGCTATGTCCTTGATGAAAACCAACAATTCGAGAACAAAATCAATCCACAACTAATTAAGTTAGAACGTATTACCGAAAAGGTGGATGAAGACACGTTGGTTGGATTGATACAAAAGCATCTTGAGTTGACTGGAAGCCAACGTTCAGAACATATCCTTGATGATTGGGATGAGTTCTTACCTCTTTTCTGGAAAATAGTTACACCGCCACCACCACCGCCGGCATCGTTGAATCGCAGAACGAGAAAGACTCCTCGAAAGAAAAAGTAACTATTTCCGATTGAAAATAAAACATTAGCAATGTTAGAAAAGCATAAAGCCTCTAATTGAAACTATCATTAGAGGCTTTATGCTATTTATGTCAATCTAACTTCACTGAATAGTGATGCTTAAGTATGAAAGTAGCACGTAATGCAATTTCGGTATAATGAGTCTAACTCATCATCTTAGCATCGTGCTTTCAATTAACTGATCCGCCGCCTTCATCTTCAGCGACAGCGAATGCAACTTCAAGTCCTTCAACTTTAGCGGATCGCATCTTTGCTCGTTCTACCACGTCAATGACACGTCCATGTTTTGCTCGTTTATCTGCTTTAATAATCAAAGTGCTAATTTGGTGTTCATTGGCAGCTATAAAGAGTCCTACCTCTTCCAAAGTTTGCATCTCACGATCATCAATAGCAATTCTGCCATCGCTACTGATAAACAAGTTATATTTTTTCCTCGGAAATTCGTGTTCTGTCGAGGAATCTGGCAAAGTGACACTAAATGGGGGTGGAACCCGCATAATGGCAGAAACCATGAAAAAAATGAGTAATAGGAATACGCAATCAATCATAGGAGCCATCGGTATATCGTCGTCACTACCGGTATTTCGTCTACGTCTCATTTGGAGAGCCATGTGTATCCTCCTTCCAAAATGGTTGGAACCGTAATCAAATTACACGCGTCATTCTCGCGCGGTAATAGCGAATCCAATTTTGTCAATACCCGCATCTTTTGCTGTATCCATTACCCTTACAATCTGTTCGTGAAGGACATCACGTTGGGATTGGATAATAAGCATTGTTTTCTGTTCTTCAGGTGCATTAAGAAGAAGTGAAAACATTTCATCAAACTGTACAACCGCCCCATTCAAAAGCATTGTGCCGTCTTTATCGCTAACCGTAGGATTATCGATCTTGACAACAAGTCCTTTGGGTTTGTCCTTTGAAGGTTCACCGGGAGGTGGAAGTTGCACCCGAATACCCGGCATAGGAGCAAAGGTTGTGGACACCATGAAGAAAATCAGGAGCAGGAATACACAATCAATCATAGGAGCCATACTGAGCGTAGGCGGTTTACGTTCACGTATTCGTGTTGCCATAAGGCTTAATTTGGCTTCACCAAGTTGTTGCATTTCAAGATTCTCCCTTATTTAGGAGCAAGGCGAGGAGCAAAAGCCCGCGCCAGGCTATAATTAGGCGTTCGCTTCACCAACAATCAACTGGTTGACGATTTCAGTAGAAACCTGTGAGATTTCGACCATATGCCTATTAACCCAACTATCAAACAATTGGAAGAAAATCAAGCACGGAATAGCAACTGTCAAACCACCAGCAGTCGTTAGAAGAGCCTGTGAGATACCACCTGCGAGCTGTTGCGGGTCACCAGTACCTTCAAGCGCGATTGTGGTAAAGGCTGTAATCATACCTGTAACAGTTCCAAGCAGACCGAATAAAGGTGAAACCACTGCTACTGTTCCAAGCACTGGTAGGTTCCGTTCTAATTCCGGAATTTCAAGGAGACTTGCTTCTTCAATGGCTTCCTGGATTTCCTCTTTTGTAATATCTCTTTCCTCAATCTGAGCTTGACTATATCTGAGTAGTCCAGCCTTTAGGACATTAGCAAGCGGTCCTCCTGCTTCTTCGCAAGTTGAGACTGCTTCCATAATATTCTCTTTCCGTAATGAATCGGCAATGCTTGCTATGAACTGCTCAGTGCCAATTCGTGAACGACTACGAATGAAAGTGAAAAGTCTTTCAATAATGAAAGTTAATGCGACAACAGAACAGATGGCTAACGGATAGAACACAAAGCCAAATTTCTTGAAAAAAGAGACGATGTTATCTTTTTCTCTCATTTTGATGCGGTCAAAAATTTCACCACCAGCTGCAACGACTTTAGACTTACCAAATCGGTCACCGTACCCTTCTTTTGAAACACTAATTGTGTAACGTCCAGCAGGTAGACCTGTTTTTTCATAGATACCGTCTTTGTCTGTAGTGACTATATGTTCCTCTCCATCAGCACTATTCACGATTTTAACGGTAACATCTTCAATTGGTTTCTGTTCTGTAGAAGTATCTATAATTTCACCCTTAATTGTTGCACCAACTCCCATAGAATCGCCTACATCTTGGGTTTCTGCACTTTCATCTGCAGCATCAACAGTAGGTGCTTCAACTTCATCTTGTGCCAAAACTATGCCAGCAGACATAAACATACATGCTACTAACATTAAAATTAAACTTAAACGAGTCATTCGTCCTGGTTCTCCTTTAGTAAAATGCCTATTCGGCAAATATGTATTCAATAAGAACTAATAATGTGATTAGCACATCTCCAGATGTGCTATAGTATGTGAATTATCAACACCTGATAACTTCAATAGATACGTGTCTTTCAGGCTCCGCTATATGTTAAAATAATTAACCTAAACAACATACTCATATAAGGTAACACCTGAATGGATACGAAGTTGCGCTTCATTTGATAATAGGCACAAAAACATAACCATATATTTCGAAATGTTATGCTGGATGCAAAAATTGCACCCAGCATAAGGCTAAGGTATTTAGAAACCCATCATTGCTCGCACAAACGTTGTATTACTGGTTGTGTTCTTGAGTAAGATGGTTGTTCTGCGGTAACCAGCCAGTACGACGATATTGAAACCGAGCCATTCACCTCTGTTAATTGCTTGTATTTCAAATATTCGCTTTCGCAAATCTGGTCTATAGCGAATTGGTACCGATTCATCTGGTCCGAAAATAGACAGATAGTCTCTAAAGTTTTTGTCTCGGTTCGTAAACTTCCTATATTGGAAGCCGCCTAAGATGTTCATTCTCGGTGAGAATTGGTAATCCAGACGTATACCAAGGACATCCTCTCTACTTCTACGGTTAAAACGCAGATATTCAACTGGTTCATCGTCTGTGGGAACGAAGTGTCGTGCGTTGAGTACTTCACCAATTTCTTCTGCGGTTCTATCAAAAGCACGATCCCAAATATATTTGACCATTGGTGTCAACGTTAAATCTTCACCGATTCTATCAACATACGGAAGATCGCCGAGTGGGATTTCATATTTTGCCTTGAGAATAGTCTGTTGGCTACGTATGTTCCGTTCGGGATAACGACGCAACTTCCAGTTATCTACATCGTAGATTAGACCGGTGTCAGCAGGATCAAGTGCATTAATACCGTGGTCAGGGTAGAACGGATATTCTCTCCTTTGTCCACTTGTCCGAACTTGTTCATCGGGAACAAGGAAATCTACACGTTCATCCGGTTCAAACAACTCTGCCCCTGAATCGTACTCAACATCTAAGAATATAGCATCCTCTTCATCAAGTTCAAATTGCTTCTGCAAGACGACGAGGAGTTTTGCTTCCAGTGTCAGGTTTGGTATAGCCTGATAGAGGAATTGCAGTGTTGTTGTGTTTACGCGGGCATTGTAGTAATCAAGTTCGTCCTCGGTTTGTTCTGCTTCCAAGTCACCAACCTGTAATGTTATGGTGTAATCAGGGATATCGTCTCTTACGCGGACGAATCTATTTTGGAATAGAACGGTACCGAAATCAGGAATGTCACGTTGATAAATGACGTGTAGGTATTTAGAGTCATTTTGACGACGACTTGAAACTTCGCTTTCATTCAACCATCCGACATGAAGGGATAGATTATCAAGTAGATCATATTCTGCTTTGATATGATAACCTTCTCTGTCAATACCGTATTCATATTGTGGTTCAAAATCATCTTCTAATGAATCGATTGTTCCGTTATTATTCAAGTCGATTAAATCGGTGAAGACTGGGGGATCTGCCTCAAAAATGAGAAAATCTTCTTGGTAGTCTAAGATACCATTCTGATCTCTATCATCAGCGCGAGGGAGAACTCCATCAAAGTCAACATCGTCAGGCCAATCGTCATCATCATCATCATCTTCAACCAGCGCATAATTGGTATCATCCCAAGGGGCTCGCTCCAATGAAGGACCGGCAGGTGGAAGAGTATAAGTTTGGTCACGTCCACCATTTGCACCGAAGTTCAAATATGTTGTGGTATAACCAGGATCAATGTGGTATAAGACACCTTCAAGGTAAAGTTTACCAAAACGTGATTTGAGCTGGACGAACCATGCGGTTTCCCTACCCAGCATACCATCGCCGTCTTCATCTGTGCCATCTCCACCGAGCATGGCTTCAAAACGTTCACCCGTGGATTCTGAATATGTAGGGATACCGTTGGCATCTATGGCAACTCCATCTGCACCGATTGAGGTATTAGTCGTTTCTTCCCCGTCTTCAGTTTCAATAACGGTTTTGACACGACTAAATCCGACCTGATCTTTTGGAATAGTGGGATATTGTTTATATTTGCCGTTAATAGAATAGTGTGCTCTTACAAATACATTCCCGATTGTTCCTTCCAGATCTAAGCCGTAGAGAAGCGCAGCTCTTGCAGCACCATAACGATATGTAACCTTTCGTGGTCTTCCTTCACCATCCCATTCAGTAGGATTATCAAGGAGAACTGCTCTGTTGTCAGTATAATCTGGAGACTGACCATAGTTTCCGGGAGCTTCAATGATATCACGATAAGGCATTTGTAAATGCCCATCTTCAGTTTTTATCCATTCTTGAATTTCAGGATCGGATTCGGCTTGATTTGCTTCACTAAAACCGATAACTGCGATGTTGTAATCACCCGCAACGACCATTTCAAACATAACATCTTTAACTGTCCGTGGGTCAATATCATGATCAGCAAATATTAGGTCGTATTTCATTTTACTGAAACCGTCAACGATTTTCCATTCACCATCAACGGAATCACGCACTTGATCAGTAGCAGGATCAACAGGCTCAATATCATCTATGAATATCTCAATTTCCTGTTTTGCTTCTGGCAGAAGATTTGGTTCATATCCTGCTTCAAGGTCTTCTGCGCTTGTTTCTTCAAGTGCTTGTGTAATAACCGTAATTTTCATCATTTTGAAAGCAGCACCAACGCCACCCTGAAACCTATCCTCAAGAATGTTCTGGAGTTCATCTCCTGAAAGTGCAGCACGGTCATTCGTATTAATAAAGGTTTCGTATAGGTGATTATCTTCGGGAGAATCATCACGGAAGACAACTGTAATGCTTTCTGGTGGGGTATTTGCAACGGTTCCCATAAACGGGTTTTCTACGCGTTCTGGATGTTCTTTATGCAAGTTGATATAGGTAAACCCGACACGGAAAATGTCTCCTAAAAGACCTTGTCCACGGAAACCTACAAGACGTGCGTTTTCAATATGTCGTAATCCCGCATCTTCGTTTAACCCATTTCTGCGACCAAGGTTAGGTGCAAGGTTCGCTGCTGTATCTGCAAGTTGCACTGGGTTTGAGATACGTGAATTGATTAAGGTAAAGAGATGTCTTTCCTGTGCAAAAGAGATGTCCCACCGAAATCCGTCAAATTCTGTTTTGTATATCGCATACCGATTTGGGAATAAGGTGGACGGTTTGAGACGTATGTGGTCACCAATAGCAAACTCGGTATATCTACCTCGGTATGAATCTTCAGTCAAGATGGTACGGTCTAACTGAATTGTGAAACGTTCACTATCAAGTTGACCAGTCCAACCAACAACCAATTCACCGTTTTGATTAAACTCTTTCCGTTCGCGATAGTTATGTACTTCGCTACCTTCCAGTAGTTCTTTACCGAATAGATCGTAGAAAAACTTCGGTTCTTCTTCTAATCGGAAACGGTCTGAGAATTTAGAGTCCCCCTCAATAGTTGGCAAGAGAGGTTCCTGCGGTCCAAGACTCTGTGCTCCACAACCGTACAGCACAATTATGCTTAGGATGCAAGAGACTACAAGCAAAACATCTATAATTCGTTTTAACTTGTTCATTAGTTTGGTATTCCTCCTTAGGAAAATATTAGTTCGGATATTAGATATCCCACATTAGTATTTAACGGTTATTGTTGTTTGCAGGAATCTGATTTCCGAAATCCTTAAAATGAATTAAACCAATAATATTTGTTAACCGAAAGAGAAAATACACGTTAAAGTATTGTAACAGACGAAGTTTCTTAGTCATTTGGATACAATTCGGTTATATTTTCACATCTGCTTATGAAACTTGATAGTAAAGATTAGCAGAAATTTGGTTCTCTCCATTGTTTAAGGGTGTTTTGGGAGATACTCTCCCAAAAACTCTTATTAAGCGTTTAGAATATCAAAGATATGATTTTTTGTCAAGTTATTGAGAAAATGAATTGTGTCATAACTATATAATTCAATAAAATCATATCAAAAGTGGCAAAATTTTGCAACAATAAAATAATTCCAAAGTACATAAAAAACTCCCTTATCAACAATAATGATAAAGGGAGGATTGATTTCAACTTTGGAATCTATTCGTAGTATGGTTTATATATTCAATTAACAAAGCAATAGTTATACCCATACATAATCCAACAACACCTGCAAGTATAACAATCAATTTGTATTGAGGGCTAACTGGAACCTTTCTCGGTACAGCAACATCAACAATCTCAATTCCGCCTTTCTGGTTAGGTGTAACATCCGTCTCAGCACTTATAATCTCGGATTCAAGATAACGTTTTTCAATTTCTTCTTTCAGAGATCCAGCAAGTTCTATTTTCGTCCGTAGCTGCGTAAAGGTATGTTGATTTTCTGGTATTTGGTTTAATAATTTCTGCAGTTCTCCGTTGCTATCTCGTAATTCCTTCCTGAGTTGTATTGTTTCGTTCTCATAACCATTGATGATTGGCGGTAATTCAATTAGTTGATTTTGTATATAGGTATAATGTGCAGAAGTTCCAAAAGTGCTGGTAGTGGTAGTCTGGGAAGTAGTTTCAGATTTCTTCTGGATATCCTCAATTTGCACGTTTAGAGCCGCAATTTCATGAGGACTTTTTCCAACCTTTTCACTGTCACCAATACGCTGGGTTTCTAAGTCAAGTAACTTCTCGCGTTGGTGTAGCCAAAGCGGGTTAAGGTTGTGGGTTTCAGATATTTGTGTCTGTTTTGGAAGGTTTTCAAGTTGGGATTTATAATGGGTTAATTGTCCAATGGCTGTGTGAAGTGCCTGTTCCGAGATTCCCAGACGTTCCTGCAATTTGCGATGTTGTTCTAACAAACTTGCTAACATAGGGTACCACGTCTCAGGACTCCTGTTTTCACGTATGAAGTTAAGGGTATCGCCTATGAGTTGTTGTATTTCTGTATCAATTTCCTCTCGTTTTTGCAGTAGGAATTTTTGCCTTCTTGCCAACTTCGTTTTTTCATCTTCACTACGTAGCGTTTGCATATCTCGTGCCAGTTGGTTAACCAGAAGTGCTGCATTACGTTCCCCTCCTTCGTCTTCAGTTAATTCAATTGACAGTTTAATATAATCAGCCTCTGGGTGTATTTGTGCTTTTAGTTTTCGCTTTAGGTTTCCTACACTTGGGAGGTGTTGTATACCTCCCAAGTAATTGTCTTCAAGGTTTTCAACCGCAGCGTTTAGCATCGATTCTGTTGAAAATCTTTCACTAATTGTCGCCATATCTCTCCTATTCACACCACCTGAAAACACCGATTGAAACAAATTAGAAGAGATAGGGGAGGAGGAGTTTGATTGGATTATGCGTATCGACGTGGCAGCCGAATATGTTTTAGGGATACGAAGTGAAATGATTAATGCAGTTCCTAAAACCAAGAATGTGCACAGAAAAATAACAAACACGTGCTTCCAAACGAAATGTAGGTAGTCACGCAACGGTTCCTCTTTTTGAGGCATGAATATCAATTTTCATCGAAGAATCGAGAGAAAATTGTCCTCTTTCCTTAAGACTAAATGAGTTTATAAATTGTTAGCAATGCGAATTTCTTCATCGTTGAAGGCTTCGTCATACCATTCGGTGATACGCCATTCACCATCTCTTTTTTCAAAGATAAACAAGTTGTCACCTTCAGCGAACCATCCAGTATATCCACCTTCAAGCGATTCACCATCAGCCACAAAACCTTGGATTCGGTAATGATTTCTTACCTCGGCTTGATCGCCGTCTTCATTTATGACTATTTCTGGTGGTACAGAAAGTTCTATTTCAATATCCTGAAACCTGCTGAAGACGCGAGTCGCAGAATCACGTTCGTCTCTGATATCGTCAAACAACAGATCATCAGTTTTGTCACCATCAGTTCCCATGTCAGATTCGTAGCGAAATCCTTGTGCCCAATACGCACTCATATAGGTTTCAACGTCTTCAGTTTCATAACCTTCTCGCCACCGTTTCAAAACTCCATTAATAGCCAAAAAGTCCTCGGGTGGCACTTGATTCACCTTATCAACATCCCCACATCCAATAAATAATGCTACTAAAGCGAGCATAATGCTTATTTTTCTTAATTCCTTTAACATAGTAATCTAACCTCCAAATTAAAATGTCTTGACGACTCCTAAATAGAGTCGTGATGGATTGATTCCAACTTGGAGCCCCAATTTCTCAATATTTTGTGCGTCTTCTTGAATTGAACGAACTTGCGAATTAGCATTGTAAAAGTTCGCACTTACGTAGGAATCTATAATACTATATGCCCAGATTCCTATTCCTGTATAAATAAAAAACATTCTGAGTTTATATCTCTGATTTGCCTTGTCGTAACTTGCAAATACAATGTCAGAATTGTCTGGTTCATAACTTGCAGTAAGTATGTAATTGTCATATTGCGTTTGTAATGATTGATTTGCGTAATATGCTCCCACTGCTGAAGCACCAATTCCGAGAAGAACTAAACTTCCACGAAAGTAGTTGCGACTATGAAATTGTCCCCAGCTGGGAAAAACAGCTGAACGGACCATAGTTCCAATAGGTGAGATCAGCCTGATGGATTTTTCAGGTTCAGCAGGGACGGTTATGTTGCTTGCCTCCTGTGCAAAACAATATTGCAGACTCATTAGCAATATTAGGAATGTCAATAATAAACGCATTAATTCCTCTATTGTTGACAATGCCTCGCGCAAGGAATACACGAGGCATCGTATATGTTATAAACACTATATTGCTTACACTGGTTTATCTTCTTCGTTTTGACCTATCGGATGTAGATGTCCTACTCCGAGTTGTATTGCTCTTGTCATCGTCATCATCATTACTGGAACTTGAACTTGATGAAGTTCGAGTGGGTGTTGATGTTTTACTGCGCGAACTGGACGATGGAGTGCGACTAACCCTTTGTGGTTCTGTCCGTGTCGACGTAGATCTTGATGACGTAAGTGACGAGTTACGTTGTTTTGTTCGGTCAATGGTACTGCTGCTTGTCCGTGAACTTGATGAAGTGGACGTCCGGCTTGAAGAAGATACCGATCTTCTTTGATATGTAGAAGATCTATTATTTAATGCTGACGTTCTACTCCTATTTGTATTCATACTTGAACGTGAATTAAGTATAAGTCTTCGCTGCCTGTCTGTTGTCTGGACAGAGGAACGTGTTCGACTACTATATGTCCGGACTGCATCGTTTCGTTGAGATGACAACCTTGCAACAGACACTCGTTGTTTTTGGGATATGATGGCTGATCGGCTTACACGTTCTGTCGAAGGCGGTGCTTGTCTACGATGGTTTTCCATAACCGCACGAACATCAGTCTGAATTTGCGTGCGTTCTGCAGTTCGTGAAGGTGTTGCTAACCGGCTCCGCGAATATTGCTTGCGTACCGTATCGTGTTTGGCACTCCATCTATTTAACTGTGTTCGCTTCCGATATACAGGTGTAACTCTCCCATAACTACCGTAGTAATAAGGTGAATGGTAATACATATATCGTGAAGGATAGTATGAGCGGTAACGCCCTAAGTAGCCGCCATAATGGGAACGAATTGTTAGGAAATGATGATCGTAGACTGGATAACTCCAACACAAGTATGAATCGTATCCAGAACTGTAAAATATAGGTCCATCGTAAAAGTATAGATATGTATATCTATGCCATGGACGCCAACGGTAGGTTGGTGTATAGTGCTGAATTACACGGACTTTAGGTGCTTTGCGATAAGTTGATACCTCAATATATTCAACATCAAGTTGTTCACCACCTTCAGCAACGATATGAAGTTCCATCCATCCTTTGTCAACATGTCCTGTGACCGGTATCTTGATTGTTTCAGAACGATTTTTTGCGCGAAGGACAAAGGTGTCACCATATCTTGTTTCTGATGCACTTTGGTCATGGTAACCACGGCGTGTTGTCTCACGTTTGAGATTCCGAATCCACACACGTCCTGCAATTGGTTCATAATGGTCATTTATTTCTAATTTGTTTGGTTCACCTTTGTACCGCACTAATATTTCAATAGATTGTGCGTTGCGCGGTATTTCAAAAAGATATACACCGCTTGCAATTGCAAATTCATAGTTCTCCGGATCCTGATGTGTACTTGCCCAAGCGGTAAGCCGCATGCCGTTTTCAAAAATAGGACTGGCAGTGATTGTCGCATTACCACGTTCTATCCATTCATCTACATCACTTGCAACTCTATGTTCACGACTCAGTCTATCTGCATAATAATCGTAATCGGCGAAACTTACTGCTGCCAATGTTCCAATCAGCATGCAACTGAGGAGTCCTGCGATTGTCAAAGTAAAAATTCGTTTTATCATGAGAACTCTCCTAAGAACGGATCTTTAACCATTACGGATAACCGATGGTTAACAAGATTCAGTTAATATAATAATCTTTTCTGCTGTTTGTATCTCGTTTAATTCTATTTAATTCTCATCCTTAGTTTAAGTTATTCTGGTTCTAATATAAATAGGACTGACTGTCTTAATTTTCATTTTCTATCATATTGATAAAAATTATACTATTTCTTATCATAATTGTCAAGAAATATATTACATCAGATAACAGAAATATTTCTGAAATCTTACATATTTTATTACGACTTTGGTGTGAGTTTGATACCCCGTTTTTGTGCGTGCTCGCGCGCTAGGGGTGTGATGATTGCAGTTTTGCTATAAACTAACTCTTGGACATTGGATTCCAGATTTGCAATAACAGTAGTACTAATAACAGGTGTTGAAACATCTACACTATTAGTTATAGCACCGTCACGAACTGTTTTCGCAATCTGATCAACTTTTATCCATTTAACGCCAAATTCGGTTAATGCGTTTACATGAATCGGGTCAATTTGGTCAAGAGTACGAGCTTTTTTATCTATATACTTTCTTGTGTCCGAAAGGTCTGATGCTGCTATAACTTGTTTTCCACAACAAAGTGCTTGGTAGACCAGATAGGTACAAGGAGTATCAACTATCTTCAAAGCCAACTTTCCAGCCATTGGATAGGAAAGTGCAGGCAAGACAATCTGCGAACAACTTTCAACAATAGATGGTAAATCTGTTAACTTATTTTCCAGCAATATGTTTTCTTCACCAAACGTCGAATTGATAATTTCAAGATTTACTACTTTAGTTGCAAGTTCGGATAGAATAATTCGAATATTCCATCCTTCGTGAAAACATATTTGAAATTGTTGGAGTGCATCTTCTAATGGAAGCTGCGTTGCACCTATTATTGCCAGCAGACTTTTTTCGGATTGTTGGGTCTTTCGGGTATGTTCTTGAAGAACACGTTCAACGATGTTCTCAATTTGTGCGATCTGTTCGGGTGTCATGTTTAGTCGCGTAGCAGTTCAACAGCCTCGCCACCTTTTAAACCAGCGGCATTGGAATCATCAGTATCCAGATGCATCTGAAGTACATAGGATTCATGGATTTTCGGACGAATATTCTCAAACGTTAATGCACGTTCACCCGGAATACGGATTTTTAATAGGTCTGTTTCTGTGATACCGAAAGCTACAGCTTGCTCCGGTGTCATGTGGATATGTCTTGCTGCGCAGATCGCGCCTTCTTCTAAATAGACGCTTCCAACAGGACCAACAAGTGTGATCGGTTCTGCACCTGAGAGGTCTCCTGAATCACGAATTGGCGGATTCAATCCGAGTCGGATTGCTTCTGTCTGTGCAACCTCAATTTGTGAATAATCTCTTACCGGACCAAGAATACGAACATGTTCAATTGCGCGCATCCGTTTACCAACGACAGTAACTGTTTCATTTGCAGCAAATGCTTCTGGTTGATAAAGCGGGGCAAAGACAGTAAGTTGATGTCCAGGTCCGTAAAGGATTTCAAGGTCTTCTTGTGTCACGTGTGCATGTCTGGCAGAAACACCGACCGGTATTTTCTGCTCTGCCAATACAACATCACATGCACGATTCCCTGCGTCACAAGTTCGCAAAGCGCACCCGCTACAAGATTGGTCATTAGACAATCGATCCACTACTCTGCGGGTAATTAGTTTGACTAAGTCTTGGTCATGCATCTTAACTATATTTCTATGTATTCAAACATTCCTAAGGATTGTTCATGAAACTAAGATTAACTTGGTAGAATAGTTTCAACATCGTTGTGTGGTCTTGGGATCACATGGACTGAAACAACTTCTCCTACACGTGCTGCTGCTTCTGCGCCGACATCTGTAGCAGCCTTTACAGCACCTACATCTCCACGCACCATCACAGTGACATAACCGCCACCAATCTGTTGGTATCCGATGAGTCGAACATTTGCAGCCTTAACCATTGCATCTGCTGCCTCAATGCTGCCAACTAAACCTCTTGTTTCAACTAAACCTAATGCTTCTCCAGTCATATTGATACCTGTTTCTCCTGTTGTGTGTTGTGGATTTTGTAATCTATCCTATAGTATATCAAAATTCCCTATATTATTCAAGTAAAATTGGATAAAGAGCACGTAAATCCTCTTAACATCATTTTGTGCTTTGTCTATCTGATTGTTTTTATAAAATGCTACGGAACGCCATAGATAAATAGGAATTAATTGGTATGGTTCAATTTCCCAGTTCTCAATTGCTTCCGTGAGTAGGTCAATTGCCCGAGAATTGTCAGATACTTTTTTATTTTCTTGTCCTAAATCTCCATAAATATAACTTCGATTCAGATATGCTATTGCGTAGTGTGGTTGCATCTCTATTGCTTTGTCAAAATCCGCTAAGGCATGTTTTGGCAATTCGTCTTTCTTGTGTGATAATAGATACTTTTTATGGTATGCTCTGCCACGGTTGTTGTAAGCAATCGCAGTTGGTCGGTTCTTAACAATGTCAGAATAATCGCGAATTGCTTCATCTGGTTTTCCTATCTCCAGATAACATTTTGCCCGTTTTGACAAAACAAGGGCATTTTTTCTTTTTTCAAGTGAAAAGGTGTAATCGTCTATAGCACGTGAAACATCATTTATGGTGCGATAAACGTCCCCACGACTTGCGTATGCATCTGCTGTATACTGTTTAAGTGATATGGTTTTGGTATAATCTGCTATTGCTTCTTGATAACGTGCTAAATAATAATAGGCACGTCCACGATTGATATATGCCTCAGCATATTTGGGTTCAATCTCAATTGCACGGGTTAGTTCGGTTATGGATCGGTAAAATTCCCCTTTTCCAAGCAATTGTGTTCCGTGAGTTAGGTGTTTATCTGCCTCACTATCAAACCCTTTTAGTCTTTCCCATGATACGAAGCGCGATGCAAGAATAATCGTCAGAATTAGAATTGGGGTCATTATGTAGATTAACGCACGCATACAGGACACTCTAATTCTATTTCTATTGTTTCGGATAGAGAAGGTGAATGTTATCACCAAATGTCAATTCATCAACAGAAGAATACGTTTTGGCTAAATCAATTTCTATATAAGTTTGTCCACCTTTAGTTCCACTGTAACCTGTGGAAAAGATGAGCTGCTTATCACCGAGTCTGACGACTCCATCCTTCATATATTTGGGTGAAAAAAGTCCTACAGGTGTATGTCCAACAACCAAAATATTCGCATTGAGAATTTTAAGAAAATTCTCGGTATGTTTCAACGTATATCCACCAAACATTACCAATTTTGAACGGTCCCACAACAATTCGTCAAGTGTGTCTTTAGCTGGTGTAACAAGGTCTGATAGGCTGCTAATGCTGCGCGCTGGACCTGCATGGACGGCGACAAATCCGTTTTTACCGATAACCACTGTCGGAAGGTTCATAATGAAATCGAAATGTGTATCAGTCATTCGTTCAATGAAATTAAATTGTTTATAATAGCTACCGTTTATACCGTTGTATAATCGATGAATGAAAGCCTGTCTGTTTTTTTCATTCATTCCGTGTCTTTTCATCACAGCATAAGTGTCTGCTGCCGCGAATTCGTGGTTACCTCTAATATAGATCAATCTTTTTCCATTTTCTCCAAGTTCTTGCTGTATTTCCATTACTCGGTCAACAATTTGGATGTCCCCGTACGGGGGTTTTGGTTGTTCATCGGGTTTATAATCAATTGCATCACCAAGCATTATCCCGTAAACATCTTCATCTGCTTTAATCCGATCAATTAATTTGGTTTGTTCCAGCCACTGATTAAAATCTTTCCAATGTGCATGTAGGTCAGCAACAATGTAGGCAGTGCCGTGATCGGGTAGGACAATTATGTGTCCATCTCGGGTAATTTCATTGGGATACTGTGAGAGGTGTTTCGGTTGGGCATTTACAACCATTGTGAAACATACGAGCAAAAAGGTTATTGGATAAAGATAAGTGTTCATAGGTTCTCACTCTCTGAAGAAGACATCAACGACTTCTTCCTGTTGTGCAAGTTTATTTAGTCGCAATCGTCTACGATTCCAACTAATGAAATAGAAAAACAAGAATAACATTGCTAAACCACCCCAAAAAATGTATGAACTGGAAAGCAGAGATGCCCAGTGATAACGTTTTGGCAGTGATTCTCGCCATTGCTTATCAAAGGTTGCGAGATCGTAACCGAGAACAGATTCAAATGCTGTGTTTAGATTAGTCTCGTTGTGGAGACGGTCAATAACTGTCCATAAAGGTTCAGTGCCGTTAATCTCAACAAACCAACGGAGTGCGTCTTGACTTTGTGCATAAGCTAAATCCGCACCATTCTGTGAAGCGGGAAATTTGCTTGTTAATTCGTGAAGCGGCAAAATAGATTTTGTGAATACATTTTTCAGTAAGGTTTCGTGTCGACCGGGAACCCATTCCTTTGAGAAATGCATTGCAATGCCTTCCACAAACCATAACGGAATTCCTTTGACCGACTTTTTTGTGTATTGTCCAAAAAGAACATGTGCAATTTCGTGACGAAGAACTTGTGCTAATTGGAGTTTCGCAACTGAGATCTGAGCAGGATTTTGTATTATGATACGCCGACTTAACGGAAACGCACATCCAACTGCCCAATCTTGTATCGGTGCATGTACAAAGGCTTGAAACGCTTTTTGAGTGTCGCAAACATAAATTTTAATTGTTTCGTCAGGGATGTGACGTGTAATCCGATACAATTCTGCATAGAAATCTTCCGCTATTTTGAGTATAGATGCCGGATCTACTGTGTTTTCTCTGTAGTATATGCGAAAATGTGTACTTTCTGATGTTTCCCATGAAGCAGCTACGGAGAATGATGGAAGTAATAATAAAACAAAAACAACGTTTTTCATTTGAAACATCATACATGCTTATGCCTACGGATCTACCACAGTGCCCATGAACAGCACCGTCTTTGTTTCATTATCACGAATAGCAAAGAAAAATGGTCTATCTGCAATAAACTGAGGTGGAAGTGATGTGACGGCAATACCGATCCCAGTTACTGCTGCAGCTTCTGAACCCTCTTCGTTGACATCAATGAAAGTTTTATGTTTCACCTTCGCAATATACAAATTGCTATCTAAATTATCTAATTGTGCCATGCGGCTGAAATCTGCACGACCTTCGTCAAATGCTACTGACATACCAAGAGACTTTAGAGAATCAATTAGACTTGTTTCATATTCTAATTTGAATTTTGGAATTTGCACCCAGATTTTACGTTTCTGGAACTGCGACATCCAATTCTCCCAATTTTCTGCGTTCAAACTCTCTAAAAAGTCGGTAAGATTGGAATCACGAGATGGCAGAAAAATATACATGCTTATGCTCCCATCTCCATAAGGGAGACTAATCGCCTGTAGACCATCTTCGTGGTTTACGTAGTGCAGGTATTCATCTGTCCTATTCATCATTGGCACTTGCTTTGTGCTTCCACTTTCAAGATGGAACGTTGCATCACGCGTGTTTTCGGAATCAAATTTTGTTTGCCAAGACCCTTTGAAATAGACAGCATTTATTAGGAACAATACCATTTGGGGGTCAATGTTATCGTCTACGATTTTCTGTATTTTGCCATTGGTATGGGTATCAACCCACATATTAATCGTTTGTGATGCACTCGGATCAGAGAAATCCAATGTTGTAATTTCTGCTTTGAAAAATTGGGAGTTTCTATCCAAGAAATCCTGTTTGAATGGTATCCCTTGTTTCCCCCAGAGTGAATTTGCTATTGTAAGTATCAATTCCGAATCAGTTGACTGAAGGTTCTGATTCAAATGTGAATACCCAGAATTAATCAAGTCGCTGTCTATCCCTTGTAGCTGCAACGTATTAACCATCGCTTGCTCCGTTTCACCTGCTGCGCCATTAAGCGTCATTGCCAATGCAACGGATACACTGTAAGGTGAGACGAATATATTCTTATCTTGCTCAATTTTGCGGATTTCACTGAAAAGATTAAAAGCGAATTTAGTATTTGCCGAGACAACTATTGGGTCAACAGCACCCGGTTCACTTTTGATTATCTCCGGATCTAATTCACGTTCACAACCAGCGACAATAAGCAGTGTCAGTCCACACATCATCAGGACAATGGAAAATAAATTGACATTACAAATTTTTGTTTTCATCAGAAATGGTTTCCTTTTGAATGTAACCTTTGTATCGTGTTTTCTACGAAAGTTGATGTGTACGGAATAAATTCTTGTGAGTTGTACAACTATGATTCTGTCTCATGAAATACTATTTATAGTGTAATACAACACACCATAAATTGCAACTCATTATAATCGGTTGGGTGTGTAAAGTATTGTCGGATCAACTCTCTACATTGTAGGTGCAAGTCTGCGTGTCCACCTTACTTGACAAATTAGACATAACAACAGTATTATTGGTCGGAGCGAGCAAAGCGACCTCCGACATAGGAACCCCATAGGTGTCAACTTAAGGTAAATATATGTTCGGACAAGCGCATTTCATTCCCTTAAGTTGACACCTATGGATTTTCCTAACTCAATTCACACACATAAATTATTATTTTAGATTTTCTCAAACATAACTATCCAAATCTAAAAGTTTTAGAGTCATTCCTGACTATTTTAGTTATATATAAGTCGTAAATCCAGTTCTGGTAAGGATTTATAGCAAAATACAAAAATCCGAAAAATTACGATTGACTCTAAAAACTCTAAAGTTTTTGGCATTAACCGTATAATTCATTGTAGGAGGGAACTCTGATTCCCGATAGGCGCGATTCGGAGATCGTTCCTACAAGTATTTTGATCATATTTTGCCAAAAACTTTACATACCCTAATTGGTTTCAGGGTCATTTAGTTTTAAGAATACTCAGTTGATGGTTGTTACAAGGAGGTTATATCGTAGGTTGGGAGAGCTAAGCGACAGCCATAAGTCTCAATTTAAGGTGATAAATCCGTTTTTTCTGGTATTTATTGTTGTTCCACTGTTTACACACCTTTCGCACCGCTGGTGCTATGATGCGATTTGCCAAAGCCTCGGAGAGGCGAAAGGTGTATAGCAACTGATGTCTATGTTTACCAAGCCCCAGAGGGGCAACAGGTATATCAGATGTATAAATGTTACTCACTAAATTGACATCTATGGTATCCGTATTGGTTACCCGCCTGTTTTACTTCTACGGGTCCACAACAGTTCCCATGAATAACACAGTTTGTGTTTGGTTATCTCGGATTGCAAAGAAAAACGGTCGATCCGCATTAAATACTGTGCGTAGGATTGACTTTACCCCAATTCCTACACTTGTTGCAGCAGCAGCCTCCGAACCCTCCTCGTTGACTTCAATGAAGGTTTTATGTGCTACTTTCTGAATATATAAATTGCCTCCAATGTCGTCTAAATGTGCCATTCGACTGAAATCAGCACTATCTTCATCAAATGCGACACCCATACCGAGACTTGTCAGCGCGTCATTAAGTTCCTTTGTGCCATATTCCAATTTGAATTTTGGAAAATAAACCATCACTTCCTGTTCCTGTAACTCTGAAATCCAATTTTCCAAATTTTCCGCAGTTAAAGTCTGTATAAAAGTATTTAGGTTGGACTTACTTGAGGGCAGGAAAATATACATACCCATCTTCCCCTCTCCATAAGGGAGACTAATTGCCTGAAAATTTTCCTCGCTATTTTCATAATAGGCGAAATCACCTTTCCTTGACATCATCGGGACCTGTTTCGTGCTTCCAGTTACCAGATGGAACTTCCTATCACTCGTTGCTGACGGATCAAACTCTGTTTGCCATGTACCTTTAAAATAGATAGCATTAATTAAGAATAAAACGGCATTTGATTCAATTTCATCAAGTATTTTTTTGATCTTGCCGTTAGTGTTTGTATTTACCCACTGATTAATAGTTGTGAGGGAATTTGGATCTGCAAAATCAAGCGTTGAGATTTCCGCATTGAAATATTGGCTATTTCTCTGTTGGAAATCCTGCTTGAACGGAACACCTTCATGCCCCCAAAGCGAGTTGGCAATTGTGAGAGTAACTTTCGGGTCTGATGTCTGAAGTGTCTGGAGTAATTGATAGTAACTGGAATTGATTGAATCCGTTGTAATACCTTGTAGTTGTAATGTATCAATCATTGCTTGTTCTGTTTCACCAGCTGCACCGTTTAACGTCATAGCAAGTGCTGTGGAAACACTGAACGGGGATAGAAAGATATTCTGGTTCTGTTCAGTATTCCAGATTGTATTGAATAGGTTAAAACCGAATTCAGTATTTCCTAAAGAAACGTTGGAATCTATGGGAGCAACAACAGAATCCTCCATCGCTTGGTTTAGTGTATCCACAACTGAATCAAAACACCCAACAAATAACAGAAAAACGAGCATCATCAAACTTAGCACGGTTTTTCCGACTATATGTTTGCTATTCACCTGTATCCTCCATATTGGTGTGTAATTTGCTACTTAACATTATCTTTAGTAAAGGTGCGCGACATATTCACCGTAACCGTTGTATATCTTTGTCGGATGTCTGTCCATTGAGCCAATCATCCATTCAGAGGCTTGTGACCAACGGGGATGTGGAACTTTTGGATTGACGTTTGCTTCAAATCCGTATTCCCTCGGAAGAATAACATTCCAAAAGTTACGCGGTTTCTTATCGGTGAGTTCTATGCTGACAATTGATTTAATGCTTTTAAACCCATATTTCCATGGCACAATCAATCGTAAAGGTGAACCGTGTTGTGGTGGTAGAACATGTCCGTAGATACCAACAACCATAAGTGTTAGTTCGTTCATGGCTTCGGCAAGTGTCAATCCTTCAACATAGGGCCACGGCAAACGAGCATCGTTTTGATGCGGTGCAACATCAGGATCAAAAAATGTTTCCATCCGGACATATTTTGCAGATGATTTCGGTTGAACTTTTTCAAGGAGTGCTTTCATCGGAAAACCGACCCACGGCACTACCATTGCCCAAGTTTCAACACACCGAAAACGATAGATACGTTCTTCAAGCGGCATCTGTTTAATCAAGTCGTCCACATCTATCGTCATAGGATTTTCGACGTGTCCGGTAATTTCAATTTCCCATGGACGCGTTTTGAACCTTTCTACACGTTTCCAAACGGTACTTTTTGACGATGTAAACTCATAGAAGTTGTTGTAGGTTGCTGCGACGATTTCTTTAGTTTGTTCTCTTGTGACATTAAAATTCTCATTCTTTACTGCTGAGAGTTTTTCTTTTTGATAAGCTTCAAGTTGTTTCGCAACACCTTTATTTTGTGCACATGCGGTTGAACTAAACAATGATAAAGCACCTGCACCTACTATGCCGAGGTCTTTTATAAACTTTCTGCGGTTAATATAAGTTGATTCAGGAGTTACACGGTTTTCTGGGATTTCCCATCCCTTAGGAATCTTTATATTTGCCATCGGATTCTCCTATACCCTAATATATCTTATGTGTTCACACTGTGAAACTATGTTATTTTAAGGTTAATTCGTTGATACAAATTATACAGATTTACTATTTAAAGTGCAATCCATATTTACGAATGTGTTCTGATGTTACATTTTTTTTTGCAACTATTTCGGACTATGGTGTATAATACCCTATAAGAGTAAATTTGTTCCTGTCATTAATTAAAGAGTGGAGTTATTGAGCAATGATTCGTAAATATTGGCTGTTTCACATAATACTTGGTGCATTGGTCTGTGTTCAGTTCGTATGTCCGCTTTTTTGCGTTGCATTTGAACAAACGGTGTGCAACAGTATGTCCACAGAAAAACAGCCAGGGTCTACTGAATTTGGTTCATCTTGTTGCAATAATACGAGAACAAATACCACAGATAAGTCTAAAACTCCGTCAGAGAAAGACAACTCTTGCTGTGTTTCAGATTTAGATGTAATACTACCTAGCGACACATTCAATGCTAACTCTGTTAACGATTTTGCTGAACAACGCCTTGTTACTATTGTTCCAATATCTTCAACTCAGCCAGTTGCTCAGGAGCAACTGCTTCATTTCACACTTCCACCAAAATTAGTTATCTCATCACTCAACCGCAATCTTTCCCGCCGCGGCCCACCTAATACCCGTTCTTAAAGAGTACATTCAATCAGAAGATTAAACGATTATTCTTTCCATGTGCTTACACGAGCAATGGAAATTGACTGTCAATAATAATTATACCTATTTTATTAAGGGTTATATTTGGAGGAATCAAAATGCAATCCCGGAATTTCACATTATACATTATTCGTAATGCCATAGCAATCATCGTTGTAACGTTGCTTTTTCTAAACTTCAGTTATGCTGAACAACATACAAAGCACGACACACATAGCAAACACAAAACCAGTAACTTAAATGTTACATTAAACACCGAACCTCAAAAGATTGAGGTAGGGAAACCCGCAACGCTTATGTTCAAACTCACCGATGCAATGGGTGAACCTTTTACCGATCTGATGATACATCATGATCGGATTCTCCACGTGCTAATAGTCAGTGAGAATTTACAGATTATTGGACATATCCATCCAGAAGATTTTGAGTCACGCGATTTAATTGCAGAACTTGATGGAACTTATACTGTGCACTTCACATTTCCTTATGCCGGCAGATACATATTAGCACTTGATGTGATGACAGCAGATGACGAATTCGCAAAATACTTGTATGTAGATGTCACAGGTGATAAGAAGATGGCGGATATTGCTGAGGACCTTCGCACGGAAAAAACTGTCTACGGATATAAGGAAGAAGGGGGAGATAGGTTTACAAAAGCTGTTTCCACTGCCGATGGAAAAGGGTCATCGGAATATCATGTGAAGATAGAAGTACCTGAACAAATCAAGGTTGGCGAGATGGTTCATATTATCTATCATTTTTCACGTGATGGAAAACCGGTCACCGATCTTGTTCCATTTTTAGATGCACCGATGCATTTTGCTATCGTCAGCACCCGTTTAGATGGTATACTGCATACACATGGTACAGTTCCAATGAATGGAAAAATGGATAAGATGGCAGAGAAGGATCCGCATGCCGGACACAAAATGAAAAAGAAAGCCTCAACAGGGCATCAACATCAAGGTACTACACCAGATAAATTCGGACCTAAAGTGATGCTCATGACCACCTTTTCAAAAGCAGGAAAGTATCAGATTTTCGGACAACTCAAACATGCTGACCAGATTCTGTTTCCTACTTTCATGGTGGAAGTTGTAGACTAAAACTCCGTATCTGCTGTCGCTAAACAAACAGCGGCAGCAGACAACTACATTAGAAGGAGATTACTGATGTTTTTCCAACACTACCGTTACATTCAATCAGGCATTATGTTTGCGTTAGTTTTCTTTATGGTAATTTCACCGATACTGACTGAAGCTCATGAAACAGAATGGCCCGGGGAGAAACTTGCGGCTATTTTCCCGAAAGCGAAGAAATTTGTTCAACGAAATGTAGTACTTACTAAAGAAAAAATCGCTTCTATTGAGAAGGAACTCGGTTCAAAACTACGTCAAGAAGATCATAAACCAATATTTTATATTGCAATGAACGACAAAAAGAAACCTGTCGGTTTGGTGTTGTTCGTTGATGTGAAGGGACCGCGCGGGACTATTGATGGTGCTGTTGGTCTCAACATGAAGGGAAAGGTCGTAAAAGTTGCAGTCTATGAACACAAGGAATCGGAAGCGATTGTTTCAGATAAGTTCCTCAAACAATTTATTGATAAAGGCATAGACGATGATTTTAAAGTTGGTGATGATATTGAGGCTGTTAAGGGGCATGAAGAAGCCTCAAAAGCAGTTGCACTGATACCGAAAAAGACTTTGGTCATCAGTTATGCGCTTTTCCTTAAACGCAAACCAAAGACAGATGTGGAGAAGAAACCGCAACCTGAGGAACCGCCAGAAGAGTTAACCGAAGTTGAAGACCTTAAGGAACTCATGATTTTAATGGTGGATGAGTATTTTGTGATTGTTGATTATTTTGATTCAGAAGAAGGCAAAGCAGATGCTGTCAAAGCTGCAAAAAAACTTGCTACCTATGCAAAGGCAATCTCTCAATTTGAGCCGCCGAAGAATGCCGATCAGCAGGAAGAATATGTTGAAATGCAGGATAAATTCAGTAAAATACTCAAGCAATTTGCTGAAGCAATTGATGAGAACGGTATCTCAGACGAGACACGTAAACAGTGGAAAGAAATTGACGCATTAATCAAACAGGCACATATACGATTTAGCGAAGAAGAGATTGACCTCGAATCGTATTAACCACACAAACATTTAGTGTGGATGTTTACATCTCACGATCATTGCTTATGAGGAATTTACCATGCGAAAATTCATTTTCTCCTTTGTAATTGCTTTCTCTTTTTTCCTAATTGCCGAACAGTCCTTTGCTCTGCCAGCTTTCTACAAGATGTTCCGATCAAAATATGAATGGGCAGGTGGTTGTAATGTTTGCCATTTTTCCAAGAAGGGAGGCGATTCTCCAAACCCTTATGGTAGAGCATTCCTACACAACGGTATGAATCTGTCAACCTTCATTCGTATCGCTGAAGCGGATTCAGATAAAGATGGGTTCAGCAACATCGCTGAAATTATCGCTCGTTCCTACCCTGGAGATGCTGCAAGCACTCCTGAAAATGTGGAGTCTCCAAACGAACTCTCTGAATCAGAAGATTCCTTTAACACCGATGATGAGGATGTATTTAGTTTTGATGAAGTAGAAACATCAGGAGACTCTGAGGGGTCAGACTTTCTTAGTGGTGCATTCGGAAACTTAGTCTTCGGTGGTGCCTTGGATATACGTCGTCCGACGCGCGGACAGGATTTAGTTCCCGATGCAACTAATTGGGATACCGGTACCACACTTATCCATGTTGCGGAGTTCGTGGTAACAACTAATGTAGGTGACCATGTCAGTTTATTAGGAGAGCAGTTATTGACTACCTCTCCGTTAGGGACACAGGTTGCAGACGACCACGGTTTTATCTACGCTATTTTGACTGGATTGCCGGTTATACCAAAAGGAGCATCGTTGAAGATTGGACGGTTTCGCCACGGTTTCGGTATTGACACAAGATCAGATGCCGCAGCCAATCCACTGTACAATCTTGTTCGGAAAAATATCGGTTTTATTTCTGACCGCGGATTACAACTCAACGGATTTGTTGGTCCTGTATCATATACATTATCACTTGCAGATGGACCAGATTCATTACGTACAGTTACTGATGGCACAGTAACAACGGGTATCCGAATCGGTCCGCACGGAAGCGGTGGCGGCATTTTGAAACCGATTCGCAATAACAGTCCTCCACTGTTTTTACATTTGAACGGCACACTTCCGATTTTCGGTAAACGGATATGGCTTGGAACATCCTATTTTGATGGCAATAGTTATCCGTTTAATCCGATAAATGGGGATGTCAACCCGTCAACATTGTTATACAAACGCCGCTTAGGTCTCGCAACAAGTTTTAAGTTGTGGCGGTTTGATTTGGCAGCGGAATGGGTTCGTGGACAAGATACACAACTGTTGAAATACTTACAAATTCCAATACCAGCAGAAGACCGTAAGGCAACGGTGGAAGGGTATTATTTACACGCTGAATTGCCTTTAACAGAAACCTTAGATGTTCGGTTGAAGTATGATATATGGAATCCGAATACAGCAAAGTATAATACGTTTGCATTCAATAGGGAACAGGATGAACAAGTTTGGACAACACTTGGTGGGGCATTGACATGGCATTTCGCAGAAGGGGCATCAGCACGTGTTGTTTACCAAGTAAATAACGTTGAAAAGACCACGCGAAGTGCCACTATAATACCACAACTGCTGATTGAATTTTGATTGGGTTTTTCGGTTATTTGGTATGGTAGATATAGATAAGATATTTACTTTGTCAATGAGTAGGTTCTGCTTTTCGTTTACCAACTCCCATCTGAATAGCAGGTAAGATATTGTCTGAAATGTTCACAGAATAGTCGAAAATCGTCCAACCGGAAGCACCTAAGAACCGCGTGAGATGAATCTGACCAATGACACCATCCGGTGTTAGCAGAGAATTTGAGGCAGTAGCACCGATACCGGGATAAATTGCCACCTCTTTCGGCATTAAGGCAAGTTGCTTCTCCAAGAGATCAGTAAAATATTTGGAATCTTCTGTGTAATTCATTGGGCAAACGAAATCAATATATCCTTCTTTTGCCCAAGAAATCCAATCCTGTCCGATGGAGGTAACGCACGATGGATATCCACCGAAAACGGCAGTCGATACCTTGACATGAGGTTTTATCTCGCGCACCCTTTTGCTGATTAAACGAACTAAACGTGTTATCTGATGGACACGCCATTTGTTGTAAGATTCCCCATACTGTCCAGTTTTAAGTAAAACAGAAGCTGGAAAATCAGTGATATATTGTCTTGTCGCGAGCATAAACCTTTTACGACATCCTTCGCAAAAACAAGCGTGACTTCCCGGATAACGGATATAATCCAGATGTATCCCATCAACATCATAGTTCTGCACAATTTCCATGATACTATTCAGTTCTAACTTTACATTTTCCGGATGTGAAGGACAGAGCCAGTTGATCGGTGCGCCTTTATCAGATACTTGTGTGCGTCCAGCCTTTCGTAGTTCTTCCACAAATTCTTTCGGTGCACCTTCCAAATTCCATGTTATCTTCCAAACATGAACCTGCAGTTCGTGTTTATGGGCTGCCTTGACACACTGAGAAATCTGGTCTCCATATTGCGTGAATTTCTTACTACGCGGCAATACACTACTATCATAATGTGCGACACCTCCCCAAGCCATATTCGGAAGGATCATGTTTATACCAACATCAGCCAATTCTTTCGCAGAACGTTCCCAATCACCAGGATATGCACCAAGACCAGAATGATTCCAAACCGCACGTCCTTCTGTTTCATCACTCAGATGTGATAAAGAATAGGCTTTTGATAGTGCCTTTTGGCTTTCACGAGCAGTAGTCATAGAGGCATGATAATCTTTTTGGGCATATTCTGTTCGCGCTTGAGTTGTTAGGGTTTTTCCTGATTGTAATGCTTGTTTTGCCTCTGATACCTCACCAAACGCTACAAATTTCGTTAATGTGTTAATGTCTTTGATGTGTCCCACAGTTGTCATCGCATCCAATTCACGTTTTGCTATTGCATGCTTAAACTCCGGTACAAGATGTGTGATAAGTGCTGCAAACAGTTGGGTTTTAGTTTGAATGTCATCTGGAAGAAACACGTGGCTGAAAAACACCCCTGTATTGCTCAGGAAAAGTGCAGGATGTCCTGTAGACCCACCATCCTTGTTGTACCAGTGACCGATTATTTTTGTATGGGGATTTGTCGACTCTGCAACTGTGATATTCCACGACTCTTGTCGGATAGACTTTGGAATACCTAATACCTCAGGAGCATCTAATTGAACGGAAGCAAACTGACCAGGGCTTTCTGCTCGTGTCCATTCTACGGCACGCAAGTTCAACAGTTGTGCCACCTCATCTGCAAGACTGTAAGTTACGAATAGTTTACCACCATGTGCGACAAAATTCTTTAGAAGAGTGGCTGTTTCATCACGTATTTTAGCGTTCAACGGGAGTATAATCAAACGGTATGGATTAGAAGATGTATGTTGTAAACGAGGAAGGTTGACTGCAGTTGTCTCATCAAATTGATCAGCAGAAAAACCAATACCTTTCAACATTCGGACGAATCGCTTACTGACAGTTCGAGAATAGTTGACATCCCCTTCTGCAATACCCGATGCCGTTGATGGTAATAGAATTACAATATCAGCCTGTTGAGCTGCAATATCCGATATTGATACCATACCGTATACGAAAAAGAACACAAAGATAATGACTATAGTAGTGTTGGTCTTGTAAAGTTGATCTCTCTGGTGAAGGAGAGAAAAATTCATAACTGGTTTCCCCCAGCAAAATGGTTTGACAACTGTAGTATCCTTGTCGCAAACTTAATATCTAATTGCGAAATATCTACGGTTCTTAACAGCGTTGTCTTGACTAATTTGTGTATTGTTATCTAAAAACATTTCAACACCTCGGACAATAGCAGTGGCGAGTTTTTGTTGGTAATTGTCAGAATTTAGCTTTTGTCCTTCTGTAGGATTCGTAACGAACCCTGTCTCAATAAGTATAGCGGGGACACGCGTTCCGATTAACACAACAAAACGTGCATGTTTGACACCACGGTCTGTTGCACCTGACGCTGCAACTAATTCCTGCTGCACGTATTTAGCCAATCGACGGCTATCTTCACTTTTACTCTCTACTATCAATCCCTTCAAAAGGGTTTCCAATTCTTGAATACTATAACCTGAGTTTGCATTTTCCCGCGCGGCGATGAGTTCTGCGTTTTTATCTGTACTCGTTACATCTAAATAATATGTTTCAATACCGTTAGCTTTTGGATTTTTACTTGCATTGGCATGAATGCTCAGAAACAGGTCTGCGTTGTGTCTTGTAGCAAAGGCTGTTCGTTCCTTTAACGGTATGAAACGGTCAGAATCTCGTGTAAGCAGCACAGTGTAACCCTTTGCGGATAAGATAGCACCGACCTTCTTTGAGATGCTAAGTGCAATCGGTTTTTCGATGGGATTGCCTGTGCCACCACCCCCAGGATCTTTTCCACCGTGTCCAGCATCTATTACTATTGTCTTCGCGGTTAATCCGAATTCACGTGTAAGCGATCCAGGCGTTATTGTTTCTGGATCAGTTATTTCAGGTTTCGGTTTAACTTGGGGGTGTTCTTCAGAAGGAGTTTCATCTGGTTGTTTCGTGTGATTTTTAGGGGTCTTTAACGCCTTTAGTTCTTCTGTGGCGAGGTCAACTATCTCTTTTGTCTTGGCTGATTCGACGATTTCAACGTATAATGTTTCTGCACGGGTTTCGTAACCATGTTCAGCATAAGAACGTCCTAATGCCAATAGCGCATCTGCCGCTATGTCAGTATCAGCATATTGATTAGTAACAATCTGGTAATGATATGCTGCGCGTGCAGAATCTCCAATCAGTGTATAGCAACGGGCTATCCAGTAGTGCGCATGAGGTAAATGTTCAGAATCGGGATAGGTGTAAATCAACCTTCGAAATGCTGAAATTGCTTGGTTCGGTGCCTCTGGATCTCCAACTTTGATACACCACAACCAACTGGACGCAATCGCATACTGAACCTTATCCTTCGTTGCACTTTCCGTATCTGTGCGAATGACATTCTCAAACTCCGAGATTAATTTGTGCCATTCATCAAGGGTTGGCTGTGTTTCTCCGCTTGTATAATCGTAATGTCGATTGGCTAATTCATTGTAACTTGTGATGGTAGCACACCCCGCGAAAATAGTACATAAGATGAGCAATACCATCCATGGATAACACGATTTCACTGTTTTTTACTCCTGCCGATATATTTTATTTTCTTGTTTTTTCAATCTATTACCATGTTGTAAAACGATATTTCTATGACTTTCGTTACTAAAAAGTTTGACTGCAGAGTGTTCAATGAATTGTGCTATTCAGCAATGACAATACAATAAATGGAGACCATGTGCAAATATAATATTAGATAAGAAATGTGATACACAACGAACCCCCGACTGGAAAATGATACAATAAGTTATAATTTTGAGAAAAAGGAAATTTTCTTGACAAATCCTAAAGTATGTGATATACTTAAAAACGTCCTTGAGATGAGATAATATCAATCTCATTTTGGGCGGGTAGCTCAGGTGGCTAGAGCGACAGCCTTACAAGCTGTAGGTCACAGGTTCAAGTCCTGTCCCGCCTATTTGTTTGAGGAATCTTAAGGGCTCGTGGCGCAGTTGGTTTAGCGCGCCTGCCTGTCACGCAGGAGGTCGCGGGTTCAAGTCCCGTCGGGCCCGTTTAAATTTATTGAATTAGCCACAGGTTGTGTTAAACAATGCTGTGGTTTTTTCGTTACAGAACACACTACATATTTCACTTCTATAACGCGCATACTAACAAAATCTTACAATAGAGGAGCATAACCGAAGTGCTTGACCTCAAGTTTATTCGAGAAAATACCGATGCCGTACGTAAAATGTTAGCAGACCGTCAGACTGAGGCAGATTTAGACAGACTAATTGAATTAGATACGCGCTGGCGAGAAAATTTGACACATACCCAAACGCTGCAGGCACACCAGAACCAAGTATCACAACAAATTGCACAATTGAAGAAGGAAAAGCAAGATGCATCAGAGACGATTGCAGAAATGCGGAAACTCTCTCAGGAAATAAAGGAACGAAATGCAGAAGCCACTGACCTAAAAACTGAGATAGATGAAATCTCTTTGACGATTCCGAATATGCCAGAGGAAAGCACACCCTTTGGCACAGGTGAAGAGGATAACATTGAAATTGAGACTTGGGGTGAACTACCGAGTTACGATTTTGAACTGAAACCACATTGGGAGATTGCAGAAGAATTAGATATTGTCGATTTTCAGCGTGGTGCGAAGGTCGCTGGAAGCAACTTTGTTGTCTTCAAAGCGTTAGGCGCACGACTGGAACGCGCTTTGATCCAGTTTATGCTTGACCTACATACCACTCAACACGGTTATACCGAAATATCTCCTCCGTTTCTCGCAAATCGTCCAACAATGACAGGTACAGGTCAAATTCCAAAATTAGAAGCAGATATGTACCGATGTGATAGAGACGAAGAAAATCCTGATACCGACCTATTTCTTATCCCGACTGCCGAAGTGCCTGTGACCAACCTATTTGCAGGTGAAATTCTGTCGACAGAAGATTTACCTATCTATTATACCGCCTACACTCCCTGTTTCCGACGCGAGGCAGGTGCGTATGGCAAAGATACGCGCGGTTTACAACGCATTCATCAATTTGATAAAGTAGAAATGGTGAAGTTTACCACACCTGAAACATCTTATGCAGAACATGAATCGTTATTAGAAAATGCCGAGAGTGTACTGCAAGCACTCGGATTACCGTATCGTGTTGTGCAACATTGCACGGTAGAACTTTCTTTTGCCGCCGCGAAATGCTACGATATTGAAGTATGGGCACCCGCAAGAGAAAGGTTTTTAGAAGTTTCCTCGTGTAGCAACTTTGAGGCGTTCCAAGCGCGTCGCGCAAATATCCGATACCGTCCAGAACCCGGTGCCAAACCTGAATTTATCCACACGCTCAATGCATCTGGTACGGCACTACCGCGTGTCGTCATTGCACTCCTTGAGACATATCAAAACCCTGATGGGACAGTGCGTGTACCTGCAGTGTTACAGCCGTATATGGGTGGTTTAAAACAGATTGGGTGAGATAATCCGGTTAAAAACCGCATTCGTTAGACTTGTCTATTAACTATTGGATCCCATTCGCGGACGAAGCACTTCCAATTCCTTGAGAAGCACTCCTTCTTTCTCAACCTTCGCATGATGTGATAGTTCAGATATATCTCCGTTTGCTTCAATAGTAAAACCCGCATCCTGTATCATCTGAAACGTGCGTGATGTTTCTTTGCCAGTTGCATTTAGGTAACCTTCCACAAACATGGAATTCGCTGGATAAAGTGACATCACCTCCATGCCACGCAAATGGTGTTCTCTGCCAGCAGCCACACGAATCTCTGCCCTTGGATTGATAAACCGATATAAACACAAAACACGTAAACAGTAGTCAGGTGTCATAGATGGTGTATCCTTAAGTTGTGTGCCATCTATTGGAAGGAAAAAATTGACTGGAATTGATTCTACTTCTAAACTACGGAGTTCTTTAGCAACCCTGATTAAATCCTCGTTTTGTTCACCCATCCCAACAATAACACCTGAGCAACACGCAAGTCCTGCCGATTGTGCAGCGCGTAAGGTATCCATCCTATCCTGATAGGTGTGTGTCGTACATATCTTTGGATAGTGTGATTCCGATGTGTTGAGGTTGTGATTCAATCGGTCAAGTCCTGCATCTTTCAAAGTATGCGCAGCGGGTTCGTCAATCAATCCGACAGATAGACACACTTCCAGTGGATATTTAGTTTTTACCGTTTGGATTAAGTTCGCCAACTGGTCAACGCGTTTCGGACTCGGACCTCTTCCACTCATAACTATGCAGTAGCGGTACGCACCAGATTGATATGCACGTTCTGCCTCAGCAAGGACTTCAGACTCCGATTTTAATGAATAAGTATCTATATCGGTTGTTGCAGTTTTTGCTTGTACACAGTAGAAGCAATCCTCTGGACAGTTCCCGTTCTGTGCATTGTTGAGAATATGGAGTTGTACCTTGTTTTGAAAGTATGTTTTGCGAATTTGATACGCAGAGTCCAATAATGGAAGTAACTCTATTTCTGTGGAAGATAGAATCTTCTCACAACAAGAATCTGAAATAAGTTCGTTGTCCAGACTTGTTGATACTAATTCGCTATAGAATTTTCGTTTCATTTTATCAGTTAATATTATGCTTTATTCAATTTCCCAAGCAATGTCAGTAGCATTAAAAACGGGACCTTCTGTGCAAACACGTTGATATTCAATGCGATTGTCATCAATATAGACAGGACAAACACACCCAAGACAAACACCCATTGCACACCCCATCCGATTTTCCATCGCAACTTGTGTTGGAACTTCAAATTCTTCTGTAATCTTTGCTACGGTAGCCAGCATACCATGTGGTCCACACGCGTAAATTAAAGGGTGATGCAGGTCATTTTGACGAAGCATATCTGTTAAAATATCGGTAACAAAACCGTGGTGTCCAGTGCTGCCATCATCTGTAGCAAAATGTACCTTCACTCCTATTTCTTCCAAATCATCCACACTTAGAAGTCTGTCCTTATGTTGTGCCCCTACCAATCCAAATGTTCGTATATCTTGTTCACGCAAAGCAACCGCAAGTAACATCAAAGAAGCGATTCCTGCCCCACCACCTACTAAAATGGCTGGTTCTGGATTGTTGGCAATGTCAAAAGTATTTCCAAGTGGACCAAGCACTTGTATTGACGCCTCTTTTGGCATTGTTGACAATTGTTTTGTCCCCTCACCGATAATCTGATAGAGCATTGTAATTTCTCTA
This sequence comes from Candidatus Poribacteria bacterium, assembly GCA_026710795.1. Taxonomy (GTDB): domain Bacteria; phylum Poribacteria; class WGA-4E; order WGA-4E; family WGA-3G; genus MSPOR6. The sequence goes on from JAPOQK010000003.1 coordinate 36,889, forward strand.
CCATTAACTGTATAGATTGTAAAGGGACGACGGAGTAATAGTCCACTACCTTGCGAAATCATGACATGAATGAACTGTCCCGGGCGTGCATACTTAGCAATTTCAGAACACTCACAACGTAATAGGTAATGATCTTCCGCTACTTTCTCATTTGAGATGATAGTGGTATGTGTATCAAAAGTGTTCATGGACAATATATGCAGCTGGATGAACGTTCTACGATTATGATCTAACCGTTACGGACTCAATTCTTGTGGTGTATTAAATAGGTTTCTAATTATACCACTACTTGTATGGAATCACAACAAAAAACGATTGGGATTACACTATATCAGAAGAAGTGTAAAAAGCATACGCACAGATAAAGACACCGTGAATTTATTCAAGGTGTCTTTATATTATGCTATAAACTCTGAAATATGCAGATGCAGCGTAAAATGTTAGTGTAGACTGGCGATATATACTATCAAATTCTACTGCAAGATATTGCTTGAACTGAAAAGAGTGTAATTAACGTACGTTGTGTATTTTCTCCAACAATCCTTATATTATAAAATAGGGGTAACTGGAACCTGTTTTCTCAAACGGATATGGGAAAATATACCGCGCCACAGCCCCAATAAAATACCAACAATAGGCCATAGTAAAAATCCAAATTCACCTCCGGGAGTGCATATCAAAACCACTTTTTCTGGAACGGTAAGTGGTACTCCCTTTCTTGCAAGTTCGTGCGTTTCGTTGACAATCCTATAGAATTCAATCAAATCTTCATCCATCTGTTGTTTCATTTCAGAATCTGCGAGCGTGTTATAAAAGAGAAATGGCATTATTGGGTAATACCATAAGACTCCCAAAAAAACAAAAACAGTGAAATTGATACATATTAATAGAAGTATTTTTTTCATAATTAATCACCTGATTTTGTTAAGTATCCTGTCTTGGAAACCTAAGTTTATCTCATACGGGTCGCATGATATGTATGTCAATATTCACATATAGACTATTCAGCAAATAACTGGATTGTGTATTTTGCTAATACATTAGACCTATGTGCTTTTTTGGTATAATTGTCAGAATAATTCGCATGTTAATTTAAAAGTTCTAACTCATATTGAGTCCCTCGATCAACACGCTTATCCATCTGCTGCATCAAAATGCGTGCAATAATTACTATAAAATCATGCCGTTAACTTGAAATGATTAACGTCTCTTTTTTATATCTGTTACCAAAAATTGGGTAACAGGATAGGTCTTCTCTTTAATGATCAGATGTATATCAACTATTCTATTTGTTGTAAATTTTCCATATTTTCTTCAAGAAGACAAGCAATGTAAACACAAAACTGCAAACTTAATATATGTAATCTTGGTATGGAACGTTGATTCTTACTCAGTAGTTCTGGAATATGAATGTTTGTTTTACTGTTTTGCAATCCTATTCAATTTTTGTGTCTCTATAAATTAATCACAAATTACAAAGTCCTCATACTGAGATGTCTTGTAATTGAATGTATTAAATTCGTGATGTGTCTTATTTTTCTTGCTTTTTTTTAGAATTATGTTTATAGTTACACGGGGAAATAATTACACGGAAGGAAATAATAGAGAGTGGAAAATGAATTAAAGTTTAATAAGAACGGATATTTTAAGATCGTTCAATTCACAGATATTCATTGGCACAATGGAGAACTTCCCGATCAGAAATCTGCTGCTTTGATGGAAAGTATAGTCAGTGCAGAAGCACCTAACTTGATTGTACTAACCGGAGATATCTTGTCTGGGGGAGGATGTCATGATGCTGTTAAATCACTTAAACAGATAGTTCAAATATTGGAACGGTGTGGTGTACCTTGGGCAGCTGTTTTCGGCAATCATGATGACGAAGGCACGGCAGACCGTCACGAATTGATGGCAGTGATGCAGGAAAGTGAATTGGCACTTGTAGAACCGGGACCAGAAGAAATTTCTGGTGTTGGGAATTATGCCTTAGCAATTCATCAGACAAATAAATCCATCCCTGCAGCACTTCTCTATTTTATAGATTCTGGAAGTTATGCACCAACAGATATTGGTGGTTACGATTGGATTAAACGCGACCAAATAGAATGGTTTCTCAGTGAATCCTCAAAACACACCTTATCAGCAGAACATCAACTTCCTGCTCTTGCATTTTTCCATATTCCAATTCCTGAATACGATGAAGTCTGGGATTTTCACACCTGCTACGGTGTAAAATATGAGGATATTTGCCCGCCTCGGATTAATACTGGTTTTTTTGCCGCCCTACACGAAGCAGGGAATGTTATAGGGACCTTCGTTGGGCATGATCATATCAACGATTTCTGGGGAGAACTACACGGAATTCGTCTCTGTTATGGTAGAGCCACTGGGTACAATACCTATGGCAAAGATGGGTTTCCGCGTGGAGCACGAGTTATTGAATTAAAAGAAGGTGAACGTCAATTTAATACATGGCTTCATCTTCATGATAATACTATAGTGCATGAGCAACAAGAACATATTCCGCAAAAACGCACTTACACTGAAGCTTAACGCTCATGATTATATGCAATTATAGGATTTATACTTAATTTTCCGCACTTGAAAGGTGAGATATAAACCCACCTATACACTGATTAAATAAGGGGATTCATTAACATATTATGGATGTAGTTCTTGAGGAGGAAAATGTGAGAGCACAACCACAGATCTCTATCCGACACGAAGACGACGTAGCTATTTTTGATATTACAGGATATTTAACGAACGAATCTGAAGAAGCAATAAACGATGCTTATGCTGACGACGAAGTACAGAAGGCAACAAAACTCCTGCTTAACTTTGATCGGCAAAGTTTTATTACAAGTAGTGGATTTGGAACAATTATCAAGTTATTGTGGAAAACGCGGGATAAAGGACAAGAAATGAGAATTGCTCATCCTGCGACACAGGTACGCACTATTTTTAATACCATTGGCTTGACACAGAGCATCGGTGTCTATGCATCTGAAGCTGAGGCATTGGAAGACTTTTAAGTTATTATGGGAAAAGGGTGTACATGTTCTTATTCAACAGTACACCTAATAAACTCCATAGACTTCCAGCAAGGAATTGACCAAAGATCAGTCCTAAGAATAAAGGTAACGCTTGGCGATAGGCTCGTACCCCTCCTCCTGTGAAAAGTAGTCTTTTGAAAAGCCAACCTAAGAAGATTGAAAACCACATCCAGCCGATTGCCCAACCGTTACCTACTGCATAACCTACAGGATAAAAAGGCCACCACAAAAACTGCCGTTTGAGAATCGTCAACACCCCAGTTAAAAGGAAACCAAAACCCATGTGTTGAATAGCAGTTAGGTTCGGGGTACGCGGTGCTGTTATCCAGTTTTGCAGACGATTAAATTCACCAACTCCCCAGCGCGCAAACCTGTACTCATAATAGAGTGCTACATGTCCGATAATGGATATGAATGCCCCTACTATTGAGGCTACAATCAAGGCAATAACTATACGATTTTCTCGCAGGCGAAAATGTCTACCAATCTTAAACGCCTCTAATTGATGAGGCATCGGATGGCATCGATATCCGTATGCAAGCCACGATAACAAAGTCGTGTTTGTCAAATTCTGTGCTCCCAATGGACGACTACCTAAAAACAACAGCATGATACGGTCAGGATGTACACCATGCAACTCATGGGTTGGAGGTCCAAGTTCAGCACGCATACGTGTCATTCCAATGCACAATACTAAATAGATACCAAAATACCCAAGGGCAACCCACGTTGATAAACCTGCCAAATACCAAAATACTAATACTATCGCTAATCCGAATATCAACCCGAAGACAGCAAGTTGATATAAACGGTCTTTTGTTCTAAATGAGAATACTCCTCCCAGCACTCTTAGTATCTCTCTTCGACTTGTAAACAGAGCAAGTAAACCTATTCCTATCCAAGCACCAGTCCTTTGTTCAGTTTGGAATCCAATTGCCGTTGTCCATCCTGTTGCACTAAAAAAGACACGTTGTAAACCCCAAAACAGATAAAAACTCCAAAATGACAGTGCTAAATCTAACGGCATAAGATAACCGAGACCTATCGCAAATGGATAAACGTATACCGGTAAACGACCCATTGCATTCCAAGGTCTATCTGGAAAAAAGAGCTGATATTTTATTTTTAGTGATGGTATAACTGGGTAAATATAATTCAGTCCTGCCAACATCTCAAGACCAAACGCTATTCCAAAACCGAGCCAAATCAGTTTATTACGAAATAGATTGGAGGTGTTTCCAAGCAATTCCACTGGGAGCGTAGTCAGCGGATAACTCAACTTTTCATGGTCTATCCACTGCTTCCGAATGATGATGTTGATACATAACATCATAAATAGCAAAACAATTACTAAAAAACTCCATGCAACAATCGGGAAAAACCATGCCTCCATGTAACGTTCTTGCCAGAAGGAATCGTCCGCTTCAAAGTAACCTTGTAAAATTTTTCGATCGGTTATTGTCAACCATGTAGGTAGGAAGCGAAAGAAGATGTCTGCCCATTCATTTTCAGGTGTTGCAAACCACCCAGCATTAGCTATCATTGGAACTAATTGGCGCACTATATCATGTCCAGCAAGTGCTGTTGCAACCGAGACCATGATATACGTCATTGCAAGTTCACGAGATGTTGGGGCGGCGTGTTTGAATATTCTTCTCAGAAAAGGAGCAAGTGCAGCCAGAATAAAAAATGTAAAAAGCACCGTGGGAAAAATTGAGAAATCTGTCAGTTCCCAAACCACACGGTTTTCAGCAGAAATAATCCAATAACAGGTTAGAATGATGAGGACAGAACCGAAGAGGAGAGTACCTACAAAAAAACGGAGGGTTGAAGGTTTCTCAACGTCTCGAATCGCACTTTGCTCATTGTGATGCATACTGCTATCATACCACATTTCCTAAATCCAGACAATGGATATTTATCGTTCTTGGTAATAATTCTACTTGAAATATCGAAACCTATCTGTTAAAATGACTCACAATTCATTTGACAATTGGAGACCCTAATGGTATTTGGACAAGGAACGCATCAGTATACTGTAGAAGAAAATTGGTGGACACTACCGGACGGTTGGGAATTCGGTTGGATCCCTGCTGTTGCTGTGGATTCACAAGACCGAGTCTATGTTTATAGTCGAAGTGAACATCCGATGGTCGTTTTTGACCGCGAAGGTAATTTTCTTACCTCATGGGGAGACGACATCCTCAAGGATGCACACGGCATTTTTATTGATGCAGATGATAATATATATTGTGTAGAACGAGAAACGCATGTTATGCACAAGTTCACAACCGATGGTGAACTGCTTATGACACTCGGAACTATGGATAAACCCGGTGCAGAGGGTGAACCATTTAATCTACCAACAGATTTCGCACTCGGACCTGACGGTGAGATGTTTATCAGTGATGGCTACGGTAACGCTCGTATACACAAATATTCACCTGATGGAGAGTTGATCAAGTCATGGGGAAAACCCGGAACAGGTCCAGGCGAGTTTGACCTACCCCACTGTGTGCGTATTGACCCACGAAATAGAGTTATGGTCGCTGACCGAGAAAACAATCGGATTCAATTTTTCACATTGGATGGAGAATATATTGAAGAATGGGGTGATCTCCTACAACCTGATACGATATTTATTGACGATGATGATCTTGTATACATTGCTGAATTGGAGCAACGCATTTCTATTATGACACTCGATGGTGAAGTTGTTTCACAATGGGGTAGTGAACGCGGGAGTACTGTTCCTGGGGAATTTCTCGCATGTCCACACGGTATCTGGTTAGACTCGCACGGTGATATGTACGTCGGTGAAGTTCAAGCAGATGCAAGGTTACAGAAATATATTCGACAAAGGTAATATTACGCTGTTCTTTGTTATGCATGGAATAACCTACGATGTAAGGATATACTGATCAGTAAGACGTTGCAACTTCCACTGCAAGGGTGCACATATGGCAGAAAACCTATCGTTTTTTCAGAAAGTGAACGAGAATTTTGACAAAGCTGCGAAGTTCACAGATTATCCGAAGGGATTATTGGAACAGATAAAGATCTGTAACAGTTCCTGCCATTTTACTTTTCCAATAAAACGAGACGATGATACCATTGAGACGATTCACGGGTGGCGCGCTGAACATAGTCATCACAATCTCCCGACGAAGGGTGGTATTCGCTATAGCATGCTGGTGAACGAAGATGAAATAATGGCACTGGCTGCATTGATGACATATAAATGCGCCGTAGTGGATGTACCTTTTGGTGGGGCAAAAGGAGGCATCCAACTCAATAGGAACGAGTACACCGAGAGTGAATTGGAACGAATTACGCGCCGTTATACCTATGAACTGATCCAAAAGAACTATATCGGTCCCGGCATAGATGTACCCGCACCTGACTTCGGAACAAGCGAAATTGAGATGGCATGGATCTTTGACACATATCTTACTATGTCACCAGACAAACTGGATGCTATCGCTTGTGTTACAGGAAAACCTATTAAACATAGCGGAATCCATGGACGAAAAGAGGCTACCGGACGCGGAGTTGTCTTCGGTTTGGAAGAAGTATGTAGTTATATTGACGATATGAACCAAATTGGATTTGACCCCGGTATACAAGGGAAAACTGTTGTAGTTCAAGGCTTTGGAAATGTTGGTTATCATGCATCTAAATACTTAACTCTAACGGAAGCAAAAGTTATCGGGATTGCTGAAATAGATGGCGCAATCTATAATCCGAAAGGATTAGATATTGATAAATTATCTATGTTTCGAAAAGAAACAGGTTCAATTCGCCACTATCCAGATGCAACCTTACTTGAGAATCCTAACGACATTTTTGAGTTAGAATGCGATATACTTATACCTGCTGCACTTGAAAACCAAATAACTGCTGAGATTGCACCGCGTATAAAAGCACGCATTATCGGTGAAGCCGCAAACGGTCCAACAACTGCAAAAGCACATGAAATACTCCAAAAACGGGGTGTGCTAATTATACCAGATACCTATCTCAACGCAGGAGGCGTTACCGTCTCATATTTTGAATGGATAAGAAACCTATCACACGTAGGATTCGGTAGACTTGCCAGACGTTACGAAGAAAGCACATACAATGCCATGTTTCGGGCAGTTGAAAAAGCAACAGGATACCAGTTTTCTGACGTAGAACGTCAGACTGTACACGGTGCTGATGAGACAGATTTAGTCAACTCTGGACTTCAAGATACAATGGTAAATGCATATCAAGAAATACGCGAAACCCGTATGAAATATGGAAAGGATATTGTGGATTGTAGAACAGCAGCGTTTATCAATGCCATTCACAAAATCGCACAATCGTATATGCAGCTCGGCATTTTTCCATAAGAAAAGTTGGAATGAACATCATAATGTCTGTAGGTATCAACTTGATCCAACATACGGCAATAAGGAGAAAATATGATCGCTCTAAGCGTCAACGTCAACAAAGTCGCAACTTTACGCAATTCCAGGGGAGGTGAAATTCCAAAAGTCCTAACTGCTGTTGACACCTGCATTGATGCAGGGGCACAGGGTATTACGGTACATCCTCGCGAAGACCAACGCCACATTAGACCAACGGATGTTTATGAGATTTCTGATCACTTAAATAAAATAAATTCAGAAAAGAACTCTAATATTGAATATAACATTGAAGGAGATCCGCGTCCAGAACTCATTGATATGGTGTTGGAAGTGCAACCAACACAATGCACACTCGTCCCAGTTGTAAGCGGTGAAATAACCAGTCACACCGTTTGGAATATTGAAAAAGATGGAGACTTGTTAAAACCTATAATCAAATCTCTTAAGGATGCTGGCATCCGTGTTAGTCTATTTAGCGGTACAGATCTTCAACAGATAGAAAGAACAGTTGACATAGGTGCAGATAGAATTGAACTCTATACTGCCCCTTATGCGATGGCACAAACTGATGTGGAAATTACGCACGAATTCTCTCTCTTGAAAAAGGCTGGTGAAAAGGCACTTGATTTAGGTCTTGGCTCAAATGCAGGACACGATCTCAACCTTGACAATCTCCCTTTGATGCAACAATTACCTGGACTACTGGAAGTTTCAATCGGACACCATTTGATGGCAGATGCACTTTATATTGGATTGGAAGCTGCAGTTAAAGCTTATCGGCAAGCGTTAGGACAAAGTATATAATGAAAAAAACATGTGCAATTTTTGACCTTGACGGAACACTAATTCGACAATCTTCAGAGAAAATATTTCTCAAACACCTATTGAACCGAGGGGAAATCCCTATATCAAATTTGCTTTCGTGGACCTCCCATTTTTTGAAAGTCAAATCCTACACTGTAGCAAAATCAAACAAAATTCATCTCCGTGGTTTAGAACAACGAAACCTTATTAAACTTGCGCATGAATGTTTTGACAATTCTCTTCGTGCAAGCATTGTCCCCCGCATTTCAACTCTCATACGCACACATCGCAATGAGGGTCGGGCAGTTATCCTAATGTCTGGATCGTTATCGTTTTTAGTAGAACTTTTTCATAATCATTTTCAAACCGACTTCATGGTCGCAGATGAGTTGGAAGTGACTGATGGTAGATTTACAGGTAACCGTGTTGGATTGCGTCCTTATGCGCAGAACAAAGCTGCCCTTGCAAAAGAACTGGCAACTACACATGGGTTTGATCTTGACGCATCTTATGCTTACGGAAATCATCACTCAGATGTATATAAACTGGAACTCTTTGGCAATCCTGTTGCGGTAAATCCTGATCGTGAACTCCGACGAATCGCAACGGAGAGAAATTGGGAAATAGAACTATAGGTACAGGTGGAATGTAATAGTGCGGCTGGAAAAATATATCGCTACCTCAGGCATTGCCTCTCGTAGAGCAGTAAAACGTGCTATTCGTGAAGGATTTGTGACCGTTAACGGAAATGTAATACACATCCCCGGTCATCCGATCGACATAGAAACAGACGATATTGAATATGATGGGAAAGTGGTTAAGCCACTAACCGAACGTATCTATATCATGTTAAATAAACCGACAGGTTATTTAACAACTCGACATGATGAACGGGGACGTCCGACTGTTATGGACCTGTTGGCAGACCTCCCGAAATCTATTTATCCTGTTGGACGTTTGGATTTGAACTCTGAAGGACTTCTTTTATTCACTAACGATGGTAGTTTTGCATATCGGATGATGCATCCCAGTCATGAAATTGAAAAGACATATCTGGCGTGGGTAAATGGTGTTCTGAGTAGACGGGCACTTAAACGACTGCGAAGTGGTGTCAATATCTCTGGTGGTATAACTTCTCCTGCCAAAATCAAACAACTAAATGTTAAAACTGCACATATACCTAATACTAAAAAGAAAAAAGTTAGATACGGAGAAGTGGCAAAATATCAGGTAATAATCCACGAAGGAAAAAAACGACAGGTCCGTTTAATGTTTAAGGCGGTAGGACATAACGTCATCCGTTTGAAGCGGACACGCATTGGTAGGTTAGGGTTAGGCAATCTCCCGCAGGGGAAGTATAGATTACTGACCCCCGCGGAAGTTGCTGAATTACAAGATTAATTGTCAGATGTCTCTCCGGCTTCTGCAGCCAATCCTTTGACACGTTCCAATTGTCTCGTAGCAGACTGTATTATCCGATCATCAGAACTATGGCTTATCAACTTCTCAAACAACGCAATAGACTTATCATACTGTTTGTTGAGTGAATATGTGATCCCAAGATAATATTGGGCAGTTTCATAGTTTGTGCTTTTCGGATATTTATCAATGATTGTTTGGAAATACATTATTGCATTTTCTGCTAACTCAGACACGTCAGTGCCTTCTTTTCCAGCTTCTACCTGAAGTTTCATTGCATAAGCGAGACCAATTTGGATATGCAAGTTAGGCAGCAGGCCCGAACTGTTTTTTGGATCTTTTTCAATAACCTTTTTGCTGTACGGAAGTGCTGCTTCTATTTGCCTTTTTTGCAGGTAGGTAACAGCAATCTGATTATTCAACTTAACATCGTCAGGCATCTTCTCGCTTATCTGAAGTGCTTCATCAATTTGATCCTTACCAAGATAATAGAAACCAAATTCTCTATTCAACTCAACATCATCAGGCATCTTCTTACTAATTGGAAGAGCTTTTTCAACTTGTTGACGTTGTAAGAAGAGGATGGCAATCTCACGGTTCAGTTTGACATCATCAGGTTTCTCTTTATATTCCGCCAATTTCTCTTGGAATTCCGACTCTGTTTTCAGTACATTTTCCATTACAGGCAAAAAATCATTAGGAGGCATATAACCTGAGTGGTTTTTTATAACACCCCCATCCGGACTAATAAAAAGAATTGCTGGAAATCCTCTAATTCCGTATTTTTGCTGTGCTTCCAAATTTTCAGGACGTTCTTTATCTTCCGGGTTAACTTTAACAGGAATGAAGTTCTCAGCGATGGCGATAATGCGTGCATCGGTGAATGTGTCGGCATCCAGCCGTTTACACCATCCTCACCATTCTGTATAGAAATCCATCATCATCGGTTTACCGGTTTCAACGGATTGTGAAGTAGCTTCCGCAATAGACATTCCCCATTGAACTTCTTCTCCTTCTGCCAACACAGGTATTGATACCGTGAGCAGTAACAGGACACAGAGTCCTGTAAGATAGGGTGAGTGTCTGTGAAAAACAGAATTAATCATTAATTCTCTCCTTAAAATTTAACTTGAGTGATAGTATGAGGATGAGTCTAACCTGTAATCTTATGTGAAATATCCACATTTCCATCTACCACACTTAGTTGGTAGAATTGTATCATATTTAACAATGCATGTCCAACTTAAGTTTACAACGGTGTAAAGTTGACAACGAAATAACACTGATAACTTATACCCACCTTGACATTTTTCTCAAGCAGACGTATAATAAACCTATATGCACAGGGCAACTATATTGGATGAAAAAAACACCACCCCAACCATTCCATGCCGAATAATGATACTCATCCCCAAAGTTCTCTCCTCAAAAATATCCTACTTATTACGCCACTTAGTCTTATAGGACGAGGTGGAACATTACTCATCTACATCGCCCTCGCCAATTGGTTCGGTGATACTGCGGAGATGGATTTCATCTACTATTATTGGGGTATCGCTGAATTCCTGATTGCGTTGCTTAGTGGAGCGACTGCATATTCTGTCCTTGTCCCATTGTTAGCTGAAGCAAGACAGAAAGGTGAAACCGATGCACAACGTTGTGTCCAATCCATCTTTACTCGTTACATCATGCTTATGCCGTTACTCAGTTGCATTTTAGGGACAGTTTCATGGGGAATCTCACAACTCTTTTTCCCAAATGTCGGACTCACGGCATCAACCACAATCGCTATTATCTGCGGATTTCTCTGTTTAACAATCATTTCATCTGTCCGTTGGATTTTGAAGGCTATTTTAGACACATACCAAGCGTTTTACATACCGGTTATTGTGCATGCACTCCGCGCAGTTATTGTTATCGTTGCTATCTTCTTATGCAAACCTTATGTGAGTTGGTTTAGTATCCCAATCGCACTCATCCTCGGTGAACTTTTTCAAGTAGTTATTCTATTTCAACGCTGCGGTGCTACCCTTAACATACCAATACGCAGTCTATTCACAGGAACACGAAACCGAACAGAGACATCAGAAGTTCCATATACCAAACAATTCTTGCGACAATGTTTAGTAATGGTAGGTGCAGCTATTTCAGATGGAATGAATCCTGTTGTTGACAGAGGGATGGGAAGTGCACTCGGTCCAAGTTCGGTCTCAAAACTGGATTATTCGTTCCGTTTGTGCGCAATACCAGAAACACTCACAGGTGTGACACTTCCAGTGCTACTTTCACATTGGGCAAAGATATCGTCGTCCGAAAACATTCAGAAGTTGCAGCAAAGTGTGTGGAGAGGCGTTTTAGCAGTAATCATTCTGATGGTGCCGTTCCTTCTGGGATTTTATCTCTTTCGGTCTAACATTGTCGCAATCTTATTTGGACATGGACAAATGTCAGCGGCGGGACAACAGCATATTGCTTCCCTGTTAGGCATTTATCTAATCGGCATGCTTCCGCGGCTAATCAGCAGATTACTTATCCGCGCGCATCTTGCCCGACAAAATCACTTCACAGTTCTCACCACAACATTAATCAGACTTATATTGAATCCTGTCCTGAATTGGATTTTCATGCGGTATTGGGGATTAGAAGGGATTGCTTGGTCAACTGCACTACTTTCCTATCCAATCTGTGCGTTTATTGCGATTGAATTTTGGCGCAAATGTCAAACATCGGAAAAACGGTCTGGGTGATTAGACGTGATACCCCGCACGCCAAACGTAAGCATCTCTTCCATCCGATCAACATCATCTACTGTCCAACTCCATAATGTGATACCTCGTCGATAGACTTCCTGAGCGAATTCTGCGGTTATCAGACGGTGATTGACGTTAAGCAGACTACTACCGAGTGAACTGATTTGTTGACAAAGTTGAATGGGATGTGTGTTGCCATTGTTACTACCGATAAGCCATCCTGTTGGAATACGTGGTTCCAACTGACGAACGGTTTGTAAAACGGAGATATGGAAGGAGATAATAACAACCTGTTCAAGCACATTCATGCCGCATATTTTTTCCACAACTGCTTCGGCAATCAAAGGATCCTTTATTTCTAAAACAGTCATAGCCTTGCCTGCGATACATTCAAATGCTTCAGCAAGTGTTGGCACGGGTTCACCTGTGAACTGTGCATTGAACCATCTACCCGCATCCGCCTGTTTGATAGTCTCTAAGGTTGTTTGGTTGACTGGACCACGCAAATTTGTGGTGCGATCTAAGGAAGGGTCGTGTATCACAACAACCTCACCGTCAGCAGTACCGTGCACGTCAAGTTCAATCGCATCCACACCGATTTCTATTGCTTTATTGAATGCAGCAAGTGTGTTTTCTGGAGCGATATTTGAAGCACCACGGTGTGCAATCCGAACCCACGAATTCATATTACCCTATTCCTCATTATTTCCAATTTTGTGTTGTTTTATCTTTTTGATGAGTGTGGTTCGACTAATACCGAGTAACTCGGCTGCTCTGCTCTGATTATCCGAACATTCCTCTAAGGCAAGTTCAATAACAGTCTGATCCAACAAGGCGAGAACATCATCATACAATTGATTGTTACCTTCAGCGATACTCTTTTTCGTAATATCATGTAATACTGATTTTAGGGAAGTTTCCATGTTTGATACGCCTGTTATGACTGCGCTTGATGGTGAATGGATTTCATCGGGCAAGTCGTCAGGTAAGATTACATCTGAACGTGAAAGTGCAACTGCACTTCTGATGCAGTTCTCTAACTCACGAACATTACCTGGCCAAGAATAATTTTGGAGTAGTTCCATGCCCTCTTCAGAAATGCCGCGTATCGGTTTTCCAAGTTCATCTTGTACGAGTTGAAGGAAATGAGTGATTAGTAACGGTATATCCTCTTTCCGTTCTCGCAACGGTGGGAGATGTAATGCGATACGTTTGAAGCGGTAATACAGATCAGCACGGAACAGCCCAAGGTTGACCATTTGTCCCAGTTCCTGATTGGTAGCAGCTATGACACGCACATCCACCTTAAGGGTTCGTGTACTACCTAACCTCTCAATCTCTTGGGTTTGCAGCGCGCGGAGTAACTTCACCTGCAATGCCGCAGTCATATTCGCTATCTCATCGAGGAAAAGTGTGCCACCATTTGCTAACTCAAAACGTCCAGGTTTTCCTTCTTTTTTAGCACCGGTGAATGCACCCGATTCATATCCGAACAACTCACTTTCTAAAAGTTCGTCTGGAAGCGCGCCACAGTCAACTGGAATGAACGGCATGTCTTTACGTTCACTCCCTGCGTGAATCGCACGCGCAACAAGGTCTTTTCCGGACCCCGTTTCTCCTTCTATTAGCACTGTGGTCGTATTGCTTGCCAACACCCCGATGAGTTTATAGATCTCACGCATCTGCTCACTTTTTCCAACAAGTCGATGCCCGCGTTGTTCAGTTGGAGAATCGGGTTGTGTTTCTATTGGCAAAGTACTGCGAACGGACTGTGTGCGGAACGCTCGTTCAAGTACACTTTTGACGACTTCCAAATCAATCGGTTTTGGTACGAAATCAAACGCCTGTAGACGCATCGCCTCTATTGTCGTCTCAACATCGTCGTAAGCAGTTATGATAACCACAATGACAGACGGATGTTGGATTTTAATCTTCTCTAACGCTTCCAAGCCGCTCATTCCGGGGAGTCCAACATCAAGCAAAACGACATCTGGATTGTCAGAAGCAATGTGACGCAGACCTTCCTCGGCATTATTTGCTATACTGGGAGAGTATCCCTCACTCTCAAGGAACTGCTGAAATGCCCAACAGATTTTCTCGTCGTCGTCAACTACCAACACGTTTTTCATGATAATTTGTCCATTACTTCTCTTTCCTGGGACCACCCTCTATTGAAAGCAGAAAATTTTTCCCGTCGTCGCCGATCTCAGGTTTACTGACTTCTGTAGCTTGCTCCTCAAGTTTTTTCTTGAGCACTGGGTAAGAATCTACTATTGGAGTCTCGCTCAGAGATGTTAAGGCAGGCTTACGTTTTTCTGCATTTATGATCGCATTCTTCAGTCTTTCATCTTTTCGTGTTGAGTGCACTGCATCACGTGCCTTGAAGTCTGGTAGCACCTTGTCAGCAAATAAATGTAAGGATTCACAAATATCTTCATGCCGATTTTCACCTGCCTGCTGTATGAAAACGACCTGATCTACACCTGCGTTTTCCATTATTTCTAAATGTTCGCGCACCTGTTCGGGAGTGCCGATCCCCGCACGTGCTTCAGTTGGGTCCTGTTTTGACTGTTTATACAGTTTCCAAATATCTGTTTCACCCGGTATCTGTGAACCGTTGTAATAATAGTGTGCAAGGGCAAATCGGAAGAAGCGAAATCCATCTAAACCGCGAGCGAGTGCGGTCTTCTCGTTTTCATGGCAAGAAAAACCAGAAACCATCGCGATATTTGGGTTAACGCTTTGTGTGAGTGGTGTGCATTCCTTCTCAAAGATTTCGTAATATTCCTCTACCCAAAATTTAGCATCAGATGCATCAATAAATGCGAAGGTTAATGCCCCTAAACCGTATTTGGCAGCAAATCGGATACTGTCTCGACTGGAACAAGCCACCCATGGCGGTGGGTGTGGTGTTTGCAAGGGTTTTGGGACGACGTTACGCACCGGCATTGAGAAGTGTTTCCCATCATAACCCGAATAAGGAGATTGGACCATCATCTTAGCAGTTTCTCGCGTACATTCTTCCCACATCTCACGTTTACATTTTGGGTCTACGTTAAATCCACCCAGCTCCATGTGTGAAGCGGATTCACCTGTTCCCCATTCTACGCGTCCGTTTGACACAAGGTCAAGCGTAGAGATACGTTCTGCCACGCGGGCAGGATGGTTATATGCAGGCGGCATCAGGACGATTCCATGCCCAAGCCGAATCTGTTTTGTCCGTTGACTACATGCAGCGAGGAATACCTCTGGGGCAGATGAGTGTGAATACTCTTCAAGGAAATGGTGTTCTACCTCCCATATATAGTCGAATCCAAGTTTGTCAGCCAATTCTACCTGTTCTAAAGCATCTTGGAATAGTTTGTGTTCTGCCCCTTCTTTCCACGGGCGCGGGATTTGGTGTTCATAAAATAACCCGAATTTCATGCGATAATGTTTTTCCTTTCTCAAAGCCTACGTATTTTCAAGTGCCTGCATTTCCTTGTCTGTTAACTGCCATTCAAAGATGTCTAAATTCTCACGCAGATGCGGCTCCGAACCAGATTTAGGAATCGTTATTATATCTTTTTGTATAAGCCATCGTAATGCGACTTGTGCTGCTGTCTTCCCGTGTCTGTCCCCTATTTCTGTTAATTCTCTGTCATCCGCAAGATTTCCCACAGCGAGGGGTCTGTGTGCAGTGATAGGAATGTTACGTGTTTCACAATGAGCACGTAACTCCTCTTTTTGACTACGGACGTGGTACTCAACTTGATTTGTGCAAATCGGCAGGTCGGATATCTCACATGCACGGTCGACTTGCGCGATACTGAAGTTGCTGATACCGATACTTTTCACCTTGCCAGCATCATATATTTCTTGAAAGGCAGCAAAAGTTTCTTCAAACGGCACAGAATCGCTTGGCCAATGGATTAGTAGCAAGTCAACGTAGTCCATCTGTAAATCACTTATACACACATCAAATTGCGAAAGCACATCATCATGTTTCAGATGCGTATTCCATATCTTGGTTGTAATAAATAGTTCATCACGGTCAGTGCCAACATCACGCAATGCTTTGCCAACCGCTCGTTGATTTTCATACATCCACGCAGTATCAATATGCGTATATCCCAATTCAATCGCTATTTTGATGACCCGTTCACACTCCTTGCCTTTGAGTCTCCAAGTTCCTAAACCCAACATCGGCATTTCGTGTCCAGATGCAAGTTTGACGTTTTTCATAGGTAATAACCCTATACTCCTTTTTATTCCATGATAGTTATTTATGGAAAATAGTCAAGCGAAATTAAGTATTGGGTGTGTAAATATATTGCCTGTGTTTTCCGCTCCCCCAGCACCTTATAATTTTTTATAGGTCGGGTAGAGAGAAGCGAAACCTATATCTGTTAATTTACCGTTACATTGTTTATCAGTATGTGCAATAAATTGTGACGTTTTGCACGTCATATATGACGTAAAGAATTCAGTCAGGACAAGGAATGTGACGCGAATTTTACATTTTTTATTTTGCTCCTTTTTCGGTTTTGTACCGCTCAATCCTATCTTCACAATTAGTTCTACATGGCAATAATAGTTACAGATTATGTAGAAAGCGAAGCCAATAAAAAACTTTTGTGTCACAGAAACCACATACTACAAACCGTGTTAATTTAAGGTTATTCCTCCTCTTTGTATATCTAACTTGTGTCGTTGATACACACTTGAATTATAAACAAATGTTAATTATATAGTATCTTTTTGTGTGTGTCAAATTAAAAAGTGAAATGTTTTATTGGAAATATATTGGTATTTTATAGGTATATTATATTGTGTTTGTCTGAACTAGGATTTACCAAATCAAGAATCAGCAATTTTTTCTTAAGTTGAGACCCGCTGAATGCCAACAGCGCATTCACAGCGTTGATTTATGTGTAGAACGTGCGAAACCGACCTACGATATAAACTCATAAGTAACACTCGTCTACAGAGAATTCTAAAAACTAAATTACCCTGCCATTCCATAAATTTTACTTACTCAAAACCCTAACATTTGATAAAATAGTAGATAATACACAACTTTACAACCACCCAAGTTTATTCAGCACAACACGGAAAGGAAAACAATGGAAAAAGATAAACGTCCAAATATACTGTGGTATTGCACAGACCAACAACGTTTTGATACTATTGGTGCGTTAGGAAATCCACATATCAACACGCCAAGACTTGACGAATTCGTCCGTCAATCAACATCATTTACACACGCCTATTGCCAATCGCCTATATGCACACCCTCTCGCGCAAGTTTTATGACCGGTATGTATCCTTCAGCTATAAGCGTTACCGGGAACGGCAATCCGGTTTTTCCTGAATATTATGAAGATAGGCTAATCTCACATGTGCTTGCTGAAAACGGTTATGACTGTGGATTGATCGGCAAACTCCATCTCGCAAGTGCGTTTGATGGGCAAGAAAATCGCGTGAATGACGGATATCGCTACTTTCAATATAGCCATGACCACGGAAAACCAAAAGCATTCGGACACGAATACGCAGATTGGTTACGCGAACAGGGTGAGGACCTTGGAAAACTTCTGCAACAACGCGTAGTTGTGCAACAACCGAAGAAAAAAACAGGACGTTTTCCTGAACCAACACCAGATTGTGACAATATCCCTCCCCATCTCCACCAAACCTATTGGTGTACTGAAAAAACGATTGAATTCATCAACAAAAATCGCAAGAAAGACCAACCTTGGATGCTAAACATCAATCCGTTTGACCCGCATCCAGGTTTTGATGCACCTTGGGAATATTATCGACGGTATGACCCAGAAACCCTGCCCGGTTGTCACTTTCAGGAAAGCGATATCTCCTTTCAAGCAAAATTAACAGATGCGGGAATCGATTTTCAATCTCAGGCAAAGCCACCAGCCGAGTGGGACGATAAGCAGATGCAGGCTTCATATTACGCTATGATAGAACAACTTGACCATGAATTTGGACGTGTACTTGACTACCTTGATACTGAAGGACTACGTGAGAACACCATCGTAATTTTTACCTCCGACCACGGGGAATCACTTGGAGACCACGGGTTAGCATACAAAGGGTGTCGTTTTTATGAAGGTTTATCCCGTGTGCCACTTATCATTTCCTATCCGACTGATTTCATGAAAAACGTGCAAAGCGACGCACTCGTTGAATTACTTGACATCGTTCCTACACTATACGACGTATTAGGTATAGACATCCCTTATTACGTTCAGGGTAAATCGATCACGCCATTGTTGCGCGGTGATACACCTGTTCATGAACATCGCGAGGCTGTTCGTTGCGAATTCTTCGGGGCACTCGCAACGCCAGACCAGACTCATGCCACCATGTATCGCAACAGACGATGGAAACTTGTCACATATCATCAAAAAGGAATTTGCGAGTTGTACGACCTTGACAATGACCCATGGGAACACAACGACCTCTCCGAACATGACGATTTTCAAGATATCAAGTGGGAGCTGATGCAAAAGAGTTTCGACGCAACTGTCTACGCACATCCACAAATGGTACCCCGAGTCGCTTCACATTAGTGGCTAACCTATTCCAATTTCAGAAGTATCTGTTTGTAAAGCGAGGAATAAATAGATGACCTTGAGGGCAATACTCATCGGTTTAGCACTCGTCATCGTTCAAACAGCAATCACTCCATATAACGACTACTACCTTCAAGGGACAGACATATCCGGTAATCACTTCCCTTTAGGGGCAGTCTTTACACTGATTTTTCTTACGCTTGTCATAAATCCTGTTGTAAAAAAGATATTACCGCGAGCGCAGCTAAATCCTGCAGAGTTGATTGTAATTTGGGTGATGATGGGTGTAAGTTCAGCCATACCATCAAAAGGGATGATTGGCTTCTTGCTGCCGTATTTAGCTGCCCCAGTCTATTTTGCCACACCTGAAAACGAATGGGCAGAAACACTACACCCACACTTCCCAGAATGGTTGATTGTGTGGGATAAAAACGCAGTCACCAATTTCTATGAAGGAGAATCGTTTGTTCCGTGGGTGCTCTGGATAAAGCCGATACTTGTGTGGACAGTTTTTATCCTTTTGCTCTATTGTTTAACAATCTGTGTCTCAATCATTTTACGAAAACAGTGGGTTGAGCGCGAAAGATTTATATTTCCCCTCGTGACCATTCCCGTAGAAATGGTACAGCAAACCGCAACACAAGGCAGATTAAACGGCTTTTTCAACAAAAAAATCCTCTGGATAGGGTTTGGGATTGCTGCAGCATTTCATCTACTCAACGGATTGCACGAGTACGTACCCGCACTACCTTCTATTCCAAATCGGTACGACCTTTACGCGCCCTTCACGGAACGTCCATGGATTGTTATGAGATGGTGGCCCCAGTTTCGTTTCTTCCTCTATTTCTCTGTCATCGGTATAACCTACTTTCTTGCAATGGATGTATCTTTTAGTTGCTGGTTCTTCTTTCTCGTATTTAAGTTGCAGTACATCATAATCAACGCATTTGCAATCCCTATCAGTCCATGGATTTGTGCAAGGGGACAGACAATGGCTGCATACGTAGTCATGGTTATTGCTTTTCTGATTAACAGTCGAAGGCACATCATGGATATTGTAAAGCGAACATTTCAACAATCTTCAACCACAGCAATTGACGATTCAAATGAAGTGTTACCGTATAGATGGGCAGTAATTGGAGGTTTTATTAGTTTCCTGTTACTTGTTATGCTCTGTGCTTATGCTGGGATGTCGCTATGGGTTGCCTGTAGCATTATTGCGTTGTTCCTGATTGCTTCTATCGCGCTATCGTGGATGGTGGTCAATGGCGGTATGTTGCTGATTCAAGCACCGATGTACCCCGTAGAATACTTTGAGATCGTTACCGGTTCAAGGATCATCAATGCCAATAGTTTAGCACTCTTAGGTTTTCAACGCGTCATGATGCGGGACTGGGGAGGAATTCTAATGCCGAGTGTTCTGCACGGGTTCAAAGCTGCAGACCCACTAAACTTGAATCGTAAAAGGATACTCGGTGCAATGATGCTTGCGATTACTGTCGCTATTGGTGTTTCGTTCGCAGCATCTCTACCTTTGATATATGAAAAAGGGGGAGTAAACTTACAGCGAGGACCATTCGTCGGTGCTCCGAGATACCTAAATCATATCGTATCCTTAATTCAGTATCCCAGAGATATGAAATTGGGTGAGGCGTACAGCATGCTTTTAGGTGTTGGTATCACTTCATTTCTACTCGTCATGCAACGTCAATTTATGTGGTGGCAAATTCACCCTATCGGCTATGTGATGGGTGCAGTTTATTCCTCCTATTTCCTCTGGTCTTGTATGTTTATTGGGTGGTTTCTGAAGTTCTTAATATTAAAATCTGGTGGAATAGGATACTATCGACGATTCCGACCCCTGTTTATGGGACTAATAATTGGTGAGTTTGGTATAGTCGGTGCTTGGATGGTACTCGGTATATTTACCGGTGTAAATTACCAGTACGCACTACCAGGGTAACCGAATATGGTTAAAATTACTATTTTTCAGTTGTGTATTTTTGACAGTTTTGCTACAATTAATCACATATCAAGGTATTAATGTATTAATTATGACCAATTGCAACTACGAAATATAATATCCGTTATTGTTTTATAATGAATAAACCGAAATTAGACTTGAGAATACTAACACTACTTCCTAAATTAAAAATACATTTAATATCGGGAGTAGAATCAACTGCATATATTGGAGGAAAACACAGATGAAATTTAACAATCAGAGTAAATCTGTGCTACTTTGTTTAGGTATCATCATCTTTGTGCTGTCGGCTACTGCTATCATCCATGCACGAGTCATTGAAGATTCAAATGTTGAAGTTGTCTACCTTTTTGACGAAGGAGAAGGTGATGTTGCATTAGATTCTTCTCCAAATGAGAGGAATGGAACAATCATCGGGGCTCAATATGTCAACGGTGTCTTTGGTACTGGTCTACAATATGATGGAGTAGACGATAACCTTATTATTGATGGATATGCTGGTGTCGGTGGACAAGATCCCAGAACAACTCTCTTCTGGTTTAAATCCGACGGAACAAGAGAGCATTCATGGGCGAAATGGGGACCGAATGCTGCCGGTGAAAAATACTACATTCGTGCTCATGTCACAGGTCAAGAATGTTACTTAAGAATTGAGGTAAACGGAGGACAAAACTACGGAAACGACGACGTGTGTGATGGTGAGTGGCACCATTGTGCCGTTGTTTTCCCCGCAGGTGCAGACTCCGTGCAAGACCACCACCTTTATGTGGATGGTGTGCTACAAGATAAAATAGGAAACGATAGAGTGATGGACACCAATTCAGTAGCACAAGATGTTAACATCGGTGCCCGTCTGACAGGACACGGATTTCTGTTAGGTGCTATAGATGAACTTGCTATTTTTAGCACTGACTTAGATGCGGATCAAATTAACGATATCAAAGATAATGGTTTATACGGCAGTGTTAGTGTTGACCCGCAAGACAAGTTAGCAACAAGTTGGGGAAGGATCAAAAAGTACTAAAATAGAATAAGATACCAATATTAATCAGGTCTCTAAGATGATTAACATCATCTTAGAGACCTGTACTTTTTATAAACGCACTGTTATTAGTTGACGGTCCTGCAAACACAACCAATCACAATTACCTGAATCGGTTTAAAAATAGGCATGTATACCCATACCTACGTAAACCCCTGCAAGACCCTTGGTATCTGATTCATAAGTTTCCCTACCAAATCCTTGACCAACTTCTACATTTAATCCGAGAGGAATCCCTCCAAGTGAGAACACAAGCTCACCGCCAAAGGCGATACCAGCTGCAAGTGTTGTAGTCAGCATGTCTTCCTCACTCTTATATTGCCATGCACCTTCTAAGGTGAAATAAAGTCGGGATATATTCCACGTACCATGGTGTTCGAATATGGCATACGAAACACCAGCACCTATCATATGATCACTATCCTTGTCATTAAGAATAATACGTCCGACAGTTTGAAGATACAACGGTGCCAGTCCTGTATAGCGAAAACTAACTCCGCCAAACTCAGGAGTCGCGCCCTGAAGTCCAATACCAAAGTCTTTATTGAGGTTAGGTTTTTGGGCATGAGTTGAAAAACTAAATGCTACCAGTAAAAAAGTACAAATTATGACGAATAAAAAACGTTTCATTATTGTTTTCCTTGATTGGGTTCTATATGGTACCCGGTTAAAATGTAGAATTACCTTTCGCTTACTGTGAAATCAATATAGTCAATCGATTTGGTTCAGTTGAGGATGCATGATACATAAGGATATCCCTCTTTTTGTCATTATTGAGGTTAGCAAGCCAAGTGTATTCTTCATAAGTAGGCATGGTGACTGCTATTCTTTTGGATCGCTGAGAAAATAGTTCCTCTCCTTGCACCCCTCTAAAGATACGTAGATGTTTACCGCTTCTGCCTACCAATAGATCTAAACGTTCATTACCGTTTACATCCCCAAGTAACACAGGTGGAAATGCTGTCCTAATCGCTGTTTTATCTGGATGACGAGATCTAATCTTACGGACATCATTGGGTTTATCAGGATAAGTTCCACCTTCCATGCGGTAGATTTCAAAATCCAAAGAACCGGAATGTGTCAGAAGTGAATCAATAATCATACCGATTGCCTTAAAAACATTGGGATTGATAGTGGTGATAGCAATGTCAGTCTGTCCGTCTCCATCAAAGTCTTGTTGCAGCAAACCGAATGGAATACCATCGGACGCAATAGAAGTGCTAACTTGTGAGGCAAAGGTGGTGCTTCCATCTTGTGTTGGTATACCAAAATACACTTCGTAAGTGGAGTGCATGTGCCACAGATTACCACCCTTAAGCGAGAAAACACCAAGGTCCGCGACACCGTCACCGTTCATGTCAGATACCGTATGTAGCACCCTTCCTGTCAAATTTCCAAGCGGTTGATGGTCTTTGCGACGATAGCGAACCCCTTCCGGAGCAGCAAGTGTGGTAAGGTCATCGGAATCGAATACTACATCCGTCGTAAAAGTCGTCACATTTGAGGAAAAGAGACCTTTCTCGTTCTGATGGTATACCTCAAAATGTTCCCCATTCCAGAATACAAGATCGCTACGACCGTCACGATTATAATCTGCTTGGTGAATACGACTTTGATCCCAAGGTGTATGTCTATATCCGTCTAATCTATAAAGTATATCCACATCCGTAGGAGGACCTATTTTTATAGGATTGGCGAAGGTGCCATCATCCATTTGAATGAAAACCCAGAAACCGTCGGAGTTCGGTACTACGAGATCATCACGGACATCTCCGTTTACATCACGAGTAATGTCTACATGCGGAATACCTTCATTGGGAGGCGGTGTATCAGAAGAAACGTTCACCAGTATATGTTCTGTTGCAGTTTCAAGATCAATCCAATACAAACGACCATGTTCATAGGCAATCAATCGGTCGTGTCCATTGATGTTTGCAACATCGACAAATAAGATTTCAGGACGCAATGTTATGTTGAGTTTTGAAACCCATTTGGAATTGTCAAACACATAGATCCGTAGTAATCTGTTGTTGTTTTGATTGATGTTAACCACGGCAAGTTCGGCAATAGAGTTACCAAGAAAGAAACCTGTCAATACAGTTTGGTGATCCGCTGTACCTGTAACGACTTCGTGATGATCAAAAGCAATTTTCGTTGACATCGGCATCGCTGAATCAGATGCTTCATTTTGCTTACCCGAACAACCCGACAGGCAAACTCCAATAATCAGTATGTAGAACATACTTCGTAGAAAATACCTTATCCGTTTCCCTGTCAAACCTTGTTTTTCATACAGATAACTTATACAAAATAAGTTGCAATTAATCATATATATATCCACTGAATCTCTCTGTCAGAATTGCCTGAACTGCTAAGTTGAGATTATTGTATGATGTAATGTTGTGTGTTGCCATAGTAGATTATACGTTGTAAAATATACGAGTCATTTCAAAACGTTGTGTTTGTTAATGGAGATTATTGCTTTCAATTTTACTTGATTTTAATGTGTATAGCAATTAGAATTTAGGTTGAGTTTATGTTTTCTCTTGTTTATACAATGGTATTTTGGTAATATTTCCGAATAGAAATCTGATTATATTTCTGAGTTAAATACACTTATGCTGCATAATTATGTTGGAGGAAAAATGAAATATAGATGTCAAAATAGAAGAACATTAGTATGGTTAACAGCGCTTATTTTATCGGTGTCAATTGTCGGTATTATCCATGCAGCTGCGATAGAGAAGGGGACTATTGAGGTAGCATATCTCCTTGATGAGAATGACGGTAATGTTGCCAAAGATATTTCTGGAAACGAACGACATGGTGAAATCACTGGTGCAAAACGCGTTGAAGGTGTGTTCGGAAAAGCTTTAGAATATGATGGAACCGACGACAATCTCATTGTTACAGGATATAACGGCATCGGTGGTACTGAACCAAGAACAACTGTTTTTTGGTTTAAATCAGCAACAGTACGCGAACATTCTTGGGTCAAATGGGGAGTGAATTCTCCAAGCCAAAAATACTACATCCGCGCACACGTCAGAGGAAATGAGTGCAATTTGCGTGTAGAAATCAACAGTGGAAACAATTTTGGCACTGACAACGTGTGCGATGGTGAATGGCATCATTGTGCTGTCGTTTTTCCTGAAAGGTCAGATGCGGTGAAAGATCACGATCTATATGTAGACGGTAAACTTCAGGAAAAAGAGGGTACAGAATTTGCAATGGATACTAACATTGATACCCAAGCTGTCAATATTGGTGCAAGATTGGCTAACCATGTCTTTATGCTCGGAACATTAGATGAAGTTGCTATATTCAACGTAGAGTTGAGTCTGAGACAGATTGATGCAATCCGTGATAACGGATTAAAAAGCGCACTCGGGGTTGATCCTCAAGAAAAATTAGCAACAAGTTGGGGAATGATCAAGTCATACTAATCCCACAAATCAAGTCCTAATAACTTTCGTCCCAGAGGAGTTAATTCCGGTGATCCATAGTTGTTCGCTTCCCAACCACGTGGATCACCAGGATAGGGACCTCTGCCTAATGCTCTTCGTTCTCGCCATAACGTAAGTCGTTCTTGACGACGTTCTTCATTCATCGGATTCGGAGCACGATAATAGTTCATGTATTGTGCCAACCTGGGTTTGTCGGATGTATTACGTCCGTTACCGTGTGGCAGTGCCACATGCCAAATCAACAGTGATCCTGCCTTCGCTGGAACTTGTATAAATTTCTCTCTATATACTTCCGGTGTAAGTTCAGGAACCCATGGATTTTCTTCATCAATGAGTGATTTATGCGCACCAGGCCAACAAACAAAAGAACCTTGATTTTCTGCTGTATCTCTTAGGAACAAAACACCTTGCGTACTAAAGTGAACCGGAAGTTTAGAGGTGTCTGCATCCCAATGATACATCCCAAGATGATCCCATTCAGGATAATCAGGATGTTTAGGAGGTTTCATGTTGACCCTATCAATATGAACCCAGATTCTCTCAGTGCCATATACCTCGGTATATATTTGATAGATCGGTGGATGTTGGTAAACGTTCCACATTGCTTGATGAAAATACATTTCTACCATACCAGCACCGGGTTTGTGCGGTGCACGATACCAGTCGTTTGGATCTGAAGGATCCATCTCCAAATACGCAAAAATCGCATCAACGACTGCCTCACAGAGTTCAATCGGGACAGCATTTTCGATAACCATATATCCGTATTCATCAAAGTGGTCATGGTGTGCTTGTGTTAATATTGGCATTTTTGGTCCTTTACATTAGTGTGTTGCTCAAATCACAGTAGTATTTCTCAAATTATAACACATCTAATGTAAAATTCAATAGAAGAATTAGTGATCTTTTGGATCCAGATGAACTCTTGTCATCCCCACGAAGTTCAAGAAATAGAAAACTGCATCGTTTTCCGGTACAATGAAATTGTCCTTTGTGCGAGATGCTAACTTCGCTTCAATTAACGTTTTTACCGCTTTCTCTATCTCACTTTCCGAAGTGTCGCATCCTTTTGCTAATTCTTCAACCGAACGCTTTTCTTCTACCAATTGCCTTAGTATCGCGACCACAGTAGTATCCGTGAATATATTCGCAAGGTTCGCAATCGCTGTATCCGGTGCTTTTGAGAGGAATTCATCAATGCTGGTCGTCCAAATTGAACCTCGGCTTGATTTCTGTCCGGAAGCGGTATGGTAGGCACCTGCAGAGCACCATGTTATGGGGTCTTTAGCTCCATGATGGAGTTGGAACAATGTATTAATTATTTTCCTTTTATGGGAGTCAACAGAAATATCCAAGTTAGTTCCGAGGGTATTAACTTGCTCTTGTAAATCTGTAATCTGCCGTTGTATATCTGCTAATTGTATGTTAACCTCGGATTCATTTCTTCCTTCGTCTGTCATGCTAATTTCTCCTTTCAATTGTCGTTGGGAATGATGTTCCGTTTCAATTGTAATGTCTAATTCCTCTTGTACCATAAATCCGTACTTCTTCAACTGCTGCCGTGCGCGATGTAACCGACTTTTAGTCGTATTTTCTGGTATTCCTAAATATGCACTTATTTCAGCAGATGTCATTTCGTCAAAATAGTGGAGAGTAATTATTTCTTTGTCTCTCTCTTTCAACTTCGCCAGCAGTTTCTTGACAAGGTCGCGCTGTGCATCTGTTGTAACCTTCGCATATTCGGATGCGATATATCGAGAATATGTATCAGTTTCGATTTTTGAGATATGGATTTCTTCCATTGATTCAGGTCGCAACCGATTTTTTCGGTACCATGCGATACAAAAACGATCCACAATCGCATAAAGCCATCTTGTGAATTGCCTTGGATCTTCCAACGTTTCCAGTTTCTGGTGCACTTGCAGGAATGTATCCTGTGTAATGTCTTCAGCAATATGGAAATCTCCGGTCCATCGCCATGCGTATGTGTGAACCTGCTTTTGGTATTTACCAACCAAACTTGCAAATGCAGCTTCATCACCTGCAAGGGTACGCTGAATCAACCCAATAATGTCGCTTTTCACTTGACATCTCCATAACGTTCATTTTCATCAAAGGAATTTAAAAAAATAAGCGTTTCTCAAATATAACACTTAATAAAAGTGCTAAGAAACGCTTGTCAACTCACTTCGCTATATAATAGTGACGCGAATGAAGCAAAATTAGTTGCATATATTTATAATAACTTATCCAAATAACTTTGAACTATTCGATTGTAGGAGGCAACTCCGATTCCCGTATATCAACCTGTTTATAGTGGGTTATAGAATTAAGTGAAAATGTTTACAGGATTTGCTGTGTTTGTAATCGCGCAATTCATTACAACTCTTACATTCTGTAGGAACGACCCGGGGAATGCCAATAAGGCATTCATACCGTTGATTTGGTGTAATCTGCGATTCAGACAAGAAAGAAATCCAACATAACTAAATAAACTATAAGTAATACTCTTTAATCATAAAATTAGATAATCCTGATAAATTGTACCATCTATTGAATTTTTCTATAAATTAATGTATACTATGAAATAAACAGAATTTGAGTTCTACGGACATTGTTTCTACGCTTCGCTTGTGCTGAATATAAGGAGATTGTAGTGAAATATTCAAAAATCCTAATTTTATTTGGAATCGTTTGTTGTGTAGGTTTTCTATTCATCTTTGGTGTAGACCTACGGGGAAATTTTGCTAAAATGGATACTGGTAATGCAAATATGAAAGAATCGAAAGCACAAGTGAAACAAAAAGTGACAGATTATCAAAACCTTAAACAAGTTTCTAATAGAAAATTGAATGATAATTCAGAATTTTATCAGGCAATCGTTGATAATAGCCTTTTTCGTCCTCTTGGTTGGCAACCCCCTAAGAATGAACCTGAATATAAGTTGATCGGCACTGCAATTGACACCATAGGAGACAGTTCTAAGGCGTTTGTTTTGGAAAATCGGTCAAATCAGTTTTATACTGTCAGTGTTGGTCAGGAAATTGGTAATGCTGTAGTGAAAGAAATTGAAAAGAAAAAGGTAACTTTATACAGAAATGGTGAGATAATTACCTTAAAGAGTGATAATATGGGATTTCTTAAGAGTGGTAATGCATCTCGCGAAATCACTTTTTCACGAAACGGTGGAGACAGTGGCACAGATAAAAGCAGCCAAAGAGGAACTCGCTCTAAATCAACTAATTCTAGGGTAGATAAGAAAAAAATAGCGGAATTGATGAAAAATGCTCAGAAGGACATGAAAAATGTGATGAAAGAAGCGAAAAAGATGGAAAAGGAATTTGGGAAATTTGAATTCAAGGCAGGGGCAGATGCGAAAAAAATCCTGTCTATTGACCTTGAATTAAAAATGAAAAGCAAAGATTGATAACATAAGATCGTAATATTTTAAAGAATCATCACACTTAAATATAACATGCAGCCTCATAGAGGCGTTATGTGTTAGTGCTTTATCTTTCGTTCCTACGGATCGAAAGAATGGGAACGGAAGAGGTGCTAATGACAGATCGTCCCTATGGGGTTTTTTATTATATTTGGATTTCTATAGCTATAGTGAATTTTTGGGTTACTTTGACGGTTGTAGTCTGTAGGTCGGAATGATTGTTGCAAACTCAGGCACGTATGATTATGTTGCGTTTCCAATGCCGTAGGTCGCTACGCTTGCTCCGACCTACGTGAACAATGTCCAATTCTTTTCAAAACTCACTATAAATGAGCTGCCCTTATTGAAGTATTGATTTTTCTTGGGATGAGAATATTTATCTACTCAAAGTATAATGGGTTCGGTTGCCCGCGATAGAGGACAACACTATATCGTAACGTCAAGGATTCATCGGAGGAGAGATGAAATGGTTCATTGTAGACAGGGGAGGGATGGATTAGGCAGTAGTTTTCTCGGTTGCGTACCCACCATGTTGTTGGATGACGGGGGTTGTCAGGATGGTCAATGATTGCGACTCCGTAGGTTTCGTTGTCTGATGGGTGTTGTGAAGTGAAACTACACCATTTGCTCTGTTTGCCGAAGATGTCCATCGGTTCGGTGCGTCCGTCAGCGTCTAATAACTTGCCCGGCGTGATGATATTGTCAAATCGGATTGCCATGCCGCTGTAGTATCTACCCATACCACCTGGGTCTCCACGACGAAGATCAAGCATTACTTCCCGTTCATTCGGGTGAAGTGTTAATCCAACTGATATTCGCATGGTGTCAGCAGAGGGTTGATGCACGGTGATTCTTCGTGTTTCATTTAGGTGTGTTGTGCCGCGCCAATCGATCCACGCATTTTCTGTTGTTAAACTTGCGCTATCAGTAGTTGTATTAAGTGAAACAATCCGTTGATGGACTATTTTTCCGAAACCTGTAGGGTCAGCATCTTTTGCGGGTTGTTCCCAAAAATTAACATCGTTGACCTTTTTCCATGCAACCCATAGACCTTGATGATGGACGTGATCTCCCGGTTCGTTCATGGTAAGCGAAGGAGCACCGGGTAGGTTCAAAGGGTGACAAAAAGGACGGTTGCCATCCTCGGGAAAATGGTAGCCTAAAACTTGTTTGTCGTTCCAAGCGATAATGAGACTGTGTTGTGTTTTTGATAGTGAGAACATATTTAATTAGTTTAGATGACAACTACAAGATTGAAGAATTAGCAATTTCCTCTTTTGCCCGTTGGGCGGCTGCAATAAGTTTGTCTTGTGTTTTCTTAAAGGTTATTTCCCATTGGAATTCGTCTTGCCAATTTTCTAATTGCTCAATTTGACTTTCATACATTTCAATATGACTCTGCAATTTCTCAATTTGGCTTGTGAACATCTCAATTTCCGCTTGTGACATCTTAATATGACTTTGTAGTCTTTCTATTTCGCTTTGTAACATCTTAGCACACTTTTCTTGTAACTTTTCATCAGATTCGTCCGCTAACTTAACGACATACTCTTGCAGATGCTCTAAGACCTGATTCTGCAACGTTTCTGGTAGCGCATCTATCATCCATGTCATAGTTGCAGTAGCATTAGAAGCCATTGTAAATACCTCCAATTAGTTGAGATAGGAGTTCACGACCTTGCGTTCGATATCTAAGCCTTCCCACTCGTCATCACCTGGACCGTCGTAGATGAGGGTATGCGGACCGGAAAAACCTGCTTCCTGTGTAAGTTCAAGGCATTGGATATAATCGTCTTTGTCAATTTCGCGTGGGGCAGCAAAATGTGCTTTGGTATGACACGATTCTGCCCTCGGTGCGATTGCGGCAAGGTCAGTGTATTTTGTTCCACCACGCCAGTTACCAAAGTCAAGGCATAACCCTACTTTACCATCTAAATTATCCAAAATGGTGTTGACATTTTCTGGCGTAGAAAAGATAGAAAACCAGTTTTCAGTCATCAATCGGATACCTGCAGTTTCCGCACGTTCGGTAAGTCGTGAAAGGGCATTTTGGCTTTGTGCAATGGTTTCTTCGGACGGTTCCGCTTTTCCACCTATAACGCGTGCACATTCTGCCCCAAGTTCGCCTGCAATGTCAATCCACTTCTCAATCCAAGCGATGTCACGTTCTGCATTAGTAGCGTGTGTGATGTCACCATCATCAATTAGCAAAGAGAAAAGTTCAAGATCGGCATCTTGGTGTGCTGCACGGAGTTCATAGAGAAAAGTTTTCTCAACCGATGGCAGATGAAAATGGCAGAGTTCAACGGTATTTATGCCAAACTCGGCTATACGCATAGGCAAATCTAAAAGTGAAATAGGTCCGTTATTGTGGGTTTCAGTAGGGATTTGCATGTCGTGTGCGGGACCTGTAAATCCCGGTTTACCGAGTTGCCGATGCAAACTCCACGTTGAGACTGATAGACGGGGTGATGCCATAATATAAAGACTCCGATATATTCGTTTATGATAAATTGTATTTACAATTTTTGGCTAATCCATGCCACGACTTTTTCAACCATGATGGGAGTGCCATCATCGGAAAAGACATGGTCTACGCCGGAGAGTTCAAGGAGTTCTGTGGGTTCGTTTGCGAACTGGAGGACATCAATGCTATCTTGGATTGGTACAATATCGTCCTCTGAACCGTGAACTAATAGCCATGGACCGCCAAATTTGCTTGCGTGTTTTGCGACACTATCAATCGCTGTCATATCATCCATATATACTTGAGAAAGTGGACAATCAGGTTCGTCCCACATAAAGCCTTGGTCGGGTGTCACATCACCAAATTCGCGGTCTGCGAAAGCTTTGGTATGCACCATCCCCGCAAGTGAGACGAGGACTTCAATACGTTCATCGGTAGCGGCACGCAAAACACCGACTGCGCCACCCATACTATGTCCAACATAACAAATCCTATTATCGCTAAGGACATCAATAACGCTGCCGAGGTCTGCAACCTCTTTTGTAATCGTGGAATTTGTAAATTCCCCTTCCGAATCCCCATTTCCTGAGAATGAGAAGCGGAGGGCAGAAATACCAGCATCGGCAAGTCCTTCTGCTAATGCGATGAGGGCGGGTCTGTCTTTATTTCCTGTGACCCCATGCCCGATAACCACGATTCTGTTGTCGTTACCTTTGTGATATGTATAATCAAGGCGTTCGCCTTGTTCGTTTCTAATTTCACCAAACATAAGTTCTTCGTATTCCTAATGTATGAACCGTTCTCATAAAAATGTGTTAAGTAACAGATTCACGATTATTCAAGGATAGGATCTATTTTTCTTTCATTGTCAATTCTCAATAGAGTTTGTAGGTATGCTGATAGTTGTAAGTTGAAACTTCGCATCCCTACAAACTCTATTGATTTTCTGTTGTTAGTTCTGTAAGATTTCATTGACAAGTCGAATACTACGCGCCATGTCCATTATTCTTCAGTGCATCAACCACCTTTTCAGGTTTGATCGGTAATTCAGTTACACGTATACCGACAGCATCTTTGACGGCATTTGCCATTGTCGCCAATGTCGGAGTAATAGGTGGTTCACCAACACCTTTTGCTCCATAAGGACCGTTAGGTGCGGGTACTTCAACGATGACAGATTCAACGGTCGGGAGATCAGCAGAGGTAGGCACACGGTAATCAACAAATCCCGGATTAACGTTTCCATTATCACCGTATTGCATCTCTTCCATCATTGCCCATGCGTATCCTTGCACTGTGCCACCTTCAATCTGTCCTTCAACAGCCATTGGATTAATTGCGAACCCGACATCTTGGGATGCAACAAGTTTCAGGACTCTTGTTCTACCGGTATCGGGGTCAACTTCAACTTTTGCTATCTGCGCTGCGAGGGCAGGGGTACTCGGTTGCCGTGCGAAAGATCCTTTACCGACAATTGGACCACCTGTTGTTGAAAGACTATATGCAGCGAGTTCCCCTAATAAAATTGATTTTGGTGGATCTGCGGTAACAATATGAACAGCACCATCTTTCAGTTCAAGGTTATCCTCATTGGTATTGAGTCTTTCAGCGGCGAGTTCAAGAATACGTCTTCGTGCATCTTCAGCCGCGAGTTTTGCTGTGTTTCCCATTGTGAATGTAACTACGCTACCACCTGAACCAGTAGAATATGGGGCAGAATCAGTGTCACCACGACGTATGGTTACGTTTTCATAAGGTACGGTCAAGATCTCTGCTATAATCTGTGTGATTGCAGTATCTGTTCCTGTGATGTCCATTGAACCGTGGAAAATACGTGCACTTCCGTCTTCATGGACGGAGACATAAACGCCACCAGGACCGCATCCGTTTGTCCAATCACCGACAGCCACACCCCAGCCTTGGTTATCATCTGCTTCGCGGTCCCACCATCCAGCGGCATCTGCGACTGCTTCTAAGGTTTCCTTATAGCCGACTTTCGGTTCACTGCCACCTGCGGGTACAGAATCTCCCTCTTCACGCATATTCATCAGACGGAATTTCACTGGATCCATACCAATTTGTGCAGCAATATCGTCAAGTTGCGATTCACCTGCGAAAATCGCTTGTGGTGCACCTGGTGCTCTATATGCAGCAGTACCAGATTTGTTCGTATGCACACCATAAGCGTCTATTTTAATATTTGGTATCTTGTATACACCGCGTACTCGGATTGTGCTACCAATGGAAGCACCAGACACAGAACCTGAATCCCAAAATGCGAGTGCTTGTCGGGCAAGTATATGTCCATCTTTGGTCGCACCAGTTTTCAGTTTGATGACACATCCAGGGGCAGGTCTACCATCAAGGAATTCCTCTTCACGAGTCATCTGTACTCGAACAGGACGACCACTTTTCTGTGAGAGTAATACCGCAGGGACATGCGTAATTATAACACCAAAACGTCCCCCAAAACCGCCACCCATTGTTGTTCCAATGACGTTTATTTGTGTCAATGGAATACCGAGTGTACCGGCAATACCTGAACGGATAGCAAAAGGACCTTGTGTTGATGCCCACACTGTGATTTTACCTGATGAATCCGCACTTGCGACTGAGACGTGTGGTTCCATATAAGTTTGATGGACACGGGGAATCACATAAGTATCTTCAACAACGATATCACACTCAGCAAATCCCTTTTCAACATCTCCTGCTTCATTGTGCGTTTCTGCGGAAATATTATAGTAGACTTCATCGGAATACTTTTCTAATTCTGCTTGAAGTTTACGAATTTCATCGCTATTGTCTTCTTCTTGATCGCTGGACAGTTCTTTGATTTCGGCACTGATGTTTCGACGGTGTGGTCCATCTTTTGTTTCATCTCCGTGTAAACGAGGTGCAGATGGTTTAATGGATTCCATAACGTCTTGCACAACAGGTAACACTTCATATTCAATCTTAATCAGTTCAGCGGCTTCTTCGGCAACGTCTGCATCGGTAGCAGCGACTGCGGCAAGCGGTTCACCCAAATAGAGCACTTTATCTGTAGCAAAGACTCGGCGTCCACTCGGCACATCATCCTGTGTAATAATTGCTCTGACACCGGGTAATTTTTCTGCTTCACTGGTGTCAATGCTGAGGATTTTGGCGTGTGCATGCTTGCTACGAACGATTTTTCCGTAAAGCATGCCGGCGGGATGAACATCCGCACCATACTGCGCAGCACCTGTTACCTTTTCAACAGCGTCAACGCGCGGTAGTTTTTTACCAACAACAGAATAATCTGACATGCAATTCTCCTTTCACTAAAAATAATGTTATGTATCACTTGGTATGTGGTTATTATTCTGCAGCTGCGCTTGCAGTGGGAATTTCTATTTTCCCACGTCCAATAGCAGTATAACATCTTTTACAGACTACTACGGTATCTTCACCAACCTCTATGCTATAATGATCAGGTAGTACTTTGACACCGGTACGCTTACAAGCGGGACAAGTGCCGCGTCCGTTGTTATATACCCCTTCATGGACAACTCCATTAGGATCAATATAGAGGTGTCTGATTCCAGATCCTCGACGTGTTTTTGCCATGTTTCTCCTTGTTCATTTATGCAGAGCTATTCTGCATGTTGTTTATGAATTAGTTCGTATTTCTTCAGCGGCTTGTAGGACGGCTTCAAGTATTTTTGTATACCCAGTACAACGGCAAATATTTCCGCCAAGGGCGAATCTGAATTCCTCTTCTGACCGGTCAGGATTTTCATCTACAAGTGCTTTTGAAGCCATGATAAATCCGGGGGTACAAAAACCGCACTGATAACCGCCTGTATCAATAAATGCTTGTTGAATGGGATGTAGTTCACCATCGCTGGCTAAACCTTCAATTGTCGTTATCTCTTTTTCAGATGCCGTAACACCCAATACCATACAGGACGTTACTGCTTTTCCATCAACGATGACAGTGCATGCGCCGCAGTCCCCTGTGCTACATCCTTCTTTAGTTCCTGTCAAACCGATCGTATCTCGAAGTACCGCGAGTAATGTTTTGCGCGGTTCAATGAGTAAATCGTGTTCATCGCCATTAACTTTTAGACTGACAGGGTGTTTTGCCATATTTCTCTCCTTGACTTACGTGTGAGGTATGAGATTCAATCCTCGCGTGTTAAATATGTGTGCTATTTCTTCATGCTCTGTCCAAAGCATTTTGAAGGGTTCGTCTTGTAAGGACATCAACCATCTCTTTGCGGTGTTCTGCGGAACATCTTAAATCTGATATAGGACTGGTTGCTGCTGCAGCTGCTTCACCTGCTTGTTGCAGCAGTTCTGGTGTGGGTCTTTTCCCTTTTAGAAGGTCCTCTGCTTCTGTCGCGCGAATTGGTGTAGGTGCAACAGCGGCGAGTCCGATTCGTGCTTCTTCAATTACCCCGTTTTGTACATCAACAGCAGAAGCAACACCGATAAATGCTAAATCCATGACTTCGCGTATTTTATGCTTGATATAGTGTGAACCAGATGCAGGATTCGGAAGACGAAATTGTGTGATGATCTCACCGGGTTTTAGGACTGTCTGTCCCGGTCCTGTGAAAAGTTCATTAATCGGTACAGATCGTTCTCCGTTAGCACTTGCAATGTTGACCTGTGCGTCAGCAACAAGCAAACCCGCGACTGTATCCGCAGCAGGAGAGGCGTGTGCAATGTTTCCACCGATGGTTGCGAGGTTACGTATTTGTATAGATCCGATTTCTGACGCACCTTCCGCCAATGCTGTGTGATGTTGCCGTATATCATTGGATAACTCTACTTCCCGTACCTTCGTCATCGCTCCGATAGTAATGCTGTTATCATTATCAACAGTTATGCCGGTCAACCCCGGTATTTTTTCCAAGCTTACTACCGATGCTGGTGTTTCGGTGTATGCCTTCATCCCGATTACAAGATCAGTACCACCTGCAAGGAGCTGCGCATGCTCTTTTGCAAACAGGTTGGACGCTTCCGCAAGGGTAGTCGGTTCAAAAAACTCAAAACTTTTCACATTTGTTCCTCCATAACTTTGTGCTTTATCAAGATAATATATTCCTTGTATACCTTTTATTTTCCGTGAACATCTGTTTATATTCTATTATAAAAGGATACAGAATTTAAGCGTAATTGTCAAACTTAAAATAACACAGGTTTCAAGTAAAGTTTGCTTTTAGGTATAGTAATTTTTATTGTCCTGTTGAACATTAACTGGAGGTGGATGATATAGAAATGTTCAACAAGCGTTTATGGACATTCTACGTACTTATTTAAGTGCTGTCGTATTAACTGTTACTTATAGAAAAGAACAGGTGGGTAACTAAACGGTTTCCCACCTGTTTGAAAGCAGTCTGCGTATAGCTTTTGGATGCACCTACCATGTCTATCACATTGTATGATTCCCCGTTGTAGCAGCTTGGTGTGAATTAGTTAATGTTATGTCAGTATACTTGATAGATTAAAAACTTCGTATAAAAATACCAAGTAACACTAACAATACAATAACAACGATATATATCAACATTATGTATAAATCCTAATAGGTTTTAGAAAATGCTTTGACCGCTGAATCTTCCGTGCTGAAATGCTCAAATATGTTAATTAGACGACTTTGGACGATCAAATTATTGATGTGTTTGCCGACATTGATGATTGCTATTCGTCCTCCTTTTGCCCTTACCATTTTATAAATCAAGACGAATGTTCCAAGTCCCGCACTATCCATTTTATTAACACGCTTGAGGTTAATAAGGATGTAAGGGGTTTCTGATTTATCTATATGTTTAATCAGAATTTGCCGCAATTCCGGTATTGTATCACCTATAATTTTACTGTCCGGTTCCAAAATTAGAATACCATCTTTTTTATGGTACGTAGTTGACATATAATACTCCTTATCGCGTGAGTTTTAATATATAAATCTAATGGTTTATGCACCACTCTTCTATAAAAAGCCATATATGGACATATATATTTATTTGTCTCCATAGTATTAATATATGTCTTAAACTGAAAAAGTTAATAGCAAACTTCAGAATTATCTAATTATTTTACGAGGTGATGTTTTCGTATAGAGTGGATAACGCGAAACAGAAGACCTTGAACTAAAAGTGGGAATTGATAGCATCGGGTGGTGGGTTCAAACAAAAAGGTCTTCGTAGGTCGGAGTGAGCATAGCGACCTACGACATCTTACATTCTGTATTATCTAATTATTTTACGAGGTGATGTTTTCGTATAGAGTGGATAACGCGAAACAGAAGACCTCGCACTAATAGTGGGAATTGATAGCAGCGGGTGGTAGGTGCAAACATAAAGGTCTTCGTAGGTCGGAGTGAGCATAGCGACCTACGACATCTTATACCATTTCTAATAAATAAAGTGCCATTTGCTGAGGACTACTTGTAGGAGCGACCCGGGGAATGCCTAAATGGCATTCATACCGTTGATTTACTGGTCACGACCGGGAAATCAAATGACTGACTACACTCTGTGAGTGGGATTGTGAATATCTGCTCTAAGTCCTATTCAATCAACCTGAACCTTTGACATGCTTTGCGCATTTTCTGTTCTACATTCCGTACTAACTGACTGATCCGCGGCGGACTTAGTTTCATCAACTTAGCAATCTCACAATTAGGTATATCCTCACGAATGTAGGCGAAAACCTGCTGTTCACGGTGTGTTAATGCTTTTTGGAGCTGGGGCAGGACTTTCTCAAAATTGGCAATAGATACCTCCCAAACGAGTTCATCCACAAAATTTTCTGCATTGGCATCAGGAAAATTATGAATAATACCTATATCTTTCTCGCCATCAACACCAAAAAGTGTGGTTGGATCTGATATCATATAAGATTCTGGTATTTCTCGTGATAAGTGTTTGAGTTCTCTCCGTTTTGCATATATCAAACTCCCACAAATCCGTGGACGAATGAAAGTTCCGAAACTTGCCCCACTTTCATGCGTAGGATTGTAAGCTGGACCTTTTTGAATGAGTGTTATGGAAGCGATTTGTAGTAAATCGTCTCGGAACGCGGGTAGCGATGGTGTATCATAGGCGATACAATTCGCACACCGACGCAAATCAGGTAGAAGATCCTTAATTATTGTGTTATTTGGATGGAATTCTCCATTATGTGAGTAAGGTGGACATTTCATTCCCGCCAATTGACATTTCAATTTCATGAACAGACCCCTCTCCCTTTTCAAAGCATCTGTCTCTTGAGATATCTCGTAGACTTATATATACCTCAAATTGATAAAGTTAATAGCAAATTGCATTTCTACAATTTACGAGTTTTTTATATCTTAGATACAGTACATACCACGATAAATGATAACAAGAATAGGAATTATTCATTTCCATCGTCAAACGAACATTCCTTATCATTTTCAAAGATTGTTCTTACTTGTTGCCAAATTCAAAGATTGAATAGATAGGAATATCCCCAATCTTTTCCCGTCCATTAAGTTCCGGTAGTTCTATTAACAGCGCAATTCCAACAATGTCTCCACCCAGTTTTTCAACAAGTTCAATTGTTGCAGCGAGGGTTCCACCGGTAGCCAAGAGATCATCACATATAAGTATGCGACTCCCCTTTGGAAAAGCGTCTTGATGAATAGTTAATGTATCATTGCCGTATTCAAGTTCGTATGTTACCTCATAAGTGTCGTAAGGTAACTTCCCCTTTTTACGAACAGGTGCAAAGCCAGTTCCCATCCGATACGCGAGTGCTGAAGCAAAAATAAACCCCCTTGCCTCGGGTCCTACAATTACATCCACTGCTTCATTCTTATAATGGTTTGCATAGACTTCAATTACTGCATTGAAGACAGGTGCATTCCCTAAAAGTGGCGTAATGTCTTTAAATAATATACCAGGTTTCGGATAATCAGGTATATGTCGGATAAATTTTGATAAATTCTCCATATTGTTAAGGTCGCTCCTTCATAAATGGTTGCTTATATTCCTTGCGGGATGGGCCACCCCGGTGTCGGTTCAGTACGGAGTGCTTCTATTTCATATAATTCTTCTATACTGATTTCCCGACGGAGTTTCGCAGATAAAAGCGCACCACTCATAATCTCAGTAACCTTCAAACCTATATCACCGTTGCTGGCAGGTTGTGCATCACTATTGCATGCGTCAAGAAAATCACGGAATTTGTCGGGGAAGTGTTTATCAGGCAACTCTAAAGGTGTTTCTTCAAGATTACCTTGATAACGTCTACGGTTGCCTTTGTCGTCGGTTTCCCATTTCCCTTTCTCAAGGAAAAGTTTGTCCCCACTGAACGATCCTTTAGAACCGAAGATAAAGATGCCTTGAGGTTGTCCTGCCATATTACTTGACCAACCGTGTTCATAAGTAAATGACATACCGTTTGTAAATCGGACGAACACAGATACGAATTCTTCAACATCATTAACCTCTTCCCCTGTATACTCAGGGGGCATACCGCGATATGCAATTCCGCTGATTGTTGCGGGTTGTGGAGAACCGAGTAAATAGATAGAACGGTTGATATCGTAGACACCTGTGTCATAGATCGTACCACCACCGCTGTATGCTGAATTGAGAAACCATTTACCGAACCCGAACATATCTATATTGGGTCTACCACGTAGACGGTAGCTTGTAAGTCTTCCGTAGTGAACATCTCCAATTAACCCAGAAGTGACAGCCTCTCGAATACCATAACTGGTTTTATTGAGACAGGTTCCACCGCTTTGATATGCAAGTTTAACTCCCGCTTTGTCACAGGCATCTCGCATGTTTCTTGCTTCTGTTGCTGTACGTGCCATAGGTTTTTCACAGAAGACATGTTTGCCAGCATTCGCGGCTGCAACAGCTGCAGGTTCGTGAACAAAAGGTGGTGTTGCAAGACTAACTGCATCTAATTCAACCGATTTCAACATTTCATTAAAATCACTGAAGATTTCAACACCGTTATCTTTATATTCAAACCAACGTGCACCGTTTTCTTTCAAACGTTCTTTAGCTTCTGCTGAATCTGCATTTTTTGCTTCATCCGAAGCGGTTTTGGCACGTGCTTCAGCACCTGATAAGACTTCTGCGGCTCTACGTTGTGCGTTTGCATCAACCGTATCGCAAACAGCGACGATTTCCGCGTGTTGTGGATGTGCCAAATATCCGTTTACATGTGAACCAGATATCATACCGCATCCGATAAGACCAATTTTGATCCGTTTTGACATTTAATACTCCTTAGCATGAGTAATGTATGATACTCATCAACGCGTAAGTGCTGTAATCTATTTTTTTAAATAAAATGGATAGTGATGTATATTCAATTATATATGTTTTAAGATTTTTGTCAACTAAGTTAATGTCAGAACCAGGGGATATTTAGTTTTTATATTTCTATCGCATTTAATTACATTCGTTAATTTTATATGGCAGAACCATCCGTTTCTTATCCTGCAAATCCTATAATCTTGTAAATCCTGGTTCAGACAATTCCGAAAACCACATAAAACCTATTGGATATGTATTGTTCCACTCACTTGATTAATTTCACTTCCCATACCACCATCCGTTAAACTATTACATCATACCCTCGTAGGTCGGAGCGAGCAAAGCGACCTCCGACCCGTATGATTTCATTGCACTTTTTATATTCTGTAGGAGCGACCTCCCGGTCGCGATCTACGGACATTCTGACAGAACAACAGGAGCATAACCATGACAACCGAAACAACCCAAAACCAGATTAATCCCAAATTTGAACCAATGTTAGAACAAATGGGTAACTTACTCACCCATCTGTTGAACGCACAAAATGAAAT
>JAPOQK010000002.1 GCA_026710795.1 Candidatus Poribacteria bacterium
AAGCATCGCAATTCTATGCAAGTAGCAAAACCTGTAGCAGGTGTGGATATAAAAAGAAAGAGCTAACGCTTTCAGATAGAACGTATCATTGCAGTCAATGTGATGTCTCTATAGATAGAGATGTTAATGCTGCAATAAACTTAAGAAATGTCGCGGTAGGGCATACCGAGACAGAAAACGCTTGTGGAGTCCAAGTAAGACCTCACACGGAGGCACGAGAGACGGAAGCAGGAAAAGCCGTTTGGAAGCAACAAGTGCTGCCAATATAAGAGCTAAGAATTCCCCATGCTTTAGCTGGGGGAGTATGTCAAGAACATAAGAGAAACCATGCACATTAAAAAACTCAATTACACATTAGTACATATTCCTGCTGGACCGTTTACGATGGGAACATATCCAACAGGTATGCGGAAAACCGATCCAGAAGAACCGCAACGAAGTGTTACTTTGGATGCTTTCGCAATTGGAATCTATCACGTTTCAAATACACAATATGCTATGTTTGTTAAGGAAACTGGATATGTGCAACCATTCGTATGGAGAGATGAGCGATTCAACGGTAGAGATTATCCTGTTGTTGGCGTGAGTTGGGATGATGTAAATATGTTTTTCGAATGGCTTAACAATGAAACAGGAGAGAAATATCGTTTACCGACCGAAGCAGAATGGGAAAAGGCAGCGCGTGGTACTGATGGGAGAGAATACCCCTGGGGGAATGTATGGGATACAAGTAAGGCAAACACATCAGAGTCTCAATTGAAAAAATTGGCATCTGTAGGGAATTACCCTGATGGTAAAAGTCCTTTTGGGTGTTATGATATGGCAGGGAATGCTTATGATTGGTGCAGTGATTGGTTTCACATAGACACATACAAATATTCTCCTACGGAAAATCCTATGGGTGCTGTTGAAGGCAGGCGAAAGGTTATTAGAGGAGGATCGTGGCAACCTCGCGGTGAGTTTGCTGCACGTTGTGCGAATCGTGCCGCACATGAACCTATAAGCGGCAGTCATAATATAGGGTTTCGTATTGCAATAGATATATAATATGGCTAAACTACTTATCTTAGAATCTAAACAAGAGTTCCAAAAAACCTTGCTGACATGGTTCAAAAAACATCAACGGGACTTACCGTGGCGCGGGATTGATGACCCTTATAGGATTTGGATTTCTGAGGTGATGCTTCAACAGACACAAGTAAAAAAGGTTGTTGGATATTATGAAAGGTTTATAAAGAGATTTCCGGATGTACAACAACTTGCAGCTGCAACACTACAAGATGTGTTGAAGGTGTGGGAAGGATTGGGATATTATGCCAGGGCGCGCAATCTTCGTAAAGCTGCAAACATCGTTGTAGAGGACTTAGATGGAGTAATTCCAAATGATTATTCGAACTTTCGACAATTACCGGGTGTGGGTGATTACAGTGCGGCGGCGGTGCTGAGTATTACATTTAATGCACCTTATGCTGCAGTTGATGGAAATATTAAACGCGTATTGGCGCGGCTTTTCATCATGGAGACACCAATAAACGATGGAAGGTCAGCGAAACTATTTCAACAGAAAGCAGACGACCTATTGGATTTGGAAGAACCGGGATTGTTTAATCAAGCAATGATGGAATTGGGTGCAATAGTCTGTCGTCCTCAATCCCCGACCTGTCTTGTGTGTCCAGTAAATACCTTTTGTCAAGCATTCCAAGCAAAACGTCAAGATGAATTTCCGCTTCGACTCAAAAAAGAAAAAGCACCAGAACATCAGATGGTTGCAGGTGTCATCTACAAAGGATCAGAAGTCCTAATTGTGCAGCGACCACTTGATGGTTTGTTGGGTGGACTCTGGGAATTCCCAAATGGACGAATTGCTGAAGATGAAACAGCAGAAGAAGCCTGCATTCGTTATATCACCGAAGTCGTAAATCTTTCAGTTACCAATATAAAATACCTCACCCGAATCAAACATGCATACACCCATTTCAAAATAGTCGTGGATGTATTTCAATGTGATTATCAATCGGGAGAGGTAGTTTTAAAAGGTCTGATAGATGCAAAGTGGGTAAAACTAACTTCGTTGCAGGATTATCCACTCCCTCGTGCTACGCATAAATTTCTTGATAAATTAATTCTGTGAACCGAACTTTGCCTTGTATTTTTCCCACACTTCGTCTGGTATTGGAGTGCTGGCGGCACGGACATTTGCCTCTAATTGCTCAACGTTGAGGCTTCCAATGTTATTTCCATGAATCCGCTCTTCCTTCAGACAGAATTGAAGGGCAAGTTGTAGTATACTGATACCCTCTTCAACGCACCATTGCCATATTGGGTATGCTGCTGCAACATCACCTTCTTTTTTCCAACGTCCTCGTTCAATTTCGTCATCAATGTTAACATCTGTGAGGATACCTCGA
Organism: Candidatus Poribacteria bacterium; assembly: GCA_026710795.1. Lineage (GTDB taxonomy): Bacteria > Poribacteria > WGA-4E > WGA-4E > WGA-3G > MSPOR6. Next base: position 2,409 of record JAPOQK010000002.1, read on the forward strand.
AGAATAGACCATCCATTCATCACGCCAACATCTGCTTCCGCTGCTGCGGGAAGGATTGTGTCCTTCACAGATTGCCTGACAAGGTTGTAGTCGTTGAAACATAAGAGAAGATCTACATCACCTGTTGCTATGGCTTTGAGATGAAAATCGTGTGGGTGCATTCCGTAGCCGACATGTCTGACGAGTCCACGGTCTTTACATTTGAGCAATCCCTCAAGTGTTCCCCCTTTTTCAAGGGTCGGGTCAATTTCTCCAGGATCGTGTATCAGCATGCCATCAAGATAGTCAATGTTAAGTACTTTTAGTTGATCTTCCAGATCAGCAATTGCCCTATCAGCAGAATAATCAGGTCTACCCTGTCCATATCCACCCCAATCCGAAGCGGAATGGCAACAAAGCCGCGCTGTAATAATAACATCCTCACGCGGAATTTCCTTCATCGCTAATCCCAGTTTCCGTAGCGAATCTCCGTAACAACGGGCACAATCAAAATGATTACAACCGATAGAGACTGCGTGTTTAATGAGTGCTATTGCATCCTCATCTGACACAAATCCAAAGTTGTTACCGAAGCCTTGTGTGCCATAAGGGATGACAGGGATGCTTAATTCTGTTCTGCCTAACCGTCGTCGAGGAACTGTTGGTAGAGGTTGATTTGCCATAAATTTTCTCCTAATTTATATCGTTGATAGTTTTAAAAAGTAAAGTGATATAGTTAATAGGACTTATGCAATATGATCATCTCATGCTTTACGGTGTTTGTAGAACCACAATTCATTGCGCCTTCTATAACCATAAAGGTGCAATTCTCTATTGATTTCCTATCATATACATAAGTCTTGGTAAAAACACAATGAATTGTTAGATATTACTTGACACTATTCATACGTCAGAACGCGTATTTTGTCATACTGATCAGTTATCCAAATAACATCATCATTCCATCGTGTAAACCCTGTCATTCTTATCTTTGAATGTCCTATCTGTAAGTATTGCGGGTCATCAACTTTTGAGTATTTGATAGGACGCGATCTGTAAGATTTTCCATGAGAATTGCCTTTTTTCAGTGAAATCATTATTGCATAACTCGTTATATTAATTTTAAAACCGTATGCACGAAGCCATCTTAATGATGCTCGGGGATTGAGCAAGACAAGCCTTTTGTTTTGGTTTCCAACTTTTTTTGTAGGAGGCAAAAAAATAGTGTTTATCGTTCTGTTGACAGGTAGATTATGACTTTGTTGTATTTTTTGCCAAGCCTTTTGACTTTTAACCGAAGAGTTGTAAATAAAATCCGATATAGCCTGTGATTCAGTCAAAGCTTGTTCCTCTGTAAGTTTCGGTGCACAACCAACAACAAAAGCACTGATAATAAGGAGTAAAGCAACTGCAATTATTTTCATTATACACTTCCAGTAATAGGATTCATCTGTATGATTGTGTCCGACTAAACGCAAACTAACAGTTTGTGCTACAATATTTTCCAGAATAATGTCTTTTTGATTTAAACAGTATCCGCATGTCTAAGATTGTGTAGGTAGCAACTTGGGTTATAATTAATAGGACTTATGCAATATGATCATCTCATGCTTTACGGTGTTTGTAGAACCACAATTCATTGTGCCTTCTATAACCATAAAGGTGCAATTCTCTATTGATTTCCTATCCTATGCATTAGTCCTAATAAAACACAATGAATTGTTAGATATTACTTGACACTATTCATACGTCAGAACGCGTATTTTGTCATACTGATCAGTTATCCAAATAGCACCATCCCAAAGCCTAACATCTGTCATTCTTATCTTTGAATTACCTATTTGTAAGTATTGTGGGTTATCAATTTTCGAGAATTTCCTTGGACCTGAACGGGAATAACTCTTATTTTTACGTGAAATCGTAATTTTATATTTCCCCCAACTGTACCTCATTATATCAATTTTAAAACCGTATGCACGAAGCCATCTTAAAGATTCTCTCGGATTTAGCAAGACAAGTCTTTTGTTTTTGTTCTTAACCTTTTTTATAGGAGGTAAAGTAATAGGGTTTACCGTTGTGTTGATTGACAGATTGTATTTTTGTACCAGTTTTTGTAAAGCCTTTTGATTAGCAACCGAAGAGTTGTAAATAAAATCCGATATAGCCTGTGATTCAGCCAAAGCTTGTTCCTCTGTAAGTTTCGGTGCACAACCAACAACAAAAGCACTGATAATAAGGAGTAAAGCAACTGCAATTATTTTCAATTGGATATTCATAATTTCACCTATTATAACTACATCCATCGGAATATCGTAGGCATGAATTGATGTTAAGATAACATATAACCAATTCAGGGATTATTTTTTTCAATAATTTCGAAAATATCTTGAGATGCCTCTGTAGGAGCGACCTCCTGGTCGCGTCCAATTATAATAATTTGGTCAATACCGATAAACATAAAATCCTACACCCTATTAGTCTATAAACTCTATTGGGTCTAAAATTATCTGGCACTTCCTATTCGGATCTGTGTCCTATCATCTGTATGGATGAGTTTACATCGTCAATACGGATGATAGGACCCTAAAATCATAATTGGCAACACATTATACCATTTCTAATAAATAAAGTGCCATTTGCTGAGGACTACTTGTAGGAGCGACCTCCCGGTCGCGACCGGGAGGTCGCTCCTACAGAAGAAAGATTTCCAATCAATAACAATGGTTGAATCCAGTAATGGGACAATAAATATTAGAATTGGTATTAGTATTGATCCGATCCTTCAAGTGGTAGTTTTACTGCCCAGATGTTCCGATACTGGACGTGATTACCGTGGTCTTGTAGACGTAGTGGACCCGGTTTAGCTATTGCTGAATCAGCACCGCCTGCTGTGGTTCCTGGAAGTTGAACGTTATTCAGGATTACCAACCCGTTTTGTAGGGCAGTCACACGGACGTTTTCAGTCATATCACCTGCATCGTTAAATCGTGGTGCACGGAAGATAACATCATAGGTTTGCCATTCAAGCGGGGGTTTACAGGCATTTACAAGTGCAGCAAATTGATTGTAAATAGCACCGCAATCACCTTTACCGGGCACCTCAATACCGTAAGAATCCAAGACCTGAATTTCATATCTTCCTTGCAGGAAAACACCACTATTCCCTTTTGCTTGTCCACTTGCTTCTGGCATATCAGGTGTCATAAATTCAAGGTGGAGAAAATGGTCTGTGAAGGTTTCTTTGCTTGAGATGTCACCTGTTCGTGGTTCACAAATCATAGCGTCCCCTTCGACTTTCCATTTCGGTTCGTCTCCGTCACGTCCTATCCAATTACTTAGATCTTTTCCATCAAAGAGAATCACAGCGGATTCTGGAGGTGTTTGTATCATTAGTTTTCCTTTCTGATAATATTCATGTATAATTTACCCATTGTATTGGGCATGAGAATTTCTTGTTATTGTAAGGGGATACGTAAATTTTGTCAATGGTGTTACCAAGCATGAAAAGAAGTAACTTCCCTCATTATCTTCTACCTCAAACTTGCTTAGACACCTTCTCAGCCAACCGCGTTAGAGCAGGTGACATGTCAGTTTTTTCAAGTTCAACTTCAATCAGTACAAAATGTTGGGTATCTGCAAGGGCAGTATTCATTGCAGTGTCAAATTCACCTTCGGTACGCGCAGTAATCGCGCGTCCTGCCCCTAACAATTCTGGAAAAAGAGTGTAACGCCAGTTTACTATATCATTAAAAGATCCTTCACCGAGAGGACGGATGGTTCCGTATCCGTAGTTGTTCAGAACAAGGATGATCGGGTTAAGTCCGTACCGGATAGTTGTTGAGAGTTCAGTACCTGTCATTTGGAAGGCACCATCACCGACAATAACAAGTGGTCTGGATTCAGGTTTGCTCAGTTGTGCACCAACAGCAGCAGGAATTGCAAATCCCATTGATGTATAGTATGCCTGAGAAATAAAGTCTGTGTGTTCTGGTAGACGTAAATCTGAAGAACCCCAAAGACAGTCTCCCACATCAGGGATAACCGTCAGGTCATCACGCAGAAATTGATTGAGTTGTTGAAATAGACGTTTTACAGTTAATGCTTGTTCAGGGACCATAACATAGGGGTCAGCCACTTCCATGACCCATTCCAAATTTACATCGGGACGTTTGTGAAGTTCTGAAGAGCATAAACCATCCAAAAAATCCTCCAACGTAACATCTTCATAAGTGGAAAAACAGATTGTGATTTTATCCGATGAAGCATAGACACTACGACTACGTGCAAGGTTTGCCGTGTAAATTCCAAGGTTGACATCGGTCATAAATGCGCCAAGAATAAGCAAACAATCAGAGGTTTCAACAAGCGTTGTGATCTCTGTTCTGCCCATCGCACCTCCGTATATACCCAAGTAAAGTGGATGTGCCTCTGGCATTACCGATTTCCCTAATAATGTTGTCACAACTGGGATCTGTTTTTCTACCGCAAAACGGAGTAATTTGTCTCTAAATCTGAATCTATGGAGTTCAGCTCCCGCTAAAATGACTGGATTTTCTGATTGATTTATAAACGCAATTGCATTTGATAGGGCAGCATGCAACGTTTCGGGGTCACTTTGGTGTTTATCTGTTGAAGGAGGTTGGTGGATTGATCCTTGCACTCCTACCATATCGCGTGGCAATTCAATATAACCTGGACGTTTATGCCAATAGACTGCATCCAGCACTCTGTCTATCTCGTTGAATGCGGAAAAAGGGTCGTCAAGTAGTGTTGATGCGACGGTTATCTCTTCATAGATACGTTGTTGTGTATAAAAATCTTTACCCTTATGGTGCAATAGGGCACCTTCGGTACGTTCCTTCATCCCTGGACTGCCGCTAATCACGACAAGTGGAGATTTTTCAGCGTAGGCAGCGGTAACAGCGTTTATCATGGATAAACCACCGACACCATACGTAATACACGCAGCACCCATGCCATTTGTTCGAGCATAAGCATCTGCAGCGAATCCTGCCGTTTCCTCTCGTGTTGTCCCGATCTGTTGAATAGGACTCTGCTCAATCATACCAAAGAACTGAACTACATAATCGCCAGGTATGCCGAAAATATGATTGATTTCGTAACTCTTTAGTTTTTTCAGAAGGTACTGACCAATTGTTAGTTGTTTATTTTGCATAAATATTCCTCTAACTTAGCGTAACAACAGATTTTCAAAGAATAGTTTTGCTTAAATAACAATACGGTCAGTCCTTCTGATTGAAACTTACTTAACATCAAAACCATAATGACTGATCTTTCATAGGTTTTGGTATTTTTTTCAAATGTCTATCCTCATTCCAAAAGTGTTGAGATTTATTTGTTGCATGCTTTCGTTCTAATCACGACCTATTCAACACCTTAAATGAAGGAATATACGGTAGAACTTCATGAGTTAAACCATATTTTCTATTACTTGATCTGCTATTCTTTAGTATAATCTGAACGTAACACAAACGTATGTTGTGTCCAGCTACCTGTGCGTACATCAAGTTCAGCTTCAAGTTCCATTATATCCTCCAATTCACTGTAAGCAGTCGCATCGTCTTCACTTGCATATTCAAACTCAACCAGTCTATGTGGAGATTCACCATAGTAGTTGTCGTAAGATGCTATTGCTCTCAACTGAGACGGTCCGGCTGTAATAGAAGAAACGGAGTCAACCCAATCCAGATATGCTTGTTTTCCACCCAGCGGATAATCAATCAACAAAACACCTTTAACTTGCCAGTTCCCATCCGCTTCTTTCGCGTAATCGGAACGTTGGATAAATGTGTTCACTGTGACATTGCTTGTATAGTTCGGTGAGTCACCCATAATTTCAGCTATCTCTGGACGATTCAAGTATGTTGCTGCATCAAGAAAACTATCAAACTCATATTCAACAAGTCGATGTGGACTCATAGTTTGATCTTGATTATCATAAGACCTTATCCGATTAACCTCTTCGGGTGCTTGTAGAGTATCCACTACAGATACAACCCATTCAATATAAGCATCTTTCCCACCTTCAGGATAGTCAATTAACAATACTAACTTTACAGGTGCATCTTCCATCATGCTATCTTCAGGTTGAACTGAATCAAATATCACATCATGGACAGTCGTACAACCTGTAAGTCCAATCATTACAGTAATAGAAATAATTAAAAACAAACTACCAAATTTTGATGTCATTATTGTCCCTCCTAATAGAACATATAATAGTTGGTAAACTCACCAGTTTTCTAATAATATACAATAGAAAACCGTATAAGAAATCTCATATCAATAGTATACCATATAATGCATAAAATCAAATTTATATAAATCGACTAAAGGTATAGCATCTGTTGGATACAGATGCTATTGTGAATCAGTTTGGATTCTAATTTCATCATCTTCTACGATAACGGGATACGTTCTGATTTGCAAACGCGGATCAGTCTGACATTCCCCAGTTTTTGTATTATATGCGTAACCGTGAACTGGACAAACAATAATACCGTTTCGTATCCTTCCTCTACCGAGTGAACCCATCGCATGTGGACATGTATTATCCACAGCACAGAACTTACCATTTTCATTCAGAATAGCGATCCGTCTTCCATTGACGGTAAATGATTTACCGCGTCCCTCTCGGATCGCAGACGTTTTCGTAACTGTAGTATATTCAGCCATAGTATTACTCCTTAACACCTCCAAGTGTAATTCCTTGAACAAATTCACGTTGCATTGCTAAAAAAAGTATGATGATTGGCAACAGGGAGAGCAGTGTTCCTGCCATCAACATCCCATAATCTTGTCGGTAGATTCCTACCAGATTCGCTAATCCGATAGGAAGGGTATATTTTGCTTCATCACGTAAGACAATCAGGGGCCATAGATACCCATTCCACGAACTCAAAAAGGTATAGATAGTTAAAGCACCAAGGGCAGGTTTGATAATTGGTAGCACAATACGATAATAAATGCCAAATTCAGAACAACCATCAATACGAGCAGCATCAAGAAGTTCCGAAGGTATTGTAACAATAAATTGTCGCATCAGAAATACACCAAATGCTCCTACAGAAAATGGGATTATAATTGCGTTGTAACTATTGAGCCAACCAATATCATACATCAATCCAAAAAGTGGAACCAACAACACCTGAAACGGTATCATCATCGAAGCCAGTAGAATACCGAAAAGGATAGTCTTGCCACGAAACTGGTATTTTGCAAACGCGTAACCCCCAAGTGAACAGAAGAACAGTGTCAAGAGGGTTGAAGCAGTCGCAATGAAAACACTATTGATAAAATAACGGTTAAACGGAACAGCCTTCCATAGATTACGGTAGTTTGAGGTAAGTTTATCCCATACAATTGCAAGATATGCTGGACGGTGAATTGTTAATTTTAGAGATAGTTCAGCATTGGGTAGTGGTGCTTTACTCTTTATCAAGTCTTGTTTTGAAACTGTTTTCAGCATTGGAATGTGTGATGATTCTAACTCACCCGGTATACCATGTAATCGCCAAACTGTATCCTCCTCTAAAGCATTGTCCAACACAAACGGTTCTGTGGGTTTATATGTCGTTCCGTTCACTGTAACGTCTAAAGTGAGATGATGATATGATGCATCCCCACGGATAGGTAGTATAATTCGACGGATTCTTTCTATTGGCACAGCGGATGATATAGCGGTTGACAAATATATGTTCTTTTTGTCTTGAAAGCTATAAGACAGATTTGCAAAAGTTGGAGCATTCAAAGAATCTTGAACCTGCGTAATTGTCACAGTATTTGCATCCCATTTCACTGAGTCTATTGTAATACGATTGAATTCTAAATCTTCAATCTCTATTGTTCCCAGTCCCACTTGTCTATGTATGTTCTTCCATACTGTTGCGATAGTTTCCGGAATAATTGCTCTATTGACTTTGTTGACGATGGACTCTTTTGTCTCCTTCCACACCTCTGATGGTAATGTGGCAACATGCTGCTGCCAAACACCTTGTGTTATTTCTGTCTGTATTTCCTTAGACAAATTAGGAGTATCAAGTCTTAGTTTTTCACCGAACTGTTCCTGCACATTATCCCAAATTGTTTGTTTTAACGTAGGTTGCAGTGTTTTCCATTTTTCTGAGGTTAAGGATTTAGGTCTTTTTATATTCGGATAAAAGTCTGTGATAATATAGGGTGAGGAGGAAATACGAGATGGGAGTTTTGGCAACCAGCGAATTGGTACAGCAAATACTTCATCTGCAGTTTTGAATGAGGAACTTAACAACCATAAAAGTGGGACCATTGTACAAAACGCTGCAACGAGGAGAAGGGGATACCCTAAACCGATGAATATATTTCTTTGAGCACGTTTGGGTTTATTGGCTCGATACATCTGTCTGTTTTTCCAAATCGTTTAGGTCCATTGCGTGTGCACGTTGAATGTCATCCTGAAATTTGAAAACACATCCAAGTGTTTCTGTTACAAGATCTGCATCCAATTGTGTTTTTCCAAGAGCTAAAATTGCTAAACCCCAATCTAATGTTTCAGCGATTCCCGGTTTTTTGTAGAAGTCACCTTCGCGCCAAAATTTCATCATCTGACATAACTGTTGTGCCAGTTGCTCATTGATTTGTGGCAGCCTTGTCTGAATAATTGCTAACTCCTTTTCAACAGTCGGATAATCTATCCATTGATATAAACACCTCCGTTTGAGTGCTTCATGCACCTCTCTCGTGCGATTTGAGGTTAATACTACGTAAGGGATCTGTTTGGCTTGGATCGTCCCAATTTCTGGAATCGTAATTTGAAAATCAGACAATATTTCGAGTAGAAATGCTTCAAATTCACTATCACTCCGATCAACTTCGTCAATCAGCAATACAGGGGGTACATCACCGTCCACTTGTATTGCCTCAAGCAAGGGACGTTTGAGTAAGAATTTATCACTAAACAGATCTGAGCCAACCTCATTTTTGTCACGTCCTTGTGCTTCATCAATCCGTAATTGCAAAATTTGCCGAGTATAATTCCATTCATACAATGCACTATTTGCATCCAAACCTTCATAGCACTGTAACCGAATCAACTTTGCCCCTGTTGCATCTGCAAGCACTTTTGCAACCTCTGTTTTTCCGACACCGGGTTCACCTTCTAAAAATATTGGTTTTTTGAGATGATGGGTAAGATAAAGTGTTGTGGCTAATCCTTTATCTGCGATGTATGCCTGTTTTTCACATGCCACTTGGACGTTGTCAATGGATTCAAACATAATTTAAAAAGAGAAATCTAAATATCCTATGTATTTATGTATGTTCATTAAGTGCGCGTTCATAATCTTCTTTGTAATCAATATCCCGCAGGATAGCATCTGTATCCACATTAACGTAGTGAATGTCCTCATGATAAGTTTTATATAGTGATCGGACTCCATCACTGTTCACGCCTAATGCCAAGATTGCATCAGCATACTTGTAATTGAAAATAACAGGATGTCCACGACGGAAATTATAACTCGGTAGAACAATGCCTTTTTCTGTTTGTGCGTAAACGTCAATTACTTTATCAATCAATGTAGATGTAATAAAGGGTTGGTCAACTAACATGAGTGAGAACGCATTCCTTGGTTTTTTAATATCAGCAATTTTGAGTGAACGTATACCTGCTTGTATAGAGGATAACATTCCTTTATGATAATCTGGATTGAAGACGGTTCTAACTGCACGGTCTGCTATTAACTCCTGTATTTGCTCTGCACAATGTCCTACAACTACAATTACTTCATTAAACTTTGCATCAAGCATGTTGTCAATCACTGTTTCAACGATGGTACTATCTGCAAATGGTAGCAGCTGTTTCGGTTCTCCCATACGCGTAGATAGACCTGCTGCGAGTAGTATTCCCGATATGTGTGGTTGCGGTGTGTCCGTCATTCTCAATATCTGACACCAAATGATTTAAACTCACCAGTGATTGCGCGTTCTTCAATTATTATGTCATCAACCTTTGAACTACGAGGACCTTGCCATAGTTTCTTGATTAATTCGTTCAGATACAATTTATCACCAACCGCAACTACCTCTACTTTGCCGTTTGCTAAATTCTTCGCATAGCCATTAATACCGAGTTGGTTTGCGTTTCTTTGTGTGAAATTGCGAAAGCCAACACCTTGTACCTTGCCACTAATTAACACATACAGCTGCATTTCACGGTTAACCTCAATAGTCATTTTGATGGAGGTGCCAAGTTCAGGCAATATATCATCATTCTTTTTGTATATATTTTCTTCTAATGATTCTGGAAGCGGGTTTTGAAATAGTGCTGAGCCATCAAATTGTCGTAATGCTACGATGTGGTCTGCCATAAATGCATGAGGAATCATCGCATCCTCGTCATCACTATCTAAATCGGGAATAACACGGGAACCGGAATAGACCCACGCTACAGGTGGCAAAGGTTTGTTGGTTTTGACATTATAAATCAACTCATCAGCGCGTACTACTTTAGTTTTCCCATCAACTTCCCATTCAACAGAGATGAGGAATGAAGTTCCTGTTGGTGGAATAGTTTCATCTTTATCCTCATCGTAGTCAGACGGTGTTCCCGGTTTAACACCGAGTTTTTCTATAGCTTTGTATACTTCTTTCGCTGTTGCATCAACAACGACAATACTTTCATATACCTTTCCAGAAGGTCCACAAACAATATATTCAACTGACCCTTTGAGGTGGGATTCATATTCACCAAGTGCCTTGGAAATTTGTCCTTTTAGTACGATTTTCTTTTCCTTTTCACTAATAACAAGATGTCCATCAGCATGAGAGAAGTTAATTATACCGAAAACACATAAGGCTATACAAAGGACATACACACATGAGTAGCAGAGATATTTCATAAGTAACTCCTTTATGATGTAAGAGTACAATGTTTTTAGAAAGTATAACTTAAGCCGTTAAATAATTCCAGATCATGTTTTTTGATGTCAGTAGGTGGTTCATTATCATAGCGGAAATTCACACGTAGTGGAATTCCTAATTTCGTTGTTAGGTGGACCATAATTCTACCCTCAAACAGGATACGGTAATCTGCTAAATGTCTCACATGCACCTGATAATACCCCGTTGCACTTGAAGATAAGCGATCATCTATGCGCGCAGTCCAATTGATATAGTTGGTTGAACGCACAATACGAGTTGTTATATTACCAATTTCATCGTCCTTGATGTTCTCATGTTCCAACATAGCACCTATACCAACATAGAGATTATGTCTCGATTTAGGTGATCGCACAGCAAAACGAATACCGCCTCCTATTAGGTTTCGGTCATCCAACAGGATTGATTCATTGAACTGCTTTTGAATGAAGGATTCAATCAATATTAGGTTTGACAACTTCCTGATAATTCGTCCATGCACCATTCCCTTATTTGTAAAAAACACACCGTCCTTTCGTCCTTGCTGCAGACTGCCGAAAATAAAACTATGATGCTTTTTTGATAAGTAATCTGAACGAAACCGTGTTCTCAACGTTAGTAACTCAGTATTACCTGTACGATAGGTTAAGTCAAGGTTAAGATTATTATACCATCCGGGTTGTAACTGCATCTGCTTCATCGTTTCACCCGTGAAGATATTAACTTGTGCTGCGACGGGTAGACAAGTAAGTAACATACAAACAAAACCAATTATTGCAGAACGGAAAACGATGTTAGATATTGGACAGATATGTTGATTAGGTGTAAAATAGAACTGACATTTTAGCATTTTAATAAATGGAAGAAATACTATGCATCGAATCCTAATAGATACAGATCCAGGTGTAGATGATGCACTTGCGATACTCCTTGCGATGAAATCTCCAGAGATACGCGTTGAAGCATTAACAACCGTAAGCGGAAATGTTTATGTTGACCAAGCAACAGATAACCTACTAAGAATCTTAGGTTTGCTTGATTTATCTGAATTCCCCATTGTTGCTAAAGGTGAAGCACAACCACTTGTGAAACCACTCGTGAAGGCAGAACATGTCCACGGTGAAGATGGATTAGGAAACATCAGCAAATTGTATATGTCGGATGGAAACCCGCGTTATCCGTTAGCAAAATGTGATATTTCACAACTCTCTGGTGTTGACTTAATCCTTGAAATGGTGGATCGTTACCCTGACGAGTTAGTTTTAGTCGCTCTCGGACCTCTAACTAACATATCAAAAGCCATACAAAAAGATAGAGAACACATGCAGAAACTCAAAAGTATCGTCTTGATGGGTGGTGTTTTTAGCGAATATGGTAACGTTACAACAACAGCAGAATTCAATGTCTTCGTTGATCCTCATGCTGCCCATGATGTTTTCAATTCAGGTGTTCCTGTTCACATCGCTCCTTTAGATGTCACGCATCAAGTTGCCTTAACTGGTGAACGACTGAATACAGAGGTTCAAGGACGAACTGATATAATCTCTCGTTTTTTGAAAGAATCTACACAAGCCTGCATGGAATTTTACAGTGAACATGTTGGTTTTTACGGCTTACATATCCACGATGCATTACCCATCGGAATGCTGACACATCCACATTTTTTCCAGAGTGTTGAGGCGTATGTACAGGTTGAAACAGAAGGTAATTTGACAAGTGGAATGACTGTTGCGGATCTACGCCGTGAGCGTCGTATTGATAATCCAAATGCAAGTGTCTGTGTGGAAGTAGATTCGGATGCATTTTTGAACTATTTTTTAAATCGAATCCTTCATAAACAGATCTGAAATACTAGATTTTGTTCTTTGGTTTACTTGTATTCGTAGAAACGTAATTTACAACTTTCTTATGGAACTTGTTGGATTTCTCTGTACTACCACTCAACCTATTTGCAAATTTAGATCAGTACAAGAGCAAATGAAGAAACACCAAATTAATTATAATACTCTCTTATACTTGATTAGTAAGTTCTTTTGGAGTTTACAAATTCTTCTGTTGATAACATTTTGATTAATTATACAGTGATTAGTTATTCATAATGATAGATTGTTCTAATATTTTTAACATCTCTAATAAATTCGTTGGAGCTAAGAGTATTCCCTCTCCTATTGGTTCTAATGATCTATCTTCTAAGTCATAATACTCACGGAATACCTCAGGTTCAATATCTAAATCATATTTCTTATTAATTTCTATTAACCCTTTCGCGTATAGATTGCTAGCTTCCTTAAGCAAATTATCAAGTAATTGTCGGTTTGTTTGAGGATTGTATCTCTGTCTTAGAAAAAAAATTGTACCTATTTCTTTATTTACTTTGGGATCTGAATGTACTAAGATTTCATTTCTATAGTCAATTAATCTTTTAGCCTTAGACATTAGTTCTTTTTCCAAATTTTCGTTATTCGGCAGCATTTTTCTCCAAATACCATTGTTACGTGTTATACATAATACGGATTCGCTAATAAGAAGAGCAAGATGTTTATTCCAAAAACTTGGAGAACTATTCATTTGTATTTGATAAGAGGACATAGACAAACCATCTCCACCGTACATTATACGGCTTCGATTTTTATCTATTCTCAGGATATATATAGCCCCAGAATTTCTTTTTAATTGGACAAAATCATTATAAAGAATGTATAGTTTATTGAAAATGTCATGTTTGCAGTGTTTACAACTATCTTCCAAGTATTCTCTGAGATAATGAACTCCTCGCCATGATCTTTTACCGTTGGTTTTGGTGGGAATCTCTTCGTGGATTAAATACTCTACATTATAGAGAAGGGGGTCCGCAATGCTTTCAGACAAATTACCTAATTGATTTATATCTTTTGAATAATGAAGGCTTGTTGGAACCCATTTACCTTCACACTTACAAACGAAATAATGTCCGGAAGAATCACGTATCTTGTGAGGTGTTTCGTTTACCCGCATGAAGTAGTCGGATCTTCTTTTAAAACGACTATCACATTCAGGACAATGTGAATTTTCATGTAGATCTTTTGGTTTGATGTAGTTTAAATTCTCATAGGTCTTAATTTCTATATATCTATCCATTATTAACTTATTAGCAGATTCAACACCATAATCTAAAATCATCTCTATTTCCAATTCTGTCAAATCAAGAAATGCATCGTTTGATGTGATTGCATCTATTTGAATATTACGTGATCCCGCTGTTGATATTTTGTATCCATGATCCTTGTCTATTTCAATTATTTTGATAATCGTGTCTTTTGGAATATAAATATCTGTATCTGAATTATGCCGTAAATCTCTTGATGTTTTGACGATTTTTCCTACTTTCCATGTATATTTCATATTTGTTCCTTTCATTTTTCTATATGGAAAACAGACGGCAATGGTTTTTGTTAATGGTTGTCAGTTATAGAATGACACTTTGCTGTAAATCTATAAACTATTGCACCCCTATCAAGTGTGGCGGAATATGACGCAGGTCAGCATGTGGGTCCCGTCTTAGTGAACGAGGAATCTCTAATTCTGGCATCTTGAGTTCAGTAAAGACCACACGTTGTTCAACGGTAAGTTCTGTGTGTATTTCGAGAAGCAATTTCTCGATTTCTTTCAACAATATATTCCGTTGCGAAAGGAATTTCCTTACTTTAGTCCTAATCTGCGTAAAGTTCCTACGCCTTTGTGCTGTGCTATATCCACCATCATATCTGTAAAGGTTCCTATCACTTGCTAATGCCCGATATTTCCGTAGATCACTCTCCATCTGTTTTTTCTCAAAATCGTAATCATCAACAATGTCCCGTATATGTTCCAATTTAGGATGGATTACCTTTTTCTGTTGATTTGTAAGATGAAGTTCAGAACTACTTTTGCGTATATCAATTAGTTTTATTCCGCCACATCCAATCAGAATACTACAAACGAAATAGATAGAAATATTCCTTAGTATGATCATACTGATCACCATTTAGTTTAGTGAATACAATTCACCATACTTTGTCCGTAAGTAGTTGATATAAGGTTTGATGGACATAGGTTTACCTGTTGCACGTTTTATAATTTCAGGTGCGGTGAATTTAGAACCGTGCCGATAAATGTTGTTCCTTAACCAATTATGCAATGTCTGGAATTCACCCTTTTCTATATCATTAGGTATTTCAGGGTGTGATTCAAGAGCAGAAGTGTAAAATTGTGCTGCTAAAATATTGCCCAATGTGTATCCTTGAAATGAACCACCAATGAGTCCAAAATACCAATGGACATCTTGTAAAACACCATCTTTATCATCTGGTGGAACGATACCAAAGTCTGCTTCAAATCGTTCGCGCCATGCACTCGGTAAATCTCTGATTTCCATCTCACCTTCCAGCAATGCCAATTCAAAATCAAACCGTAACATCACGTGTAGGTTGTAGGTGACCTCGTCTGCTTCCGTTCGAATAAGGGAACGTTCAACTTTATTTATCGCACGATGGAATTCATCAGCGGATACAGGAAGTAATTGTTCAGAGAATGTCTTTTGTAGTTGTGGGTAAAAGCAATTCCAAAATCCTTTACTCCGTCCGACTATATTTTCCCAGAGTCGTGATTGACTTTCATGAACACCAGCAGAGGTGCCACGAGCAAGTGGTGTGCCTTCAAAATCCATATTTATGCCCTGTTCATAAAGGGCATGACCAGTTTCGTGCATTGTGCAGAAAAGTGCTTCTCCAAGGCTATCCTCTTTTGAACGGGTCGTGATACGAACATCTCCGAGAGAGAATTTCGTCATAAACGGGTGATGAGTTTTGTCCTGTCGTCCCCGATTAAGATCGTAACCAAACTTTTTCGCTACTACCATTCCAAAATCCAACTGTTGAGTTTCAGGATAATGTTTATGTAGGCAGGAATCATCGGCAGGTGGTTGAGATGTAATTGCAGAAGCTATTGGAACGAGTTCTTTACGCAATTCACTAAAGACACGACTGACATCCGCTGCTTTCATCCCAAAATCACGTGGCTCAATCAATGGATCAGCGATGTGATCATATCCTGGAAAGAAATTGGCACATTTACGACTATACTCAAGGGTCTTTTCAAGATAAGGACGCACTCTCTCAAAGTCGTTAGCGGGACGTGCTTTTGTCCATACTTGATACGATTCTGAAGTATGTGTTGCAACTTCTGCCATGAATTTTGCAGGAATTTTAATTGCACGTTCATATTTTCTGCGAGTGAGTCTGATCAGACTTGCTTCGTCAGATTCGTAATCAAGACTCTTTTCGTAGGGTGTAAGTGTATCAAGCAGATTGCCAATTGCAACGTCTGTGAATTTTTCATGTGCTAAACGACTTAACGTTGCAGTCTGTCTGGCACGCGCCTTAGCCCCACCCGGTGGCATATATGTGGACTGATCCCAGTGTAATACTCCTGCGGCAGCATTAATATCGTTCACTTCAATCAATCTGTTCTTGAGTTCTTGGAATTTAGCTTGCAATGTAGGACTCCTCAAGTGGTATGTTTAGGATGGTGTAACTTACTCTACATTTTAACATATTTGGATTAGGTATTCAAAGGAATTAATTTCCATATAGAATGGAAATTTTCGTATGATACATTCGATGCTAACACTTCTCCGAATCTCAGAATGTGTTACCGCACATATCTGGACAATCTACGTTAATCCGTGATTCCAATACAGAATAATTTGGTATAAATTACTAAATTCCTGTAAAATCATATATACATAAGACGAAAGGAAACTACTATGAAACATTTCTTTATATGTATAGGAATCTTTTTTATTTCTACTGCGGTTCTTGCTCAAGGAGTAACACTAACATCAATAGACTATCGAGAAGACATGTTATTGTCAAAAGAACCAATTGTCATTGGATTTGATGGTCCATCAGCTGTGGTAGAATTTGAGACACTAATTGACACTCCAGCAGCGATTGCATATTACGGTGTTCCTCATACAGAGGGAAATTTAACAACACCCCGTTATCGAAAAGCTGTCAAAGGAACACACATTGATGAAAACAAAACACGACATCGTATTGCTATAGACATATCTAAACTTGAAGATGTGCATTACGATACCGGTCTGATTTCAAACAAAGGTGGAACGATTGTTTTTCGTATAGAGGTATTCGATTCACGTATCCAAACAACTCGCGCCTATGACCGAAGTTTACGCTACGAACGAGAGGGTGATCCAAAAACAGGCACTTACACAAAACTTGTAAATTTGACTGAAGGTCCGTTCATTGACCTTGTTACGAACAATTCCGCAGTAATTTCTTGGGAAACTGATGTACCTGCTAAGGGAACTGTTTTATCGGATAATAGGGAGTTTCTATCGTTAGATCCTACCATCCGTCATGAAGTGACTTTAACGAAACTAAAACCAAATACAGTCTATACCTATCAGGTGAATTACGGAATCTATACACCGACATATACTTTTAAAACTGCACCTGAGAAGGGAGAAAGGGCATCTTTCAAGTTCGGGTTTATGTCAGATTCTCGTGCTGGTGTAGGTGGCGGAGAACGCGCACAAAATGGTGTCAATTCAAAAGACCTCGGTCGGTTTGCAATTGAACTCTATACCAAAAAAGCTGACTTTGTGTGTTTCGGTGGAGACCTCATCAATGGATATACATCTGATATACGCGATTATGAATGGCAACTTGAGACATGGAAACGGACAATCCAACCAGTAGGTGCTAATATCCCATTTTATGAGTCTATCGGCAACCATGAACAGGTTGGATCGTATTACAAAGTTACAGCACCACATCTTAAACAAGATGAATACTACATTCAATTCACAGGCACTGTAGACGATGAAAGTGCTGAAGCGATTTTCGCAAAAGAATTTGTGAATCCACTCGGTAGTATTTACGGATTAGGGGTGCCAAATCCTGAGTCTAAAGGCAAGAAAATTACGAGTGGTGCCGATGTAGGTCCTTCTTATGTAGAAAATGTCTACTCGTTTAACTATGGAAGGGTGCATTTTATATCTCTCAACACGAATTATTGGTCCACTGGATATAGAGCAATTAGCGCATTCGGTCAGAAATCACAAGATAAAACAGCGATTAATCTTGCACTTAAGGAACTCGGTGGTAATAGGGAAGGTTATGTAATGGTAAACCAGATGGAGTGGCTGAAGAAGGAATTAGATGCTGCACAAAGCGATATAAGTGTAGATTGGATTTTCATTATTCTACACGAACCCCCCTTCCCGAATGGTGGACATGTCAAAGATGCGATGTATTGGGGAACTCCCGGACAAGGTGAACTCGGTGGCTACAACGAATCTGATGTCCCAATGGGTGATGTAATTGACATGCGGAACAAATTTTGGACAATCGTCTCAAGTAAATCCAAAGTCTTGGGAGTGCTTTGTGGAGATGAACATAACTATAGTAGAACCTTAATAGATTCCTCTGTCCATTCAAATTTTAAGTTTCCTGTGTGGCAGATTATTAGTGGTGGATGTGGTGCCCCATATTATGTCCAAGATGAATCTGTGCCTTGGGTTGATAAGGTAAAAGCATTTACCATTGATAAACATTTCTGCCTATTCTCTGTTGATGGTAAAAGGGTTGGATTGGAAGTCTACAATGACAGCAATCAGTTATTAGATAGCATTGATAATTTAACAACTATTCGATAGATACCATTCTGAGATGATCGTTATACCATTTCTAATATTTATTGTCCCATTACTGGATTCAACCATTGTTATTGATTGGAAATCTTTCTTCTGTAGGATCGCCCCGGTGAATGCCTAAATGGCATTCATACCCGACGAATACCATACGCGTATTCGGCGTTGATTTGGGGGAACGCCTACAGGCGTTCATACCGTTGATTTCTTGATTTGGCGTATTCTGCCAATGGCATTCATACCGTTGATTTGTAAATCCTGTAATCCTGAAAATCCTGGTTCAAACATTCCCCTCTTCCTTCAGTGTCTTCTGCGTCCTCTGCGACTTCTGTGATTCAGACAATACCCTCTTCTCTTATCCCGGTGAATGCCTTAATGGCATTCATACCGTTGATTTGTAAATCCTGTAATCCTGAAAATCCTGGTTCTGACATTCCCCTCTTCCTTCAGTGTCTTCTGCGTCCTCTGTGCCTTCAGTGATTCAGACAAAAAAATCCGCAAAAATCCGCCCCAAAAACCAAAAAACCGAAACATACATGAAACATATTGTTCCGACCCTACCTTCCCCTTTCAACGCACTCAACCACGTGTTATAATACTACCACTATGATAAAACAAAACAACAAACTCAACATAACTGTATTCGTAGGTCGGAGCGAGCAAAGCGACCTCCGACATCTCATCTTACATTCTGTTGAAAAGCGACCTCCGATATCTCATCTTACATTCTGTAGGAGCGACCCGACAAATGCCACACGCGCATTTGGCGTTGATTTGGGGGAATGCCTAAATGGCATTCATACCGTTGATTTCCTGGTCGCTATAATCCGTGTAGGTCGGAGCGAGCAGAACGACTTCCGGCAAATAGCCAAAAAAGTTACCAAAATTATTTTTTTTCAACCACAAAAAACCGATAAAAACAACCTACAAACCCAGACGGAAACTAACATTAGACCAATTCTACCAAAAGTTACCGTTATGTCAAAATAAGTTACCGTACGGTAACCTTTTAAGGAGGAGTATTCTGATGAAATTCAATGACATACACAAACAATTCACCGTCAAATCCCTCGCAAAAATGATGACACGATCAGAAATCCAAGGTAGGTCAAGATAAGAAAAAGACCAAAATGGAGCAAAAAAAAAAGCTAAAAACGCGTCACATTCCTTGTCCTGACTGGATTTAAAACGTCACAGTGACCTGCAAAAGGTCACAATTTTCTATGGTATTATACAATATCAAAAACGAACCAAAATGAAATTTTCAAAATTTTACAAAACCCCTATAAACCCACATCCAGACTGGAATAACCCACCCTTAAATGGGACAATAATTAATAGATATGGTATCTTTTTACGTCAATATGATAGAAACTATACTCAGTAATGTCTTATTTTCGTAACATTTCATTGGTATAATTCAAAACATACTTTTGCATAAGGAATAACTACATGAAATATAGAAGATTGATCATTTATGTTGTCTTAAGCATACTTGTCCTTTCCATATACGGTTTTGTCATACGAGACAGTTCATCAGGAAAGCACACAGGAAATGGATCGGGACAATCCATCATCAAGAATAAAGGTTCGGATACTATGGTCAATTTAGCGCAGGCATGGGCTGAAATATATTCCGGGGTTTCTGACACTGTATCTGTTGAAGTATCGGGAGGAGGGTCAGGAACTGGTGTTGCTGCCTTGATCAACGGCACTGTTGATATTGCTAACTGTAGCCGACAAATAAAACCAAAGGAGAAGGAAGAGGCGACGAAAAACACAGGTAAAGAACCAATTGAGTTCATTGTCGGATATGATGCACTCGCTGTTTATGTTCATAAAGACAATCCCCTAAACAAAATCACTATCCCTCAACTTGCAGATATATATGGAGAAGAAGGAACAATAACCAGATGGGACAACCTTGGGATAGCAAACTCTGGATGCCGAAGTGATAAAATCATACGAATCAGCAGACAATCAAACTCAGGTACATATTTCTACTTCAGAGAAGCACTTCTTGGTAAAGACCGCGATTTTGAATTGGGTTCATTAGACTTACACGGTTCAAAAGACGTGGTAGAAGTTATAGGTCGAACACATTGTGCTATCGGCTATAGTGGGATGGGGTATGCAACAGACCATGTGAAGATGTTAGAGGTTGCGACGACATACGATCAACCATACTACGCACCGAACCTTGAGAACGTTATTGCAAAAACATATCCAATTGCACGTCCTCTCTACATGTATTCCCTTGGTGAACCAACTGGTGAAGCAAAAGCATATCTGGATTGGATTTTGTCTGATGAGGGACAAAAGATCGTAGAGAAACTTGGTTTTGTACCATTAACAAGCAACTGAAGGATTCCCTGTTTTAATGAAATTTATTCAAATCTTATTTTCATTTAATGGACGCATAAACAGATCAGGGTGGTGGCTGCTAAATTTACCAATATTTACTATATTCGCCATTTCCGCAGTAACATTTGATTTTCCTGCTACCAAATTACTTGAACAAATCCATTTACTTATCCTTTTAGTACTTGCTCTGGCACACATAACCATATCAGCAAAACGTTGGCAAGACAAGAACAGGTCTGCCTTATGGTTATTGTTACATATTGTTCCGCTTATCTGTTCTGTCAGTATAATTGCAGTCAATCTATTTTCAGGATTGTGGGTGCTGATACATTTCATCACAGTTATAAATGGTCTTTGGACTGTTATTGAATTAGGTCTCGTTAAAGGCACTGAAGGTAGTAATCAATATGGACCTGACTCTGAAACCTCATCTGAGGCTGTTATTGATGTCTACATTAGCATTTGTGGTATAAGTTCAATTATCTTTGTTTTTGGTATCTTTTTCTTTGTTTTTAAGGAAGGAGCAAGTTTCCTATTTGGTGGTTTAGATATATGGGAATTTTTGACAAGTGAAGAGTGGTATCCAACATCGCTTCAAAACCAAAGATACGGGACATTTGCCCTAATACTCGGCACCTTCAGTGTGACTGTACTGGCAATGTTGCTTGCTGTTCCATTTGGACTTGGGGCTGCAATCTATGTATCTGAGTTTTGCAGTCCAAAGTTAAGAGAAACCTTCAAGATTGTCATTGAATTTCTTGCAGCAATCCCGTCAGTTGTATGGGGATTCATTGGATTGACATTGATGAACCAACTTATCATCCAAGTATTTAATGTGCCTATCGGTTTGACAATGCTTAACGGAGGTATCATGCTTGCGTTGATGAGTGTACCCATCATAGTATCCATCGCAGAGGATGCCTTGAAGGCTGTCCCAGATTCCTATCGTGAAGCCGCAGAAGCTATGGGTGCGACTCGTTGGCAGATCATATACAGGGTGTTATTACCCGCAGCAAAAAATGGTTTGTTGGCAGCAGTATTACTCGGTGCAGCGCGATCCATCGGTGAAACGATGGCTGTATTGATGGCAACTGGACATTCAGTTAACATTCCGTCTGGACCGCTGTCTTGGATACGGACACTAACTGCAACTATCGCTGCGGAGTTAGGTGAAGTTGCAAGGGGTGGAGAACATTATCAAGTCTTATTCATTATCGGTATCCTGCTTTTTTCAATTACATTTGTTGTAAACCTAATTGCTGATTTAGTGATTAAAGGAATTCGTCAAAGTTAACACACGTTACTATCAAGGAATATATGAATACCGAAACTGATGTATCTGCACAAACAATGTTTACTGAAACAGTAATAGGTAGACAGAACAGATATATAGAGAATGTGGTCAAGATTTTCTTTTTATTCATGACCTGTCTAATGATTCTACCACTGCTTCTCATTATTGGATACCTGCTATATAAAGCTCTTCCTGTACTTTCATTTGATTTTCTATTCACGAATCCGAAAGATAATATGCGGGCAGGTGGTATATGGGCTCCATTCCTCGGTACTATCTATTTGGTTGTGGTTTCGCTATTGGTAGCAGCTCCGATTGGTGTGTTTGCTTCTGTCTACTTGAATGAGTATGCGCGTGATAATTGGTTTACACGTATTGTGAATTTGGCTGTGGTGAACCTTGCCGGTGTACCAAGTATTGTACATGCGTTGTTCGGTGTTGGCGCGTTTGTGTTGTTTAGTGGAATGGGTGAGTCAATTCTTGCTGCATCTCTGACATTAGCCATTATGACGCTTCCCGTTATTATTGCAAGTACAACGGAGGCACTCAAAGCAGTGCCTATGTCTTTCCGAGAAGCGTGTTGGAATATGGGGGCGACGCGATGGCAAACTATCAGACGAATTGTACTACCAAATTCAATCAGTGGTATTCTAACAGGTGTAATCTTACAAGTATCTCGTGCAGCTGGTGAAACAGCACCCATTATGTTCACAGGAGCCGTATTCTTTAAACCTATTGCAGAAGGTAACTTTTTGGCATATAATATATTTGACCAGTGTATGGCACTTTCATTACACCTTTATACGATTTCTACGCAGGTGCCGGATGTTGCTGAGGGTATTCCTTATGCTACTGCGATAGTACTTGTTGGTAGTGTCCTGCTTGTGAATGCAGCTTCAATAATACTACGGGTATATCTTAGAACACGTAAGAGGTGGTAGTTCACCGGATGGAAGGCAAGATGCCACTTGCTGGTATCCTGGATTTCGTTACCGAAGCCTGCTATCTTGCCAATAAGTGTATTATAGGATGTTACCCATGTTGAATGATGTTAACGATGAATATACTGGATTACGGAAAAAGTTATACGAAATAATTGAAGGACCCGTTGTAAGCGGAATCATCCAATTATTGATACTTGCTTCAGCTGTTGCTTTTGTCCTTGAAACTGAATTTACCGAATATAAAGAAAGCATATTTGATCCAATTGATTGGACATTTCTTGCTATTTTTACAGTAGAATATTTATTGCGTATATATACAGCACCTGATAGGAAAGCTTTTATATTCAGTTTCTTCGGTATTGTTGATCTGCTTGCGATTTTACCGGCTCTCGTGCTGATTCCCGGGTTTCAGATTTTACGTGTTCTCAGATTCTTACGGATTTTCAGAATCTTTAAAGCAACACGATTCGTCCTCGCAGTGGATAGAATGATTGAGGCATTAGCTGAAGTCAAAAGGGAGCTTCTGGCACTTGTAATTCTATGCTCACTGTTTGTTTATCTGGCTGCATGTGGCATCTATGTCTTTGAGAAAGATGTCCAACCTGATAAATTTGGTTCTATACCAGATGCTATGTGGTGGGCAATTGTATCACTAACTACAATAGGATATGGTGATGTGTATCCCATGACCCCTGGAGGAAAAATCTTCACTGCTTTGGTTGCATTGGTCGGTGTAGGACTTATCGCTATTCCATCAGGGCTGTTAGCTTCTGTGCTTACTGAAGCAAGGGTTGAAGAAAAACTACAAGATGAGGAGAATGGTGAAGAAGATGAAAAATAGTAAAAAGTATTTCCTTAGATTCATTGCAGTTATTTTCTTTCTGGGCGTATTTCTCTTTTTCTCTGCATGTGGTCTATACCTTTTTGAAAGAGCGGAACAATCTAAGATGATCGAATCTATTCCTGATGCATTCGTATATGTTTTTCTAACAATGTTTACAGTTGGGTATAGTGACGTGTCTTCTATTTCTATCGGTGGAAAATACCTAAGCATGATTGTCGCAATAATCGGACATTTAATTGGTCTTGCTTGCATGATAGGTATTATTTTAAGTACATTTAGGTTAGGAAAAGTCTTGAGAAGAATAAAGGCAAAAACTAATATTTAAGTGAAGCGAGTTTTACGTGGAAAACAAAATTGAAATATCCGACCTTAAGGTGTTCTACGGGGATGTACAAGCCTTAAATGGAATATCATTGAATGTATATCCGAATGAGATTCTTGGAATCATCGGTCCTGCACAGTCAGGAAAAACTACCCTTTTAAAGGTCATCAATCGGACATTGGAATTCAATCAAGATATATCTGTTGAAGGCACTGTAAAGTTAGACGGTGAAGACATCAATTCAATCAGTGATGTATACGGGTTGCGTAGACGTATCGGTATGGTACTTCCATTGCCAGTGGGGTTACCACTCTCCATCTACGATAACGTCGCCTTCGCACCGAGGACAGCAGGACTCCGCAATAAAGCAGAAATTGATGAAATCGTTGAACGATGCCTGCAGCAAGCAGCATTATGGGATGAAGTGAAAGATAGATTGGATTCTCTCGGAACAAAACTCTCAGGTGGACAGCAGCAACGTTTGACCATCGCACGAGCACTCTCGCACCAACCAGAAGTCCTATGTCTGGATGAATTCTCAATCGCAGTTGATCCGATCACAACAATGAGAATTGAAGATGTCCTAAAGACACTTAAAAATGATATGACAATTTTACTCGTCACGAATTTGGTTCAACAAGCGAAAAGATTGGCTAACCGCACCGCATTTATGCTAAACGGAGATCTGATTGAAATTGATGAGACAGATGTGATTTTTTCCGATAATCCTACACAACAATCAACCTATGATTATGTAAACGGTAACTTTGGATAGTGGTATAGAGGGTATAACACTTGGAAACGAATAACTTTAGCATTGAAACCGAAAATCTCAGTCTCTGGTACGGGGATTTTCAGGCACTTATGGACGTAAGTGTGAAAATTCCAGACGGTAAAATCACTGGTCTTATCGGTCCTTCTGGATGTGGGAAAACGACTCTTCTCCGTTGTTTTAATCGTGTAAATGAACGATACGGAAATGTTACAACAAAGGGTGAGATAAAGATATTAGGGAAGAATATCTACGATTCAGATATTTCGCTGTTGGAGTTACGAAAAACTGTGGGTATGGTTTTTCAACGTCCTAACCCGTTGCCGATTTCAGTCTACGAAAATATCCTATTCGGACTACGCATACATTCACAGTTTAGAAGTCTAACACGCACACAGTCAGATGAAATCGTTGAAGAAGCACTTACTTCCGTCTTTTTATGGGATGATTTAAAGGATAAACTTAAAACACGAGCAACATCCCTTCAACTTGAACAGCAACAGAAGTTATGTATTGCCAGGTTGTTACCGTTAAAACCACAGATTATCTTAATGGATGAACCTTGCTCAGCACTTGATTCGGAGGGAACTCTCGCTGTTGAAGAATTGATGTCAGTTCTCGCTGGGCAATATACCTTTTTAATTGTGACACATAATATGGCACAAGCACGACGGATTAGTGATGAGTGTATATATATGTTTCTTGGGGAGTTAATAGAACATCGGGAGACGCAAGCTTTATTTGAAACACCCGAACATCCAAAAACTGCAGATTATGTGCAAATGCGCTACGGATAGCTTATATTCTACGGTTGTCATATAGTGATTAGTCCAACAGTTGGATAATAATACCTGACTGTTGTAGCGTTTCTGTAAATAGATTGGTCATATCATGAACAGGTCAGATCCAATTTTTCATATCATCGCTTTAATTATTCTTGTTTTAGTTTTTTTTCTAATCTGGAACTTTACTAATTTAATACCTGATGCAAAAGGTGGAAATACAGCAGACAGAGCAGTTCAAGACACTTTGTCTATTATATATGGACATCTATACAAAATGATCCCGATTTGTTGCGTTGTCATTCTGCTTAGTCTTGCAGTAGCGTTTTTCTTAGAAGAATGGCTTCCGCATAAGTCTTTGCAATATAGAATTATTGAACGGATAATCGCAATTTTAGCGAGTATTCCATCTCTCATATACGGACTGTTAGGGATTTACTTGTTAGTTGTACCTGCCGATAAGGTATCATATTATCAGTTAACAATTATTGTTTCTTTACTTGTAATGCCTTATACAATTCAGTCAACACAAAAGGCAATTCAAGGCGTTGATATATCTGTACGTGAAGCGGTTTATGCCCTTGGAGCAAACAGATGGAAGGTTATTACCGGTCATGTTTTCCCGCATGCCTTTCCAATGATTTCCGGTGGAATATTGACCGCTATTTCGCGAGTGCTTGCAACTGCTGCCCTTATAATCGTAGTTTGTGATTGGAAAATCCCTGAATCAAATTCAACCAGTTCTTTTGGATTTTCCAGTAGTGTTGTTGTTCTTTTATTGTCTGCTCTATCATTAAGTGTACTCTCAAGTTTAGTTGCAAAAAATGTGAATCATATTAATCTGAATGGAATAGTATAGTTTCTATCATCAGATATAGCTTATCATAATATAAGCATTTGGATTCATTGAAGAATGCGTCAACTCTCTAATATCTCTACTTTACACATAAGTGATTTGAATGTTTGGTATGGCAAAAGACAGATTCTCAAGAACCTGACTTTTGATGTATTAGCTAACCAAGTTACAGCCTTTATCGGTCCATCTAATTCAGGTAAAACAACTTTGGTTCGTTGTCTGAACCGATTGAATGATTTGAATACCGAATTTAGACATACCGGTGAAATCCTATTTAATGGGAAGAATCTATATTCACCGAAGAGAAAAGCATCAGAAATAACAAAACAGATAGGGATGGTTTTTCATAAACCAATTCCCTTCAGAAAAAGCATTTATGATAATGTTGCTTATGGTGCGCGAATGCGTGGTATGAAACATACTGCCAAGCTATATGATGTCGTGGAAGAATGTCTAAGGAAGGCTCAGCTTTGGACTGAAGTTTGTGATAACCTAAAATCTTCACCTGATATTCTCTCTAACGGACAACAACAACGGCTATGTGTAGCTCGTGCATTAGCAGGTAATCCAGAGGTGCTAATTTTTGATGAACCGTGTGAACAACTGGACGCTGCTGAAACACCTAAATTTGAAGCAATAGTTCAGACCCTAAAAAACCAATATACGCTAATTTTTGTAACAAACAAAAGGAGACAAGCTGCACGCGTGTCAGACGTGGCTGGTTTCCTTTTTTGTGGAGAATTGGTAGAATTCGGACAAACCGAACAGATTTTTACGAACCCAAAAGATAAACGTACTGAGGATTATGTTACAGGTAGATTGGGATAAATAACTTGTAAGGAAGTTAAGATGCAACATTACCTCGAATCAGAACTCAAAGCACTTCAGCACCAACTTCTAAAAATGGGTGGTATAGCAGAAAACATGTTGCGGGATGCTGTCCAATCAGTTCTAAATCGCGATGAGGGTTTGGCACGGCGTGTTATCGCAATTGACGATACTGTTGACAAGCTTGAGAATGAAATTGAAGCAAAATGTATCCAACTCATCGCACGCCACCAACCTGTCGCTTTTGAATTACGTTACTTGACTATGGCAATGAAGGTAAACCGAAATATTGAAAGGTTAGCCGACAAATGTGTTTCTATCGCCAGACGTAGTATTGAACTGTTAGAATACCCACCAATACAACCATTTGTTGATCTCCCATCTGTAACCTTAATTATACAAGAGATGGTAAAGGATGCGCTTGATGCCTTGGTAAATCGAAATGCAGAACTTGCCAGAGAACTCAGAGAACGTGACAGTAAAGTAAATACTATTTATGAACAAATGGTACGTGAACTTTGTTCTCTTATGGCTGAACAGCCGCAACTTATCCAATCAGGAATCAGTCATTTACTACTTTTCCGTCATTTAGAACGAGTTGGTGACCTCACAGCGAATATCGGTGAAGAAGTATATTACCTTGTTGAAGGCGAGGTAATTCGGCATTCGGAAATCCCAAATAGTTTATCGGAATAAAACAATATCCCATTAATACTTTTAGTCTTTTTCTTTAGTAAGATGCACTTCCTGTTGTGGGAATGGGATTTGAATGTCGTATTCCTTAAATTTCTCCCAAATCATGAAATGCAGGTCGCTTGCAACATCAAAACGATCAAACGTGTTTGGAATCCATGCTAACAGATCAAAGTCTAACGAAAACTCCCCAAAATTTGTAAACCGAACAAACGGGGGTGTAACGTTCTCCATTTCAGGTGTTGGTTCTGTAATGACATCAGGATGAGCATGTGCTGCCTCAAGTAATACTTGTTTCACAAGTTCTGGGTCTGAACTAAATGACACACTTGCTTTAATCTTAATCCGGAAGCGATTGTTATAATGTGTAAGGTTATGTACGGGTTCCGTAATTAATTGCGAATTTGGAACAATAATCTCCTTTTCATCAACTGCTATAATTACTGTTGAACGGAGATTGATGCTACTCACTCTACCGAATATATCAACGTCCATAACTTCTACTAAATCCCCTATTTTGATCGGACGTTCAAAAATTAGAATAAATCCTGATATCAAGTTTGAAACCAGATTCTGTAGACCAAACCCGATACCGATACTCAACCCACCAAATATAATCGCTAAGCTTGTAAGATTCATTCCAAGACTTTTTAAACTAATAATGACCCCAATTGTTATCAGAACAAAGTGAAATATACGTAATATTATGAATTGGGTATGTCTTTCAATTTGAAAAGCTTGTAATACTTGCCTTCGTAAGACCCATTGGGCATACTTGGACAAGATGAACATGCCGAAGACGATAGCAAAACCAAAAAAGAGATTTGCTATCGTCAATTTGCTTTTATCTCTGTTATCTATTACTGGTGGAGGTATTTGACCAGTTTCGGTTTCAACTGATTCTTGTGAAGATTGGAACAGTTCCGTAAGATCATAATCAAGAAATTTGCCAAAACCTCCTGTGTCTATCCCAGCAAATTTGAATGCAAAACCGATTGCAATTATCATTACGATTAGGAATAGAATTGCAAGGAAGCGTTTTTCGATATTTTCTGAAATCTGCAATCGATTAAAGAGACGACGTAACCAACGACGTATATATTCTACAATGAGCAACGATACAGCCAAAAATCCTATGAAAATGAAAATTTGACCGAAGGTTACATCCTCATCTAATCTGATAGCAGTATAATCAAGAAATTCAAGAAATCTTTGAAATAAATCACCCATCTTCTGCTATCCTATCTACACTCAGCAATCTCATTAATCAATGGCAATCTGTTCAATAGAATGAACGAATAAGACATCATTTACATCCTGAAAACGCTGCAGGACATCAGACAAGCGGTCAGTATTTATGTCTTCTGATGTCAATCCAAAGATAACTAAGTCTGCTTGTGCGGATCTATGTGCTATTTCTTGTTCTAATCCCTCCTCACTATCATAGGGTACAGATGTAACATTTTGCATAGAAATAGGAAGTCTTCCTTCCTTGATAACAGTTGAGAGTTCATTAGCATCCAATTCCGCTTCCCAAGAACCGGAACATGCGAAGAGTCGGATCTTAGCACGTTTCCATTCTGGATGACCTACCAGTATATATGCCAGCAACAACATCATAGGTACATTGCTAATGTTATCATCGGTTACCCATACATGAATAGAGGATCGGTATCCAAAGCGGTATTTCGTTGAACGTAGGATAAGGACATTGAATAGAGATGCAATAGCAAGTTGTGCACCGAGTTTAACTTCGTCGATTTCTTCCGGATGATTCTTGTCGAATTCCAGTAGGATGGTGTTATTTGGTAAACCACTAATCCCAGGCATCTGTAGTGCATGCGCTAATGCAAGATCAAATGTTGGACAAATGAGCGAATCTACAAAAATACCTGCTCCGCTTGCTTCAGATTGTTGTATTAAAGCTTCAACATGAATCCGTGCTGTAATTTCTTCTGTAAAAGAATATTCTCCAGGGAAAAATTGGATAAAGTGTCCAAATCCTTGTCTATGACATATCCAACGTAGTAGATCAAAATGTCCAAGACGTCGTTCCCCGAATTGTGTTATAGCAATGATTGAAGGTCGCCAACCACTGTCGGATGCACCTGCTCGGCTTTTCTGTAATGTTGTCTGAAGCCATCGAGTTAATTGAAACATCGTTCCTTGGAAAATACCAGTGATACCGAGTGGTTCACGGTTTCCACGTCGAAGTCCAATATAGATTGCAAGCATGATAAATATTGAGAGGAATGCATAAAGTACATTTATCTGTATCATCATTAAACCGCACATCACGGTTCCTAAGAGTGATACGTACCATCGTGAATGGAATGTTGGTCGGTAAGATGGATTTCCGGCAAAATGTTCAAGGAACGACACTATGCATAATGCACCATAGGTAACCAGAAAGAACATGGTTAGAATCTGTGCGATGAAGTTTAGTTCACCAATGGCTACGAACACAAGTGCAACTGCTCCTGAGACGAAAGTCGCGGGTATCGGTTCCTGACTTTTTCCTACACCTGTTCGCATGAGTCGGTTTAAACCTGGTATAGGTAGGACATCATCACGACCAAGTGCCTGCAGTGTTCTGGGTGCAATCATAATAGAACCGAGGGCTGATGATAACGATGCTGCACCTAATCCAATAAATATTGCTGGTCCCCATGCAGAAATCTTTGCCATTATGAAAGGGTCTTCAGCCAGCAAATCAGGTGTCGCACTTTGACAGAGTTTGAATGCAACAAGTATATATATTACCATACCTGCCAGTGTAGCACTGATTGTTCCCAACGGGATACTCCGTTGAGGATTCTTCAAATCACCGGACAACCCTAAACCAGCAATCATTCCTGTAAAAGCAGGGAAACAGATAGCAAATACTGTTCCAAAGTTATCAGCGTTTTCTTTTATTCCTTCGGTGATATTCAATGTTTCAGGACGAAATTGCACCTCCACACCCTCTACCATAATGGTAGCACCAGGATTTCCAAGAAAAAATGTGGATATTGAAACAGTAAGAATCCCACAGATCAACCATAGCATTGAAACTCCCATATTTGCACCCCTTGTCAGCATAAGCATGATAAGAATCAGTGTACCGGGTATGCTGATAAAACGCGGATCTATAGGACCTGTAATATATGCTGGGTATTTTGCTGCAAACGTATCAAGTACAGGTTGAAATGCTTCGGCAAATGCGACCATGTAAAACGCTATAGAAATCGCTTGAGAAATATATAGAGCAATTCCAATAGTTCCTCCGATACTTGTTCCGAATGAACGACTCACAATATAGTAAGCCCCACCACCTGCAACACGTCGGTTTGTTGCAACTTCGGAGACTGCTAAAACTGTAGGAATTGTCACGAGATGACCAAGTACAATGATTGCAAGGCTTTTCAAAAACCCAACATGACCTACTGCATAGCCAAAACGTAAGAATAGAATTGCCCCAAGAATTGTACTAATTGATGCCAGAAAGACAGGAGCAGTACCAAATCCATGTCCATGTTGTTGATCAGCTCCGTTATTCAAGTCGTAACCAGACTGATTTGGTTGTCTAAATTTTGAAAACATTATATGATTCCTTCAGCAAAGTGCTGATAATTTAATCATGATTCAACGTAATGTTCTGCAAGTAATAAATCAATGTGTCAAGGACATTTATAGGTTTATACTGGTTATTCAAGAAAATCTGTTTTTGCTAAAGAGTAAAACGAAATATTGTTAGATATTTATAGTGAAAATTATCAGTTAATGGTGCGCTATTATATGATAATGAACCGCTAAAACGCAATCCTAACCGAGTTGTAAGGCTGACAGTAATTGCAGGTTCAGCAGAAAAACGATAATTCTTGAAACCTACTTCCGGGGTAAATTTTATTACAGTATTTAACTTTTTCCAGCCTATAGAGGTAAAAGTTAACCATCGAAACGAAGTAGGATCAAATTTTCTTAATGTAAGGTCTTTATGTGGTTGAATGTTTTCTATGAAATAACCTACACCTCCAGAAATTCGAAGAGAATCCCTCTCATAAATCCCTGGACGAATATAACTTCCGATTTGGGATGTCAAGGCACTACCTGCGCGAATGTTACGTTCTAAATCCGTAAATGCTTCTATTCCAAAATTATTTATCCGCATTCCACCTTGTATATGGATCTTGACGATTTCTGAAAGAATACCTTCTTCTCCAGATGCACGTGAACCAAAAACCCCTCCCCATCCGTTTATATTCTTAAATGGCAGTACCGCGGTTAATGACAGTGTTTGCGAAGCACCATCACCAGAAAATCCGAAGTCCACTGTTTTTGCATCTGTTGGTAAGTCAGCAAATTGACTATAAGCGGGAATTGCACCATAAATTAGGATAATTACCATCAAACCCAGTGCATGATTGACTTTTCCATGTATATTGCAGAAGTTTAGTGCCTGTATTTGTTTGAGTTTATTCATCTAAATTTCGCTTAGTTACTATACCTAAGCATAGTTGTTTACTCCTTGAAATTAATTATTATATCTGTTAATAAGGATTCCGATTAAACATGCATCTGTTAAACTGCCAACAATACAACCCATTAACGCCCAATTATATCTCTGTTTTTTCATTTCAATTTTGTATGTATCAGTGTAAAAAGCGACATATTTAGGAGATTTACCTAAGAAACGTGCTGAAGGAATTGTTTTATCGTTACGTTGTGAATATACAGGACCAATAATAGGAAAAAAACAACCTGCAGTAAACCACAAAGTTTTGTTGATATGTGCTTTTACATCTCGTTTGGCATCGGCAACAGCATTAGCCTCAGTTGATTTGCCACCATCGGTTGTATCTTTTTTACTACCTGGAACATTAGTATTTACCTCGTCTGAAAGTTCGTATTCATTAACATCATACTGCACGGGATCTGGGTCATGTGCTGGAATATTAGTCAGTAAAGGAGTACTAAACATTAGTAAAGTAATAACAAAAACCAAGAGATCTAAATATGTATATATCTTCATTCCATTTCCTTTAAGGTAATACTTCTACTTTTATTAACAGTGTATGCAATGAATTCTCAATGATAGCCAAATTAATATTCAATTTCTGTAGCCTCAAGATTTCTTCTGAATTACTACTTTTTATCATAGACATGTGCTGTAGAGGTATCATTCCAGTATAAAACGAGTAATTTTCCGTCCCATGTATACGTGCTGTTTGTTGGACTTTGTGAACCATCAACATACCAATTGATCGTTCCTTTATTCTCGTCAAAAGGTTCGACCAACTTAAATGCACCAGAAAAAAATTGTAGATTTTCCTCAAATTGCCTTGTAAATGTTGTTGTGGTGAGTCGTAATACTCCACCTTGTGTGTCAACGGTCTCACCATTAACTTGTGTAAGGATAAGTTGGTATTCACCGCTAATGGTGTTTGCTACTTCGTATGCTTTTGAATAGACATTGATTGATGACGATTTTGAGATTAGTTCTTCGCCTTCGTCCTTCACAGAAACACGGACTGTAACAGTCTTTGGTGGAACGACCTCGTCATTGAGCAAAACGGGGGCGGTCCACTGTACTGTCGGTTCCGATTCCGCATTTAAGACACCATCAGAAACATGCCATGTATAAGTAATTTCATCATCTTCTGGATCATAGGCACTGACATTGAATTCAACGGTTTCACCGTATTGAACTTGGTCTGGGACATCAAAGCTGTTGATAGTAGGTTCGCCATTTCTCCAATTCTCATAAAGATCGCATCCGCTTAACATGAATATATTTACAATTAAAAGATGACTCAGGATAACTATAAGTTTTGTTATGTATATTTTCACAATATTATTCCTGTTCTTTAAATGTTCAGAAATTAAAACCATTTATGATTTAAAGAAGAACTGTATGTATTAAATAATGCAGATGCACTTAATCGTAGAGTATCTAATGTGTGAATTATTTGAACTATATGATCGTATACGTCACGAAAGTATGATTTTGTGTCCTCATTGAATATCTGTAATTCTTCAGTCATAAACAAGCGTACCCAGATGGAAGACCGACTTTATGCGAGTACCCTTTTAAAATAGATTAGACAACGGAATCTTCACTAAATCTGAACCTCTTAGGAATATAATTCATATAAAATAATGCCTTATATTATACTAACACATATTATGTTTGTCAAATCAAATACAACCTATGCAGGGATATTTAGTTTTCGGTTTTTTCGGATATGTTTTTCACAATTCAATATAATCTCTCATAGATCGTGTAGAGAGAAGCGAAACCTATTATCTGTTAATTTACCCTAACATTGTTTATCAGTATGTGCTATAAATTGTGACTTTTTGCACGTCACTGTGACGTTTTGCATCCAGTCAGGATAAGGAATGTGACGCGAATTTCGCTTTTTTATTTGGAGCTCCTTTTTGGTCTTTTTCTTTTCTTGACCTACCTTGGATTTCTGATCGTGTCATCATTTTTGCGAAGGATTTGACGGCGAATTGTTTGTGTATGTCATTGAATTTCATCGGAATATTCCTCCT
>JAPOQK010000001.1 GCA_026710795.1 Candidatus Poribacteria bacterium
AGTTGCACTCAGTTCAAGTTTATGGTGTTTTGCCATGATAAAATACCTCCTTACACAACAGTATAACACAAAAATAAAAATTACCGATTTAATAAATTAATCTTCATACAGATTGTGCTACATAGGTAGCAACTTAGGTATAAATAGTGAACTATACTATTAACTTTACATTTGATATGTAGAAGGATTTCCAATTACCGAACTTCATAATGCTCCATCGCGACCAGGAGGTCGCTCCTACAGAAGACTCGGTAGAACGTTATTTATCAGCCACCTCAATTAAAACATTTGATATGTAGAAGGATTTCCAATTACCGACCTGCATAATGCTCCATCGCGACCGGGAAATCAACGGTATGAATGCCATTAAGGCATTCCCCCAAATCAACGCCGAATACGCCAAATCAACGGTATGAATGCCATTTAGGCATTCCCCGTGTGGTATTCGGCGGGTCGCTCCTACAGAAGAGGGGTTAGCATATTTTCAAAATTCACCAAGATAGAGAGATTTCTCATAGAAAATGAAGACCGATATAAACAAACTCAGAGAATTGATACGTTACCACGAGCGTAAATACTATATTGATGATCAGCCTGAAATAACTGATGCTGCCTTTGACGCGCTTATGCGACAGCTTGAGGAACTTGAAAAAGCATCTGCTGATGACATCCCGTCTGATTCTCCTACGCAACGCGTTGGTGGTGGTGTTGCATTGGGTTCGCGAATACCACATCGTAGCCCTATGCTGAGCCTTGATAACACATTTGGTAAAGACGAGTTGTTGGATTTCGGCAAACGAGTACAGCGTATATTGGAAGACGAACCCGTTGAATACGTTGCTGAGTTAAAGATTGATGGATTAGGGGTTTCTTTACTCTATGAGAATGGTGTTTTAGTGCGGGGTTTAACGCGAGGTGATGGTGAGTTCGGTGAGGATGTATCTGGCAATTTACGGACTATCCGCGCCGTTCCGTTGCGTCTCATTTCAACAGATGATAATCCTGTTCCGCCTGTCTTAGAAGTGCGCGGTGAAGTGTTTATACCAAAACATCTCCTTGACGACATCAACGTCCAACGGGAAGCAGCGGGGGAATCTCCTTTTGCCAATCCTCGCAATGCTGCTGCCGGTTCCGTGCGAACCCAGAATTCAAATGTCACTGCTAAGCGTCCATTAGATATTTTCATCTATTCGCTCAATTATGTTGAAGGACTTGAGGTTCAAACGCATACCGAAGCACTTGTGAAATTGAAAGGTTTTGGTTTCAAGTGCAATCCTTACACCGAACTTCAGAACTCGCTTGAAGATGTGTTTATATATTACAATCAATGGGTGGAAAAACGCGAGGAAATTCCTTATGAGGTTGATGGTATTGTTGTTAAGGTAAACGACATTTCTCAACAGAGGGAACTTGGTTCTACTGCGAAAAGTCCTCGTTGGGCGACTTCGTACAAGTTTCCTGCACATCAGACAATCACAACGATCGAAAAGATTGAGGTGCAGGTTGGGCGGACAGGTGTGTTGACTCCCGTTGCCATTTTGAAACCGGTAAAACTTGCTGGGGCAACGATTACACATGCCACATTACACAACGAACAGGAAATCCGGAATAAAGATATTCGCATTGGTGATACTATTGTTCTTGAACGCGCTGGAGATGTGATTCCCAAAATAAATGATGTGTTGAAGGAAAAAAGGACGGGAGATGAGATAGTTTTCCAATTTCCTGATGTGTGTCCAACATGTGATACACCCGTTCAACGTTCTGAGACAGAGGTTGCAGTCCGATGTGTGAATGCAGGGTGTTCGGCACAATTGAAACGTCGCATTGCACATTATGCTTCTCGGAATTCCCTTGAAATTGAAGGACTTGGTCCGGCAACAGTTAACCAATTAGTGAACAATGATTTGGTTCAAGATGTTGCTGATCTCTACACATTAAAGGTAGAAGAGGTAGGTAAATTGGAGCGGATGGGACCTGGATTGACACATAATCTTCTTCATCAAATTGAGCATAGTAAACAAGCATCCGCAGCAAAACTCTTGGTTGGGTTAAGTATTTTTCATGTTGGGGAAACTGTGGCTGAAGTGTTGATGGATCATTTTTTATCTATAGATGCGCTCAGTCAAGCTAATGCGGAAGCCATTGAAGTCATTCCTGGGATTGGACCGCAGATAGCGGAGAGCGTTGCTACCTTCTTTGCACAAAACCGTCCTCTGATAGAGAAATTAAAAGCTGTAGGTTTGAAATGCTTTACGGAAGAAGTTGTTAAAACACCGCAGGTATTAGAAGATCCTTTTTTCAGTGGCAAAACGTTTGTCGTCACTGGTAGTCTTCCGGATATGACGCGTACGGAGGCATCAACACAGATAAAGGCACGCGGAGGGAAAGTTACGTCAAGTGTGACAGGTAAGACAGATTATCTTATTGCGGGAGAAGGTGCGGGGTCTAAGTATGATAAGGCGGTTGAGTTAGGAGTGGAAATTCTGACTGCAGAAGCATTTTTTGAACATTTGGGAGAAAACTGATGGTATTGACAACAGAAGAGATCACTGAGATCTTATGGGATAGTTTTAGTTAATCAGCGGCGAGGTGTAAAAAAGTCATCACCTGATTTGTGCTTGGAATTCGTCGCGAATGTTCAAAAATTCTATGTTTTTCAGCCGTCGAATGAGACCCGTTCATTTGGCGGTTTTTTGGTTGGCACCAGTAATTTAGTGGGACATCATCCATGACTTCGTTAACACGCGTTCCATTTGAGAAACGGGATGCTAATGCGTCCGGATGAAGCGGTTGTCCACTATTGAGGTAACAGTCCTTGTTCTCACGAAACCCCTTTGAATATGCGAAGTATCGGATAACCCCCTCCTCAGAAAACACAATTGCACATACAAGATTGGATAATCTTGTGTAATGGATTCCTGTGCTTGTCAAAGATGTTCCGTATTGGGTGGCAAGTGTTGAAATCGCAGGTAAACCTACCTGTGAAAGCAGTGATGAATCTGCTAAGAAAATGGGTGATGGCATCAACAATTCAACAGCAAATTGATTAGCGCGTTGTTCACTCAGAAGATACGCTTGTTTTTGTTCCTTCTCGTTTTCTGTGTCATCTTCCTGTTCAGCAATCATAGCATTTAGTTGTTCGTTCAGTGAGCAGGAACGGGTAGAATCACGTTCTAACAGGTAATGTCCAATTTCGTGTGCGATAGTAAACTTTCGTCGCGCTTCAGATTGGATGTTTGCGTTGACGAGAATACCCCAAGCATTTCCTACCTGCATTAGACATCCGTCACAAGTATCTGGAAGTTCTCTCTCCCATAACACAATACCGAGTTCAGCAGCAATTTGTTTTGGATTAATTGGGAAATCTTGTATGCTTAGGTCGCGAAGGATGTTCCACGCTGTGGCTGCTGGACTATCCTTCGCATAACGTAACCGGTTACTCGGCATCCTCAGAACCTTTGACTTCTATTTCCGATTGTGTCTTGAGGAATTTATAAAATTCATAGAGGGTTTCTTTATCTCTTTCTTTGAAATTCATCATTCCTCTAAACATTAGCTTGAGTCTTGGGTCAGCCATAAGGTCTTCATACCCGCGTTCTTTTTTACCGAGTAGGTAATCTGTTGTTACCTTGAGGGCATCAGATAAGCTGGAAAGCGTATTGAAAGAAGGTTTTCGAGTTCCCGACTCAAACTGGGATATTGCTGCGGGTGTTAAATTAGCTTCTTTTGCCAATTCAGTTTGCGTCATTTTCAGTTCGCGTCGACGTTGTTTTATTCTGGAAATAACTTCATCACTCATTTTTCAATTCCTTTCATTAGGTATATAATAAAAAGTATAAAATAAATAAAAGATCCTTATACAAAAAAATTCGTTTGGCGTTTTCTCTAAACGAATCCGATAAAAACGTGAAAGATAGTTTAACATAAAAATTTATTTAATGCAAACTTATTAACTAAATTTTCATATTTATAAGGATTTTTTACTATTATGTTTCAATTAAAGCGTTAAAAAAACACTTTTTACCTTACTTTACAATTCTATATACTATATGTTAACACAATAATTAACACAAGTCAAATAAAATTTTACAATTATTTTAGGTAAAGATTAAAAGGAATATTATCTATATTTTGATGTATTCCAGACCAAGCAGGACGACAGGTATTACATGTTGCTTTTCGTTCCTCAACTCAACTTATGATTTACTGAATACACCTCTGGTATTCAGTAAATCGCGACCGGGAGGTCGCTCCTACAGAAGAAAGATTTCCAATCAATAACAATGGTTGAATCCAGTAATGGGACAATAAATATTAGAATTGGTATTAGGTTATTTTATTATTGAAAAATAATTGTAAATTTGTTACACTAAAACAAGGGTAAAGAGGAATTGAGGAATTATATGAGGAATTATTATTATATTATCATTATTTTATTAATGTGGTGTGGAGGTATCTCATATTGTTATGCGGCAGATGGTGAAAGGAAGTTAGGACTATCAGAGGCTGCAATCCAGATACGAGATGAGATCTCTATTCGTAACATTCGGAAAGACCTTGCACGTTTATCAAGTTTAGAAAGCCGTGTTACCGGCTATCCTCAGGCAGCAAATGGAAGTAAATATATTTTTGACCGTTTCGTTGAAATGGGATTGAAAAATGTTGAAAGTCGTGAATTTTCTGTAACAGTCCCTATTGACCATGGCGATAGTGCTATTGAGATACTTTCCCCTGATGGTACTGTATTGCAGACATATTCGCTTAAATCGCTATGGCCCAACCTTGTCAGGACATCCCTCCTTGCCGATGGCGTTAAACATACTGTTTCGGTAGGGGAAACCCTTGAACAAATAGCGGTAAACTATGCTGTCCCCTTAACAGACATTGTTGACAACGAACATAACCGATACCTTCCTACACCTGTCGTTGAAGGCAACACGGTATTCATTCCAACTGGAGGTCTTACCGGTCCGTTGCTTTACGGGGACGATGCCCAACTTGCTGATTTCAATGGAAGTAACGTTGGTGGTTTTTGGTATAAACTCCAAGAACGGGATACACTTGTTTCCCTTGCAAGAAGGTTTCGCGTTACGCAAGCAAGTATAACCGATGATGTCCTCAACGGACACCTACAAAAAGCTTCCGATGGCATAGATAATGATGAAGATGGCATTATTGACGAGTATGGCGAAATACCGTTGTTATCCGAGATACTGGGTTGGTCAACAGACAGTATTGATAACAATGCCGATGGTTGGACAGACGAAATTCCCGGTGATGCTACAGATGGACTTGATAACAACAATGATGGACGGATTGACGAAACGGGAGAATTCATAGCAGCAAGTGAATCGCATATATTTATTCCAAAGGGTGCCATCGTCCTCACTGAGTTCAACTCTGGAACTCGGTGGATCAACGCTGCGATGTTAGGCGCATCCGCTGTCGTTTTTATTGAACCGGATACGACTATACGCGGTGAGGCAGAGAACAAGTTTCTTACCGTTCCTGCAAATATACCTCGGTTTTGGGTTTCTAAAACAGATGCGGCGGAACTGAAAAGATTACTTGCAATGGGTGAAGATGTTAATGTCCGTTTGCGAGGTAAAATGAAATGGGACCGGCGCGTTGGACAGAACATTCGCGGCTTTTTGGAAGGTGGCGATCCAGTTTTACGCGATGAGTTAGTCGTTCTCACTGCCTACTACGATTCGATGTCGGTTGTTCCTGCCATAGCACCTGGTGCTGACCCGACTTGTGGTATTGCTGTGTTGATGGAAATTGCACGTTTGTTCGGAGATCCGCAATATCGTCCTGGTCGTTCAGTTCTTTTTGTTGCTGTTGACGCGCATTTTCAAGGCTTGGCTGGTATGCGTGCGTTTATGGAAGGTATTGGACAAGACATAGTTGGAACAGCGACCGACTCACCGGGAACGCCTACGTTGCAAGGATTGAGAAGGGGATTGTCTACGGATATAATTGAATTTGAAGAGTTGGGACGGAAACTGCTACTCTCCATTGACCGCAGTATTCTGGTAGACCTTGATGCAGATTTTTACCATGGGGTTCACGGTATAAAGAATGACCTTGATT
Source organism: Candidatus Poribacteria bacterium (assembly GCA_026710795.1). GTDB lineage: Bacteria > Poribacteria > WGA-4E > WGA-4E > WGA-3G > MSPOR6. The sequence continues at coordinate 6,097 of JAPOQK010000001.1, forward strand.
CACTTTCAACAACGTTGGAGGGACTTGCATCAACACGTTCGCAAATTGATTGGCTACATAGGGCACAGCGCGATTTTTCAGAACGTCAGAAAAAAGATGCCGAACGAAACCGTAAACGCGAGAAACAGGGATTTACAGAAGAAGAAAAATCAAGACTCAACGCTAATCTTGTCCGTTTTGAAAAGGAAGCACTGCAAACAACACACTTCCTGCGTCAGATTGTTATGCGTCTTGCTCAGATACGGACATCCGCTTTAGAAACGAGTAGAATCGCACAGCAGGAACTGATTGATACCATTGCCTTACCTACTGCGCGATTGGACACTTGGGCGGTTGACAAACTGATTCGTGAAGTTGAAGCGGGTGAGATAGGTAGTCATTACGGCACACACCCGAATTCATCCTACCTACTGCCGGAGAAAAATGGTACTGATTATGAAGTGCCAACACCCAACGATCTACCCCCAGAATTAATCTCTGACATTGCAACCTTTAACAATACCCTTGCTAATTGGGAAATGAGTGACCAGCGCAAGTTCGCTCTCATGTGGACACCGGATAAAATACTTGACCGGCACTTAGATCTACCTACTCTAAAAGAAGCGAGGAAGGCGCGTAATATAATTGCAAACACAACAGAATCGAAGGAAGAAGCAATTGCGAGGGAACGTGCATTTCTTCAGAAAGTTCAGAGAAACCTAAAGGACAGTTCATCTGCGACAAGCCAGATTATAGATACGATCACAAAATTAGGCAATGAACGTTTACACGATTTACCCCCTGAAGTCCGATCCCAATATCTCACGGAGTCATCACAAGAACGTATAGATAGGATTAATGATCAGTTGCGACAACGTCTAACCGAAGAGGCTGCAGCGGAAAGTTTAAGTGATAGTGAAGATGGTTTGATTAAGGATTTGACACGGGATAAGCAAGGTATATTTGAAATTGCCCTGCGGAATGCGCGTTTAGAACGCTCACGTGTTCAAAATCTCTTAGATGTGCAGGGAGCTCTTACTCGCGGATACCTTGATGAGGAGTTGCTAATTCTAAACGGTTATCTGTCAAATGAAGAGGTTGAACAGGTAATAGAAGCGCGTAAACATGTCTCCGCCTATCTTGTTGAGTCTCAAATACTACAAGCGGTCAAACTGAACGCAGCTGCAGATATCGTGTCGCTCAACAATTTGATTGAAAAACTGCCATCGCTAACCACAGATTTGGATGTACAGACAAAGGTGCTTCTGCGTGATAACATGCTTACCTTAAGAAATGCTCGTTTCCGTAACATTCAGAGCCGTGTCCAGAAAATGGCGCGTATAAGCGAGACAGAATATAATCGCAAACTTGCACAGATTGAAGCAGCGGTAGCACTTCAAGACCTTTTCAATCGATATTATACATCTCTTTTCTGTAGTATAGACCTATCCTCTCAGTCAAATCAATTCGGTGTATTTAATAAAGGTTGGTTTTATGACCAAGAACCTGAGTTTGTGTTGCGGCGTGAATTCGCGAGCATTGGAAACAAACTTGCTGCGTATGCTGCAGATGCTGATTTTGGTGTGCGTGTCAGGAAATTATGGCGTGCAACAGACGACCAGATTCGTCAAGCTGTTATGGCACGTCAATGGTCAGTTGCGAGTCAGATATCTGATAAGGAAAACCTTGAGGGGAAAACACTCGAAACCCTTCTCAGTGCACATTATGGTAAGCTTACTGGCTTAGGTGGCGTCAGTCGTCTGATGAAGATGCAGTTTGAGCAGTGGCGGAACAGCGGTGAACCGTCTGAAGATATGCTCAAGGACATGGACTATATCCGCAAAGAGGTAGAGCGGTTTATCCGAAACGATGTCCGCAGTGCTAAGAAAAATCGTAAGAACAGTATCCGTATGCGAGAAAAGTTAGATGCGATGCTTAGACTCCGACACGAAGACCCTGACACATTTACAGAAGATGAAATAGAGGACATTAAAACATTAATCTCAATTGTAGGACTCGGTGGTGGAACCAACTTTGTAAATGCTATCTCTGCCAGTGGTGGGAAAACGTGGAAAACATATATACCGGGCAAGATTGCTTTTGACAGTGAGGTTGCCACGCTTGTTGGTAAAACGGGTATCGCGTTTGCAACGATAGAAGATGCTCGGGTTCTTACCGACACACCGCTTGATACTATTGATCGCGTTGATCTACGGGAAGATGGGAATTTACACCAACAAGCGAAGACTTTAGCATCGCTGCTGATACAAGCGTTACGTGACCCGCGGATGCCGACGGCTGCGAGAGTCGGAAACTTCTATTGTAACCTTTTTGGTGATGTCGTTGAATTTGATGCCCGTGAATCTGCGCTTCCTAATAAACCTGTACCATACCCGATTCTGACATTGCGTCGTAAACACAAGACGATGATGGGTGTGCGGGGTGACCTATTTGCCATGGGTGATAACAAAGGTAATTTTGAAGTTGCTGGGTTGGCAATGGAAGGTAGAGCGACCCGCAGACCTGGTGGTGCCCAAGAAGTTGAGGCATATATCCTTGACCCCGACTCTGGAGATATAATCTACGCGCCGGATCTCGGAAATTATGGTGCGAAACTCCTACCGAATAAAGTACCAATCAACACACGTCGGCGTGGGTGTAGGGTTGTTACCTTCCCGTGTGTATCCACAACTATCTACGACTTGGTTGACCAACGCTACCTCCGGACCTTGCGAGAATTAGAGGTATATGATGCGTTATCAGATAGTCCACCTGAAAAATACGGTGTGTCTAAACCGTGGCAGCAGGAAGGCGTATCTGCTGCGGAACCTATCGCGCTTGTGTATAGCGAACCACAAAGCCGTATAAAAATCGGGATGGCTTATGGACAGATCGGCAAACGTCTACTTCTTATTAAGGCAACCAAAAGCGGTATGAAAAACCCAACGCTCTACACTGGGGAAGGGTTTGTGGTGCGCGAAAATGGCAGTATCCGTCTAACGCCTTATGTTGTTGTGCGCGATATGTGGTGGCTTGATGAAAACCGATCTCGACTTTACAAACGGTTTGGGATTTCAAGCGACCGTCTTGACAAATTACACCAATTTGCAAATGAGTATCTCACAAGGGCGGAAACCGCACTTTTCCAAAATGACTACCAACAAGCACTCAAGTTGGCACGCGCTGCGTGGGGATACGAATCACGCGCATACCCGGATGTTAAAAGAACAGGTAACGATGTTGTAAACGGCATTATGTTCTACCTTGCCCTGTTGATGCCATTTGCCTACTTTATGGAACGGTTGATATTCGGTTTCCCCAATATTAACAGACAGATAATAGCCACTTTTGGTATTTTCCTACTCGTCTTTTACTTCTTAAGTCAGGTTCATCCTGCATTCCAGATCACAACAACACCTATCATTATTTTAATTGCATTCGTTGTCCTTGCATTAACGGTAATTGTCATTAGTATTATCGTCAGGAAATTTGAGGAGCAACTTGAGAAAATACGTCAGCAAGGCAACAAAGTGTATAAAGCCGATGTCGGTAGGCTGAGTGCGAGTGCAGCGGCATTTAGTCTCGGTATATCCAATATGCGGAAGCGGAAGGGACGAACAATCCTTACCTGTACGACATTGGTTATTTTGACGTTTACTGTGATTTCTTTCACATCTGTGCGGACATTTATGCGTCCAAACCGAACAAGTTTGCCACAGGTGACACCGCGCTACACCGGCTTACTGATACGAGATCAGTATTGGCGACCACTTGAAGAACCTGTCCTGAACTCAATTCTAAACGACATGCAGAAGACGCAAATTACTGTCGGTAATTTAGAACGTCTTTTGGAACAGAAAAACATACTCTTGGCTCAACAGGGGCAAACACCAATAGATATACCAACAGCACTAACCGAATTGCAGGAGAATGGATTTATCGTAAACGTTGACGAAAATCCTATTCTCTCCGTACAGAATGTTGTTGCCCCACGTTCTTGGTATCAGTCTTCTGGAACAGGTGACCAATCTTTTGTGCAATTGACACGTAGTGCTAACGAACAAGATCTTGCACCACCGACACGTCCACTTACAGACGAACCTTTGAGTTTTGCAGCAAACATGCTTGTCGGAATGAGTGAAGCGGAACCCGCAGTCACTGGTATTAATCGTTATTTGCAATACGGAAAATGGTTTGACCGTGCGGATGCTGAGAATTGGCCCACCGAGTGGCCCTATGCTATTGTCCTTCCGAAAGGTATGGCAGATCTCTTGAAGATCACTGAGAGTGATATGGGTAAAGCGACAGTCTCTGTGTATGGTGCTGACTTCACTGTGGTTGGTGTTTTAGGAATAGGATTCAAGGATCTCACAGATAATGATGGTGAAGAAATGACACCCGTTGACTATCAATTGATGCAACAGCAGCGTAGTCGTGGTGGAACAGGTGATGAAACGCTTGAAGGGGAACTTCAGAAATATCTGCATCTCACGCCTGATAGTATTGCGATATTGCCTTATGAAGTTGTTATGAATCAAGGTGGTACGCTCAGGAGTGTTGCTGTTAACATGGAACCGCATGAGGACGATCCGGAACTACTCGGTGCGATTGATAAGCTGGACCTCATCATGGCACCGCTGATGAACCGCATTGCGCTTGACTTCTTTGTTGGACGCGATAAAGACACCTATCTTTACAGCAGTATCGGTATGACCAGTTTTAGTGGAATGGGTAACCTGTTTGTACCAATTCTGATTGCTGCACTGATTGTATTAAATACCATGCTTGGTGCTGTTTATGAGCGCGTGCGAGAGATTGGGATTTACAGTTCAGTGGGGCTTGCACCTACCCATATCGCTTTCCTATTCCTTGCGGAGGCATGCGTATATGCGATTGTTGGTGCAGTTTTGGGTTATCTGATGGGACAAGTGATCGCAACGACGTTGGTGCATTTCGGTTGGCTTGCCGGATTAACCCTAAACTATTCTTCTATGTCCACTGTTGTCGCAACAGTTATTGTAATGATTGTAGTACTTCTCAGTACGATGTACCCTGCTATCAAAGCGTCGCGTATGGCAGTACCTGATATTGAGCGTAAATGGAAGTTGCCTGAACCTGAAGGTGATGTGTGGCATTTCAATCTTCCGTTTACTGTATTGGCGGAAGAGGCACTCGGATTAAACGTCTTTATGCGTGACTACTTTGATGCACACGCAGATGAATCTGCAAGTGATTTCTATACCGATAATGTAACTTTCAGTTCTGCCGAGGAGGACTCGTATCAGATTGGAATGATGGTGTGGTTAGCACCTTATGATTTAGGTGTAAGCCAATCTATTGAGTTTATTACTTCTCCTGTAGGTGGTGAAGAGGAAGACCTTTTTAAGATCACATTAGACGTGAACCGTGAAAGCGGAGAGATCGCTTCTTGGAAACGGGTAAACCGTCGTTTCCTCAACTTATTGCGTAAACAATTGCTGATTTGGCGTACCTTTAGTGTAGATATTCGTGCAGAATTCCATGAACGTGGTAGAACCGAAAGCGATGATGAAGCGGAAGACACGGCACAATTGCAACCGGTCTTGACTACGGCTGATTAACAAGCGTGTGGTTGACTGAACAAGGATTTATATGGAAAAATTAGCAAGTTTAATTATTATCATTGGAACTGTCCTATGGTTTGTTAGCGTTCTATTTTTAGGAGGTAGTTGGCAGTGGCAGATGTTTGCTGCACTCATTTTGACTGTCGGAATCTTCACTGCTCATTTTTGGGAAGAACTTAGCGAAGGTAGGAACAAGAAGACACCAAAAGATGATAATTGAGTGGTTTTCAGTTCTCAAAGTATTTTGCACGTTATATATTCGAGGTAAGTAGAAACCCTCCTACAAGAGAGTTTGTAACAAAGGAGATAGATTAATTTGGCGAGAGAGAGAATCTCACAAGCAGATGAATGGCAAGCGTGGGCACAACGCTACGACATAGAAGGCGGTACACGAACCTTTGAATCGGGTTTGACCGTCAAAGTGTTCTTCGGCGCACTCTTTGTTGGGTTGCTGATGATGCCAGGGTCCATCTATCTGAGCTATGTATCTGGACAATCTGGTGCGGCGGCTGCCCCTTGGGTGGCAGTTATCTTGTTCACCGAATTAGCCAGACGATCCTTCACAACGGCACGTCGTCAGGAACTCTATATGCTGCTTAGCCTCACAGGTGCAGCAGTCGGTAGCGGTATGCAATATCGGAGTTTTATCTGGTATGCATATTTTGTCAACACACCGCAAGCCGTATCCTACGAAATTGCCGATAAAATCCCTGCGTGGGTTGTTCCCGCGGGTGATTCTGTTGGGGTATTGTCGAGGAGTTTGTTACACCCCGACTGGTTATTACCTATAGGTATCTACCTCCTCACTAAACTGCTTGGGACTTTACGATTTGTCAGTGGTCAATATATTCTGTTTAGGTTTACTGCAGACCTTGAACGGCTCCCGTTTCCCATGGCACCGATTACAGCACAAGGTGCAACTGCATTAGCAGAAACAACCGGTAAACAGGAGACATGGCGATGGCAAGTCTTCTCTATCGGGTCTATGGCAGGCTTATTATGGGGATTCATCTATATAGGTGTTCCTGCACTCACTGGCGTTATGATGAGTACGCCGATACAAATTCTAAAGATTCCGTGGATAGACTTTACGCAAAGCATTGAAGGATTCGCGCCAACAGGCGTTTTCGCACTTCGAACAGACTTCAGCCAAATGCTCATCGGCTTTGTATTACCGTTTCCTGTAGTAATGTCGGAGTTTGTTACAGCGATGCTCTCGCAATTTTTTGTAAATCCGCACATCCTTTACAGAAACGAGATATTACATCAATGGCATCCTGGTCTTGATGTTCGGGCAGTTGGACTATTCAACGGTCTTGATTTCTATAGAAGTTATGACATGGGTAAAAACTTTAGCCTTGGTCTGGTTGGCATGGCTGCTTCTATCCCGATGATTTTCAAACTCCGCGGTACGAAAAAAGAAGCGGGACAACGCGGTTCACTGGCTACCCCACCGAACCGTGGTGATTTTCCACTATGGTTGATGGGAATACTGTGGCTGATCGGTATGGCTGGATTTGTCTGGCTTATCCATTGGATGGTTCCTAATTTCCCACTCAGTTTCCTACTTGGATTTGCGTTTTTATATACACCGATAAATTCGTATATTACTGCAAGGACCTTTGGAGTGCTTGGACGCGATCTATTTGAAATACCTTATTTGCATGAGATTACCTTTATTTTGAGTCGGTACGAGGAGATTGATATCTGGTTTGCCCCGTTGCCTGATGAAGATTACGGAGCAGGTACACAGGGGTGGCGTGTGCTTGAACTGACAGGAACGACATTTACATCAAACCTTGCTGCTACACTGCTAATTATGCCTATCCTAATTATTAGTGGAATATTGGTGCAGCACTTTATTTGGCAAATTGCCCCGATACCGAGTGCACAATACCCGTTTGTTCAGATGATGTGGCCCATTAACGCTACTCACGAATGTCTTATGAAAACTTCTCTACGTGATGGGAATAGTGAAATGCTTCAAGCCATCCGAGGTGATTATGTTGCTGCAGGCTTTACTTCAAGTCTTGCTATCTATGGAATGCTTTGGGTGTTCAAATATCCATCAATGTGGTTCTACGGTATTATCGGCGGAATCGGTGCCGACCCGGGAAGCATGGTCGCACGCCTACTCGGTGCTGTCATCGGTAGATTCTATATGATTAAGCGGTTCGGATTGAAAAGATGGTTTATGTTCAATCCGGTTCTGGCAGCAGGATTTGCTTGTGGCGTTGGATTGGTAGGTATGGGTACTGTTGCAATTGCCCTTGTCTCTAAGGCGGTTATTGTTAAACCGTTTTAGTGGTAGGAGACAGTTATGGACTGGACTCTTTTTGGTTGGGCTGGCATTCAATTGGAGATTCCGACCACTTGGGAACTCAGTGGTATCAGTGGTGATGAAAAGAATGGGTATCTCCGACTGGATGATGCCGATATGCCCCGGTTAGAACTCAAATGGGCAAAATCTCGGAAGAAGAAACCTGACCTACACAAAACACTCGATGAATACTTCAAGTTAGTCCGTAAAAACTACAAACGCGGTGGCAATGTCTCATTTCGTAGAAACGTTGAACTCATTAAAGACGAAGATTTCTTAAAAGATTGCACTGTGCTTGGGTTTAGTTGGAAAGGTGGTATCCGTGCCAACGGGTTAATCATACACAATCCGGATGCGAAACGTATCACGATCGTGCAAGTTATGGGGAGGCTTAAAGAGAACTGGCGTCCCATTGTGCATCGTGTCTTTCAATCAATTTCAGATCAAGTAGACGCGAAACACAAGGTCTGGAGTGCTTACGGTCTTAGACTTGCTGTCCCGAGTGCCTACAAGTTGGAGAAACAGAAACTTCTGAGTGGATATCTGTTGTTTACATTTAACAGAGGTAAATACCGCAAAATCAGTGTTGAACGTTACGGTCCGGCGGAGGTGTTATTAAACGAATTCAGTTCGGAAGATAATCAATTGGAGACATGGTTTCGTAGCCGTTACGCAAAAGCGATACGTGGATATGGGTTTGAAGTAACACCACAAAACGAGCACGGAGATGAACGTATCAATTTTGTTGGACAACAGACCCGACTATACGATAGTGTGCCGTTTTCACCTGTGCTGTTAGTTGACAAAATTTTGAAACGCACGCGACTTACGTTTTACACATGGCACTGTCACCATACCAATCGTATTTATGTTGTGCAATCCATTGGACGACAGGAAGTTTCCGAAAAACTGGCACAAGAGGTAGCAGAGAGTATCCACTGTCATTGAGGTAGTAGACCAAACTCTACTATAAAACATGCTCAACAAAATTCTATACACACTTAAACTGAAAAAACGACCCGATGTAGATAGAGACAAAGTCCTCAAGGCGTTCCCACTAAGAAATCAGTTGATAACTTGGGAAGTAGACGACAAGGGTGAGGCATCACTTGTCATTCCACAGAAAGACAAATTCTGGGTGAGAATTACAAGCAAAATCTTTATGCTCCCTGATAAACGTGTCGTAGTGTTGGATAGTATCGGTGCGCTTGTATGGCAGATGTGCGATGGAAAACATACCATAACACAGATTATAAAGGCACTACAGAAAAAACATCAGTTGACCCGAAAAGAGGCAGAAACTTCATTATTTACCTTTATAAAGCAACTTGGAAAACGGAATTTTATCGGATTTGCTATTCCAACAGAAACTAAACAGAATGTAGCCACTCCACAGAAACCAGAACCGCAGAAACGTTTCGGTTTTTTATCAAGAGGGTAAATCGGAGTTTATAATAAAAGGAGAAACAGATATGCAGACAGAAATAGGTAGTGTACAACCAAATCTCACCGAAACACCGAAACGATTCCAACGCATCCTTCCCAAAGAGAATACTGTCCGTGTCAGAAACCTGATTAAACGTTATGAAATGGGAACACAGACTGTGGATGCTCTACGCGGTGTCAATTTCCAAATTCAACGTGGGGAATATATCTCTATTATGGGTCCATCTGGGTCTGGCAAATCTACACTCTTCAATATGATTGGTGGATTAGATAAACCGACCGAGGGAAGGGTTTATATTGATGAAGTTGATATAGCACAACTTGATGCTTATGAGTTAGCGTGGTTACGTTGCCGAAAAATCGGTTATATCTTCCAATCGTTCAACCTAATTCCTGTTATGACTGCACTTGAAAATGTATCTCTTCCCATGATTTTTGCAGGAATGAGTGCTGACGAAAGCAGGGATAAAGGCGTAGATCTACTCTCTCTTGTAGGATTAGGTGACCGCGTGCAACATAAGCCACTTGAACTCTCCGGTGGTCAGCAGCAACGTGTTGCTATTGCGCGTTCTCTTGCAAACGATCCTGCCATTGTCCTCGCAGACGAACCAACAGGAAACTTGGATACAAAGACTGGTCTTGAAATTATTGACTTGCTACGCAGCCTCAATGATGAAAATGGTGTGACTATCATTACCGCTACACACGATCACAAAATGCTTGATGTCTCAGATCGGATTTTCCACATGGCAGATGGCAAGGTTGAGAAAATTGAGTCGCGCGATGAAATTGACCTACATGTCGGTAAATTGGACGGTCAGGAAGTCGGATAATTCTTCAAATGTCCATCTACAAACGCTTAGGCATACGGACAGTTATCAATGGTAATGCGACGTTAACACGTCTCGGTGGCTCTATCATGCCACCTGAAGTCGTTTCCGCTATGGCTGATGCAGCAAAGCATTTTGTAGACATCATTGAACTTCAGAAACGAGTCGGTGAAGAAATCGCAAAACTAACCCATAACGAAGCTGCCTACGTCTCCAATGGTGCGGCAGCTGCCTTAACGCTTAGCACTGCAGCATGTATCACCGGACTTGATGCAACCAAGCGTGCAAAATTACCCTGTCTTGACAACTCAATGAAAAGCGAAGTCATCGTGCATCGACACGGTAGGGTTGGATACGATTTTGCTGTGAGACAGGTCGGCGTGGAATTTGTAGAGATAGGAGACGGAAACGGTACAACACCAGAAGAGTTGGAAAATTCCATTACTGACAAAACCGCTGCTATTTTCTACTTCGCAAACCCCAGTAGAGAACACCTTTGGGTGTCTTATGAAAAGGGAATCGAAATTGCACAAAAGCACGGTGTCCCATTGATCGTTGATGCTGCGGCACAGTTACCACCACCAGAAAACTTGTGGCGTTTCACACAGATGGGAGCAGATATAGTAATGTTTAGTGGAGGAAAAGGCTTGTGTGGTCCACAAAGCAGTGGATTGATCGTGGGTAAAAAACCTTTGATAGACGCAATAGCGTTCAACGGTCCTCCTCATCCCTTTATCGGTAGAGGTATGAAGGTCGGCAAAGAAGAGATGGTCGGATTGCTTGCAGCAGTAGAATGGTACCTGAATCAAGATCCCGAACGATTAATGCAGTCTTATGAAGACCAAGTTACCTACTATTCTAATGAGTTTGTGGACATTCAAGGTATTTCTGTACATCGCAGTTATCCATCCGAAGCAGGACAACCGATGCCACGCACCGAAATCCGATTTGATGCAGAAAAGCTTGGTATTACACGCGATGAAATACTCCAACAACTACATACTGGTGAACCTTCAATAGACATTCCTGCTGCGGGTCCTCACGGAATCCTTATTAACGGACAAACCCTCATGCAGGGTGAAGTAGTAATAATTGCAAATAGAATAAAGGAGATTTTAAATACAGCGAAATGAAACTCAACAACGGTATTCGTTTAACATGGCTTGGACATGCGACCTTCAAATTTGAAACTGAAGGAAAAACCTTCTTAATTGACCCGTGGGTCGATAGCAATCCCGCCTGTCCCGATGAGCTCAAAACATTCGACAAACTTGATGTTATGTATATAACGCATGGACATTGGGATCATACAGAAGATGCAGTTCCAATTGCGAAAAAACATTCTCCCACTGTGGTTGCTATGATTGAAGTCGCAAAATGGCTTGAATCGAAGGGTGTTCAAAACACAATTGGAATGAATAAGGGTGGCACCGTATCGAACTATGGCGTGAAAGCAACTATGGTAACTGCAAATCATAGCAGTAGTGTTACAGAGGAAGATGGCACTACCGTTTATATGGGTGAACCTGCTGGGTTCGTGCTGGAATTTGCAAATGGCTATAAAATATATCACGCTGGCGATACAAATGTGTTCGGAGATATGCAAATTATAGGGGAGATCTATCAACCTGACTTGGCACTGCTTCCCATCGGCGACCATTTCACGATGGGACCGCGTGAAGCTGCTTATGCTGTCAAGTTGCTCAAAGTGCCAGCAATTCTACCGATGCATTATGGCACTTTCCCGTTGTTGACAGGGACATTAGAAGAGTTCCTCAAATTGACTGCATCTATGGATGTTGAAATTGTTGATTTAGAGGTAGGAGGAACGTTAGAGTAAGATATTTTGATAGGGACCGTGCAGTCCAAAGGTATAGGCTGTTCTTAACAATTCCTGCGGGTTGCCTGTGTCATATCGGCTACCAGCCACACGGTAGCCGAACATACCTTCCTGTTTGACTACTTCTGACATCGCATCGCGCAGTTGGATTTCACCATGCGTTAGAATCTGATTGCGGTAGTTGTAATCCAGTATGTCAAACAGGAGAGGCGTGAGTAGATCTATTCCGAAGTGACAGAGATATTGATGCGAATCCTGTGCATCCCATACCCCTTCAACGCGCATATGTTCTCTCGCATAATCCACAGTCGGTTTTTCTGCAATGTGCGCTAACTCAAAGAGACGTGGAGTATCCGGCGCTGGACTCCCTTGCACAATTCCATTCACTGAGAGTTCGCTTTCGTCACATACGTCAAGACTTGTCACAGATTTTCCGGTTTGCGTATAGACATCTGCCAACTGTTTCGCACAAGAATCATCAGTGTCTGAAATATAGAGATGGTCACCCAACAGAATCATGACAGGGTCATCTGCAGCAAAGTCCTTTGCACAATAGATAGCATGTCCGAACCCTTGTGGATCCTCTTGAATAGCAAATTGCAGACGTTCTCCGATTTCTGTCAATCTATCTGCTTGCTCCGCAAGTTCCGGTTTTTCACGAATAGCATCTGGAACGTTACCAGAAAAATAGTCGGTAATCGGTTCCACTTGGTGTGGTTGTGCAACAAGACACACCTCTTCCACGCCAGCAGATAGTGCCTCCTCAATTATCAGTTGGATAATCGGTTTTGCGAGACCATCCTGTGCTATGATAGGAAATAGTGCCTTCGGCACGGCTTTTGTTGCGGGGAAGAGGCGTGTTCCGTATCCAGCGATCGGAATAATCGCCTTATCAATTGATTGCATTATGTTTTATGAAATGTATCATCAAAAATCTTATTCAGACGATTTAAGTCTACCCCAAGTCGTAGTAGTCTTTCCAGCTGCATCAACAGCAAAAGCACCTTCAATACCATTGCCGAGGGTTTTAACATCATCAGCGGAAAGTGGTACATTAAACATAACGATTTCATCAATGATTCCACCGAAATGACACCTTCCGTTAGGTTCATTACAACCCGCATCTGCCCCGATATAAACTGCTTCAAAAGAATCCCAAGGTTGTCCAGCGGCATTTTTACTATCCTGAAGTTCACCGTTAACGTAGATATATATTTTCGCTCCATCCCATACACCTACAAGGTGAACCCACTCATTTACGGGAAGAGCTTCACCGAGTGCTTCATGTTTTTCAGGGGCACTGTTGAGACGATAATGAAACGAAGCCTGGTTAATTCTCCCACCGACATTCTCATGGGCACCAGTACCAAGTAGATACTGCGACCAACTTGAACATCCTTTCCCTTTCCATATCACACATTTTCCTTCGGGAGGTATCGTTGGGAATATCCACGCATGGATTGAAAAACCTTCGGAGTCCTTGAAATTCAATGCTGCTAAAGTCGCAGGTTCACCTTCTGTTCCAATACGAACATGGTTTTGTGCGACTTCACCGGTAAATTCTATTCCACCACCGAATTTGGCATCTGCCCATTTGACATCTCCAACAAAAACACCATCGCTACCGTTTCCAGAAAGGTCTTTTACAGTTTTACCTTGTCCTTCTTCAAAAGTCCACATACCTTGAATCGTATTAGCAGCAAACTTTGCTTCACCTACCTGTATCATAGAAAAAATAAGCATAATAATAGCAGATGTGGTGAGAATATAGTTCAAATATCTTTTTGACAAAACCTGTTTCCTCCTATTGATCGTAGGTTGTAAAACGGGACACCTCTTCTACATCACGTCATTTAACTTATCATCTACTTTCAACTGAATAGTCGGTTAATGCTATCAGTCTGTGCAATAATATGAAAAAGCCCTTTCGTTGTAGGAAGAGGTGTGCTCTGTATTCAACGATTGGAATATTCGCATATTGATTAGTTTGTGTCGATCCTATTAGATTCTCTTCCGCTTAAGTGCTCCCCAAGTGGTAGAAAGTTTATCAGCAGGTTCTACAGGTAATTGATCAGATTTTGCCTCAAAGTTCTGCATAACCTCATCTTCATCAAGGACTCTGTCATAGATACGAACATTATCAATCATCCCGTTGAGGTAACGACCATCGTGTTCACTGCCGATCCGCCGTTCTTTCATATTTTCGGGTGTGGCACCAGAAACACCTTCGGATCTCAACTCTCCGTCAACATAAAGTTTAAGTTCATTTGCCTTTGTATCAGTTGTGTAAATGATATGGTACCAGGTGTCAGCTGCAGCAGCAAAGACAATCTTTACACCATCGTTTTTATGTACCTGGATCTGGTTTCCCTCAAATTTGTAATGGACCTTACCCGCTGCCCACATCCACGTTGAAATGATACCTTGACTGCCACCAAGTGTAGATGAAAGCCCGTAGCATTCAATAGATACAGTTTCCAGATCATCCAGGGCAGGGATTTCAACGTAGTTGTTCGCGGCGGCTTTAAATTCAAAAGCGTCTCCTAATGGTCCTTCAACAAAATCAAGTTTGCCGATAAGTTTAGCGTGGTTGTCGTTTCCAGATGTATCCATGACAACGTCACCATCAAGGTCACTCTCATTGAGTGTATACATAGCTATTAAGCCGTCTACTACAAAATCTTCTGCTGCATCAGCCACATTTACATACCACATAGCGGTGAGTAATAGACTGAGGACACATGCCACTTTTATAACTTTGCTAATCACTTTTATTCTCCTTAATATATTTGTGTATCTGATAGATGTTTTGACTCTCTATGTCAGATATTGTTCGCTGATATTTATGGTAAACATTGAAATTAAAGAGACACATTTCTGTAGGAGCGATCTCCGAATCGCGACAAAACTCACTGATAGTCGGGAATCAGAGTTCCCTCCTACAACTCAAAATGTCCTGTTAATTCTAAAGTTCATTATAGTTTAGATACCTGACGGATATGAGAAAAAACTATTATTAGAGGAAATCAAACTATCGGTACTAAACGATTTGCTATAGTCTAACAAATACAATATAATTCGTCAAGAAAGTTTCAATCAATACCAGGGTTATTTAGTTTTAAAAATCTTCTGTTGGTAATTGTTACAAGTAGTATATATCGATGTCTGTACTCACTTGCAAATTATGACATGACACGCGTAGGTCGGAACGAGCATAGCGACCTCCGACCTACAGTCCTAATCTAAGACATTTTTTAGATTTCGGTTTTTCGCACAAGTTTTGTCACAACGTGATTATTGATATTTACTTATTGTCTGAACCACATGCCAATATCTTACACATCCACTGCCAAATATTACTTTGCATGTTTATTGAAAATCTGTTATAGTATGTCGTAAAATATGTGAATTATACACTTGATAAAATATACGCACACTTGAATGCGTGCCTGTCAGGATAAAGTAAATGAACACTTTCGGACACCTATTTCGGATTACAACTTGGGGTGAATCACATGGCGGTGCTGTTGGAGTCGTGGTAGATGGATGCCCTCCACAGATTGACATTGATAAATCCGCAATACAATATGAACTCAATCGTCGAAGACCGGGACAAAGCCATCTCACTACACCGCGTCAGGAGGAAGATGTTGTTGAGATACTCTCTGGCGTGTTTGAAGGAAAAAGCCTCGGCAGTCCTATTTCTATGTTGGTATGGAATAAGGACGCACGTCCTGCAGCCTACGAACACCTAAAAGATTTATACCGACCCTCACATGCTGACTTTACATATCAACAGAAATATGGCATTCGGAACTGGCAAGGAGGCGGCAGAGCAAGCGCACGAGAAACTATAGGACGTGTTGCCGCTGGTGCAATCGCAAAAGAGATCCTACGGGTGCAGTGTGAAACAGAAACATTGGCGTATGTCAAACAGATTCATACCCTTGAAGCCACAGTAGCTTCAGACACGGTTACGCTTGATGATATTGAAGCAAGTCCAGTTCGGTGTCCCGACCCAATTGTCAGTCCGAAGATGGCGGAACGTATCGATCAGGCACGTCGTGATCAGGATTCACTCGGTGGTATAATTGAATCGGTTTGCCGTAATGTTCCCGCCGGTCTTGGTGAACCTATCTTTGACAAACTCAAGGCAGATTTAGCAAAGGCGATGATGTCTCTACCCGCAACGATGGGATTCCAAATCGGGTCAGGTTTTGACGGTATTACCATGACAGGTTCTGAACACAATGACGAATTCTACAACAATTCAGGACAGATTCGAACTCGCACAAACAATTCAGGGGGTACACAAGGAGGAATATCCAATGGCGAAAATATCTTGTTCCAAGTTGCTTTTAAACCGACAGCAACGATTGGTAAGCCTCAGCAGACTGTTGATATGGACGGAAATGAAGTTACTTTAGAAGCAAGTGGTCGGCACGACCCATGCGTGTTAGTACGTGCACCCGCGATTGTAGAGGCAATGGCTGCACTTGTTCTGACAGATCATCTACTACGACACAAGGCAAAATCCTAAGAGATACTTGCATGGAAGGTCAAACAATCATTAAAACACAAGATGTTGATGAGTTGTTAATCTCAACCGTTGTTCGTTTGATCCAACGACGTGCTTTCCCTAACCTTCGTAACATAATTGCTAAAACGCATTCGGCAGACATCGCACGTTGGTTTCCGAGACTCCGTCCTGAAGCAAAAAGTAGCCTATTTACACTGCTAATTGAAGAAAAACGGATGGGAGAGGTGCTGTGTGACCTGAATACTACAGATATTGACGAATTTGTTGAAGAAACAGAAGCATCAACCGTTGCAAGTGTCTTGCACACAATGCCTGCAGACGATGTTACACGAATTCTCTCCGACCTTCCTGAAGAGAAAAAGGAGGAACTGCTTAATCTCATTGAAGGTGCAAATTCAGAAGATATAGAACGGCTTCTTGAATATGAGGAGAAAACAGCGGGAGCTATTATGTCACCGAATTACTTCGCACTGCTTCAAGAGACAACAGCTTCTGAAGCAACCGAGATGATTCGGGAACTGACTGAAGTAGAAATACCACCGATTACTTTCTATGTTTATGTTGTTGACGAAGATAATAAGTTGAAAGGAGTTCTATCGTTACGGCAGTTGGTGCAGACAAAGCCGGATACCCCGCTGAAGGATTTGATGACATCAAACCTATATACTGTTCACACAGATATGCTACAAGAAACAGTTGCTCGTGCGGTGGCTCGGTACAACTTACTCGCTATACCGGTAATCAATCACATCGGACAATTAGTTGGTGTTGTTACAATTGATGATGTTGTTGATGTTATCCGAGAAGAGAATACTGAAGATATGCTCAAGATGGCGGGTACCGGTGATGTAGATATTACCTCACGTTCTATTCTTAGACATACTCGTGCACGTTTACCATGGTTGCTTGCAAGTTTTGGTGGAGGATTACTCGCTGTTTATGTCATCGGAATTTTTGAAACGCAATTGAAAGAGGTAGCTGCCTTAGCAGCGTTTATCCCCGTGATCATGGGAATGGGAGGAAACATAGGCACACAATCCTCTACCATCATTGTCCGAAGTATAGCTATTGGAGAAGTCAGCATAAAAGACACTTGGCGTGTGTTGTGGCGTGAATTTAGCACTGGGGCATTACTCGGAATAACTTATGGAGTATTACTCGGTGGGTTTGCCGGTCTCTTTCCACATTTCCGAGAATATGCATGGAAATTGCCACTTGTTGTCGCGCTTGCTATCTTCGTGAACATGATTATTGCAGCAACAGTAGGAACAATCATACCCATGTTTTTCAAACGTGTCCAGATTGACCCCGCAGTTGCTACGGGACCATTCGTTACAACTGCAATTGATGTAATCGGTATTTTTACCTATTTTTTGTTAGCAAAAGTTTTTCTTTTTTAGATTTCGATGTAGAGATAAGGGAAATCAACCTTTTCCCCACGTTTTGGAGGATGTCATAATGAGTACAGCAATTGAAATCAGAGGTATCGCACCAGAAAAGACTTTAGAAACTTGTGCTCAACAAATTATAGTAGGATATTTTCACGAGATGATGTCTCACAAATCAGGGGCAAGCGATGGTACTGATATTGAATTCGTCCATGATATGCGTGTTGCCTCACGTCGGTTACGCGCCGCAATGGGCAACTTCGCGGACTGTTTTGAAAATGAACCGTTCAAAAAATACTACAAACAGATAAGAACGATTACACAAACTATGGGAACTGTCCGAGATCTTGATGTCCTGATTGTGCATTTTCAGAACGAATTAAAGACTCTATCAGTCCTTGAACAAAATGATGTTAAAGGATTGATTGAACATCTACAGCAGAAATGTGAAGAAGCACGAAAGCCGATGTTAGAGCTATTTACAGAACTTGACGCAAGTGATTTTGAAAAACAATTTCTGACGTTCTTTGAGGCAGATGAATGAAATGGCAAAACCACGAAAAATCACAGGACTCAAACCAGAACAGAATTATCGGACCAATGCGCGTATCATCCTGCCACAGAAGGTTGAAGAGGTATACAGTTGGGAGCAGTTTATTCAGGACCCAGAACGACGTGAAGAACTACACAACATGCGAATTTCCATAAAAAGACTGCGATATACGATGGAGTTTTTTGCTGTTAACTACGATACTCATTTTGATGATTTTCTTACAACTATTATAGATTTACAAGATATACTTGGAGATATTCACGATAGTGATGTCGTCTTAGAGGTTCTAATGAATTACAAAATAGGTGTTCAGTCAACTGAGTTGCCTGGGGTTGATACACTTATTACGCGCACCCAAGATACTCGTAATACTGACTATGATAGATTTCTAAAGAAATGGCAACAATTATCAGAAGCAGGCTTTAAACAGAAACTCCTTGAAATTATTGCTTCATAGAAATCTGATTTTTTGACGTAGACCTATTAAACAAAGGAAATAAAGATGAACACAAATGTTGTTGGCGTAGATATGGGTGGGACCAAGATTCTCTCCGCAGTTGTTGATGCAGAAGGTAATATCTTATCTACAGCCAAAGTGCCAACACAAGCGAAAGACGATACGTCCATCGTTATTGATCGGATTGCAGAGTGTATCCGAGAGGCTTTTCAAGAATCGGGTGTCGCACCGGATTCTATTCAGGCAATCGGTATTGGCGCACCGGGACCGCTTGATCCGGAAACAGGGATTGTGATTTTCGCTCCGAATCTTGGATGGAAGGACGTACCACTCAAAACAGAGTTAGAATCACGTATCGGAATTCCAACATTCGTTGACAATGATGTGAACGTTGGAACCCTCGGTGAACACACATTCGGTGCAGGAAAAGGTATACAAAACCTTGTCGGGATTTTTGTTGGGACTGGTATTGGTGGAGGTATTATTCTAAACGGTGAACTTTTTCACGGGGCAAGTAAGACTGCTGGTGAAATTGGGCATATTATTGTTAAAGCAGATGGTCCCAAATGTGGTTGTGGTACACGTGGATGCTTAGAAGCACTTGCGAGTCGAACTGCAATGACAAAAGCATTTCAAAAAGCAATACTGAAAAAAGGGAAAAAAAGTATCCTTACAAAACTTACCGATGGTGATCTCGGACTAATTCGCAGCGGCACCTTAGCTAAGGCACTACGAAGTAAGGATAAATTGACTCTCAAAGTCTTCAAACAGACAACGAAATATCTTGGTGTCGGTATCGGTTCTATTGTGAATTTCTTGAATCCAGACATGATTGTTCTTGGCGGTGGTGTTGTAGAAGCACTCGACGATAAATTCATAGACGATATTCGCAAAGCCGCTAAAAAGTACGCACTACCTGATACATTAAAAGGAGTTCAGATTGTGAGTGCACAACTTGGGGATGATGCTGGTGTGCTTGGCGCAGCCGCATTGGCAAGACAAAGACTCAAAGATGGATAGATCTTAGGTTCGGATTGAAGGTCTATTATCAGGGGAGGATGGAGCCATGTTAGTAGATGATAATAGAGAAGAACATCGGATGATGATATTTGGTAACGATAGTCGTCCCGTGCAGGAACGGTTAATCGTTAATAATATGGCAAACGATCACGGTATTCTGGCACAAAAGGTGCATGAGGAATCCTATACGGTGACTCTGTATGCCCTACTGAAGGACTACGGTCTCACGCCTGTCTTTCGTATCAAGCCGCGCATCCGGTTCCACCGATCCAGTTACGACAACCTATCATCAAGTGCCCCACTTCAATATAGTCTTGATGACATCATCCACTTCGCGGAACTCAAGCGTGGGACGGTATTGATAGAGAAGATTGACGACAAAAAATTGGCTGAAATCCTCGGAGATGCTCCGACCCTTGCAGGAATGACAGACGATCCTGCTTTACAACTTGTTTCGCAACGTGATGTTTCACTCCGAAATCCACCTTTCAAGACGAAAACAAAGGTTTTTGGAAAGAGTGAGGACGAAGGGGTGGAAGAGGCAGGTATTCCGATCGGGTCGTTCCTTGATGCGCTCAATCAACCCCAAAGGACCGAGAAAATCTTCAGTAAATACTCGCGCGGAAGTGAGTTTGCACAGGATTTACGCAAGGCTTTGGCTCCCTACGAAACTTATGAGTTCCAATTTGGTCTGTATTCTCGATATGAAAGACGTGATTGTGTCTTGGCAGGAGGTGATGCGGAAACGAGTGGGTATTACCGCGCAACCTTTGATCCGTGGACTGCACTCGGATATATCCGCCCCAGTGGAGATAAGCAGCAGTTCCAAATCCTCGCACACGAACGCGGCACCAGATGGGAACACAAAGTTATGTTGGAATTACTTGATGCTGATACTCTTCAGCGACTCGCTACTGAAATTCCGAAACTCCGCAGCGAATATCTCATCGGACGGGTATTGTCCAAAAGCCAAACGGCATTGACGCGCTTGGCACAACTCCGAAAATCACAACTAAGTCTCACAACCGATTTGGATACAGGGTATACACTTCAGTTAGAGATACCTATTCCAGATAAACGGTTCACAGTGATTGACCATCGCAGAAATTTACGATCTGCGTTTAATGGAAATGGGAATTACCAGCTCCACCCGCTAAATGGTGAATTTGTTGAAAAACACCTCAACTTAGCGAAGGGTACCCGAGATGGAGTTCTATGGACACTTGACAACGTTGACTTGCTGACAGGTCCTCCGCCAATTACCGAACAGGATACTGAATTGCCTATTTCTAAAATACTGCATCAAAACAGGTTCGTAGTCCGTTCAGCAGAGGAACTCAGAGAACGTCTCCCAAAGAACGGATTTGAGAAGTGTTGGAACGAATCTATTGACGAAGGCGGTTATACTATCCTCAATCAAACTACCGGTAGAGTTTATTCCGTGAGTTACGGACGTAAGATTACGGGTAGTATCCACGAAGGAAATCTTATCAAAGGAGAAGGTGATCAGTATCTTTCAATTGAATACTTAGGGGTAGATCCCTGCCGTTCAGTGACATCACGGTTTGAAGTGCCTGAGGATCAACAACGAAGCTTCTTTGATAGACTATTTAGAAGAGAACCTGTTCCATCTTTCTATAATCAACTTATCCAAACCGAGACACAGGTCATTGATGAGATGAAAACGCTCGCGCGCTACTGCAAAGACAAACTGAAGATTCCATAAATTTACACCCATTACAGATACCGTGGTTGAGAATGGTCCAGATAATGGAGCGTCTCCAAAAGGAAAATTGATGCCAAACCGCAAAAAAGTCCTCGTCACAGGTGCAGCAGGCTATATCGCAGGACGGATGCTGCCAGCATTTCGTGAACGTTACGATCTTATCCTACTTGACATGAGAACAACAAATCGACAAGGTGAAGAGGTAGAAGGTCTTGAAATAGTTGACGTTAGCGACCCCGACCGTAAGTTATATAAGCACTATTTTGAAGGTGTTGACGCAGTCGTTCATTGTGCATTCCAAGGCGGAGGTTTTGAAAACGAACTCAACAACATTCAGATGGCATACAACGTCTACCACACCAGTTGGGAAACCGATGTCCGGCGCGTCGTTGTCTGTAGTTCAAATCATGCCGCAGATTATTACGAAAAACTCATCTGGACAGGCAAATGGGACTTCGTAACACCAGATATGCGTCCATTGTCAGATAACTTCTACGGGTGGGCAAAAGAGGCATACGAACATCTCGGGTTTGTTTTTGCTACTGGATTTAGAAAGAGTAAGAAGCTACAGAATGTGCAGATCCGTATCGGTGCTCCGCGAGAGACGGATTTGAATGACATCACAGCGGACAATTATCATAAGATGCACCGTGCACTCGGGGCATACTTGAGTGTGCGTGATCAGGTTCAACTCTTCGTCAAGAGCATTGAGACAGAAAGTATAGAGGATGAAAACGGAATCCCCTTCCAGATTTTCTACGGTATCAGCGACAACTCACATAAGTTCTGGAGTATCACCAATGCACGAGAGGTGATTGACTACGAACCTGATGATAACAGTGAATTCCGTTTTGCCAAACGAATTGCAGAAATCCTTAATGAAACTGAAGATGACTAATCCCACCATATTTTGACATTCACAAAGGACTACCTAATGCCGAATGTCACAGCAGAAGAACTTACCACCATTTGTCTAAATATATTCCAAAAGTTGAATGTTTCACCTTATGAAGCAGAAGTGGTAACTCGTTCAATGGTAGATGCGAATCGTGTAGGGCATGATTCACATGGTGTTATCCACCTCCCAAAATATGTGCGTGAATTGGAGGAAGAGGTAATCCAACCCAATGCACCAACAGAAATGATACACGAATCGGCATCCATAGCGGTATTGAATGGCAATTGGGGTTTTGGTCCCGTCATCGCGACTCGTGCTGTTGAGTTAGCAATTCAGAAGGCAAAGCAAACAGACATCAGTTCGGTTGCTGTTTCCCAGTGCAATGAGGTAGGTAGATTAGGTGGATATGCGTGCCTCGCAGCAGAGGCTGAGATGATTGCGTTGCTCATGGCAAACGACCACGGTGGTGGTACCTGCGTAGCACCGCATGGTGGGATTGAAGGACGACTCTCAACTAATCCGATTGCGTGTGCAGTGCCAATTGAAGGACAGGATCCGATTGTATTGGACATGTCTACAAGCGTTGTTGCATCAGGGAAGATTCGTGTCAAGCAGCATGGGAATGAACAACTTCCACAAGGTTGGCTTATCAACATCGATGGAGAACCAACAACAGATGCTGACGATTTCTACGGAATGACTCCCGCTGCCTTGCTGCCATTTGGTGGTATTGCTGCACATAAAGGGTTTGGACTTAGTGTAATAGTAGACATTCTTGCAGGTGCACTTACAGGTGCGGGATGTAGCCGTAGTGATGACGCACGTGTTGGCAACGGGTTGTTTGTCTTTGTGATTAACGTCGCGAGTTTTAGGGGGTTTCCGGGGTTTAGTGCTGAGATATGTCGTTTTATGGAATATATCAAATCGGCAAAGCGCGCAGCTGGTGTTGACGCAATTCAGATGCCGGGAGAACGCGGTTGGGATGAACAACGTAAACGTGAACGGGAAGGTATTCCAATAGATACGGAGACGTGGCAACAGATTCAAGCACTATTATGACAAGAATCCAATTATGTGGATGTCAATAAATCACCTGTCTCTGGGTGGAATAGGTGTGCTTTGTTGATGTCAAAACTGACTGTAAGTGGTGTGTTGTGCTGAGGTAAATCGACGAGATTAGATTGTGCTACAAAGTTGTTCTTTTCTGTTCGTAGGTATAGTAGCGCATGGTTTCCGAGCGGTTCAACCAACTCAACCTGAGTTATAATCTGATTATTCCCATTCTCACCGACATGAATATCCTCTGGACGGATTCCAAGCGTTACAGAGTCTCCCGATAGTTCAGTTAAGGCTGACTTTAAATTGGGATTCAAATCAACCGTAAAGTTATCAAACCGCAATTCCGATGTTCCATCGTTTTGGACAATGTGTGTCTGTATAAAGTTCATCGGTGGTGTGCCGATAAACCCTCCGACAAATTGGTTTGCAGGTTTGTGGTAGAGTGTTCCCGGATCTGCTATCTGCTGAATTTTCCCCTCATTGAGAACAACAATCTGATCCCCCATCGTCATTGCTTCAACTTGATCATGTGTGACGTAGATAATGGTTGCGTTGAGCCGTTCATGGAGACGACTTATTTCCATCCGCATTTGCACGCGCAGCTTCGCATCAAGGTTGCTTAACGGTTCGTCAAATAGAAAAACCTTCGGCTGGCGAACAATTGCCCTACCGACTGCAACACGCTGACGTTCACCACCTGAAAGATGTTTCGGTTTGCGGTTCAGTAGGTGTGTGATATTGAGTATGTCTGCTGCTTTGTTTACGCGATCGTCAATCTCTTGTTTTGGATACTTACGCAGTTTCAAGCCGAATGCCATGTTCTTATACACCGTCATATGCGGATAGAGGGCATAGTTTTGGAACACCATGGCGATGTCTCTATCTTTCGGTGGGATACCATTTACGCATTCGTCATCTATATAGATGTCACCCTCGGTAATCTCTTCGAGTCCTGCAATCATTCTCAAGATTGTTGATTTACCACACCCCGACGGTCCGACAAGCACAGTAAACGACTCGTCCAAAATCTGAAAGTTTGCTTTTTCAACTGCGAGGACATCACCGTCGTATATTTTTGTGACATCTTTCAAATTGACGTGCGCCATTGGTTATCCTCAAACACGCGACCTACCTGAACCCATGATTAAAGCTACAAGAAAACCCAAGGCAAATCCGACAACAAGCTGCCAAGTGAAAACCTGACCCATGAAAAGCGTAATTATGTTATCTTTTTTACGCATCTTTACTCTGTCAAAGATTTCACCACCTGCTGCAACAACCTTGGATCTACCGATTCTGTCACCGTAACCAGCTTTAGAAAAACTAATCGTATAGCGACCAGCAGGCAGTCCTGTTTTTTCATAAGCACCATCTTTATTTGTTGTTACAGTATATTCTCTGCCATCGCTGCTGCTAACGATTTTTACGGTAACCCCTTCTATTGGATTCTGTTCAGGGGTAGTATCAATAATTTCACCTCGGATTGTTGCACCAATATTGATGAATTCTGCATCTTGACCGTTAGCAGAACCGATACAGAACATAGAACTCATACCCATAACAAACATCATAAGTAGGTTTAAGCGAGTCATTATTCTCTCCTATTTGATTATCACCTGACGAAATGATTCAAAATAATAGAGTTTATTATGTACACTGCTATTTTCGCGATTTGATGTAGAAAAAGTAAATTAAATATCCAAACCCTAACATGTAGAGAATAAGGTGAATGAAAAGTAGAATAAAGAGGAAACCGTTAAATCCAAAGAAATATGTGAAGAAGCTCTTTTGTCTTCTCATCCTAATTCTGTCAAATATTTCACCACCGTCAGCAACATTTTTTGATTTACCAAATCTGTTCTGATAACCTTTTTTTGAAACACTAATCGTATAGCGACCCTCAGGCAATCCTGTCTTTTCGTAAAGACCGTCTTTATCCGTTTGCCATTAGTTATCCTCAAACACGCGACCTACCAGAACTCATAATTAAAGCGACAAGAAAACCTAAGGCAAATCCGACAACAAGCTGCCAAGTGAAAACCTGACCCATGAAAAGAATAAATATGTTATCTTTTTTACGCATCTTTATTCTGTCAAATATTTCCCCGCCGTATACAACAACCTTAGATTTACCAATTCTTTCACCGAATCCTTTCTTATGAGCAGAAATTATATAGCGACCACCATGCAGACCTGTTTTCTTGTAAAGACCATCTTTATCCGTTGTTACAGTATATTCTTTACCGTTAGTCGAATTAACGATTTTAACAGTGACTCCCTCAATCGGATTCTCTTCTGGTGTGGTATCAACAATTTCCCCTCGAATCGTTGCACTAACATCATAATCAGGATCTAGTTCATTTGCAGAACCGACACAGAAATAAGAACTCATACCCATAACAAACATCATAAGTAGGTTTAAGCGAGTCATTATTCTCTCCTATTTGATTATCACCTGACGAAATGATTCAAAATAATAGAGTTTATTATGTACACTGCTATTTTCGCGATTCGATGTAGAAAAAGTAAATTAAATATCCAAACCCTAACATGCAGAGAATAAAAGGAATAGCAAGCAAAATAGTAAGGTGACCGTTAAACTCAAAGAAATACGTGAAGAAACTCTTTTGTTTTCTCATCCTAATTCTGTCAAATATTTCACCACCGTCAGCAACATTTTTTGATTTACCAAATCTGTTCTGATAACCTTTTTTTGAAGCACTTATCGTATAGCGACCCTCAGGCAATCCTGTCTTTTCGTAAAGACCATCTTTATCCGTTGTGACGATATATTCTTGACCATAGGCACTGTTAACGATTTTTACGGTAACTCCTTCTATCGGATTCTGTTCGGGGGTAGCATCAATAATTTCCCCTCGGATTGTTGTCCTCCCACCGATAAATCCTGCATCTTGACCGTGCGCTGTATAAATACTGATAGGAACGATTATGCAGACAAGCAATAGAAAAGTGCTATTTTTCTGAGTCATCTTTTGCTTATTTGAGAGAAAGACTGATTCTTTCAGTGAATTTGTTGTGTGACTTCTGCTGTGTTTAAATCAATTACAAATTCAGAAACTATAATTTTGCACCAGTAAAAATGAGAATAAATAAAATGAAGTGTAAAAGCAATAGATACCCAAATGTATCCCATAGAAAGGTAAATATGTTCTCCTGCCTTCTCATCTTAATTCTATCAAAGACTTCACCGCCTGCTGCAACAACCTTTGGCGGACCGACTCGGTCTCCATAGCCTGGTTTTGAAACACTAATCATGTAGCGACCAGCAGGCAATCCTTTCTTTTCATAAGCACCATCTTTATCAGTTGTAACGGTATGTTCTTTTTCTGTAGCAGAATTAACAATTTTCACAGTAGCTCCTGCAATCGGTCTCTGTTCAGGAGATGTATCAACAACTTCACCTTTTATCGTTGCGCCACCAATAATGTCCTCTTGTACGGCATCAGCCTTAATCTCTTGTGCGGCAATACCCTTTTTTCTCATCTTAATTCTATCAAAGACTTCACCACCTGCTGCAACAACCTTAGGTTTACCGATTCGATCACCATAGCCTGGTTTTGAAACACTAATCATATAGCGACCAGCAGATAATCCTTTCTTTTCGTAGATACCATTTTTATCAGTTTTGACGGTATATTCTTTGCCGTTAGCTGAATTAACGATTGTAACGGTGACTCCTTCTATCGGATTCTGTTCGGGGGATGTATCAATAACTTCACCTTTAATCGTCGCATCACCAACGACATCCTCTTGTGCATATACGATAATAACATACATGCTCATACAGACAACTAACAGGAATATTATACTGAATCGGAACATTTTTTCGTATCTCCTTTTATTTAGTTACTCGTCTAATTCGTTAGGACGAAACAGTACTTCGTCAATTTCAGCATTCAGTTTTATGTCAGTAATCAAAACTTGCCGAACTTCACCGTTCTTTGTGGTGCGATGATGCGCTATTTTGATACCATCTACATCACGATATTCATCCAAAGATACGGTTACTGTTTCATTATCTTCTGCGATTTCATAATAATGAATATATTGGACTAAATGGTGAGTCTTTTCACTAAAGAAGACTTTTAGTTTTTTTCCAGAAGGCTGCGTAATTAGGAGAATAGATGCGGTATCATCCTTTATATCTGCTGTACCTACATATTCAACCAGAATATGGTTTTGCGCAAGATATGTTAGAAGCCAGATCGGTTCTCGGAAAAGACTATCTTTGAAGAAAGTAATAGTGGACTCAACTTCGTCAGGAGACATTTCGTTATCCTTTCCATTTGTTATCTGATACAAGGAATCACCATCAAAGATTAAACTGTCTTTGCCGTTATCTGTGTTCCAATCGGCGCGGAATTTATCAGGATAATAGTAGGTTTTATTCTGTCCTTCATCTTGCACTGTGCCATTGGGGAGATATTCAAAACTCTGTGATTCTATCACAATGTTTTTTACGGCTTGTAGTTTTTCGAGTCCACCGTGTGCTGCAACAGCTGCGTCAATTATTTCTTTGACTTTGAGCGATGGGTTTGGTGCTATTTCAGGAGAGTCGGCAGGTATTTTTGTTGGAGGTGAGGGTTTAACATTATTTGCCAGATTCTTCTCCACTAATTCAGCGACTGCAGATTCAACATCAAAAGCACCGAGACTTGCTTTTCGGATGATTCCTTCACCATCAATCAGAAATGCAGTTGGGATTGCCGTCACACCGTATTGCGTTCTTACTTTCCGATCTTGATCCCAATAGTGTTCCCATGCCAGTCCCTCTTTCTCAATATATGCATCAAGTGGTGTTTTTGACCTGTCCAAACTAATTGCAATTATCTGAAACTTCTGATCTTTATAATTTTGATAAGTATTCTTGAGTTTCGGCATCTCATTGATGCAGGGACCACACCACGTTGCCCAGAAATCGAGCAGTACAACCTGTCCACGATAGTCTTTCAGGGAGAGTTCTTCTCCATTTACATCCATCACCTTAAAATCAGGTGCAGGTTTTCCAACCCATTCACCTGGACCTTGTCCAATAGGTTGAGGAGGAGTATCCATTTTGCGCATCTTTGTTGCAGGAATTGTCTTGCGTGGAGAAGTGGATTCAGGAGATTTTGGATTAGGTTTGGCAAGATTTTCCTTTACTAATTCAGCAACGGAGGTTTCAAGGGCATGTCCACGTAGATTTGTCTTACGGATAACACCTTTTCCATCAAGTAGAAACATTGATGGAATTCCGGTTACCTTGTATTGATTTGCGATTTTTCCACCTTGATCCCAATAGTGAACCCATCCAAGTCCTTCATTCTTAACAAACGTTTCGAGTGGTTGTTGTGACCTGTCCAAACTAATACCAATAATTTGGAATTTCTGATCTTTGTATTCTTCATAAGTCCTTTTCACATTTGGTAATTCATTGATGCAAGGTCCACACCATGTTGCCCAGAAATCAAGCAACACGACTTGTCCACGATATCTTTCTAATGTAAGTTCTTCACCTTTTAGGTCTTTTACCTTAAATTCTGGTGCTGGTTTGCCGATCCACTGGTTTGGTTTTGGGGTGGTTGCTACGGCACGATTGGACAAATTACCTTTCCGCTCAGATATATCCTGTTCAAGAATTTTTTGGGCAAGTTTCGCGTACGATTTATCACCGAATTTTGGGTGTTCTATCAGTTTAGTATAGACTTCGTCTGCTTTATCATGATTGTTTAGGCTGTCGTAAGCCATACCCAATTCCAACATACTCGGTTGAACATAACGTGCTTCAGGATGTTCATCGATAAGTTTTTCAAAAACTGTAATGCTCTCTTCAACACGCTCCAAGCGAACTAATGTGTTACCGAGATAGTAATATACTTCGTCTACACGTTTGTATTTTGGGAACGATGTGACAAAATCAGATGACACTTCAGCTAATGTCTTTAATTCCTCTGGATTGTTTTGAAAAGTTAGTTTTTTATAAGTTGCTTTTATTTCTTGATATTTGGAGCCAATTTGTGCTGGACTTAGATTTGGAGTTGTTTGTGATGTGTCTTCAGCAGAGAGATATGAACAAAAACCTATTAACATCACAAGTAAAAGAATGCCTATACTGCATACAGAGTAACGTGCTTTATTTATATTTTTTAGGATGAACATCATTTTCTCCTCTTGTGTGTTGTAATCATAAGGGTTGATATATGTGGACGGGAACAGAGTTCCCGTCCATTCGTTTGGTTCATATTAACGTGACATATTTTCCTGTACAAGTTGAGCGACAGCGGATTCAAGTGCACTTCCTCGGAGATTCGTCTTACGGATAACGCCGTCCCCATCAATTAGAAAAGTTGATGGAATGGAGCGGACTTGATACATATTAGAAACCTGTCTGCTGCTGTCGTAATGTTGTGGCCATGTGATACCTTCTTTCTCAATATAGGATTCAAGAGGAGCTTTTCCGCGGTCTATACTGATTCCGATAATCTCAAAGTTGCGATTTTTGTATTTTGCATAAGTTGCTTTTACATTCGGCATCTCTTGAATACAAGGTCCACACCACGTTGCCCAGAAATCAAGAAGTACAACCTTTCCGCGATATTGTGCTAACGATAGAGGTTGACCGTTCAAGTCCTTCACCTGAAAATCCATAGCGGTTTGACCGATGAAATTAGTTGGACTGCTACTATCAGCTAAGCCATCTAATGCACCTGTCCGATCTGCCCTATTTGTGTCCAGCAATTTCTGTGCGGTTGCGGCATACTGTCTATTACCAGACTTTGAATTATTTACTAAATCATAGTATACTGCATCTGCTTTATCATGCTGATTGATTTTGTCGTAAGCTAACCCTAATGTTAATTTCCCTTTTCCAATTGATGGTGCAAGCGGATAGTATCGGATTAGTTCGTCAAGTACCGTAATAGCTTCATCAGCACGATCAAACTGGACTAAAGTAGTTCCCAAAATATAGTAGACTTCATCAACATCTTTATATTTTGAGTGTTGGTTGATAAATCCTTTAGACTTCTCAATTAACAATTCAGCATCAATTGGATCAGCAGTAGTTGTAACTTTCATTGAGAGTTTTACGATCTCGTCATAAGCATCGGTTGGACGAACTGATGATGAACCTGTGGTATTTTGGGTAGTTGGAACACAGGACGCTAACATCAGCAGACTTGTGAGAACGGTTAGAAGGTAACACCAACCGTTGTTTCTGGATATTATATCGTTTATAATCATCAACTAACTCCTTTGTCTTTCTTTGGATACAACATATTTTATATTGCGTTACGATAGGAATACGCGAGTAGCAATTTAATCTCTTCTGCTTGTACCTGTTGTAAGAAATGGGTTACATCTGAGGATGGATCGTTTTCTGCCTCTTGACACCAATCAATAAACTGATATGCGTCCCAATGTTCTTGTGTTTCAATAGTTTGTGCAATTTGTGTTAGTGCATCGGATGGATTCTGTATCTCTTTAGCAATAGAAATTGCATGTTCTCGGAGAGACGGAAATATCGGATGTGTTCCGACTCTGCCGAACCAATACTTTGCATTGCTGTAATCCGGTTCACGACGGTGCATGATTCCGTGCCAATAACTACCTGTGTTGTTACTCAGTTCTTGCGAGATGTCATGAGAGTCGTTCAATGCATCGTTCCAGAGGAGCAATCCGCTTTTAATCGCACCACCAAAAATATCATCTTTCAGTGATTGCCCTTGGAAAAGGTCTTCAAGCGATGAGGCGACGAGTTCGTCTGTGAGTTCATTGTTCCATGCGTTCTCAGGGACAAGTGGTGGGAGTGGGTTACCTGTCT
Organism: Candidatus Poribacteria bacterium; assembly: GCA_026710795.1. Classification (GTDB taxonomy): domain Bacteria; phylum Poribacteria; class WGA-4E; order WGA-4E; family WGA-3G; genus MSPOR6. The sequence goes on from JAPOQK010000001.1 coordinate 37,578, forward strand.
CTAATTTTTCAATTACTTCAGCGATTGCCGATGTGTATGCTACATCCATGAGGAAACTCCTTAGTCTTCAAATCGGTAATATGAAGTTTAGTTTAACATCTTTTTGTGTTTATATCAAGCGTTTTCCGCTATTGAGAAGAGACATTCAATTGTCGCTATTCAACATTTTCGGAATCACGGATTTACGCGAATTACACAGATTTTGCGGACTATTCAGTTTGAGGAGACAAAATCCTATTGAAATATCGGTAAGCAAACTTTCATAAGAATGGTTGAAAAATGTCATACTTTAGAGTTTTTAGAGTCAATCGCAATTTTGATTATTTTAGTATAAAGCTATAGACCTATATCTACACTGGGTTTACGGCTTATTTATGATAAATATAGTCAGGATTGACTCTAAAGTTTTACATTTCTCTATAAGTCATACCATTTCTAATAAATTAAATGTCATTTACTGAGGAATACTTGTAGGTCAACAAGGAAGTCGTTCCTATATATATAAAATGTCTGATTAATTTCAAAATTCACCATAATTCTTAAAACATAATAAAGCTGTCCATCTGCAATATATTTTGCCATTCTATCTCAAATGTGTTACAATTATTCATACATAGTTTGGAGTCTGAAAGAGAGTTTAGTCAGAGATGAGAAGTGCCTATACAAAAGCCTTAATCGTTTACATTGGATTTTTAGTGATATTGGTTGGCATTTTAATGGTTGTCATCCATCGCTATTCACAATATGGCTCAATTCCTGAAACGATGGAGATGGTTGACTTTCAAGGACTTCTCTTAGGAACTTTAGGAGCGGTTGTTCTAATTTTGGTTAGTGTTGTTCTAACCTTTACCTTGGCACGCGCATGGGTAAAGGAACAACCTGAATTGGCAGAACGGATATTTCGGTACGCATTAATAATCAATCTCAGTATTATTCTTATATTGGGCGGTATAGCAAGTGGTATCATTATTTTACGGACATTATGGACTATAGGATACTTTTAAGTTTGCATTAATGTTGAATTTGTGATATAATACTTTAATTAATTTGGAGATACATTTCTGACGCTTTTGCGTAAGTATTCTCATTTTGTGAGATTGAATTATCGTCGTGAAAGTGTGCTGAGAATGTAAATGTAAGATTTGGTCGTGTAGAAGTTTACGGGTATTTCTTATAGTTACAAGATCTGTTTTAGTATTCATCTACATTATGACTAATCAAAAGCCTACTAAAACTTGGGGGTGTGAAAAATACACTATAGAGGCAGACGTAATCAGAAACCGAAGGAAAGACAGACGCGTTCGAATTATCAGATTCGTGCAAAAGAGATTCGAGTTATTGATGAAGAGAACAAACAGCTCGGTGTGATGACTCCACGCGAAGCGATGGAACGTGCTGAAGAAATCGGCTTGGATTTGGTTGAGGTTTCGCCAAATGCTAACCCACCCGTATGTAAGATAATGAACTACGGGAAATATCAGTATGAAAAGAACAAGCGTGCGAGAGAAGCTCGAAAGAAACAGTCTAAGATTGTTTTAAAAGAGATTCAATTCCGACCGGATACAGCGGAACATGATTACCAATTCAAGAAGCGTCATATTGAAGACTTTTTGAAAAATGGTTGGAAGGTTAGAGCGACAGTGCGTTTTCGTGGCAGAGAGATGCTGCATACAGATTTGGGTAAAAACATGCTTGCCCGATTGGAAGAAGATGTGGCTGAACTTGGTGAGGTAGAACAACCTGCTAAGATGGAAACGCGTGTGATGTCAATGCTCTTAACACCGAAATCTTCGTAACTACAGTGTCCCTCATGCCATATATGAGTAGACTTTAACGTATTTTTGTGATCTATAAAACATGTATCTCTTTTAATTAGACGGCTTTTGAAAGAGACACACCGTTTGCGAGGAGAGCGCGGTTCTCCTCGTTTATTTTGTGAGTTTATGCCTATATCTCACCTACATATTACCTTAATAGAAATGATCTGGATAAGCCGTACCAAAGGAAAATTGTTATGCCGAAAATGAAAACGCATAAAGGCGCGGCAAAGCGTTTTAAATTAACTGCGAAAGGTAAAATACGTCGTAATCGAGCGTATGCGGGTCACTTGTTTATATCAAAATCTTCAAAACGTAAACGTCGGTTAAGACAACCTACGTTGGTTGACCCAAGTAATGAAAAACGTTTGAAACGTCTAATTTATTAGGAGTTAGAAATGGCACGAGTAAAAACAGGGAGTGTTCGTCGAAAGCGAAGAAAACGTATACTAAAGCATTCCAAAGGGTTTCGTGGTGGACGTAATAACCTTAGACGTACCGCGAAGGAAGCGGTTGAAAAAGCTTGGAATCACGCCTACACACATAGGCGTACACGGAAACGGGACTTTAGAAGGCTTTGGATCATGCGAATTAACGCTGCCGCAAGGTTACATGGACTGACATATAGTAAATTTATACACGGTTTAAAAAACGCTGGTATTGAATTGGATAGGAAGGTCCTCGCGGATATAGCGGTCAACGATGCAGCAGGTTTTGGACAGCTTGTCGCCCGCGTAAAAGGATAGGTTAAATACGAATACATTTAAATGTTATACTATTAAAAGGCAATGAAGGGACAAAGTAGGTAGTTGGGAAACCTCAATTAGAGAGACTGTGCCATCGGCTGAAAGCATGGTTTTGAGAGCAACTGTTGAATTTCATCTTGGAGCCGAATTATTAAGAAATGAAGCGGACAGATTGTAGAAATAATCTGTCAAGCGGGGTGGTACCGCGGAAGTAGATGCCTGTCGCTTTCGTCCCCAGAAATGCCTCAAACAAAATATGAGGCAGTGGGACAGCGTGACGGGCATAATCATTTTAAAAGGCACTTATGAAAGCAGAATTAGAGGCGATTCAAGCTACAGCACTTGAAGCATTGAAGGATGTGAAAACGACAGATGTGCTTGAATCGCTTAGAATTGAGTATTTTGGACGTAGAGGTAAGTTGACGGATGTCATGAAGGGAATGGGGCAGCTGTCTAAAGAGGAACGTCCGATAATTGGGAAACTTGCCAATGAGGTGCGTGCTTCACTAACAGAAGCGTTTGAAGCGACCAAAACCGCACTGGAAAGCCAACAGCAAGAACAACAACTCCACGCAGAAGCCGTTGATATCACGTTGCCGGGACGAAAACCTGCTTACGGAAAAGCACATCCAGTGATGCAAACGTTGGAACGGATTGAAGCGATTTTCACGCAAATGGGTTTTCAGGTGGTGACAGGACCGGAGGTAGAAACAGAGCATTACAATTTTGATGCACTCAATACACCTTCGGATCATCCTGCACGGGATCTGCATGATACTTTCTATCTCACTGATGGACATCTCTTACGTACCCACACATCGCCGGTTCAGATTCGTGTTATGGAAAATCAGAAACCCCCAGTGCGTATTATTGTTCCGGGTAAGGCGTATCGTGTGGATTACGATGTTTCGCATACACCGATGTTTCATCAGGTTGAAGGATTGCTTGTGGATAGACATGTTACCTTTAGTGAATTGAAGGGAGTGTTGGTATCTTTTGCACGTCAGATGTTCGGGGATCAGACACAGATGCGTTTCCGTCCACATTTTTTTCCGTTTACTGAACCGAGTGCTGAAGCGGATATTTCTTGTACTGTGTGTCGTGGTAAAGGTTGTCGTAGTTGCGGACACACTGGTTGGATTGAAATCTTGGGAGCAGGTGCAGTTGATCCGGAAGTATTTCGTGCTGTTAATTATAACCCAGAAGAGGTTACTGGTTTTGCCTTCGGTATGGGTGTAGAACGGATTGCAAACCTGCAGTTTCGTATACCAGATATCCGCACTTTTTATGAGAATGATCTGCGTTTCTTGCAGCAGTTTTAATAGAATAGAAGGCATATTCTGTCGAATGTCATACGCGCATTCAGCATTGATTTGGATGTGCCGTAACGAAGGATTTAGAAATTGAACGTAACACTAAATTGGCTAAAAAACTATATAGATTTTGAGTTTTCTGCAGATGAACTCGCTGATAGGTTAACGATGCTGGGTGTTGAAGTTGAATCTGTCAAGCAACTCGGTGTAGCATTAGAAGGCATAGTTGTTGGCAAAGTGAACTCCATCAGTCCACACCCGAATGCGGATAAACTTGTGCTTTGTCAGGTAGATATTGGTGAACAGGATGCACTTCAGATCGTGTGTGGTGCACCGAATGTAAGTGAAAGGATGTCTGTCCCTGTTGCTACAATCGGGACAGAATTGTCGAGTGGTATCACGATAAAACAAGCTAAATTACGTGGTGAGGAATCGTATGGTATGCTCTGTTCAGAAAGGGAATTGGGTATTTCCGAGGATGCCGCAGGACTCATGGAATTATCCTCAGACACATCCGTTGGCACACCACTCGCCGAAGCATTGGGATTAGACGATACGGTCTTTGAATTGGAGATAACACCGAACCGTCCGGACTGCCTTAGTCTGATCGGTGTTGCTCGCGAAATTCGTGCGGAAACAGGTAACGAGTTGAAACTTCCAGAAGTTAACATCCGAGAAAACGATACCGATATTCGGGAGGTAACGTCTGTAACAATTGATGCACCCGATCTCTGTCCTCGTTATGCAGCACGTGTAATTCGTGGTGTCAAAATTGGTGAATCTCCTGCGTGGCTAAAACAACGACTTGAATCTGTTGGTATTGGCGTTATCAATAATATCGTGGACGTTACAAACTTCGTATTGATGGAATATGGTCAACCGTTGCACGCATTTGATTACCATAAACTTGGGGAGAACCGTATCGTTGTTCGTCGTGCAGCAGAAGGTGAACAGATAACAACCCTTGATGAAGAAGAACGCGAACTCACATCAGATATGTTAGTTATCGCTGATGCGAACAAACCTGTGGCACTTGCTGGCGTTATGGGTGGTTATGATTCTGAGATTACTGATGAAACGTGTGATGTGCTGCTGGAAAGTGCCAATTTTCAGCCGGCAAGCATCCGTGCAACTGGCAAAAAGTTGGGTATGCACACGGAAGCGTCATATAGATTTGAACGCGGTGTTGATCCAGAAGCAGTTATTCCTGCACTTAATCGCGCGGCACAACTTATTGTGGAATTGGCTGGTGGTACTGTCTGTGAAGGAATTATTGATGTTTATCCTGGAAAGAGTGAACCAATCCAGATTCAACTCCGTTCTGATCGTGTCAATTTCATATTGGGAACTGCGCTTGAAGCAACCGAGATAGAGCAGATATTATATCGGTTAGGGTTTGGTATGGAAGCATCACAATTGGAAGATAGCAGCTATCAGGTCACTGTACCGTCATTCCGTAGTGATATTACACGTGAGATTGACCTGATTGAGGAGGTAGCACGTGTTTACGGTTATGATAACATCCCTACAACACTGCCAAAGGGTGATATCCCTGTTCCCGTTTCAGATATTTCAGTTGAGGTGCGAAAACATATAAAGCAATTCCTTCTTGGGGCTGGTATGATGGAATCAGTGAACTATAGTTTCAGCCACCCGAACTGTTTTGATAAGGTTCGGTTAGCTGCGGATAATCCACTTCGTGATGCTTTGAAATTGCGTAATCCGTTGAGTCCAGAGATGTCAATCCTTCGTACAACATTGATGCCAAGTTTATTGGATAACGCACAACACAACCATAACCATCAGATCAATAATATAGCCCTTTTTGAGATGTCCACAGTTTTTGTGAAAGGCGAAGAACCTTGGCGTATTGCTGGTATCCTCGCTGGAGAAATTGGTGGGGGTGTCTACGGTGATCCGTATAAAAATCCTGATTTCTTTGACATAAAGGGTATTGTAGAAAGGGTGCTTGAGGTATGTTGTCTTACCGATTACGCATTCAAGAAAACCGAAGAACCAACCTTCCATCCGGGTCGCAATGCTGCGGTGTTGTTGGGGGATAGACGTATCGGTATTCTGGGAGAGGTGCATCCTGAAGTGCTTGAAATTTACGAACTACCGTATAAGGCATACCTTTTTGAACTTGACCTTGAGGCACTTGCTAACGCAGCTGATTTTTCCAAACGTTTTGAACCAATTCCCATTTATCCGAGTGTGCAGCGCGATCTTGCGATTGTAGTAGATAAAGAGATGCAGTCGGATACACCGATAGATATTATCTATTCCACGGGAGGAGAGTTAGTTGATTCGGTGCGGTTGTTTGACGTGTATGTTGGGGATCAGGTGTCGGAAGGTAAGAAAAGTCTCGCCTATACAATCACATATCACTCCGCAACTGAAACATTGACAGATAAAGATGTAAATAACCTTCATGACAAGGTTGTGAAACGATTAAATCAGGAACTTGGTGCAGAACTGCGGCTATAATCTGAAGAAATTAACGTTGTTGGTGGGTATAGTATTGTTTGGAATAGGATGGGTAAATGCAGGCACACCGTATAAAGAATCTGTTTTCTGCTATTGCGCGGCACTACGACTTTCTTAATTCACTGTTGAGCCTTCGGTTTGATCGTGTGTGGCGACGAGAAACAGTCAAAGTGAGTGGTGTAACACCTACGAGTAAGGTGCTTGATGTTTGCACAGGTACAGGTGAACTCGCCCTTGCGTATGCTGATAAACTTGAGACCGGTGTTTCTGTCATCGGTTCGGATTTCTGTTTTGAGATGTTAGTTGTCGGCAAGCAAAAGGTGGAACGACAGAATCGCACGCACGCCTTTGTTCCGATTGAGGCGGATACCCTCACGCTCCCGTTTGCAGACAACACTTTTGACATTGTTTCTGTCGGTTTTGGTATCCGAAACGTTTCTGATCTTGAATTGGGAATCCGTGAGATGACCCGTGTTGCTGTACCCGGTGGAAGAATTGCCATCTTGGAATTCACGCAGCCTGTCAATCCGATTTTTCGCGGTCTCTACTATTTCTATTTCACGAAGATATTACCTTTCATCGGCAATTGTATATCTCGGAATAAGGATGATGCTTACGGGTATCTTCCTCGTTCTGTGTTGCAGTTTCCGAATTGTGATGCGTTGAAAGATGTAATGGAGCAGTGTGGACTGACAGATGTGCAGTATTATAGGAAAACTTTGGGTATTGTTGCTATTCACGCGGGAAAAAAGATGTAAAACGTATAGAAAGTTATCATTATAGGAGGCTACTGTGAAGACTTTTTTCAACTATATGATCCTAATGGTTATTGGAATACTGACTGTTTGTATGCTCAGTTGTGGAGATCGGGCTGAAGATGACGATGAACTTGTGCGGTTGCTCCGCGCAAATCCAACACCCGGTAGCACGATTGAAGAAAGTAGTAAGATTACCATTACTTTTGATAGTGAACCGGGAAATGTAGAAGTGAATGTTGGAACTGCTACGACGACTGACAATACGGTTACAATCACAGGACCTTTTCCAGAAGGGCAATTTACCTTGAAACTGACATGGGAAGATGGAACTCGAGACATAACTTACACTGTTGGAGGTGACGATCCATCGATCACTAAACCAGACCCAGACCCAGAACCTGATCCTATTGCTCCTGAAGGAATGGTACTCATTCCTGAAGGGGAATTTGTGATGGGAAGTGAAAAAGCGAATGCTGATAACGATGAACAACCAGAACATACGGTTTTTATTGATGCTTTTTTTATTGACGAAAACGAAGTAACCAACACACAATTTAAGGAATTTATCCTCGCTAATCCACAGTGGCAGAAGAACCAAATTGATGAGAGATTTACAGATGAAAATTACTTAAACGATTGGGATCGGAACAATTTTCCTCATGGAGAAGATGATCATCCTGTACGATACGTCAGCTGGTATGCAGCGATGGCATACGCGCAATGGGTAGATAAGCGACTTCCTACAGAAGCGGAGTGGGAGAAAGCCGCGCGGGGTGGATTAAATAGGAAAGATTATCCGTGGGGTGAGCTTATTAGCGAGAGAAAAGCTAACTATGGTAAACTCATTAGTCATACAACGCCTGTTGGCGAATATCCTCCGAACGACTACGGTGTATATGACACGTCAGGGAATGTTTGGGAGTGGTGTCTTGACGCTTACCAGAGTGACTTCTATGCGAACTCACCACGTGAAAACCCTGTCGCTGGTGCTGATAGCATAGAGGAAATCGTAAATGATTATGAGAACGTTGCTACTGACCGTGTATTGCGTGGTAGTGGGTGGAACGGTAACCCTGAATGGTTACGTTCTGCGAATCGTTATGGGGACAGTCCTACCTATGCGGGAATTGGTGCTCTTGGATTCCGATGTGCGCAGAATATTGAATAGTTGATGTTATTATTTATTGACATTCAAACGTTCAACATGTGCTACAACAGATTCGGAGATGCCCTCCAAACTATAACCACCTTCCAATGCTGAAACGACGTTACCTGATGCAGTGTCTTCTGCAATGGCAAGAACTAAATCTGTTAACATGGCAAACCCTTCTGCAGTGATGTTAGTGTTAGAGAGTGGGTCAAGGTAATGTGCATCAAATCCAGCGGATATCAGGATAAACTCAGGTGAAAAGTCTTGTAATGCTGAACGGAGAACATCCTCAAAGACTGTCCTGTACTCATCATCGCCACTTCCTGGTGACATCGGCACATTAAGCGTTGTGCCTTTTGCATTTCCACTACCTTGTTCATACTTTGAACCGGTACCAGGATAAAGCGGAGACTGATGGATAGAGAAGAAAAAAACTGTTTCGTCTTCGTAGAAAATATCTTGTGTACCGTTGCCGTGATGCACATCCCAATCCACGATTGCAACCTTGCCTACACCGTGCTCCCGTTGGAGATAACGTGCTGTAACGGCTATGTTGTTGAACAAGCAAAACCCCATGCTCTGTCCTAGAGTGGCGTGGTGTCCTGGTGGACGCACCATAGCAAAGGCGTTTTTCACTTGGTCTGTTGCGACTGCCTCTGCTGCACATAATACCCCTCCAGTTGAAAGCAAGGCAATATCGTAAGATTCATGTCCAACAGGTGTGTCGTATGCCATTGGTATTTCTGCTTCACAGGATTGTCGTATGTGTTCGCTATAACCGGAGTTATGTGCATAAGCGATCTGATCAACGGTCGCGGGTGTTGGGTCAATGTGGTGCAATTGTTCCCAAACATCGCTTTGTTGGAGTGCTGCGAGGCTGGCTCTGAGTCGGTCTGGACGTTCGGGGTGTCCTGGACCTGTGTCGTGGTTTAGGTAGTCTGGGTGGTAGATGAATGCAGTTTTTTGTGGCATATTAGAACTCTAATAAAGTTCAGGAGAATGCTCAGATGAGTATGGTAGAGGAATCTCATCATCGTGATGTTTGGAGGTTTCTATCCAGCAGATAAGTGTGTCCCTTCCGTTCTCAATCGCTTCATCAATAGTCTCTCCGTCAGAAATACATCCTGGTAAGTCAGGAAATTCAATTAGATAACCTCCACCTTCTACATCTGATAAAATGCTTATACAGAATGTATACGCAAATTTATTCATGATTTTCTCCTAACTAATATCTATTCTAATAATTATTGTTCCATTACTGGATTCAACCATTATTGTTGATTGGAAATTCATCTTCTGTAGGAGCGACCTCCTAGTCGCGGAATGTTATAATATATCATTCTTACAAACGGATTTTCTTGTTTTATCATATCAGATGTGATCTACATTGTCAAATAAGAGAATTGTGGTTTATTAACCCCGCGTACGCCTAACCCGAGCAGGTGTATCATCACCATGAATCTCAGACGAAAGGATACGCAGACTGCGATCTTCTATCGGCAGTTTCACTTTTACACCACCACGTCGATGCGACTCACGCAGAGCAATTGCGACCTCAAGTGCTTCACGTCCATCTTCCTCGGAACATTTTGGTGAACCCCCGTTTTCAATAGCATTGATGATGTCGTCAACAATAGTCAATCCCATCCCTTGCATCCGATTAGGGTATGGAAACGGACATGTTGCAGGCACACCACGTCCACGTCGACCACCGGGTAGGACACGAATCAACTCAAACTTTTCTGCATTGTTGATGGAACGGATACGTCCACCTGAACCGATGACATCCACCTCCCACGGTGCTGCACCACACGACGTGCTTCGGAGATATGCCCTAACTCCGTTATCAAATACGAGATAGCCGTTTCCCATTAGATCGTTTTCACCTGCAGCAGCCTCGTCAGACTGCATCTCACCGAAAACCCACTCTACATTGCCTCCTGCCATATAACGTAGAATGTCAATAGCATGGCTGCCGTTATGTGAAAGACCACACTGTGCATACACGGTTACCTGAAGCACATTGCCAATCTCACCTTCGTCAATGAGTTTTCGCGCCTCACTAAAGAATGGATTCCAACGACGCGCGCAATTAACTGCCATGACGACACCGTTTTCTTGGCAGACATCAACCATTACATCCGCTTCCTCAAGACTGAGCGAGATCGGTTTCTCTGCCCAAATTCCTTTTACACCAGCACGTGCCACATCCTGAACGATAGTTGACCGCACCCGTGCAGTTGTGCAAATGCTGACAAGATCAAGGTTTTCCTGTTCTAACATTTCACGATAATCGCTATAGATATGTTCTGAACTTAGCCCCCACCGTTCACCGAAGATTGAGGCTTGTTCGGCATGTAAGTCAGCACCCGCAACCAATTCTACTTTCGGTGATGCTGCATAACTTGGTGCATGACAGTAGGGAAGAAAAAGTGATCCTCCCTGTGTGATTTCGTCATCAAAAGTGCTTCCCATCCGTCCTAAACCGATTACACCTGCTCGATAAATTGACATCTTTATTCCTCCAAGAAAATGTGTCAGGTAAATGTGAAGGCTTAAGGTGTTAAACCCTTCCTTTGCACAGTTCTACCAGAAAATTACGTCTCAACGATTTTATAGGTAATGCTGATGAGGACCGGCTTTGTACTTAACATGATTCCTATAGGTTGGCTTTTATATTTCCCCATGTTGTAGTTAATTTGCTTGCGGGGTAAACCGCCAACGCGGATTTGAACCCTTTTGTCATGAGGACTTTAATGTCAGCCTCAGTCAAAGCAACATTGAAAAACGCGACCTCATCAAAGAGTCCTGAATAATATTGTCCCCATTGATCTAAAAAATTCGCGCCAATACCGATCTCCGTAAAAACATAGGAATCGGAAACTGTGTCCTCTTTTTCACCATTGTAATAGCCTGTCACATTTCCAGCACCATCAAATACGAAGGCATAGTGCCCCCATTTATTATTATCAAATTTTGGGATGACGGGTTTCCATGCGGCACCCCAGATTTCAACCGCGCCATTTTGGTACCGGATTGCGAAGGCTGGATTTGTCGGTCCACTGGTATTCGATATTAGCCGGTCATCATTAACCGCGTCGTTTGGATTTGCCCACAAAATTAATGTGATCGTTCCAGATAAACCCAAATCCCCAACAGCTACCTGGCTTTTACTTTCATTTCCATCAAATTCCAGTGCAGATCCGAACTTACCGTTTTTTGTCCATTTTGGACTGTTCACAAGTATTCCGTCATTGCTATTGTCAGAAGAATCCTCCGCTGTATTCCCCTTGTCATCATCAAAGTGCCACATTCCGACAACGGTTTTCAGATCAAGTTCGGCATTGCTGATGTCAACGAACATCAGACTAAGGACAATTAAGCTGGTACAACCAAGAATTAAATTCGCTCTTACGATCTTCATCTGTCATGATCTCCTTCATTGTGTAAGAAGGTTGTAAATTGTGAATTCGTGACGACATATAAGAGTTAAACATGTAATGTGTGAACATACCACTGACTTGTTCTTACCATTTGTTCGTCATTCTATCACAGTTTCAATCTTCTAAACAAAAAATCTGGACGAATTCAGAGACGGCTGGATATTTTTTGCTTTCAGCATGACAGCTTTCACAGATCGATTGCTGTCCACAACGTTGGCACCAAAGAATCGATTTGTCTCGTAGCATGATTAACTCCGTTTTCACCAACTCAATGAAACTGTGCTGTACGATGCGGCGGCAGTGTTCATCTTTGAAATTGATCGTTGTAGCTTATTTTCCTGATATGTTGTTACTATAATTATTCGACAAGGATTTTCTCGTAGACAAAATCCAACCATCTGTCTTGTGGTGATATAATCAGAGGTTTCGGAGAAAGGGGTGTCCAGTAAGGTTTGAAAATGTGTCCTAAATCACTTTTCAATTCCCATGCATCCTCTGTTTCCTCTTGTGTGGATAAATGGAAAAAATGTCTTTTTTTCTGGTCACTTAGGTTATCATTCAGCACCCATCCTGTAATATTATAGTCAATGCATATAGGTTTGTGAAATTCGTCATATTCATATTCAATGTACGAAATGTGTGTGAAATCTTCTTGTGTAGAATGATAATCAACAGTGAGTCCTCTGGTGAGTTTATCCTTGTAGGGTACTGCATTTAAGTTGGGTTTGATATAGACGGTGGTTGTATTTGTGATTATTCTCTGTTGTTGTTCTAATTCATTCTCAAAACAACCGAGATATTTTTCGATCTTTACGACTCTTAGTCCTGTTTCTTCATAAGTTTCACGTATGACTGCAGTTTCAATATCTTCACCGACTTCCACACTACCAGCGGGGATTTGAATGCCAGCTGTGGGGTGTTTGAATACAAGCAGCGAGTTTACTCGATTTCGTTTTTGTGTTATAAATGCGGTGACTTTTTCAATGGAATTGTTAATATTTCTATTCTCCTGTACGATTTTTTACTCAATTTAAATAGAACGCATCTGCCACATATCCATTGACACGATCATCTTCCACAATGCCCTATCCATTGTAGAAGTGCTGTTTATGAGAAATGGCGAGGCACAGAGACCTCGCCCTACAAATAATATATTTGATATGCTCTAAGCATAAATATTTTTCATCTGCCAAGAATCCAGTGATTTGAGTTCACTGTCTTGTCCCTGTGAACGCAAAGACACCCCAACGCTATCTTCCCTGTCAGGATAGACACGCATCGCGACACACTGTCGTCCATTGGCAAATACTTCAACGACACTCTTATCAATAAACACACGCAATTTGAGCGTTTCGTCTCCCAGAATAGACAGACCACCAGTTTCGGGAGCACGGGAACGAACATCCGGTGCAATTGAGGAATACGATGAATCTATCGTTAGCAGACTTTCGCGAACATTTCTCTCGGAATTATGATTTCGCATGCCACGTTCTCTGAAGAAGGCAATACGTGTGAACTCCTCTTTGTTCGGAGAACGAAGTACGTTCAACTCAACCATCGGGGAACCTTTCGTGTCGATTTCCAATTCCAATTCCATCGCATTGCCATTGATGTTTTCTAATACAACTTCCTGATTCGCAGGTAGCGTCATCGAATCAACATGTTGATGGTCAGACCGTAGTGATTCTATATCGCCAGCAGGTTCAACACCAATTTCATCTCTTGAGAGAAGTGTCAGACGACGGGGCAAAGTCATAATCTGATTCCAACCCTTTGTGGGTTTTGCTGGGTTCATGTTGTAGATAACAATAACTCCACCCTCACCATCAGGTGTTGCAGATGGGGCGTGCACTCCTGCGGGAGAGGCTGCGCCAAAATTGTTTTTTGCTCCTCCTGTGACAACGAACTTGTCGCGTGCTTTATCATAATCACCAAGTAGATATTGTCCACCACTCATGTGACTGAAGAATAAGAGGATATGTCGGTCACCGATAGGCCAGAAATATGGACATGCGCCATCATCACCTACCAAGGTGTATTGATCATCTTCTACGAAGGGATGTAAATAGACCCAATTCGCTAAATCAGCAGAACGAAGTAAGAAATTGGCGCGGACAGGTTTACCAGCAGGACCGTGTGGAAGCGTCCCACCCGATAACGAGTAATACATGTCATCTTTTTTCCAGATGCATGGATCGAACACACGATAGACAGGTGTTGTGCCATCTGCATGTCTTGAGGGTATCACTGCCTTGCCAGAGACCTTTTCCCAATTCAGTAGGAGTGGATCGCTTGACACTGCCACCATATTTCCAACAACCGTTCCGTGATACATTGCTATCACGCGGTCCTCTTCCACGTATGTTGATCCAGAGAAACAACATCTTTCTGGATTCGGATAGATCGCGTAGGGCAAATCCTGCCAATGGATCAGGTCATCACTAATCGCATGTCCCCAATGTTGACGTGTATCTTCCGGTGGATATGCCTGATAGAATAGATGCCACCGCCCCTGCCAAAAACAGAGTCCGTTTGGGTCATTAAGCATCGCTTCTGGATTGATGTAATGATAAATAGGACGATGCGGGTCCCCTTCGTATGTTTTACGATAAGCGTTCAACCGTTGCATCAACGGATTCGTCTTTAACTGTTCTTCCTGTTCTTCCAACGTTTCCGCGAACGTATAGTGCGGTACTTTAGAGGTAAAATCTTCGTTAGCCATAGTTTCTCCTCTGCGAAATGTATATGAGATTTATGACTTTTAGCATAGCAGAGAATTGGCTGCATGTCCAGAAAATTGAAAAGTTAAAGCAAACGGACGGGAGTAATTTATCCCGTCCGTTCTTTATATATTGAACTGCCATTAAAATTGTCTATATAGCAGAGGAATCTGCTGAATTAAATTTAACGATTTCTTCCCAAAGGACGTTACCTTCAGGATCGCAAAATGTTGTGATAAATTCTAACGTAAATTTGTTTACAACTTTGGCATATTCCTGAATAAAATGTTCGTTTCTTACTTTCGCATGATGTCCTAATGGTTCAATTATATCTGTGTAAAGATTCTTATCACCTGAAATAAATGTCCAAAATTGTTGTCCACAATATTTATAGTATTCACCTTTATCTGGCTTTTGATTTTTTCCATAACAGCAACCGTTTACAGCCACAATGTTCGTTGATGATGTATTTGTCCTGAGAATTCTTTTCGCTTTTGTGAAATTATCTTTCAGTCTCGCAACTTGGTTGCTATTTCCCCAATTAGGTCCAGATTTGATTGACACAATATATCTAATACCATTATTTATAAATTCTAAATCAATACCTTCTGCAGAAGATTTTTGTCCACCAAATACTTGCGTACAAATGAAGATCACAAGTTCCTCCAGAAATCCACCAAAGATCGTTTCTTCCTGTGAAGACAGATGGGCATCCAAAATTGTCTTTACATAATCTTGAGCTGTATTTATATTTTTTGCTTTGAATAGGTAGGGGTTTTTTCGTTTGACAACAGTCATCAGTTTCAATTTATGAAGATTGTCTAACCTTTTTTGGTGAAAGTTCTGAATGTTCGCCTCTACATAATCAGTTATCTCCTGTTGTGTAATTTGTTTCATCTTCTTCCTCTTCAAATAGCCGATATTGTTGCGATTTGATGTTTTCCTTTGCAACTTGATAATATTGGGGAAAAATCTCTATACCAACGGAATTTCTGGATAACTTTTGAGCGACTTGACTGGTTGTTCCAGAACCAGCAAACGGGTCAAGCACCCAATCATTTTCTTCAGTAAACAATTTGATAAACCACTCAGGCAACGTATTCGGAAATACGGCACTATGTTTTTTATTTCCTGTTTCCGTTGCTAAGTGCAAAACATTCGTCGGATACGCCATTTTTCGGTCTAACCAATTTGATACATTTTTACCGAATCCGCTACCCACCTTTGATGTATCCCGACTCTGGTCTGTTTTGCTGAGTTTTCTCAGCCTTTTCTCCGCCCAATCTCCCATCGGCACCATCACAGACTCTTGATACATAGCGAATTTCTTGGTCTTGTTGAATTGTAAACATCTTTCCCATGCATCTCTAAACCGATTTGGCCATTTACCCGGATAACTGTTTTTCTTGTGCCAGATAAACTCCTCTGTCCACAACCAACCTTGTTTTTTCATCTCAAGAATTAACTCAATTACATAGGTATGTCGTTCTCCGTTAACAGCTTTTTCTTTAATGTTCAAAATGAATGTACCAGATGGCTTGAGTACTCTAAAAAATTGCTCAGCGCGAGGCATGAACCAATTGACATATTCATTTGGATTGATTCCCCCGTATGTTTTGGACCGCCGGTCAGCGTATGGAGGAGAAGTTACAATCAAGTCAAATGAATCTGATTCAAACTTGGTGAGTACCTCTAAACAATCTCCGAGATAAAGATCAGTTTTTATTCTTCCCATTGAATTATTTGCCTTTATGCTGCTAATAGTAAGTCTCAAATATTACCATACCTACTTAGAAAAATCAAGTGGAAGGTAAAAACGCAGGGATATTAGTTTTAAGAATATTCTGTAGATGAGTGTTACCAATGGTTTATGTCGTAGGTCGGGTAGAGCTTGCGAAACCCATAGGTGTCAACTTAAGGTAAATATGCGTTCGTACAAGCGCATTTCATTACAACTCTTACAGAAGAAAGCCCGCTACTTACAATCTGGATTCATTCCCTTAAGTTGACACTTATGGATTTTCCTAACTCACTTCACACACATAAATTATTGTTTTAGATTTTCTCAAACATAACTATCCAAATCTAATAGTTTTAGAGTCATTTATGACTATTATAGTCATAAATAAGCTGTAAACCCAGTTCTGATAAGGATTTGTAGCAAAATACAAAAATCCGAAAAATTGCGATTGACTCTAAAAACTCTAAAGTTTTTGGCATTAACCGCATAATTCATTGTAGGAGAGAACTCCGATACCCGATAGATCGGGATTCGGAGATCGATCCTACAAGTATTTTGATCATATTTTACCAAAGACTTTACACACCCTAATCGGTTTCAGGGTCATTTAGTCTTAAGAATACGCAGTTGATGGTTGTTACAAGGAGGTTATATCGTAGGTTGGGTAGAGCTTGCGAAACCCATAGTGGACAATTTAAGGAAGGAATGTATTTGTAGTCGCGTAATTCATTACGCCCCTTTATTACGGGAACAGTATCGTAAGTTGAGTTCGCTTCGCTCACTCTGACCTACGGACTACTCCTATCAAAGCAATTCTAAAATCCGCTATAAAATTTACTTGGACGAAGGAAGTTTAATATTTTAGTCGTTACACAAACAGAGACACGGTTGCTCAATTAGTTCTTGCGAAAAGCAACGATAATTGGTATCCTTGATGAAATGAAAAGACAGATAGGACATGTTTTTACGCCGCAAAAATGGGCAGAATGGCTCATCAATAAATGGGACATTTTTGACGCATGGATTGATGGTGCACATATTTGTGACCCTACAGCTGGACAAGGAGCATTCGTGCTTGCCATGCTCCATATTGCACGTAACAAGGGAATTTCTATCACACCTGAACGCTTGTCCCGCCTTACGCTCATTGAGTTGGTTCCATCACATCTTGATCAATTCAAAAGAAATGTCCTACTCGAATTCGGTATTGATTTTCCAACCACTCAACTCTATTGCCAAGATATTATTACGGAGGAACATGAGGGGAAGTATGATATTCTCATTGGGAATCCACCTTGGGTAAACTTTGGCGACTTGCCTACAGATTATAAAACATACCTAAAGCCATATTTCATAAAAGAAGGACTAATTGCGGATATGCAACGGACACTTTTGGGGTCTTCACGCGTTGATATTGCTGCGTTAGTTCTAAAAGTTGTATTGGGGAAATTGCTCAAAGAGAACGGTTCAGGATATTTCTACCTTCCCACGTCTCTCTTTTTTGGCGATGGTGCTCATCGTGGCTTCAGAAGTTATAACACAAAATGTTCGAAAAGATCTTTTAATACCTATCGAAATTTTGCCATAGATTCCGTCTATGAATTTACATCTACTAAAGTGTTCGAAGGTGTTAGCACTGCTTATTGTTGTGCGAGATTTCAAGGTGATACACAACAGAAATTTCCTGTGTCGTATTTCAAGGAAAAAGGAGGAAAATGGGTTGAATATAAAGCGTTGCCACTCAAGAATCCTGCAGATCCATGGCGAATTGTGCATAACCTTGATGAACTCAATACCAGCAAAATTCTTGATATTAGTTTAACACCTGAACAGAAACCACGACAAGGGGTGAATACATGTGGAGCGAATAGTATCTTCATCTTTGACCACAAACCCTCTCATCTTCCTGATGAGTTTCTTTATCCTCTGGTAACTAAAGAGATATGGCGACAACACCCATTGACACCCCAAAAATGGATTCTACTCCCATATCATCGGGAGACAGGAAAACCCCTTACTTGGGAACAAATCCAGCAGAACGACACATTGTCCAGTTACCTATTGAGTTACCAAGATGTTTTACAAGATAGAAAAGGTACACTACTACGATCAGTAATAAACAGGGAAAATTGGTGGGCTATGCTTGGCGTTGGCACCTATTCGTTTGCACCATTCAAAGTGATATGGGAGGCATACGGGAGTAAACAATTTATACCAATTATTCTAAGTAGTATAGATGGACAAATGTGGCAAGGAAATCAGGCAATGCATGCGTTTATTCCGTGCTGGAGTGAAGATGAAGCACATAGAATAAAAACTGAACTTGAGAATCCAGAAATATTAAACCTGTTGCAACAACTTAACGGAGCAGGAAAGTGTAATTGGGCACAACCGGGGAAGATGAAGAAAATATTATCATTTAGCGAAACTGAGAATATGTCAATAGAATGGTAAGCTATTCTTACAGAAAAGAGGGTGTTAATTTGTTTTGGACACAACTATACCAGGTGTGCCCAAAACCTATATCAAATTATCGTGTAGACTTTACACGTGCCCACGTTGTTGCCAATTTACCTTCAGGTTCAACATCAAACGCTTCATCCCAGCCGTTTAGCAACTGTTGAATCTCTTCTTGTTCAAGAGCGCGACTGAGTATGACAATCTCATCAATCGCACCAGTAAACGATTCGGGACCAAATTTGAGTTGTAATACCTGTCCTGGAGACACCTTACCACCCCATTCTGGTTTCCAAGCATTCTTACCTGCATCCAGTGCGCCTTGTTCACTTTCAGGTTCACCATCAACATACATCTCTACAGTTGTGCCGTCATAAGTTCCAGCAACGTGATACCATATTTTCTGTTCCAACTCAGTTTTTCCGTAGTATCCTGGGGTAATGCCTTGATCTGTCCAGACTCTGAAAGAGAAACCGTTAGGAACAGGTTCACCACCAGACTGGTCTTCAAGAAGAAAAGCACCGTTTTTTCTAATACCAGTATCCGAATCAGCATCTACTCTGAACCATGCAGCGACAGTTAATTCTTCCTGGATACTTTTTAGGCTATTGGATTCTTGAACATCAATGCTACCAGCACCGCTTGCAACCACAGCCTCACCGAACTTACCTTCTTCAAATTTGAAATTACCCTTAATTTCACCATCATTCTTATTTCCTGAAGAATCGTCTGCATTGCCATCAAACAGCCATACACCAACGATTGCTTCGTCGTTCTCTTCAAGACCCCAAGAGACGGCACAAATACATAACAACAAAATGACAAAAACATAACTGAATTTCATATTTACACCTCCATGATGTAGAAATTGTAAGTCATAAGTATCAAAGAACCTTCAATTAATTTTCCTAATATCAATAATACACTTCATAGTTTTTATTATCAAGTATTTATTTTCCAAAATGTATAACATAACTGTTGATATATAAAGACATTAGAGGATCGGTGACACTTTTTTGTTGTGGATTCATGTGGAATGTGCTAAACTTTATCTGAGATTCAAAGCAGGAGGTAAAACAAATGGTTCAACCAAATCTCCCACGCGCATTCCATGTGATGACAAAGCCGATAGGACCGATCTGCAATTTAGATTGTGAATACTGCTTTTATCTGGAAAAAGAGGAACTCTACCCCGAAACTCGTTCTTTCCGGATGAATGATGAGACTTTAGAGAATTACGTCAAACAATATATAGAGGCACAGCAGGTTAACGAAGTCACTTTTGCGTGGCAGGGTGGAGAACCGACGTTGATGGGTGTGGACTTTTTTCGACAGGCTGTCCGGTATCAGCAGAAATATAGAAGAACCGGCATGACAATCCAGAATACATTTCAAACCAATGCCACACTACTTGATGACGAATGGGGGCAATTTCTAAAACAGAACAAATTCCTAATTGGAATTAGTATAGACGGACCACCTGAAATTCACGACAAATACCGTTATGACAAACGCGGGCAACCATCATCAGGACAGGTAATACGTGGATTACGGATTTTACAAAAGCATAATGTTGATTATAATATTCTCTGTGTAGTCAACAGACACAATGCTGATTACCCTAAAGAAATATACACCTATTTCAAAGAACTGGGTGCTGAGTTCATGCAGTTTATTCCCGCAGTTGAGCATTTTGATGGAAAGAATGTATCCCCGCGCTCTGTCACAGCGAAACAGTATGGAAAATTCCTCTCCGCAATTTTTGATGAGTGGGTCGTAAGTGACATCGGAAAAGTCTTTGTGCAGATCTTTGATGTCGCATTAGAGGCATGGTTAGGCTATAACCCAAGTCTTTGTGTCTTTAACGAAACCTGTGGGGATGCAATGGCTATTGAACATAATGGTGATCTCTACTCCTGCGACCATTATGTCACACCTGACTACTTCATCGGTAACATAGAAGAAACATCATTAGCAGAACTTGTAGATTCACCTTTCCAGCGTAAATTTGGGACAGATAAACGGGATACACTCCCAGAATACTGTCTTAATTGTGAGGTGAAGTTCGTATGCAACGGTGGTTGTCCGAAAAACCGAATCATCAAAACTCCGGATGGAGAAGACGGTTTGAACTACCTTTGTGAAGGCTATAAACATTTTTTCAAACACATTGATGAACCGATGAAACTAATGGCTTCGGCACTTCAGGCAGGGAAACCTGCGAATAGTATTATACCTATAATACAGGAACGTCGCCAACCCAAGCGTAGAGATAAAACTGTAAGATCTCAGGCTATTACAACTACATCATCACAGAAAATTGGACGAAATTCACCGTGTCCATGCGGAAGTGGACGAAAATATAAGCAGTGCTGTTTAGGAAAACAGACCTAAACGGTAGTATGTGGAATGAGAAGATAATACTGAGTTTTGACTTGATTAAAGACAAGGATATATATGGATAAAAGCAGACCTAATATTTTGCTTATCACAAGTGACCAACAACATTGGAATACCTTGGGTTGCCTTAACCCTGAAATACAAACACCCCACTTAGATGCCTTAGCACAAGATGGCACACTTTTCCACAGAGCCTATTGTCCAAACCCAACCTGTACACCGACGCGCGCGTCCATCATTACAGGTAAGTATCCGAGTCAACACGGTGCGTGGTCTCTCGGAACAAAACTCTTAGAAGATGAGCATACTGTCGGTGAAGATTTTATGGATGCAGGCTATCGCACTGCTTTGGTTGGTAAAGCACATTTCCAACCACTACACGGCTCTGACGAATATCCATCGCTGGAATCCTACCCTATCCTACAAGACTTAGATTTTTGGCGTAACTTTAATGAACCGTTTTATGGTTTTGATCATGTTGAACTTGCGCGTAACCACGCGGATGAAGCACATGTCGGACAGCACTATGCCATCTGGATGGAAGAGAAAGGTCTTTCAAATTGGCGTGATTATTTCGCACCACCGACGGGGAATGCACGCGGACAATACCATCATTGGCCAATTCCTGAAGAATATCATTACGATACATGGATTGCTGAACGTACAAATGCGCTTATGGAAGCATATCAACAAAACGGTGAGAACTTTTTCCTTTGGGCAAGTTTCTTTGACCCGCACCCGAAATATCTTGTGCCGGAACCGTGGGATACGATGTATGATCCTGAAGCGTTGACAGTACCTTCTGTAACAGAAGGAGAACATGACAACAACCCACCACATTTCCAGATGACACAGCAGCGAAAACCGGATTTCTCTACATGGCGTGAGAGTGGTAAAGGTATTCACGGATTTAGATCACATCTGCATGATCGGAATAAACTCGCTAAAGATATTGCTGTGTATTACGGTATGGTGAGTCTGATGGATAAGTATATCGGCAACATCTTAGGTAAACTTGACGAACTCGGACTTGCAGATAATACGTTGGTAGTCTTTTCATCGGATCATGGACATTTTTATGGGCAACACGGTCTGATAGCAAAGGGTGCGTTTCACTACGAAGATGTTATTAAAGTGCCTTACATCGTGAGGTATCCGGGGGTTGTGCCAGCAGGAAAACAGTCTGATGCATTGCAGACTTTAGTGGATTTAGCACCGTCGTTCCTCAGTGCTGCCGGAATTGATATTCCACTTTCAATGACAGGTGTCGATCAAACACCGGTCTGGTATGGACAGGAAGCACAAGCACGTGACCATATCATCGTTGAGAACCACCACGAACCGACGACTGTCCACGTAAAAACCTATGTTGATGAACGATATAAACTTACTGTCTATTACAACCGCGAGTATGGGGAGTTGTTCGACATGCATGAGGATCCAGGGGAAGTCAACAACTTATGGAATTCATCTGAGCATGCAGAATTGAAGGCGGAATTGGTGATGAAGTTATTGTTTGCAGAAATGGGTAAAGAGGTTCTGCCAGTGCCGCGAACTTCGGGGGCATAATGAGGTACGGCACATAAACTTCATTCAACAGTTGCTTGTTAGCTTAATATCTCCGTTTCCAATGCCAACTCTCACTCCCAGAAATAAGCGGACGAATTTCCTCTGGCAGTGTCTCGATAAATGCTGGACTCACCTCGTTACCAGGCCATTCTCTCACCATCGGTGGGGTATATCCAGCGATTAGAATAACCCGTTCATTGTCGCTTCGTATAGCAGTGGTACTATGGATGAGTGCCTCAGCGAATAACAACACAGAACCAGCAGACGCTTCAACTTGATGGATAAGACTGTCATCGGACAGTGCTGCTTCTATCATCTCGCTCTGATTCCAGGTCAAGCGGTGACTTCCTGGAATAACACATGTCCCTCCATCGTCAGGACCTACATCGGTTAGATATGCCAACGTTTTTACAAAGATACAGTGAAACTTGTCCTGTTCCATATAGGTTCCCCAACCGTGTTTTGTGCCACGGTGAAAACCTGTTGGATTGTAGCGGCGTTGATGGAGTTCTTCTAAATTTGCTTCTGCACTCCGCTTATTGATGATAGCCTCAGTTTCCTCAAGGCGAACATTCCCACCAACTACTTCCTCAACAAGTGGAACAAGTTTTGGGTGTGATGCATATTCCAATAACGCTGAATCGTATTCAACGAGATTTCCCATGTGCGCGTGATGTTCACCACGCCAATTTAGGTAGACTCTTGTGCCATCAAGGTCCTGATCATCCTTTATTCTGTAGAGCGCAGATTTCATCCGTTCAATTTCGTCGCTGGTCAGCACGTTTTCCAACAATACAAACCCGTAAATGTCAAAATGTAGACGTTGTGCTGGTGTAAGATGAACTGATTCGTTGTCCATAATTTATCTCCCGAAAATTATAAAATTTACTCAATGGCTTAAAAGTCAAACACTAACGTAATGTGGAATGTCCTTTGATATGTCCCCAAACGGTTGTGAGTTTACCTATAGGATCAACTGCAAGGTTTAGAGGTTCATCGCCTTCATAGATCAATAAATCATCCACATATCCGGGTGCAGCGATTGAATAAACGTGGAAAGCAACCCATTTAGCAACCGGACCTACAGCAGCATTGCGGAAAGGGAGTCCTTTTTTACCTCTGTCCTTCAGTGCTTCGTTTCTATCGTCTCCTGTATAAAAATCAAACTTGCTTTTGCTGATATCGGAGACGACACGAACGTACTTCCATGTGTCGGTCTCAAAGTCGTCAATAGGCTGCCATGCACCACCATCGAATAGTCGGACAGCGTTTGCATTCCAATTTATATAGGCACCACCATCATTTTGTGCAATGTTGTCAGAGGAAATAACTTTCAAGTTAAATGATCGACCACCACCTTTAATGTATATCCAAAATTCTACTGAGATGATAGGGTTTTCGGTGTCAATTGCGACTCCAGTTCTGTCGTCATCTGCTCCACCTAAGATACCGAGTGATTTTTTGTCAGTTTTGACGACATCATCTGTTACCTCCATTCTTTCCCCTCTTATTTCCCAATCAGGTGGTGGTTTTCCGATTGAGTCTTTTTCAAATCCAGTCTGTACAAACACCTTTTGAGCGGTCGTTGTATGTACAAAAATGGCACTTAAGACAAGGACACCAAGAAAAATAAAGCACGTGATAAGATGTGTAGCTCCTGCAGTTAAGGTTACTTGGTTGAAACGGTACTGTTTTGGGTTCATTGATTCCTCCTTATATATTTTCTATGATAGGAAGTTGTTACTACAGATGACTACTGCAAAAGTGCGTTTTATCGCAACGCGGGCTTTTTCTTAATATTTCCCCAGAACGTTGTGAGTTTACCTTTTGGTTCCACCGGTGTAAGGGCAGGTGGTTCTCCACCTTCATAGATTAATAGATCATCTACAAATCCTTGTGCAACTGATGAATAAACGTGGAACACGACCCACTGTGCCACAGGATTTGTTGCGGCTTTACGAAATTCCAATCCTGTTATAGGTGTTGCTTCCCGAGCTGCCTCCATATCATCTCCAACATAGAAATCAAATGTACTTTTACTGACATCAGCGACAACACGCACATATTTCCAAGTATCAAATTGGAAGTCCCCAATTGCAACCCAAGCGGAACCGTTGTATAGGCGAACAGCGTTTTCATTCCAATTGATATATACGCCTCCATCGTTGACTGCGATGTTATCATCAGAAACGACTTTGAGATTGAAGGAACGACCAGAACCCTTAATGTAGACCCAAAACTCAACTGAAATGATGGGATTTTCGGTGTCAATGGCAATTCCAACCCTATCGTCGTTTGCCCCACCTAAGATTCCGAGCGATTTATCATCGGTTTTGACTGTATCGTCTGTTACTTGCATCTGATTGCCTCGGACTTCCCAATCTGTTGGTGGTTCACCAACGGTGAAATCCTCAAACCCGGTTTGGACTAATATCTTTTGTGCTGTTGCTGTTTGAACAGTCAAGAAACTAAAAATAAAGACGGCAGCAAAAAGAATCGGGATTATTAGGTAGGTGGTTTTAATTCTTGATGAATCCGTTTTAAAATTGTATTGGCAACGATTCATTATATCCTCCTTGAATGCGATTGTTAAGGTTCGTAAACCTTGTATTGATTAAAGTCTGTAAGGTGATTAATTTTCAGTTATTATTCATTTGTTCCACACACGCCCTTATGCCTTCAACAAAAACCTGAAAACTTTTTGATCTATTCCGACTTGGTTCCATGTATTGTGCAATGTTATGGGCGACAGTGGTTTTAGGGAGTTTTCCGGTATAGTATCGATTTCGTATTAGCAATCGTTCTAATGCTTCATAGGTCCCTCCTGTAATTGCATCCGGATTGCGGTAATCTGATATTGAAGTGATTTCGAAACTCTGGGATATGCTTCACGTAGAGCCGCTATGTCTCCAAAAAACCATGCTTCTAATTCTTCAATTGCTAATCGGTTGACAACTTGGAATTCACCGATAGGTAGAATACTGGATTTTGTAACTAAACCCGTCCCGTGCACTGCGTTTTCCAATTGTGACTTAAGTTCGAAGCAGTTTTCTCGGTCCTCATCAATAAGTACTATAATCCGCCAATTTTCTGGAATCCATGTTGAGTAACCTTTCAACCGCATTCGGAGTTTGTTCAGCAAATCTGGTTTACCCTCAAAAACATGCAAGTCAAAACTGACATCATCTGGAAGAAGCTTGGGTAAAATTAAATTCAATGTTACTTCTGCAGAACGTTCCTCCAAAAGGAATTCAATATGCATACTTATACTTTCTTTGGACCTCCTGCATTGGTCAACGGATCACCGAATTCAAAATAACCTTCCATCCACAGTTGTCCCAACTTAGCTCCTGCTTCCAGAAAATCCTTGATTCCCTGCATATCCGATGTACGTTTGCACACTGTAAATCCTTGTTCATCTCTATAAAGCACCCATACCTCCTCTGCACGAAATTCATTTACAAAATGGGGTGAATGCGTGGTAATCATGAGTTGCGACAAGGCTGAGACCTGATGACATTCCTCTGCTAAGCCAGATAATAGGCGTGGATGCAAATAGTTTTCAGGTTCTTCAATTCCGATCAACTGAGGAGGTTCTGGATCGTATAATAGTGTCAGGTAAGATAACATCTTTAACGTGCCATCGGAAGCAAATTTTGCCAAGATAGGTTGATCAAATGGAGCATCTTTGATCTGTAACAATAGGCGTCCATCCATCATAATTTCTGCATCTACCTTCTCTAAACGTGGAACTCTTCTGGATAAAATTGTAAGTATTTTATCCAGGTGTGGTTGATGTTGTTCTTTCAAATACTGAATGACGTTTGGTAAATTATCACCAGATTCTGATAACCTTTCTTGGGGGCCTGCTTCGGGAACACCGCGGGTAGCATCAGCAGAAAGGTAAGAGAGGTGCCAACCTGTGATGAATCTTCGTAGTGCACTTACGCGCGGATGCCTTGCCAATTGTCCTAATGTGCTGACAGCAAGCATTGATGGATCATCAAGTTGTTCATTTATTCGCGCCTCACCTTCATCAGGTGTTTCACCCCCAATAACACGACCTGCCCCTTCATGAAAATCGAGAAACCGAAATGGTTTTCCGCGACTGCCACGTCGCCATTGTAGCCATTCAGCACTAACATAGGGTCCCTTCTGCCCTTCATTAATGGCTAAATAATAGGTTATAATGAGATTTTTCGGTTTTTCACGATACTTCAATTCAAATTCAATCGGTCCGTCACTCCCTCGTGTTCTTAGATCCTTAAAACGTCCCCTCTTGTTCCATGCCCGATGCAATCCCTCTGAGAAGCATTCTGCGAGAAATGCAAAGATGTCAAAAAGTGTTGATTTACCACTACCGTTTGAACCTAAAAAGGCAGTAAGTGGAGTGATTTTTTTTAGTTCCACATCATGTAATGCACGGTAGTTTTTCACACGTAGCGACTCAATACGTGGAACAATTTGTTGTTGCATTTTTATTCCTAATCTACATATATTTTTTGAATATACTAGTTTTCATTCTACTATAATACTTCTACGGCATCCAGATATTCCATTCTCCTCTTTTCTGCCAAGGACGACACTCCAAACATAAACACATGTATCGAATTGCGAATCTCGGAGAACTGTCAGCGTTTATTGTTCCGGTATGTGGTAAAAGGTGGTGAAAAAATAACACGTCACCCTGTTTTGCGACAACTTCCATTGGTTCCCCTAAATCTATCTGTGGTAACTGTGTTAGCATAGTTTGAACATTATTGGAAAGATTTGGATTTTGTTTGCGAAACTCGCGAATCCGTTTAGGACCTTCAGGCCATATCACGGTTGTTCCTTGATGGGAATTAGCGTGAGTAAGATAAGTTAAACTGGATGCACGAAAAGTACCAGGATCCAACCGTAAATCTCTTGAGTATCCATCAAGGTGAGGGGAAGTAATCTTCCATTCAGCAGAAATAGGAAATTGATTCATTGCCCAAATAGCATCTGGGTATTCACTTTTACAGTGCGGAATACTCGGATATCTTTCAGCAAGTTGTTTGAGGACAGTAAGATAATCTGGCGTACAACATTCTAACAAATCTGGATTTGTTACACCGAAAAGCTCAATACGCTTTTCGTGTGCCATGTTTTCTATGTAAAAATTGGTAAGAAATGGACGTTGGACAATTTCCCAAGAGTTAGGGTCATCGGCATCCATTCCCATTGTATGCCACATCGCTTTTTCTGCTTTTTCAATGGTCTCTTTTGAGATTAAGTCGGAAAGAAGCAGATATCCCTCTTCCTCAAATTGCTCTATTTGTGCTGTTGAAAGCATTAACCTTTCCTTGTTCTTCAAATTCCTGGACTATGAGGACTATCTCATTATCGCTCAATGGAATAATTCTTTCCAATTATCTGTTCCTGTTTAGTCAACGTAAAATGTAGAAACATCAGAATTTGGTTTTGGGTAGTTCATGTTTAGGCTATCAAGCGTTTCAACAATACGTTGAGTGATAACAAGGTTTCGATACCATTTTTTATTCGCTGGTATTATATACCATGGTGCCCAACTTGTGCTGCACTTCTGTAGTACTGCTTCATAAGCTTGCATGTAATCATCCCAATAGGCGCGTTCTCGGATATCCGCTTCGGTAATTTTCCAATGTTTGGTAGGGTCGTTGATACGCGATTCAAGTCGTTCTTTCTGTTCATCTTTTGAGATGTGGAGAAAAAATTTCAGAACAACTGTTCCATTTTCCACGAGCATCCTCTCAAAATCATTTATCTGCTGGTAGCGTTGTTTCCAAACGGAATTTGGTACAAGGTCGTGCACGCGTACAACAAGAACATCTTCATAATGTGAACGATTGAAAATACCGATTTTTCCTTTTTGTGGAACAGCTTTGTGTGCTCTCCACAAAAAATCTCGTGTGATCTCATCCGCTGAAGGCACTTTAAAATTAACTACGTTACAACCTTGCACATTGGTACCTGCCATTACCTTCCTGATGGTACCATCCTTTCCACAGGTATCCATACCCTGCAAGATAATCAGAAGCGCGTGTTGACTTTCGGCATAAAGTAACTCCTGGAGTTTGAGCATCCGTTTATTTAGTTTTTTCAAGGTTTTTT
This sequence comes from Candidatus Poribacteria bacterium, assembly GCA_026710795.1. Taxonomy (GTDB): domain Bacteria; phylum Poribacteria; class WGA-4E; order WGA-4E; family WGA-3G; genus MSPOR6. Next base: position 66,293 of record JAPOQK010000001.1, read on the forward strand.
TAGTTTCACCTTTTTTTTGAAAAGTATCGGTATAGTCTGGAATGTGTTCAGGTTTACAATCCAGTTCTACACCACTGAGTGTAATGCTATCACCCGGCTTAACAATAAAAGGTTGTGACGACATAGTAATCCTCCGAAAACAATAGGTTAATGAAGTTTAAGCATAAATTCAAACCCTATGCTATAATTATTGTAGGGACAAACGGAACTTTCCGCATTGTCCCTACTGGAATATCTAAATATCCTATTTTTTCTACTTCGCTAAAGACTCGTAATAGTTATCAACCAGTCTACGGTATTCTGGCGGAACATCTTCCTTCGCTACCTGTGTTAATTGTTTTTTCTCTTGCAGCATATTGAGTCGTTCTTCTAAAGCTGCCTCTAATTTTCTGAGGTCACGAATAGCGAGTTCATAGTTAGGGAAGCGGCGTGTGCGGTTTCCCGCAGGGATTTGGGTAGAATCGAGCATTTCGAGCCATAATTCTTTAATTTCTTGATTTGATTCTGCCCCACCGCGTGCTAAGTCATTTTCGTTCTCACCCTGTCCGTCTTGTCCGGGTTGTTGTTCTTGTTGCTCGTTTTGCATGGCTTGCTGTGCCTGTTGCATACGTTCCGAAAGCTGTTGTTGTTGTTCAGCAAGCTGCTGTTCTCGTTGTTGCTGTTCCTCTGTCTGTTCTTGTCCTTCCATAGCTTGAAGTTCGCGTTGTATGTCTTGCATCTGTTCTTCAAAGTTTTGGAGTTGTTCCAAGGCAGCCTCAAGCTGTTCCTCCTCAGTGTTCGCCATATTGGCTCTTGCCTGTTGAAGATCGGCTTGTGCTTCTTCAAGCGTTTCAAGAACTTCTTGCTGATTCAGGTCTGCGGATAGTAGACTACGCCATTGAAGTGCCCGTTGTGCAGTTGCCATATCTTCCGAGGTTTGTTCCTCAGCGAGTCTCCTTGAGGCATCAGAGACGTTTTCGGCTGCTTGGGGACTTTCTTGCCTGAGTTGATCCTGAAGATTATTTAAATTTTCTTCAAAGGATTGTAAGTCGCGTTGCAGTTGACGCTGCTCATTGGCAAGTTCGGAGGCTTGACGATAATCTTCTGGACGCATTCCAGATTGCTGAGACCTATTCCTTAATTCCTGTGTTTGCTGTTGTACATCAGATTGCTCAGCAGTTAACTGCTGGAGTTGTTGTGTTGCTCTCTCTAAAGCGTTATCTGTGAATTCAGCTGCGGCTCTTTCAAGTTGTTCTACAGCTTCTTCAAGTCTTTCTTCTGCCTTTTGACCTTTAGCAGCACTCATCTGTGGTTGTTGCTGTTGCATTCCTTGCGATGCTTGTTGCATCTGTTCACCGGCTTGTTGCATAGCTTGTCCAGCTTGACCGAGACGTTGTTGTTGCGTGCTTTGTGCCTCACCCTGCATCTGACTGAGTTGCTGTGACATCTGTTGCGCTTGTTGAGATAACTGTCCTTGCTGCTGGCTATTCTGTTGCATGTCACTTGGGGAAGGTTGATCTTCTCTACCCAATTGCTGGCTCTGTTCATTCAGGTTCTGTTGTTGTTCTATCATTTCACGAGCTTGGTCTAACATTTGCTGCGTCTGTTCTTGCAACTCCTGTTCCATTTCTTGTTGATCCTGTTCAAGTTCGCTCTGTAGGTCTTCCATTTCTATTTCAAAGTTCTCAGCGATTTGCGGTTGACTTGATCTTGCTTGCTGCAACACTTTTGGAATTGCCAGATTTACTTTATTAAGGAGTTCAAGTGCGGCTTGTTCCGGTGGCATTGCCTCCCCAGGTTGAATAGCGTTGAGTTTATCTTTTGCCTGACCCATCATATCAATTGCTTCTTCAAGGTTCATCACGATTTCCGGATCGACCTGGACTTCCTGCATTGCCATGCTCAATTCATCTGCAAAACGTTGTGTGTTGTCCTTTAGGTCAGATTGTTTCTTGCCAGTTTGCTTTACTTCCTTATTATACTCTTCTGTGAGTGTTGAAGGTTGTTGATTTATGTGTCTCCAAGTTTCCCGTATAATCTGCTTCTGATTAGCGATTAACCCAGGAACAGGATTTGGTGTTTCTTCACCTTCAGGTTGTTCATCTTCGGGTCGTTCACCTTCGGCTTGTTCTCCTTGTTCAAGTCTCTGATTGAAAGGTTTGATCTCTATGAAGTAAATCTCACTATTCGTTTCATTCGGTCCTGTAAGCGTATTATTGTCAGTAGCCTGTGCATAGTATGTGATTACTTGTCCAGGTTCAATGTCAAATTCCTCAAGATAGAATGTATAAGTGCCGGTTTTTAGGTGTTTGCCTGCCTTGACATCAGCATCTTCTGCTGTAGGTTCACCGGTAACTTCTAAAGCTATTTCATTTAATTCACCTGTGCCGATGCGATACATCAAGCTTAACTTTTCAACACCATAGTCATCTGTAGCCTCAGCAACAATTTTTACTTCTTCCAATTTTGTTGCCTTGACATCGCGTCCGGGTTCTTTGATAACCACTTCAGGCGCGTTATCTGGCATCGCTTTAATAGTATATTCAATTGGGATTTCATTATTGAATTCATCAATACAAAGAAGTTCAACGGTATATTCCCCATCCTCACGGACATCTAAGGTTGTGGAGAGAATGTTCCCGTCTGCTATGTTCATCTCAATGGATTTCACAGACACAGTGTCGTCCGACTCATCTTCTTTTGTTTTGGTTGCTGCATCACTTTGTTGGGTGAATGTTGCTTTTTGAATGGCTTTGTTAGTGGTGATTCGGATTTCTGCAGATGTGCCAATGACTGCTTGGATATCCCCGCTTCCTTGTTGGACAACCGGGTTGAGATTTGTATATTCGGGATATGTATAAGAAACAGAGATTGCTTCTACACGCGGCATCTCAAATACTTCAACAGTGTAGCGTTCGGATGTTGTTTCGTTTGCGACTACATAGTATTCTAAATCGGTTTCAATATTAAATATCTCATAACCGAATCCGCGTTTATCCTCCGGATTCTGTAACATACTAATTTCCTGTTTGCTACCTTCGTTTTCTGTGGTAGGTGGTGTGTCTTGGTCGAAATACGTCAAGACAACCTTGTCTGCGTCCTTACCAGTAACGATGACTTCAATCGGTAGACTCTTTCCGCGAAGGATACGAGCATTTCCGGGTGAAACTTGTACTTTGGTTGTCAAAACCGGGTCAGTTTTTTCCCATGGCACAAATATCCGCATCAGACTCGTCTTAGTTTCTATAGGAAACAAAAGAGTCATCAGACCACACGCCGCAATGACTAAGGTTGCAATACCAACATACTTACGGGTTTTGCTGTGGTCAACCGTTGCTTTGAAATCAATACTCTTTATCCGTTCTGTAGTATCTTCAAGCAATCGTTGTAGCATGTGTGCTTCAATGGGGTCATCCGATTCACGGTCGCCAAATTGGATTGCACTTACCAGTCTATCTTCAAGGTTTGGATGGCGTTGCTCCACATTCAGTGCAATATCTCGTAGAGTGAGAGCTGCTCTCAAAGGTTGAATTAGGTGTTTATAAAGTAGATAAAGAGTAGCACCGACAATTCCTGCAAGTAGTACGATACGGACAGGACTTGGCAGCGGCATCAGCAAATCAATGATTGATTCTCCAACCAGAAAAGCCAGTATCCCTATCAGAACGATGGCACTTCCCGTCCAGAAAAGGCTTCGTTTCCATACACGTCGTGCATCTAAGATTCTTGATTGTAGTTCCGCATAATTGTCTCTTGTATTCATTCTTATCTCCTATTCTCACATCCGCATTTTGACATGAATTATCTCATTTCCGAGAGATTTTAACTATTCTATATTTAGTTGTCGTAAGGAAAATCTATGATACAGCGTCCAAACCTATTTCACATATCCTGTTGAATTATCATATGCTTTGTCAATTAAAACTATCCACATTAACTTGGAAAATAATTAACTGCAAACAAGGTTTCAGCAACAATCCTTATGAACCAGATAACAATTGAAACGAAATATGCAGTTGTCTTCTTAACCTCTACAAAAGTCGTAATAGCAAATGCCAAGACAATTAGATACCATATACTCAATACGTTTATATAACTTAGAAATATAACCAGAGATGCATTTTCAATTGGACCCGCGAGGTGATGCAATCCTGGAAGAATTCTGACATCAATTACTATGTTAACACTCTCTACGCTTTTAAATATTGGCACCAAACCTATATTTACCATATAGATAAGGACACGCACCAGAGAAGTATGCACTATACCAGCATAGATATGTTTAAATGTTAGTTCTTTACTTATCTTGGAAACTTTGGCAACTATGGTGAGTATGGAACTCAACATAATATCCCAAAGAACAGCAATAACAAGCGCGCTGGCAATAACGGATATTAAAGATATAGTATTGTCAAATTCGTCCTGATTCGCATTTTGTTGGTACAGCAGTTTTAGAGTATATGGTGCATGTGTCCAACCCAAGATTATAGAAAAAAGACAAAAAACGACAAATGCTAATATCCACTTTGGGTTGGACTTAAGACGTTCAAATGTGACGCTTGGATTCCCAACGAGATCGATAAGGTTTTGCCAACACTCTTTCATCTTTTACCTTTAATCTATGGCAAATCCTGAAGGGATATATCCGGTATATTTTTTGAGGAGTCACCCCAAAACTTGGTGCAAGTTCCCTATATGGATACCTTTAAAGATAGATCTTCAAGCTATCCTCATGAATATGACTCAATTTCACGAAAAAAGTTCTGAAAATGTGGACTGATGCTTAATATCTATACAAAATCAAGATTATTATTAATATACCAAATTCTATACACATATAGCAAGGATATTTTGGATTGACAGGATGGGGCAGTAAAATCTGACGGTATCTTTTAGGATTCTAACTCGTCTTCGTCTGGTTGTTTTACCTTTATTACAACAAGTGTTACATCGTCTTCCTGCGGACGTCTACCTGTCCATTCATTGCCTGCCTTAAAGAGATGGTTAATAATTACCTTTGGAGGTTTTCCAGCAACTTCTGTGAATAACTCTTTAGTTTTTGGATAATCTAACATTTCATTCTGAGTATTTAACATCTCTGGTAAACCGTCACTCATAAGCAGGACTGTGTCTCCTGGTTGAAGTTCAAACGACTCTTCTTGTCGTTCTGAACCAATAACCCCGCCTAAAGGCATCCCTTCAAGAAGTATCTCCTCAACGCGATTTTCGTTTGCGTGGTATAGGAGAGCAGGTGGCATTCCTGCGCCAGTTAGTGTCAGTTCATTTTCATCAAATGAAGCAAGGGTCATCGACATATACAACCGTTTGAGATTCATGCTCTTGATGCCTTGTGAAATTCGTTCAAGCGTTTCTATATTTCCTGTTTCTGGTGTTGATGTTTTAAATAGACTTTTAACAGCGGAAACAACAAGACCAGCATTCATACCGTGTCCCGTTGCATCACCAATTGCTATGGTGAGTTTTCCGTCCTCAGTTAGGTTAAAATCGTAATAGTCCCCGCCTACTTCTGTCGCAGGTCGCATCTCAAATTCCACGTCAATGTGTGGTAATTGCGGCGGTTCCTGTGGTAACATGGACATCTGTAGTTCACGTGCTTCTTCCAATTCCTCAGTTTTACGGGTATTTTCAACTTCTAAAAGTTGACGTTCAAGTTCTTCAGTTTCAAGTTTTCGTCTGGTTCGTGAGAAGTTGCGAGCGAGATAAACCGACATCGAAAAAAGTGGGGCAAGCACTATAATAAGAATTCCCAATTGCCAACTCATTTTAAATCCTGTTTGTGTGAGAAATATACTCAGTGCTATCGGTAGGATAAAAGGTGCAAGTGAACCGAGTCCAAATATCCACGCGCCATCCTTCTTCTTAACAATTGCAACAAATATAACACGTGCCATTTCTAACAATGTAAAAATTGTACCCATTAATAGGAGAAAAACCGTTATTCCTGTACTGAACTGAAAGGAAGTATTATTTGCAAAACTAAAGGTATAGTTATTTACGTCAAACAAACCGATAAGGATTGTGAAAATCCATCCTATAAGCAATAACCAATAAATTTTAGGTTTCTTTGGATAAAAAAGCCTATAGAGAAATAACAATCCTGAAACAAACATCAACACATAAACAAAGACAAGTAGTGTTATCAGGTACTTAAGTTGTAGTGCACTTGTTGCGAACAATAAAAATTGGAAGATAAGATAAACAAAAGAACCTATACTGCCAGTTGAGATGGCAAAATATAAGTTTTCCTTCGCACGTGGAAAAAAGATATACTGTAATAGATGTTGCAGCATGAGATAGACACAAATTGCTGTCCACACCATTTGTATCGTTGTGCCATTTTTAACAAGATTGACACGCATTTGAATGCTTTCATCCAGCGGAGCAATTATGAGCCAAAAACCAAGAACCGGTAATGACTGATATGACGAGAAATTTGAATACCTTATTGCAATGACATGGTCGGTTTTACCAGAGAATGTAATCTCCTGCGGGTTACGTTCCCAATACGCTTTCTCTTCCTCTTTCCGTGTTCCTACGGTCCCAAATTCATAAAGTAACTCACCGTCAAGATAGATTTCTGACGCGCCTGCTTGATAGAATACATTGAGTGCCAGTGGGGTATTCCAGAGCTGCTGGTCTGGGACGGAAAGATGAAGTCTAAACCAACCGATCCCATCCCAATTTCTTTCAGATAGTTCCTTTTGAGGAAGTAGTGTGCCAAGTGTACCAATGTTTTCCCATACAGTGTCATCATAAGTTGGACTTGCCCATTCTGGATTATCCCCCAGATGCCACTTCCATGGATAAACTGTATTCCCAGAAGTAAATGTGTCTAATGTAAGTTCAAGTTTGTCGGGTGGAGGTTCATCCTCTTGTGCATGCACTTGGCAAATGAATATACCCATAATTATTATGAGATGGAAGGCTAAAATTAACTTGTGTTTCATTATGTATCAGAAATGTGGTGTTTGTTGTAGGTTTTTCCTTTTATATTACTATTTTTGTCTTGAAATGGCAAGGTAATTTGGTATGTGGACAGGAATAGCAAAATCGGTTGATTATTGACGGTCTTTATGATATTATCTATCCATTATGGATAAGACTACAGACACCATTCCAATTTATACGATAGGTTACGGAAGCCGTTCAATGACTGAGTTTATTGACGCGCTTCGCCAATACCAGATTGATTTTCTCATTGATGTTCGGTCAGTTCCGTATTCAAGGTATAAGCAGGAATTCTCCAAAAAGCCTCTTGCGAATGAAGTGGAACAGCACGGAATCCGCTATGTCTTTATGGGAGACTTACTCGGTGGGAAACCTGATGATGAGTCGTGCTATGTTAATGGAATGGTTGATTATGAGAAGGTTAAGAATACGGAAATCTTTCAACGCGGTATTGAACGTCTACATGCTGCTTTCTCACAACAACAGCGCGTTGCACTTATGTGTGCCGAGGAAAAACCGGAACATTGCCATCGGACTAAACTTATCAGTACTACTCTAACGGATCAGGATTTACCTGTGGTTCATATTGATGAAAATAACGAGGAGATGACACAGGAAAAGATTATTGATCGGATTACGGGTGGACAGTTGAATTTGTTTGAAAGACTTGACAAGACAAACAATTTGTAATATAATTTGTAACGTTTTTTGCAAGTATTGCTTTTGTTTCTACAAAATAAATATTATTCTACCAACAGAAATTAAACTGACTGTGAGGTGAAGACCGATGCCAACCAGAACTGTTGATCAAGGGTTTAGAGATTTTTTACCAAAACTTACTCCTACTTCCAGGGAATCTACTGCAGCCAAAAACCACCGAGCTACTATAGAAGCATGCCTTAAGAACAATTTTGGTATGACTCGGTTTTTTCGCACAGGGTCTTTGGGTAACGGAACGAGCATTTCCGGGTATAGTGATGTGGATTATTTCGCCCAAATTCCGACCGAAAATCTTAATACGAATTCTACAACCACATTGCGTAAAGTTCGAAATGCGCTAGACACACGTTTTCCAGACACAGGGGTTAATGTTAGTTGTCCTGCTGTTGTTGTCCCATTTGGGACAGAGGGAAAAGAAAGTACGGAAGTTACCCCCGCGGACTATATCGGTGTTACTTCAGATGATAACGAATACAAAGTCTATGAAATCCCAGACTGTTCCGATGGATGGATGCGTTCCAGTCCTGATGCCCATAACGCTTATGTCAGAGAAGTTAATGGTGACTTAAGCAATAAAGTAAAACCACTCATTCGCTTCATTAAAGCGTGGAAATATTATCGGTACGTACCGATTTCATCTTTTTATCTTGAATTACGAGTCGCAAAATACGCTGAAGGTGAATCAAGCATTGTTTATGCTGAGGACATGAAGAGAGTGTTCTCATATTTAGATAGAATCGATCTAAGGGACATGCTGGACCCTATGAACATTTCCGGTTACATTAGTGCTTGCTCTACAGATGCAAAACTTGAGGACGCGAAATCGAAACTCTCCACCGCTATATCTCGCTCCGAGAAAGCTTGTGATGCTGAGGATAATGGGGACACTGAAGAAGCATTTAAGTGGTGGAATCTACTTTATGCCTATAATTTTCCGAGTTACCGTTACTAATGAATAACATTCCAGAAACTCAATTAGAACCGACTCAACTGAAGCGTTTGGCTGCGCGAAGAAAGTCTGACTCGTATGCCAAAGTCATTTTAGGAATTCAAATAGGACTCAGTGTATTAAGTCCACCGCTTTGTTCATTAGTTGTAATGTTTTTTTCTAAGTTTGCCGTTTGGACAGCTCTCTACGGTATAATTATAACTTGTCTCAATATCTTATGGGTTACCCCTTGGCGACAGACATTAAAGGAAAAAGCTGCTAAAATCCATGAATTGTTTGATTGCGATGTCCTTGAACTGAATTGGCGTGAACTCACGGTTGGTTCACGGTTGGAAATGATGGAAACTGTGGTAGAATATGCAGGAAAATATAAGACTGACAGTCCTTCTTGTAGTGACCTCAAAAATTGGTATCCTATAGCGTCAGGTAAATTACCGATTCATTTAGGACGGATCGTTTGCCAACGAACAAATTGTTGGTGGAGTTCACAGTTGAGGAAACATTACACTAGGATAATAATTTTTGTTTTAGTGCTTACGGTCGTAGGATCTGTTGGTATCGGACTAATAAAAACAGAATGGTCTCTTGAAAAATGGATTTTAGCAGTGATAATTCCATTGATGCCTGTCTTTATTCTGGTAATACAACAACTTATAGAAAACAAAAAATCAGTGATGTTGCTGGATAAACTTAAGACACATGCAGAAGGTCTATGGAAAAAAGCCTTGACAGAGACGAACACCGGAGAGTTAACCTATGCTTGTCGTGAGTTACAGGATGGCATTTTCAATCACCGGCGGACAGGTCCTCTTATTTTTACTTGGCTTTATAAACGCTACAGAAAAGAAATGGAAAGACAGATGAATGAAGCTGCAGATGAGATGGTGGAAGAGGCATTACAATTCTTAGGGAAATAAAATCACTTTAACTTCGTGCTTCTGCCAACAGCATCTGTTCAACCGTCTCTACAATAGAATCTGCTTCTCGCTGTAGTTGTTTCGCTCGGTTACAGACTTTGATAAGTAGGTTGATGATTTCAAGTCTATTCCTTAGTCAGGTACGTTTACGTGACCAAAGAGGTAAGTCATAATTGAGTGTTAGGATGATTGAAAACCCATCTAAATTTATGGCTTTCACAGCGTGCCACCGCTATTTGGAACACCTGAAGGCATCTCCTGTATCACAGGAATAACATAACTCCGAATTTTCAAACCCTCTAACGTTTCCGTTTCTACGCGCGGTTCTGGTTGTTCGCGGTGATCAAAAACGACGTAGTATCCCGTCTTTATTCCTTCAGTTTTCAGATATGATGCAAGTTGCTTTTTGCCTGCCTGATAACGATTGTCACCTCTCCAAATTTTCGTTTCTACAATATATTTTTGTTGGTTGTGAGTGATAATGATGTCCATTCTACCTCTGCCTGTCTGCACTTCAATGTGCATAAAACCACCTATGATTTTAACAAATTGGTCGAGATATGCAAGCAAAAGATGTCTACCAACGGACTCTTGCGGTGTATCTGGAACTTGTAATATCTTGAACCCCGCACGGGCAATAAAATCACGGAAATTATCAAGTAATGCATCCATCTCAATATGTCCAGCGGGTGTGAGATAATCAAGAAAGTCTTTGTTATCTATTTGCGAAAGATATTCATCTTCCAGACCGTTCACAACTGGTTTGAATGCTTGTAGGATACAATACAGATAAATTGGATTCATTATTTCACACATACCGTCCTGACCTCTTGCAATAACCCCGTATGTAGCAAGTTCGTTGATAAGGTCATTGTGTAGATTGAAATCAACACCTTCATCTCGTTCCATAATTCGCATCAGGAGGGTTTCATATCGCCGGTCTTTTCGGATGTTGGTAAGTAGATGTGTTAGGTTGACGTTATCTTCCTTAAGTAGTTGTGCGTGTGCCTCAGTAAAGTGTGCCATGGAAATCGTTTCTGTTTTTGGAATATCCAGTTCTTCGGTGAGAATCTGTGCGAATCGATTGACAAGAACAGGTTGACCTGCAGTCTGTTTATGGATTGAGGCTATGACGTTTGGTACAAAGGCTTGTCCGACTTCGTCTGTATACAGTCCAAGTAGTTCCTGCACTTGTTCAAGTGTAAAGTTGGGTAGATGGAACTCGTCTTGGATATTGAAAGGAGAGATTGATCGGTCGTAGTTGAGCTGTGCGATACTCTTTACCCCGACGATGCCGACACTGTGTGGACATCGCGGCTTACCCGAAATATAGATATGGCGGAGGGTGTGAAGAAAATCACTTACAGCAACTTGAGGGATACCATCAAATTCGTCAATAACAAGAACGAACTGCTGCCCATCAAATTCGGTGTCTAAATAATTTGCGAATTGTTTATAGAATGAAAGCATTGAAAGATGGTCTGTTAACGTTGTGTTTTCCAAAAATCGTCGAAAATCTTCAGATGGAACGTCGCCTCTTTTTTGGAAAACTGTTTCTATTTTTTCGTGGATTTGTTCGTACAAATGTCCATAGAAAGTAGTCAAGTCAAGGTTTTTATATATATCAAAATTCAGTTGAATGGGAAAGTAGGTTAATTTTGAAAAGGATTCGGTTTGATTAGGTTCAATAAGTGTTTCTAAGGCAGCTTGAAAGAAGGTGGTTTTACCTGTTTGACGCGGTGCGAAAAGGACAATATACTTACCTTCTTCTACACGTCTGATGTAGTCGGCAATCTCCGCCGTCCGTGAAACGACGTAGTGCTCTTGAGGATTGACAGGACCTTGTGTTCCAAATCGTCTCATTTCTCTTCCTTCCCACAAATGACATCAATAATATATAGTATCAGTATTGCTTGATGAAATCAAGAAATGTGTTTTGTCAATATTGATATATTATGCCACAAGAACCCGTTAGGTAGCTTCAATCTTCCTCAAAATATACCCAACAACATCGGAGGTAGACTCCCGACCCACCCATTCAATACGCGTATCTTTACGGAACCACGTCAACTGTCGTTTAGCGAAGCGACGCGTGTTCTGTTTTAATTGTTCAACTGCTTCCACATACGTACATTTTCCATCAAGATATGCTATCAACTCTTTATAGCCGAAACTTTGGAGGGCAAAAGTATCACGTGAATATCCTGTAGCTAATAACGATTCTACTTCCGCAATTAATCCATTTGCAAGCATAACATCTACACGCTGTTCAATACGACGGTAAAGTTGTTCGCGTGGCATCATAAGTCCGAATGCAGTAAATGGGTAACGTTGTTGATTCGATTGCCACTGCTGTTGGTGTTTTGACATAGGAGTACCTGTCAGTTCATAGACTTCAAGCGCGCGAATGACACGAGATAAGTTGTTGGGATGAATTCGGTCAGCAGATTCTGAATCGCAGTCTCGGAGAAGGTCATGAAGCACCTGAACTCCGTGCTCTGATGCTTCATGCTCAAGTCGTTTTCTGAAAGCATGGTCAGCGGCTGGTCCTTCAAACAAACCGTCAACAACTGCGCGGAAATAAAGTCCCGCACCACCCACAAGCAGAACTTGTTTGCCTCTATTCCGTATATCAGTGATCGCTGCGTCCGCAAGGAATTGGTAATCAGCAACGGAGAAAGGTTCTGTGATGTCTATGCAGTCTATGATGTGGTGTCGGACTGCTTGCTGTTCTTCAGAGGTAGGTTTTGCAGTGCCGATGTCCATTTGCCGATAGATTTGTCGGGAGTCAACAGAGATAATTTCGGCGTTAAGTTCTTGTGCGAGTTGAATCGCTATCTCTGTTTTGCCAGATGCTGTAGGACCGAGGAGACAAAGGAGTGTCGGATTCATTGGCACTGGACTTTGTATTACAAAGATTCCTTGATCCATCCACCACCGATGACGTATTCACCATCGTAAAAGACAGTGGCTTGTCCTGGGGTGATTGCGCGGCGTGGTTCGTCAAATTTAACAACTACTTCTGATTCACTGATAGGTGAGATGGTCGCGGGTCCCCCCTCGTCACGAGAACGGATTTTGACGTGTGCGTGGATCGGTTCTTTCAACTTCTCAATGGAGATGAGGTTGATACGTTCCACGTGCATGGTATCTTCAAGGAGATCGTCTGTTTCCCCAACCATGACAGTATTTTCTTTTGCGTTGAGCTGCGTCACATATAAAGGCTTGCCAACCGCTATGCCAAGTCCACGACGTTGTCCTACTGTGTAGAACGGAACCCCTTGATGCTTGCCGAGGACTTTGCCTTCTTTGTCAATAATATCGCCGTCTTGTATCTTTTCGGGTATTCTATCTTGGAGGAAACGTCTATAATTGGTATCTGCTACAAAGCAGAGTTCTTGGCTTTCAATCTTTTCGGCTGTTCGCAATTGGTATTTACGTGCGAGTTCACGCACCTCTGCTTTTGAGAATTCACCGAGAGGCATCATAGCACATTGCAGTTGATCCTGTGTGAGTGCTGCAAGGAAATAGGATTGATCCTTGCTGATATCACGCGCAGTGCGTAACAGAAAACGTCCTGTTTCAGGGTGCTGTTCAATTCGGGCATAGTGTCCGGTTGCGATTGCTTCACACTCCAGCGATTTGGCAAGATCAAGGAGTTTACCAAATTTGAGTTCACGGTTACAAACCATGCAGGGACTGGGAGTGCGACCAACGAGATATTCTTCCACAAAGTAATCTATGATCTGTTCTCGGAATATATCTTCGTAATTCACACCGTAGAAAGGTATACTGAGTTGGGTAGCAACACGTCTTGCGTCCTCAATGCCTTCAAGTGAACAGCAATTGGGACGTTCAGGTTCGACTTCAATTGTATCGGGTGAACCGAGACGCATTGTGATGCCAGTGACATCATAACCTGCATCTACCATCATGGCAGCAGTAACGGAACTATCTACGCCACCGCTCATTGCGACGAGTATTTTTTTCATGAGATTACCTGGGAGTTACGGCACATGAGGTGCGACTGCTATTATGAGACTTGCCAATGTTCATTGCCAGCGTAGTGTGCATCGTAGACATCTTGATTGAATTCTAAGCCGAGCCCAGGTGTGTCAGGAACTGTGAACGATCCATCTGAGAATTCATAACCAGAGACATCAATTACATCACTTGTTAGGGTTGCGACTTCACCATATAGAAAATGTGGGATAGTCTTTGCGAATTGGAGACTAAGGAAGAAACCGAGCAGGGAACCCCAGTTATGCGGTGCACACTTGACGTTGCCAGTAGCAGCCATATCTGCGAGTCGTCGCCAACCGGTAACACCAAGTCCTTTCATATCGTGCTGGATAACATCAATTACACCTGCTTCAAAAAATGGATCGTAGAATTCAAGAGGTGCACGAGTGCGGGTTTCACCATCGGCAATTAATGTATTCAACCCTTTTTCTTGAATATATGCTTTTAGATTTCGGTATAATTCAACATCCTCTTCAAACATCTCTTCAATCCAAAAAACATCACACTCGCTTGTCTCGTTGAGAAAGGTGATAACTTCATCATAAGTATATGCGTTGTTGGCATCAACGAGGATGTTGTAACCGTCTCCAGCGGTGCTGCGTGCAAGTTGCACAACTTCAATGTCACGTTCTAATCCAGCTTTGCGTTCCATGAGATGATTTCCGCGTCCTATTTTCATTTTACATGCGGTAAATCCATCCCGTAAACTCTTTTTTACATCATCTTCAATCCGTTTGAGCCCTTCTGCTTTCGTCTCGTAGAGCAGATCGTTAAAATAGATTGTGCTATCATAAGCGGATAAACCGTTGCCATGGGATTCAGTTCCCATGAGTTGATATGCGGGTTTACCAAGTATTTTTCCGATAGTATCCCATAAAGCGTTTTCAAACCCACGGTATTGTTCAACGACTCCATTTTCAGGATTCAACAGATCAAAAGGCGTCTTGTTAATGGCAGATTTTGCTTCTTCAGCAGACGAACCCCAACTTGTTGCGCCCCAACCGAGTGTGCCATCATTGGTATATATACGAGTAATTCCTTCACGCCATTTACCATTTGGGTCAGGTTGTTTAATCTCCTTCGCACCAGAGTTACAACCGATGGCTGGTTGGTCAATCTCAATTGTGATCTGTTCAATTTTAGTAATCTTGATGTCAGTTGGATAGTTCGGCATTGATATTATTCCTTAATAAATAGAAATAAATAGAGACAAATATTACGGATATGCGGGGATTCTCTTATTGTTGTTTGCGCTTTCTCTATTTATTCTTCAGGTTCATTAGGTACATTCTTTTCAAGCTCAATAAGTAACCCGTTTAGCACACCATGCACCGTGGTGTTGGTTTCTTTATTTGTATAATAGTCGTAGAGTTTATGCGGTAAATTATCAAATGGATCTGCTGCAACGATTTGTTTGATTAGAGCAGGTTTTCTAATTAGTTGGACAATAAGGACTCTATCTTCATGATTAGGAATCTCGGTATCTATCAACAACATGATTAAACGTTTTGCTAACCCATCTGCAAGTCCAATTTCAGCATAGTGATTTAAGGTCTCCACAACAGCCTTTTTCGTGTTAAGACTGGAATTGTTTGTAAGCATACTAACTAAGTTATCTACTGCGTTCTTATCAGTATGTATTTTTAATGCTTGGACGATGGATAACCGAACTAAATCGTCAGGGTCCTTAAGCGTTTTGATCATTTTGTTAGTAGACGGTTGATTGAGCAATATCATTGATCTCGCGGCGGCTTGACGTGCGACAACGTTATCATCAGTCAAACCCATCTCAATATCTTTTTGGTATGCTTTATTGCCGAGTCTATATAGTGCGGATAGAATCTCCATTTTCAACCCTGCATCCGCCACCGTATTATTAAGAGATTCTAACCGTTCCTTAGCCGAAGGATCTCCAATATCAGCGATAATTCGTATCATCCTGTCCTTGACGAGAATAGGGGTGGTTACATTATTTACTGTGGAGAAGAGTTCATCAAGACCTTTGCTGCCGATTTTGGTCAGGATATATACAAAATCTTTATGTGCATTGAGATACTTATTATCAATAAAACTCTGCGAAATGGGAGGAATTACAGAGACACCTTTATCAATTAGTATCTGTATGACATCCTTTTGGACGCGATGTCTCTCATTAAGTATTCGGAAGATTTCCCACATCTCAGAGATATTGAGTTCAGCAAGTCTGCGAGTTCGTTCGTTTCGATATTCGGTTTCCTTATTGTTTGTTCTTAGCCACGTAGTGTTTTCTGATAATGCATGACTATAAGCAATGAGTAGGAGTGCCCTAGCCTCATCTTTATCTTTTTCTTCGATTTCTGCAAGTTTAAGATGTTCCTCAATTGCTTCAATAGCTAGACCGGCTCCTAATAATTTATCTCTGCCGGGGGAAATTTCTGGAATAATTTTTTTCTGATCACAGCCAAACGACACAGCCCATATTAAAACGAGGCATATCGTTACAAGTTTTTTCATGTTAGGTTCGTTTTTCCTCCTAAGAATCAACATAAGTGCTAAATCCGATGTACAGTGTAGAATAAATATAGAATATTAGTTCCTCAAAAAACTGAGGATAAATTCTCTACCAATATAATAATACCGATACAAATTTGTGTCAAGAAATAATTAATATTGTGTAGAATTAGTAAAAATTTTCACAAATAACGGGTTTCCTTTATCACATAACAAAATGACGACCTCTTCCATGAAAGATGAGAGAGGTCGTATTAACTTAACCCGTAGAAATGTATCTAACATTCTATCTTTTTATCTTTGTATATAGGTCATTGAGTTCTGATTTCAAAGTTGAACTTTCCTCTGTTTGTGCATAATCGTAGAGTTTTGAATCAAGACCATCAAGCAAACTTGCTGCTTTTAGCTGTTTTACAAGTGCGTCTCCCTTCAAAAAAGACACAAGCATAATTCGCACATCCGTACTACTTACCTCTTTTTCAATGAGTAAGAGAGCTATACGTCTTCCTATCCCTTTTTTGAGTTCACCGCCTGAATTAACATAGGTATTCAGTGTATTTATTACCTCTTGTGCTGCTTTCATAGAATGGTCACTCTTGAAGACGTTTATTAAGGGTTCAACTGCCTCTTTGGACTTGTGGACTGCCAAAGCCTTTGCAATGTCAACAACTACTTGTGAATCCTCGTCTTTGAGTGCTTTGATGAGAGAAGACGTTTTGACACCTTTGAGATTTGCCATTGCTTTCGCTGCGGCACGTCTAACTTCGTCTTGATTAGCGGTTAACCCGTTGAGTATCTCGGATTTATATGTATCTTCTCCGAGTCTATAAAGCGTTGTGTATAATTCCATTTTGAGCGCGGCATGCAAATTTGTCATGTCAATTGATTTTAAACTTTCAACCGCTTTTTCATCACCAATATCACCAAGTACTCGGATCAGTTTCATTTTTACTGCAGAGGATACCTCTGTATCTGTAATTCTGCTTAAGATAGGATCAACCGCTTTGGACTTCATCTTTACAAGGACAGAAATAAAATGTCCGTGCATGTCTGGGTATGTTCCTTGGATGATGTGATCAACTAATAAAGTGGCGGCATCAGATCCTTTGTCCACTAATGCTTGGAATCCATTTTGCTGTACTTGCGAGCGTTTTCTGAGATGATCAATCATTTTGTTCATCTCAGCATCGTTTAATGCGGCTATTCTTTCAGCTCTTTGTCTTTTGTACTCTGATTCATAGTCTTGTCCCTTTGTTACACCTGATGCAAGTGCATGTGAATAAGCAATTACAAGTAGTGCACGTGGTTCTGCTTTGTCTTCTTCTCTTTTTTCTGCTTCTAAAAGTAGATTAACTGCTTCAACCGCGAGGCCACTATCAATAAGTTTATCTGTTCCTACTTTCAGGTGGCTAGGACCTTTCTGTTTCGTTTCACATGCTAAGCAGATGGACAAGAATAAAATCAACGGGATAATTGTAAACTTCTTCATAAAACCTTCTGTCTTCCTCCTAAAACTGTCTTCCATTAGACGGATCTTTGGTATAATTGCGAATTTCCAATATATCTATCATTAAAAACAATATCATAAAAAAAAGTAAATGTCAAGTAAAATAACGGACGTAATAGGGTCATTTAGTTTTCGGTTTTTTCGGATATATTTTTCACAATTCAATATAATTTCTTGTAGGTCGGATAGAGAGAAGCGAAATCTATATCTGTTAATTTAGGGTTACATTGTTCATCAGTATGTGCTAAAAATTGTGACTTTTTGCACGTCACTGTGACGTTTTGCATCCAGTCAGGATAAGGAATGTGACGCGAATTTCGCTTTTTTTATTTTTGCTCTTTTTTTCTCTTGACCTACCTTCACACTTTGTAAGACATGAAACTTAGAAAACCCATATACAGTCCCTTAGTCACAAAAACCAAGTATTACACATTTAGTGAATTTGTGTTTATACCTCCTTCTAACGTATCTCAACTCGTGTCACCGATATAATCCAATATTCTAAACATACGTTAATTATATGGTATCTTTTTGTGTGTGTCAAATTAAAAAGTGAAATATCTTATTGGATATATATTGGTATTTTATAGGTGTATTATTATATTGTGTTTATCTGAGCTAGGGTTTACCAAATCAAGAATCAGCAATTTTTTCTTAAGTTGACACCCGCTGAATGCCAACAGTGCATTCACAGCGTTGATTTATGGATAGAGCGTGTGAAACCCGACCAACGAATATATTCTAAAGTATTAACGTATGTTGTATAATTCTTCAGAAAAGTTGAAAACTAAATATCCTTATGAAAATGTTGACATATTTTAGATGATATGAAAAACTAAAGGAAAAATGAAAGGAAGTTATCACAATGGCAGATTATGAAGATAAAGGATCACAAATACGAGTGACCGACCTTAAGGCTTACCCGATGGGTGAGAAAGCGTATGTCAAGATTGAGACAAATATGGATGTTACTGGATGGGGTGAAATCAATAACATGGAGACGAATGTCACATGCGAATTGGCACGTTCCCTATCCGAAATGATTATTGGAGAAAACCCGACTCGTATTGAACATCACTGGCAGCGTTTATATCGTGCACATCGCAATATTCGTGGTGGTGGCTTGATGGTGCATACTATCTCTGCGATTGATATGGCGTTGTGGGATATTGCTGGAAAACTTTGGGGTGTTCCGGTCTATCGTCTATTGGGAGGTCCCTGTCGAGATAAAATTTGGAAATACCCGAGTCCGAAAGCAATTAAAACGGGTCCAAGTGGATCCAGAACACATGCTGGAACCCCTGAAGAGATTGCGAATATGGTGCAGCGCGTTCACGATGCAAGAGAAAAGGTCGGTAAAGATGGTGCAGTGATGTTTGATGCACATAGTCGTATGCCACCTCCAGTCGTGAAACAATTTGCTGGTTACCTTAAACCCGATGATCTACTATTTCTTGAGGAGGCATGGGTTCCGGGCAACATTGAAGTTATGCGCAGGGTGCGTGAATCCGTCCCTGTTCCGTTGGCAACCGGTGAACGTGACCGCACAATATGGGAGGTGCGCGAGATTCTTGAGGCACAGGTGATAGACATTCTTCAACCGGATGTTGGACATGGTGGAGGTATCACGCAGGTCAAAAAAGTTGCAACAATTGCCGAGGCACACCACGTACCGATAGCTCCACACTGTACAATGTCGTATCTCGGTCTCACCGCAAGTTTCCATCTATCTGCTTCTGTGCCGTTTTTTCTTATTCATGAGGGGTATGAAAATGTCCTTCCTGCTGGTGTGGCACAAAAGACTTGGGAGATGGATGATGAAGGTTACGTGTCGCTTCCAGAGGGTCCAGGGTTAGGTGTTGAAGTAGATGAAGCGAAGGTTATTGAGGTTAGTAATTCCGGAAGGAAATTTAATTGGCCTAACGCTCGTTTATTTGACGGTTCTGTTGCGGATTATTAGGAACATAATGTGAATTTGCATTGATGGTGATTTTTGGAATAATTAGATATTTCACATGTTAGGAGCGACCTTCTGGTCGCTCCTACAATATATATAAGGGATGTAACAAATGGTGTGCCCACCAAAAACATTAACTGAAGTTAGGAAGGATCTTATAGTCGTGAATCAATCTCAGAAGATATGGGTAACGAACGGACAAGCATAGTTTTTACCTATAAACTATAGGAATTAGAACAATTCGTCTTTATATTTTTCAACAATGGCGTTCAAAACAGATGCTGGGATATCCTCTAACTGTGATGCTAATTCCTCTTCAACATTGACCATCAAGCTGTGGTCATAAGTCTCGCGTTCGGCACATGGGTCAAAGGATTCTCCATGTGCTTCAAGTAACTGAGACAGACGTTCAGGTGTCAACCCCGCAGAGATACCGTGCAGATCCCACGCAGTACCTCTATAACCTTTTTCATAGTCAGGAGAGAGATGTTTTTGTAATATCTCTTCTCTTTCTGTGCCTTGTGCGCTACTATTGTCAAGTTCTTCCGCAGCTGCAATTGCACGCGGATCTAACTCTATTTGAAATGCAGTTGAAGCATCTGCTGCTGCAACTGGATAAATTTTGTATGTTGCCATTATTTTCCTATAAGTAAGATTAATTGGGTAAAATGGACGTGATTGCTTGCGGTACTGACCTTAGCACATCGCCTGCGATGAGACCATGCATCCCAACCGCTTCAGCGGTTATATCCCCCGCTAATCCGTGTAGATATACGCCAAGTACCGCTGCTGTTTCGCTTGAAACATTTTGCGCCATCAAACCAGCGATTATACCTGTCAACACATCTCCCATTCCTGCTGTTGCCATTCCTGGATTACCGGTTGAATTAATCCACGTGTTACCATTCGGATCTGATGTAATGGTGGGTGCTCCTTTAAGTACAAGTGTCACATTGTGTTTTTGTGCAAATTTCTCTGCAATACTAATCCTGTCTGTTGCTAATGACGGGATTGGCGTATCTGTTAACCGTGCCATTTCACCGAGATGCGGTGTGAGAACTGCTTCTTCACCAAGTGATGAGATTAACTCTGTTGCCTGTGATAATGCGTTCAACCCATCAGCATCAACAACCATTCGTAAATCGAGATCCCTTTTCCGATTTTCATTAATCAATTGATGAACGAGTGCTACTGTTTCAGGATGTTGGGAAAGTCCAGGACCAATAGCAATAACAGATTTTGTCTTTTCTGCAAATTCAAGGATAGGTGTGGAAGCGGATACTGCTAAACTTCCTTCCTCTGTTTCTGGTAAAGGTAGCGTCATCACCTCAGATAGTTTAACCTCTAAAATTGGGTTTAGACTATTCGGTATAGCCAGTGTTACAAGTCCTGCACCGACGCGTAAAGCTGCCTCACTTGCCAGTGCCGCTGCTCCTGTCATCCCTGTTGAACCCGCAACAACAAGAACTCGTCCATAACTTCCCTTGTGAGAAGCTGGTGTGCGGGATGGTAACCATTCAGCTGCGTCTTTTTCAGTTGTCCAATTTACCTTTATATTCTGTGTGTCAATGACTTGCTGTGGAAAACCGATGTCTACTATTTCTAACTCACCTGCAAGTTCAGCACCCGGATGTAGCAATAATCCTCTTTTCGGCAAACCTATCGTTACCGTTCTGCCTGCTTGAATGCAAGTACTCAAGGGATGTCCGGTATCTGCATCCAAACCTGAGGGTAAATCCACGGAGAGAATAGGTATGGAAAGATCATTGATAGCGTTGATTATATTTGCAATGGGGTCCCGCACGTTTCCATGCAACCCTGTACCAAAAATCGCGTCTATCAGCAGATCACAGTGTAGAGTATCAAGAAATGCGAAATCTGCTTGGATTTCCTCAATTTTCAATCCAAGATTTCTGGCAATATCCAGATTCGTGCGTGCTTCTCCTGTGAAACTTTCTGCTGGTGAAACAAGAAAAACTGATACATCACGTCCAGTATGTGCAAGCTGTCGCGCAATAACGAGACCATCACCGCCGTTGTTCCCCTTACCAACAAAGATACCGATACGTTGTGCAGTCGAATAGTGACGTTCAATAACACGGACAATTTCATTCCCAGCAGTTTCCATAAGAACAATGCCGGGAATTCCGATACCTTCTATAGTATCTTGGTCAATTTGACGCATTTCGGCTGCAGTAACAACATTCATGCAGTTTCGCCTTGAAGTTTATCAGCAAGTTCTAACAAATATGTTTCCATTTTTTGTGCTGCATTTTCTAACCCATCTTGTGCTATCCGCATTTCCTGAATTCGTTGATCTTGATGGGTTTGTAGGCAGAAATTCAGATTTGTCCGAAGATCGAACAAGCTCTGCTGAATATGGTCTTGGAAAGAGCCTTTTGGGTACATCCAACGTCTACCACGCGTCTGACGTAAGTTGAAGTGGCAATGTCCGTTGTCATCACCAAAGCAATCGAACCGCATAATCTCATCGTCATAGACATATAAGGATGCTGCGGGTCCCCGTCCACCTACATCATCTCTCCAATATGCTTGTAGTAGGACGTTATCTTGGATAGGATATTCAACTAAATCATGTTTCCGGTTTGCCATCTATCATCCTCTCCTTTCCATTATAAAAAGTGGGTTGAGTTTCAATCTTAATTGTGGTAGAGTATAGCAGCGTTAATAATAGGGGTCAACATTTTACTTTACCAGTAGATATAACTGTATTGGAGAACTATCTTGCTGATTTCCATAGATGCAGCACGACAATTTGCTGAATCCTTCCTGACAAAGAATGGTATCCCGTCAACCGACTCTGCCATTATCACGGACATATTGTTAGAAGCAGAATTGCGCGGAAGAAAAACACATGGATTTATTAGATTGCCTGGTATTAGAAACCGTTATGATAAAGGGCAACGAACAGAAATCCAGATTGAAAATCAGGAACAACAGTGCATTTGTGTTAACGGAGGAAATCAACCTGGTTATCTCGTTGCTTACCGCGCTATGGAACTCGCTATTGAACGCGCAAAGCAAACAGGTTTTAGTATAGTTGGTGTTAACAACACATCACACTGTGGGATGGTAGGTTACTATGTTGATATGGCGCGGAAGGCAGATCTCATCGGTATTCTTTTTGCCGATTGTTTGCCACGTATCACACCTGAAGGTGGAACAGAATCGATATTAGGCACAAATCCTATTGCAGTCGGAATTCCATCTAATTCTGTACCGATTGTGTTTGACATGTCCACTGCAGCGATTACCAATGGGGATCTGCTTGTTGCAATGCATGAAGGTTTATCTATTCCAGAAGGTTTAGCGTATAATTCTGAAGGCGAACCGACAACAGATCCAGAAGAAGCATTAAAAGGGAGTGTGCGTCCTTTTGGTGGACACAAAGGTTTTGGTCTTGCTCTCATAACGCAAATCCTCGCGGGTGCGCTTGTGAATGCATCAACAATTCCACTTCCTGGTACAAATTATGGTATACTCATGATTGTGTTGGATCCGGCAGTATATGTTCCGTTGGAACAATTCAAACACGAAGTAGATATTTTAATCGATCGAATCAAGGAAAATCGACGCGAAACGGGTGTAAATGAAATACTAATCCCTGGTGAACGTGCATATAAACAGAGAGAACGACACCTTAAGTCAGGGATTGACTTAGACGAATCACTTGTTAATCAATTAACGTAAATATATAAGCCACAGCGATCTTCTGGTCGCGAGAAAATGCTAATGATCTTTGGATCATAACGAAAGGAAATTTTTATGGCAACTTTTAAAGCAGGTATAATTGGTTGTGGTGGACGTGGACGTGCACATGCTCAAGGATATAATGCATCACCAGATGTTGAGATCGTTGCGTGTTCAGACCCAGTTGAAGGTGCGCGTGATAAGTTTTCAGAACAATTTGACGTGCCGCGCACTTATGAAGACTATCATGAGATGCTTGAAAAGGAATCACTTGATTTTGTTAGTGTCTGCACGTGGATTGCGCTTCATAAGGATATGGTTATCGCTGCTGCGAATAGTGGGATCAAAGCCATCCATTCTGAAAAACCGATGGCACCAACATGGGGTGATGCCAAAGCACTATATCAAGCTTGCGTAGATAACGATGTCGTCATCACCTTCTGTCATCAACGGCGTTTTGGCGCGCAATTCATCAAGGCAAGACAGTTAGCAAACGAAGGCGCAATCGGTGAAATCCGCAGGTGTGAAGGCTCGTGTTCAAATTTACTTGATTGGGGAACCCATTGGTTTGATATGTTCCAATTTTATAATAATGACGAACCTATTGACTGGGTTATTGGTCAAATAGATGTGACAGAGGAAAGAATTGTTTTCGGTACGCAAGTTGAAACGAGTGGTTTGACATGGTACCGTTGGAAAAACGGTGTAGAAGGATTGCTCACAACAGGAGGAGTTTCTTTAAAAGGTTTCGCTAATCGCATCATCGGTACCAAAGGAATTATTGATGTTGGTGGTGGTGCACCTGTTCGTATGCTGCGAGAAGGTTCAAATGAATGGGAAGTGCCTGATTTAAGCGATGTCACACCTAAAGGAAACGATACAACACTTTCCGTTCTTGACCTTATTGACAGCGTTAAGACAGGACGTGAACCCGAACTTAGTGGACGCAAAGCACTTCAATCAACGGAACTTATTTTTGCTACCTACCACTCAAGCAGAGAACGTGCAAAAATTACTTTACCGCTCACAGCAGATGATTCTGCGTTATTAACTATGGTCGCTAATGGCGATATCGGTTAATTCTCTTGAACGATGGGTAGGTTACGAACCTGCCCATTTAAATTCAACAACCAGAAATTAATGAATAGGTTTTTATCAACCTAATTTAAAAAACTGCGTCTAATACAACAATTGAATACCTAACTTTTTATAAATTTCAGGAACTTTAAAATAGAAACAGGCACTTGTCAACACTAACAGGCGTTGCAATCGTTAACTGGTCTGTGTCCAGATGGTGTTGAATGAAATCTGTACTAACTTAGAAATTAATATTTGTGAAACCATGCGGAGTTAGAAGATTGGAATTGACCAGACTTCGCGGTAGTGGGGGAAAACGCGTGTCAAAAATCAAAAATTGTTTTTCTGTTCTGTGCTACAACAAAAAGAATGCGAATACTATCTTGTCGTCCAGTTTTCGTTGTGCACCCATTCTCATATTTCATTTGTTTCTTGTGTTGCTAGTTGTACAACCTTTTGCTTGGGCGAATCTTTCAAGTTTATCCGTTAATGCCAACGGTGATTCAGTATTTAACGGTGATCAAGAAAAGTTACAGATCATATTTACAACCGGCGATTCTGGTGACGATGAAAATCAAGTTTATGAATATAAGGTGTATGTGGATTATAATGGAGAAAAAGAAATTTTTTCCGGCACTGAGACCAACACTGGCACTAGATTATCTGGTAATCAGACCGTAAGTTTAGAATGGGATGGAAAGCTCGAAGGTGAAGCAACTACACTACCAGATGGAGATTATACGATTCGTGTTAGACTAACTATTTCAGTTGATGATCCCTTAATAGAGGACCAGGTATCAGAACTTGAGACAGGGGTTACAATAGACACAATAGCTGAAAAACCTGATATCAGTTTAGGTGATGCCGAATTTTCCCCCGTGTTAAATTCGCTTCCTGTTTACTATACTTTAGACGAAAATGTTGCTGAAGCACTGTTGGTATTTCAAAGAGCAGCAGGCGGTGAAGCAATTGGACAACCAATTGCTTTGAGTACAGAAAGTGGAAGTCATACCTTTAATTGGAAGGGTCAGGATGCAAACGAGAGAGTATTTGAGGATGGAAAGTACAAGTTAAAAATACAAATTACGGACAATGGTGGAAATAAGACAGAATCCGATTTGACAGAAGAAATTACAATTGATACTGAAATACCTCGTATCACAGGTATTTTCATAAACGAAACCATGCCGCTTGTAGATGGTACGTTTGTAAACGCGACCGTTCAGACTATCAGTTTCACCACAGATAAAGGTGACGGAACAAATACAGAACTTAATCTCACAGGACGTGATACCGAGATAGTGATTAAGCGAGTTGGTGGTGCAATCATCAACGGAACATTAGCAACATCTGAAAACAATAGAGCAACTTTTACACTCGGAAATCCTCTTAATGAATTAACAGAAAACGGAGAGTATGAAGCTACAGTCTATATCTCCGATATAGCAGGTAACCTTGGTTCAAGTAGTGTTAAGTTTACCTTTGATAATGCGCCACCCAATTTAATAACCGTAGCGACAAATAGAGGTGAATTTATTCCCGGTAGCGGTGTCAGTGGATTGGTGAATTATGTTGAAGCTGCGTTAGAAGATAATTTCGGGCTCAATCTTGACGATTCAACGATTAGGCTTACAGATCCTAACGGAAATGCCTTACTCGGACAACAGACAAGTTTCGCTGGTGATAAAATCCGTTGGCAACTGTTTTCTCCTCTATTAACAATTGATGGACTACAAGACGGTAGGTATACGATTGAAATTGTTGGAACTGATAAAGCAGGTAACAAAACATCACCGATTCCAATTTCATTTATTTATGATAACCTTGCCCCAGAACTTGTTTCAATAAAACCGACGCGTGATAGTGAACCGTTTAACGTTTTAGGCGACACTGTCTACTACAATCTCCCCCTTAACCAGTTTGTCCTTACCCTTGATGATGGTGAATTTGGAACAGGTGTTATTTATTCAGGTGCAGACAACATTAGTAGTGTTATATTCGGCACTCCCAATCAAGATGGTAGTATTGCCCCTATCTCTGGTCGAGCATTTCAAGATAGTGCCAACAATGTTCTTACTTACATTTTGGATGCTCCGCTCATAAAAAGCGATGGGAGTCAAGACGGAAATTATACACTTAATATTAAGGCTGCAGATTCAATTGGTAATTTTGAGATACATAATTTCAAGTTTATATACGACACACAAGTCCCAACGCTTACCTCAACTGTTCCTGCAGCAAATCAGACAGTGTCTAATCTGACTGAAGTTGTTATTCGACTCAATGAGACAACAAGCGGTATTGATTTTGTCCAGAGTACTTTTAGTCTAAAACGTGGTTTTGGTGAAAGTCAAGTTGAAGTGCCAATAGACATTTCCAGTAATGGTACAGATACAGCTACCCTCACGCTACTGCAACCGATTGCGTCAGACGGTTCAGATGATGGTACTTATACGATTGAAGTTACCCCGACTGACCGCACAGGAAATGTTGGTGCAGCTGTCAGGCGGCAATTCTATCTGGTCAGCCAAACCCAACCACAAGTTCGGTTAATCACTCCTGAAACCGGAACTGTCAATAGTTTAAGCGATATTACGGCAGAAATAACCAATTATATCGGCTCAGGAATTAATTTTGATGCATCAACAATAACTGTTATGAACACACAAGGGTTCCTTGTGCCACAAGCAGAGGTTGAAGCGGATATAGCGAATAATAGGTTAACTTGGAGTACCGAAGCAGCAATTCCACGAAACGGGACAGCAGATGGAGAATACTCCATCAATGTATCCTTTGTCGATTTCTCTGGACATCAGTTTACGGAAATCTTCCCGCTTATATTAGATACACAATTCCCATCAATTAATACTGTTGAGGTAGGAACCGACCCGAAACGTCAGCTTTCACTTGATGCTGTTATAGGTGTAACCGATTCTTTCTCTCAGATAACCGTTGAATTTGTTGGTACTGATACTGACTTTGATAACACAGTTGTCACACTAACAGGTCCTGATGGAAATGCGATTGCGGTGCACAGAAGTAATGATGGTGCGAGTCTATTGACATTAAATTTCCAAAACCTTTCAATACTCGGGACATATACACTCACAGTTACACCGAGTGACAATATCGGTAATGTTTCCGAAACACCATTTATTTTCAGGTTCCAACTGGAAATTGCAGTGCCTGTTGTTACGACAGTTATGATTGGTGGTCAGATCGGAGCAATTGTTTATGTCAACAGTAGTGCAGGTGAGATTGTTGCATCGTTAGCAGATACCACAGGAGTTGGTATTGCAGTAGGAGACGGAGAATCCAGCATCGTTGTTACGAGTTCCATTGGATTACCGGTACCTGGAACCACAACGATCAACGCTGCAAATCAATTAATTTGGCGACCAGTAGCACTTCCCAACGATGGCAGTGCCGATGGACAGTATACTGTCGCTGTTACACCGGTAGATAAAGCCGGACGCATAGGTGATGTTGCTTATCGCGCATTCATATACGATACACAAGCACCCAGATTAACTGCTGCGACACCTATAGTACTGCATCAACCAGTATCTTATATTGGAGCCGGTTTAGGGCAATTCAATTTTACTGTTGAAGATGTTGGACCAGCATTGCTTGAACTTGATGATCAAACTATTAACTTACATACTAAAAATGGTGACGCGGTTGCGGGGTACATTACACATGATGATACGAACCAACTTTTCTTCACGCTTCCCACACCATTACCGACAGATGGGAGTGCTGACGGAGAATATACACTGACGGTTGACCTCGTTGACAAATCCGGCAATACATATCAGGTAGAACATGATATCGTATATGATTCCCAAGCACCAAAGTTATCTTCGGTCTCTTTGAATGCAGAAACCCCATTAAGTCTAATACCGTACCAGGTTATAGATCTATCTGATTCTATCAATCAACTTACACTCAATTTTGTAGAGATGTCACAGATAGACTTTGCGAATACCATAATTAATCTTATGGGACCGGATGGTTCTCTGATACCAATAACTTTAGAAAATGATGGCATTGACGAGATAATTGTCAACTTTATTACTTTAACGCGAGGTGGTTTATATACACTTTCTGTCACACCGCAGGATATTGCAGGTAATGTCGCACAGGGTGCTGTCCCGTATCCGTTTAGGTTGAAGTTTGAAGTGCCGAGTTTAGCATCAGTCAAAGCAAACACAGTTGATATGTCATTTGAGTTGTCATCGTATCAGATAACTGAAATTTCTGATCCTGTTAATGGTTTCACACTTGAGTTTACAGAAGGTGACAGCGTTGACTTTGAAAATACCAATGTGATGTTGAGAAGTGCGGATGGACAAGAGATACCTGTCACCTTGGTAGAAACTGAAGATGACACATTGATGGTTCGTTTTGTCCCACTAACGCAAAGTGGAGAATATACACTTTCTGTCACACCCCAAGATATAGCAGGAAATGTCGCACAAGGATCA